>CAKPJX010000039.1 GCA_934163035.1 uncultured Bacilli bacterium | reverse complement strand
GTCTGAAAATTAGAATGACCTAACCATATTTGTATATCTTTAACTGGTACACCATTTTGAATTAATAAAGTACCACAACTATGTCTTAAATCGTGTAATCATATATGCCTTAAATTATTTTGTTCTAGTATTTTACTAAAAGTTTGTGTTACATATCCAGGTTTCATTAATTCTCCATTTTCCATTAAACAAATATAGTCTTTATAATCATTACAATAAGTATTGCCATAAAACTTTTTATATTCATCATATTTTTCTTTATAATAATTTAGTAAATTTGCTATAAAATCGAATAAAGGTAAAGTTCTATAACCTGAATCACTTTTTGCTCTATCTTTGAAAATGAATTGTGTAACACCATCAATTTTACCACGACCTACAGTGTGTCTAATCGTTAATGTTTTAGCTTTAAAATCAATAGCATTCCATTTAATACCTATGACTTCTTCACGCCTTAATCCTTATACACCCGCAATTATTACTGGTAATTCAATAGTTGTATTTTTTATAATTTCCATTAGATTTAATAACTCATCTTGTGTATAATAATCAGCTGTATATTCTTTAGTTCTAATTGATTCTAATTTAGTAGCAGGATTACTATCTATTATTTCTGTAATGACAGCACTTTTTAGAGCTTTACTAATATTTGCTCTATAATGTTTTACTGTATTTCCGGATAGACCTTCAGCAAATAGTAAATCAAAAAAGTCTTGAATGTGTTTAGGCTTTAAATCAACTAATTTTATTTTTTTAGCTTTAAAGTACTTATATAATCTACCCTTAATTACTTGTTCATAACCTATATATGTTGTTTGTTCAACTTTTCCTTTTTGCTTTTCTAGCCATTCTAACATATAATCACAAAATAAAATATTTTTATATTTATCATATATGTTTGGATCTCTTAATTTTATTTTTGACTTTTGTTCATATTCATTTTTGAATTGTTTTAATTTTTCCTCAGCCTTTTTCTTATTGCCTTTTATAGTATAACCTGTTGGAATCCATTTAGGTTTTCTTTTTCCATAATCATCATATAAATTTAAAACTGCATAATTCAGATCTTTCTTTTTTTGTAAGCTACCTGTTATTATTTTTCTCCTTTCTGTTGTAACAGTTTATATTTAACTTATCATTGATATTTTGTTTATTATACTATGATAATCAAAAAAATCCTACTGTTCTGTCATTACATATTTGATAACATTAACTTTAGGAATTTTATATTCTCTGCCAACTTTTTTACTTTTAATTTATTCTTTCCATTTGCTACTAATAATGAGATGAGTTATACAGTAACAAATGGTAAAGTAGAAATAGAAACAAATTCTGATTTACAAAGAATGTTAAATCGTACATCACTTAGCAATCAATTAATTTATTCTAGTTTTTATTGTGAAAAAATAGATTGGATAATTGAATATGCAAACATTGTGGTAAAGTATTTTATGCCAAAAATCCTAAAGCTGAATATGATAGTAGCCAATGTAGAAATCAAGCAAATGTATATAAAAGTAGAAATAAAAATAAAGTTGATTAAAAGTAATTGTTGAAATTGTAGAAAAAGCATTGTTTTTAAAATAAAATTAAAGTATAATAAATCCATCCTTTTCCAAAGGAAATCTTTGAGGAAGGAGGTGCAACTAGAGTGAGTTCAT
>CAKPJX010000038.1 GCA_934163035.1 uncultured Bacilli bacterium | reverse complement strand
ATCATACATGCCACAAAATAATGAAGGAATTTTCCGGCAATTGTTTGTACAGCAATTGCGCAGTCTCATTGATGGAAACCGTCCAGTTATTCTTATTTTGATTGATGGTCTTGATGAGGTAATTGGAGATTCGAAAGATAGTGGAAGAAGAAAAAATATTTTTGCCGAACTTCTTCAGACTGAAGCGAACAATTTTCCACGTTGGATCAAATTTCTTATCACATCCAGAAGAGACGTAAGCGTATTAAAACCACTAAAAGACGCTGAGTTATTACATATCGATGAGAAATCACAAGATAATAAAAAAGATATCCTCCACTATATTACACATGAGCTGTCAGATTTGTTCTCCGAATATGATATAGGCAAGATTGCGGAAAAATGTGCTGGTAATTTTTTGTATGCAAAAATGATATGCAGTGAAATTGTGCAAAAGAAAGTTTCTATTTCAGATGTTCTAAGTGGAAAAGCTGGTGATCTCGGATTTATATACCGAAAATATTTTGATAGAACATTTACTGATTTTGATTTATATGAAAATGAGTATTATATTCCGTTAGCTGTTCTCGCAGTGACTGAAGGTGCAATTCCAAACAGTACATTTCGAAAAATAACTGGTTGGTCAGAACGTCAGTTTAATAAAGGGATGAAGATACTAAGCCCTTATCTAACATCTGGAAGGGAAGAATTTGCTTTATATCATAAATCGTTACGCGACTGGCTTTTCAGTGATGATGCGGATGATTATATGGTTTAAAGAGAAGATGGTGAGCGGGCAATTGCAGATGGGTGTTATCAGGCATATGAGCAGGGAAGTTGTTCGATGAACGACTATGAAAAAAAATATTTATTACCGATGCTGGAAAAACTCCATGATAAAAGATGCGAGGTAATAATGAGCGATGTAATTCTTGCAGATCTTTTCATGAGCGATGCTACGGAAGAACGCCGGCAATTTAAGTATGACGTTGCATTGATTAAAGCAGAACAGGCACTGAAAATTTATTTGCATTGTGAGAAAATAGAACAGGTTTTGCAAACATACTTATTCCTGGCTGAGATAACAGATCTGATGGTCCGTTTGGATGACGCTGTAAATTATTGCAGAGAAGCACTTAAGGTAGCAAATGCCGAAACAGAGAATATTTCTGGTGAGATACTTATGAGAATGGCATATGTACTATTCAGGCAGGGAAAATGGAACGAATCCATTGACGCTTATGACAGTTCATCAAAAATATTTAGATAAACGGATGCTTCTATACAGTATATTGAAACTTTGGTGATGAAGGCAAACGTGTTGAGACACACAAATCAATCGCAGAAAGCATTGTCTTGTTATGATGAAATAATGCAATTGAAGGACTTTGCTTCACTGGCGCAGAAAAATCCGGAATTATATGCCAAAATTATTATGAATCACGGATGGGTTTTACATAACCTTGCAAGATATAATGAGGCATCAGAAAAACTGATTGAGTCAGAACGGTTAATTAATAAGTACGGAACATTGATCGACAATAAACATATTGCTCAGATGTACTATTTAAGAGCAATTGAATTATTTGAAGAGGCCACGTACGAAAAAGCCGCAGATTATTGCAACAAAGCACTATATTATGATCAATTGGCTTATGGAGATAATGCAGTGGAGCTCTGCAGTTCCTTAAATCAATTAGGAGCTATAAGACAGAAGCAAAACAATATTGCAGAAGCACTTCAATTGTTTTTGAGAAGTTATCATATCAGATTGAACTATTACGGAGAAAAGAATCTGTTTACAACAATATCACTCCGTAATTATGCGAAGACTTTATTACGAAGAGGTAAACGAGAGGATTTGGATACAGTTCACGAATTATTTCAAAAGGTACTTTCCATCCGGAAAGAATTAAGCAAAAATGGCATGGCATCCGGTTGGCTCGCACAAATATATCTTGATATGGCAGATTACTATAATAAAGTCGAAAACTATTCGAGTGCAAAGTTGAACATATCTATGGCTGAAGATTTGTATTCTACAGGAGGAACGGACAGGGATATAGCAAC
>CAKPJX010000037.1 GCA_934163035.1 uncultured Bacilli bacterium | reverse complement strand
TCCAATCATATCATTTTGAGTTCTAACTCTTGTTAAACAATCATAATATTCATCTTTATTTCTTTCAATATAGTCAAAAATGTACAAACAAGATTTATTTAACATTCCTTTACTTTGTATATATAATGGAATAAGTAATCTTCCAATTCTTCCATTTAAAAGAAAAATGAATACATTAAAGAAAATAGCTAAAGCACCATTTGCAAATAAAGCTATTTCAAAAGTTTCAAGAGATGAAGTTGTAAATTATCTATCAAGTCTGTCAAAATATTATGAATCAACTATAAAGCAAAACTATGAATTATTATGTATGGGATTTGGCGAAGCTGAATATCAAAAAATAATAGAAGATAATTTTATGGCAGGGTACAAAATGGTTATAAAGCCCAAAAGTGAATATATATCACATAAAAGAAAATCATTAACAATAAAGTAGAAATAAGAAGAACTCTAACAATAAATAATATTAGTATGCAAATAATGGAAAAAACTTTAGAATATAAAATAAAAAAGGAAAATTAGTAAAAAAGACTGATGTTCATACACATATGCTTCGTGGTACTTTTGCAACAAGATGTGCCGAAGCTAAAATTGCACCAGTTGTATTAAAACAAATTCTTGGACATAAAGATATTTCTGTTACTATGAAATACTATGTTGTGTAGATGGCTCATTTATTGAATCTGAAACTGATAATGCTATACAATATCTTGTTGATAAAAATATATTCGGTGTCGAACTACCACAAGTAAATGTTGCATAAAGCATTTTATAATACAAAAGATAATTTATTGGAATTTTGCAGAATTTTAAGCATATTTAATTTTAAATGTTCTGTAAAAATGTTCCGCAAATTTAAAATTATTACCTGAAAAGGTTGAAATGTCAAAGAAAATAGTATTTGTGAAAGGCAACTCGCCTCGACCATGTAACAAAAAAGAGTAAAAAGATTTATTAAAATCTTTTTACTCTGTTCATCTTTAAGAGGCTATTGCTTTTTGTGCCATCTTTATTGCATCTTGAATTGTTTCGGCACTACCAACAAAACCACCATCATGGCAAAAAATTGCAGTATTTACTCCTGTAATTTTTTGTAATTCTTCCCCCTTTAAACCACACCACTCTTGTGGGACTGGTTTCATGGGAATATGTTGTTTTAAGTCTGTTGTTACAGTTTGCCAATTATACCCACCTCTAAGAGAAGGATAAATAACAAACCAAATTTCCATTGCTTTAGGATTTGTAGAAAGATACAAATGTCTTTGCCAAGGTACAAATTGTTTTAAAATCATAATATGGTTAGAAGAACTATCAATTGCTTCTTTAACGTACTTTTTGGCTTTACATGTAGAAATTGCTTTTTTAATAACATTTTCAAGTGTTTCTCTTGCAACTTTACAAGCTCTTACAAATGCATAATCATAATTTGTTTCTTCATCCCACAAAGGATTATAATTAGAAATTAATTGGCAAATAGACATTGAAGATACTTCTTGATAATTAGGATTATTAACAAAACCATTATCAGTTGCATCAATACCCTGAATAAGCATTTTATCAACAGAATTCCAAACCTCATAAAAATTGGTATTTGTAGAAAATTTTTTTATTACATCATTTCCAAAGTCTCTCCAAATAAGGCCTGCTGCCGCATATGTAACTCCATTTTTTCTTGTACCATTTCCTCCTTTTTGATGGTGATCCCATTTTCCTCCACCAATATCATAAACAATAATATTAGCATCTAAGTCCTTAGGTACTTCACTAACCCGACATACTGTTACGCAACCAAATATCTTTTCTAAGATAACTGTTGCCATTACATCATCAGCATGAAATACTCCTCCATGTGTAATAAGATTGGCTTTTTTGAAATCATTTGTCATTTTGATCATACCAAACCTCCATATGTATGAACAAGTTTATATAGCATATGTTTTTATTATAACACACTTTACATAATTTTGCAATTACTAATTAATATTATTTAAAATATGTCATTTAATAATTTAAAAAGAGAATTAGATATTTTCTAATTCTCTCTAAATAACTTATTTTAATTGTTTCATAACTTCTTCAGCAAAGTTTTCTTCTTTCTTTTCGATACCTTCACCTGTTTCAAATCTTG
>CAKPJX010000036.1 GCA_934163035.1 uncultured Bacilli bacterium | reverse complement strand
AAATTCAGATAAAAGGCAATGAATATGAACATTCCATTTATCGTCTCTACCAAAGGTGTGAAGAGTAAGAACAAAACTGGGTTTAAGATTAAGTTATTTATATTGAGATTTATACCAAGAATTAAGGGTAGAAGAAACAGCATTAAATAAAAGATTAAGTCTAGAACGTTTTACTAAAAAAAGGGGCCAAAGGATATCAGAAATAGTAAAAACTAGATGTCAATGAGTGGCAGAAATCAACTTAGATTCAATAGATAAAGAGCGTTGTTTAGAGTATTTAACACCACAAGAGTTACAAAATCTAGATTTACAAGTGTGATAAGAAAACTTATAATTACCACAATTAGGACATTTAAAAACGGAAGAGCAAAGTTTGGGAGAATTACAAATCATCATTCTTTGAACGTCTCTAAAAACAACAGGTCTAATATATAAGTTTTTATATTCAGCAAATTTAACAAAATCATCCCAGTAAGTTATAAAAACATCTTTAAGGTTAAAATGTTTATTCTTGGGATATTTAATTCTTAAATCATTTTCAGTATAAAAAGTATCTATTATCATAATAAAATTATACAGCAAAATAAAACAACCTCAAAGAGGTTGGCGAATGAAATTTATTTCATTCCTTTTTTATCAAGTGTAAGAGACCTATTTCTAGTAAAATAATAATCATTAAAAAGGTAATATTTCTAGCATCACTGTCGTACCATTTTACTAGGTGATAGAAGTGAAAAATGTAATAATGTACTACTATAATTTTAATAACATTAGTGTTTATAAGAATAAAAACAAAAAACTAATAAGATATAAAAAAGATATATATATATTTGAAAGTGTAATTAATAAGGGGGAAATATTAGAAGCATATAATATATTAAAGTTGGAAAACAAGTATTATAAAATTATATTAAATAAGGATCAAAGCATATTTACACCATATAATGGGGTGGATTATATCTTAATGAAGACTACCAATGTTAAAGAAAATATTTTTAATATATTACTAGAAGAAAAAAAGATAAATACACCCATCAAACTTTTAAATAGAACAAACTGGTCATTTTTATGGTCTAATAAGATAGATTATTATGAATACCAAATAAATCATATAAAGGGTAAGTATCCCATTATTGATGAAAGCATACAATACTTTATAGGTTTGGCTGAAACAGCTCTAAGTTATTACGAATATAATTGCAAAAATATAAATAAAAATATTACTATCTGTCATAGAAGAATATATGATGATGGGTATTTTAATCCTTTAAATATAATAGTGGACTATAAGGAAAGGGATATTGGTGAGTTTTTAAAGTATTTATTTTGGTACAATGAGGAAAAACATGAAAATATAGACAAAATAATCGAAATGCTTATCAGTTCAAATAAAAACATGAACTTAATATATAGCAGAATGCTATACCCAAGTTTTTACTTTGATGTATATGATGATATAGTAAACTCCAGAGAAAAACCTGAAAAACTTCTAAATATAATTAATAGAGTAAGTGAATATGAGGAATATTTAAATTACATACAATTAAAGATTAAAGAAAAAATTGAAATTCAGGAAATTAATTGGATAAAAAAATAAGTCAAACTATTGACTTATATTTCTAACTTCTTTAACTTCAGGAATTTCATTCATAATCAGTTCCTCAATGCCATCTTTTAATGTCATGTCAATCATAGGACAATCGGCACAGGCGCCAGTAAGTGTAACATAAACAACATTATCCTCATATTTAACAAATTCTAAATTACCACCATCACTAATCAAAAATGGCCTAATCTTATCAATAACGGAAATAATTTTAGTATTAATGTTGTCATTAGACTTTGTATTCAAATTAATCACCAAGATAATTATACTAGCAAAAAATATATAAGTAAAGAAATTATTGTTAAGTGAAGATAAATTTGATATAATAGAGAACAGAAGGAGAGCTAAATGAAAGTATACAAGAAAGGTGATATTGTTTTATGTACGGTTACGGGAATAGAAAAGTATGGTGCCTTCGTAAAAGTTGATGAAGAACATAATGGATTAATTCATATATCACAAATTTCTCCGTTTTTTATTAAAGACGTCAACGATTGTTTCTTTGTTGGAGAGGAGATAAGAGCTGAAGTATTGGAAGATTCTCAAAACTGCAATAAAGTTAAGTTGGGAATTAAAAATGTCAATAACTTCGAAAAAACTAATAAAAAACCATTAATAAGGGAAACATCAATGGGCTTTAACACTTTAAAAAAGATGTTAAATATCTGGATAGAAGAAAAAGTTAAACAAAAAATATCAAAAAAGTAAAAAATTTATTGACAAAGAAGAAATTACTTGGTATATTTAATACTGTCAACTGGTTCTGAGTTTGGGCGATTAGCTCAGTTGGTTAGAGCACCTGCCTTACAAGCAGGGGGTCATAGGTTCGAGTCCTATATCGCCCAC
>CAKPJX010000035.1 GCA_934163035.1 uncultured Bacilli bacterium | reverse complement strand
ATGAACTCACTCTAGTTGCACCTCCTTCCTCAAAGATTTCCTTTGGAAAAGGATGGATTTATTATACTTTAATTTTAGTTTAAAAACAATGCTTTTTCTACAATTTCAACAATTATTTTTAATTGGCTTTATTTTTATTTCTACTTTTATATACATTTGCTTGATTTCTACATTGACTACTATCATATTCAGCTTTAGGATTTTTAGCGTAAAAGACTTTACCGCAATGCTTACATATTCTTAAAGGATTCTTTTCACTACAAAGCATAAAACCAAAAGCCATATCTATTGCTTGTTTTAAAGAATTAGGTTGCCAAGATATTTCTGGAGTATTTCCATACATATTAATTTTGTATGGTATTCCAGAAAAATAGTAATCACTTATAGTTTCTCTTGCTTTATATTCATCATAATTATTTACACTATTATTTGATAAATCTACATATTTTTTTAATATTTTATACATTTTTTTTGCATATTCAATTATCCAATCTATTTTTTCACAATAAAAACTAGAATAAATTAATTGATTGCTAAGTGATGTATGATTTAACATTCTTTGTAAATCAGAATTTGTTTCTATTTCTACTTTACCATTTGTTACTGTATAATTCATTTCAGTATCTTTGGCAAATGGAAAGAATAAATCAAAATATTCTTTCGTTCGCATTACACAATTTTTATTAATAAAATTACTTTCTTTTAATGTTACCTCTTCATTTAATAGAAAATCAGTATTGATTGGTGCTTCAACCATAAAGCCCAATAAACCATATTGCTCTACAAAAAAATATGCACAAGTAAATTTAGTTTGATCATCATCTGAATCCATACATATTCTTCCTATATTAAGTAAATCAACCAATATTGAATCCATTTTACTGAACATGTCATATAAATCTCTAATATTTATACTAGCTTCTGGATTTGGCACAATATAATATTCTTTTCCTTTATATCTTCCTTGATAGCCACCATATCTCATATATGAATATGCACTGTTACTTTTAAAATTAAATTCCATTACTTTATTCTCCTTAAAATTTTTCAAGAATTTAATTGTAATATATTGACATATTACAATTATTACTTTATAATAATATCAAATATTAATAGTTGAAATATAATAATATATTACATCAATTAATATAAAATGTCAAGTGCTATAATTGTATAAAAAATATGTAGACAGAAATTTTACCAAATTGTTTGAAAGGCTGTGATTAATATAGATAACAAGAACTATATACTAGATAAGTATTATAATGAACATGATAAACCAACTAATATTGCAAAAGAATTAAATGTTAATCCATCTTATATAACAAAGATAATCAAAAACGATACAAGATATATTCAGGAAAAAGAATATAGAGCTCAAATAAGTAGAGAAAATCGTAAAATTGCAAAAAGAGACTGGATTAGAAACAAAAGACAAAGTGAATCTGATAAACAATTATATGAATTTGTTAAACAGCAACATATTGAAGCAAGTAAAGAGTTATCTTATAGTTCAGATCTTAGTGATTTAACATATAGAAAATGGAATTCAAGTGCATATCATAGAAATAGCAAAGGTAATCTAATTATAGATAGAAAGTTAAAAGTTGGCTCAGATGTTCCTAAATCAATAAATATGAATATTAAAATACCAACACAAAAATATAAGAAAAAATATTGTTATAGTATTTAATTAGTCCTATTTATGAATAGGTCTTTTTTATTTTGAATTTTAGCAAAGGAGGTACAAAAATATGGCTGATATGAAAGAAACTTATCCTTTAATGTTTACAGACTACCCAGACATTGTAAATCTCATTCAAATGAGAAAAATGCTAGGTGGAATTAGCAATACTCTTGCATATCGTATGTTAAGAGAAAAGAAAATAAAAAGTAAAAAAGTTGGCAGAGAATACAGAATTCCTAAAGTTAATGTTATCAAATATATGATGACAGAACAGTAGGAATTTCCTTGTTATCATGGTATAATACACAAAATATCGATGATAAGTTAAATATAAACTGTTACAACGGAAAGGAGTAAAATGATAACAGGTAGCTTACAGAAAAAGAAAGGTCTTTATTATGCTGTTTTAAATTTATATGATGACTATGGAAAAAGAAAACCGAAATGGATTCCTACAGGTTATACTATAAAAGGAAACAAGAAAAAGGCTGAAGAAAAATTAGAACAATTTAAAATTGAATATGAACAAAAATCAAAAATACAATTACGAGATCCAAACATATATGATAAATATAAAAATATTTTGTTTTGTGATTATATGTTGGAATGGCTAGAAAAACAAAAAGGAAAAGTTGAACAAACAACATACATTGGCTATGAACAAGTTATTAAAGGTAGATTATACAAATACTTTAAAGCAAAGAAAATCAAATTAATAGATTTGAAACCTAAGCACATTCAAGACTTTTTCGATTTACTTTTTAGCGAAGGTCTTTCAGGAAATACTATAAAACATTATAGAGCAAATATTAGTAAAGCTTTAAAAAGTGCAGTTATTACCGAGATTATTGATAGTAACCCTGCTACTAAATTAGAACCTATAAAAGTAAAAGAATATACCGCAGATTATTATACTCAAGATGAATTATTAAATTTAATGGAGATTATAAAAACAACAGAAATTGAATTACCAGTAATCATTGCAGGAGTGTATGGACTAAGGCGTGAAGAAGTTATAGGTATAAAATGGAATGCTATTGATTTTAAAGATAAAACTTTAACAATTAGACATACCGTAGGCAGAGGAAAAATTGATGGTGTTACACAATTTATATTCAAAGATAGGTCAAAAAGCGATTCTGGTTATAGAACTTTACCTTTATTTGATTTTATTGCTGATTTACTGAAAGAATATAAAAATAAGTATGAAGAAAATAAAAAGTTTTTTGGAAATACCTATGTTAATGATTATAGTGAATATATTTGCTTAATGGAAAATGGAGAGTTAATGAAACCAGGGTTTCTATCTCAAAAATTTAGTGAAATATTAGATAAAAATAATTTAAGGCATATTAGATTACACGATTTAAGGCACAGTTGTGGAACTTTGCTTGTAAGAAATGGTGTTCCATTAAAAGATATACAAATATGGCTAGGACATTCCAATTTTCAAACTACATTAAGATATGCTCACGCAGATGTAGAGAATAAAAAGGTATCTGCAAATGTGATTGAAAATAAACTTGCATTAGATACAAAAAAAGAACAAATTACCTAAGCTCGCAATTTAGGTAATCTGTCTTAAAAATACATTTCTAACTATTTATAAAAATTCTAATTTTGGAAAAGTGTTAGAACTTTT
>CAKPJX010000034.1 GCA_934163035.1 uncultured Bacilli bacterium | reverse complement strand
TTTAATAATAATGGCAATTAAATTAGTAATAAATTAAAAAGATTGAAGGAAAATTAATATGAAAAATAAAGAAATAAGAGAACTAATTAATGATTTAATAAGGGAAAAAAATGTTAGAGAAAACGAAGAGCTGATTACCACATATATTCCAGAAATAAAATGTATGATTGGATTTGAACACAAGCATCCTCATCATAATTTAGATGTATGGAATCATACATTAAAAGTACTGGAAGGCATTAAAGATAATGATTTGGAATTAAGAATGTCAGCTCTTCTTCATGATATTGGTAAGCCATTTTCATACCAAGATGGGGATGTTCGACATTTTCATAACCATCCCCAAGTTTCTAAACAAATAAGTGAAAAAATTTTAAGAAGATTAAATTATGATGAAAATTTTATAAAAAATGTATGTTATTTAGTAGAAACTCATGATACTATAATAGATACTAATAATTTGGATAATAACTATGAAATGATAATTAAAAGGTTAAAATTACAATATGCAGATGCACAGGCTCATGATCCAAAATATGTTCAGAAAAGAATTCAATTTTTGGATGGTATAAGGACTGAATTAGAACATATGAAAATGGAACGATAATTTAAAATTAAGTAATTATAATACGTTTAAAAAAGAGTAGGGAAGCATATTTGAAATACAAATAAGAAAATTTAGTTATTACAGAGGTGATACAATGTCAGAAATAACAAAAAAAGCGTTAGCAGCATCATTAAAAAAACTATTATCTAAAAAAGAATTATCTAAAATAACAATATCAAATATCACTGATGATTGTGGTGTAAATAGGCAAACATTTTACTACCATTTTAAAGATATATATGATTTATTAGAGTGGATATATTTAAATGAAGTGATACAACCAATGAATGGTAAAGATACTTATGACAATTGGCAACAAGGTTTTTTATCTATTTTTGAATATATACTAGAAAATAAAGAATTTGTAAGAAATACATATGATTCTATAAGTAGAGATTATTTTTTAAGATTTGTTTATAATCAAACAACAATATTACTAATGAATGTAATAGATGAACAATCAAAGAACATAAATGTTAGTAGTGAAGATAAAAAATTTATAGCAAATTTTTATAAATATGGTTTTGTAGGAATAATTCAAGAATGGATTGAAGATGGAATGAAAGAGCAACCTGAGAATATAATAAAAAAATTAAATAATATTATAGAAGGTGATTTGGAAAAGGCTCTGGACAATTTAAAATGTAGTAAATAAATACTACATTTTATTTTTGCTTTTGCAACAATGTTAAGTTACCTTAGGCCGTGCGGCTTGCACGGCACCCCTGTACATATGACGAAGCCACTTTTTTATACAATTAAGATAAAATGTAAAAAAATTATACAAATATTTTTCTTTGTTTATTGTAAAATTTTTAATATTATTTTTATAATATGTCATAATAAATAACGAAGGAGGAAAAATTATGTATTATAGTAGTGGAAACTATGAGGCTTTTGCAAGACCTAAAAAGCCAAAGGATGTAGATAAGAAATCTGCATATATTGTAGGTTCTGGATTAGCTGCATTAGCTGCAGCATGTTTTTTAGTTCGTGATGGACAAATGAAAGGCGAAAGAGTTCACATTTTAGAAAAAGAACCAATTCCTGGAGGAGCTTGTGACGGATATTTATATGACGGATTAGGATATGTAATGCGTGGGGGTAGAGAAATGGATAACCATTTTGAATGTATGTGGGATTTGTTCCGTTCTATACCTTCAATAGAAACAGAAGGAGTAAGCGTACTTGACGAATATTATTGGCTAAACAAAGAAGATCCAAACTATTCACTAATGAGAGCAACAGTAAACAGAGGAGAAGATGCTCATACAGATAAAAAATTTGCTTTATCTGATAAAGGTGCAATGGAAATAATGAAATTATTTTTTACACCAGATGAGGAATTGTATGATAAAAAAATAACAGATTACTTTGATGATGAAGTTTTAAATTCAAACTTTTGGCTATATTGGCGTACAATGTTTGCATTTGAAAACTGGCATAGTGCACTTGAAATGAAATTATATATCAAACGCTTCATACACCATGTTGGAGGACTTCCAGACTTTACAGCATTAAGATTTACAAAATATAATCAATATGAATCAATGATACTTCCTATGGTTAAATATCTTGAAAACTTTGGTGTACAATTCCATTATGGAGTAAAAGTTGAAAATATTGAGTTTGACATTAAAGAAGATAAAAAATTAGCAAAAAGAATTGTTGTTCTTCGTGATGGTACAGAAGATCACATTGATTTATTAGAAGATGACTTAGTATTTATAACAAATGGAGGATGTGTTGAAAATTCTTCATTAGGTAGTCAAAATGAACCAGCACCATTTAATACAGAAATAAAACCAGGCGGTGGATGGGATATGTGGCGTAAAATTGCTACACAAGATCCAGCTTTTGGAAACCCAGATAAATTCTGTTATGATCCAGAGCAAAGCAATTGGATGAGCGCAACAGTAACAACTTTAGATGACCGTATTCCACCGTATGTTCAAAAAATCTGTAAAAGAGATCCCTTTACAGGAAAAGTTGTAACAGGAGGAATAGTTACAGTTAAAGACTCTAACTGGTTATTAAGTTGGACATTTAATAGACAGCCACAATTTAGAAGTCAGCCAAAAGGTCAATTAGTTGGATGGATTTATGGATTATTTAGTGATAAACCTGGAAATTATGTAAAAAAAGCAATGAGAGATTGTACTGGAAAAGAAATATGTATGGAATGGCTATATCATTTAGGAGTTCCAGAAAATCAAATTGAAGAAATGGCAGAAAATAGTGCTAATACAATCCCTTGTATGATGCCATACATTACAGCATTTTTTATGCCAAGAGCAGCAGGAGACAGACCACTTGTAGTGCCAGAAGGAAGTAAAAACTTTGCATTTTTAGGACAATTTGCTGAAACAAAGAGAGATACAATATTTACAACTGAATATTCTATTCGTACAGCAATGGAAGCAGTTTATACATTATTGGATGTTGATCGCGGGGTACCAGAGGTTTGGGGAAGTGTATATGATATTCGTGATTTATTAAATGCAACAGTTCAATTAAGAGATGGAAAGCCAATTACGGATATGAATTTAGGATTAAAAGAAAGAATTGCATTAAAAGAAGTTATTAAAAAGATTGAAGGAACTGATATAGAAAAACTTTTAAAAGAGTATAACGTTATTTAAAAAAACAAATTAGATGTTTGGAGATATATATTTTATGAATAAAGAAGAATAAAAGAAAATGTCTCTACTATTTATTTAAAGTTAATGTACTGAAAGAATGTACTCTTTTAATGATGTACAAGTTATGGGATATGCTAGTCCAAAATATGAATAAAATTGGTATCAAGTAAAGTAAGAATACTTTGCTTGGTACTATTTATTTTTTTGCTTTTTTATGATACAATGCAAAA
>CAKPJX010000033.1 GCA_934163035.1 uncultured Bacilli bacterium | reverse complement strand
AGTTAGCATTTATTACTTAAACTCGAAAAGTTCGAGTTTCCTATCAATCTGGAGCAAGTGAGGAGAATCGAACTCCCGTCTCAACCTTGGCAAGGTCGCATTCTAGCCGTTGAACCACACCTGCAATATTAGTTGCTTTTTTCCCAACTGACTACTTAATAATACCAAAAAAACTGTATAATTTCAAGTAAAAAATTGAAATTTATGCTATAATATTCCTATATTAGAAAAATAGGTGATATTTATGTTAAAAAGTATGAAGAAAAGTGATATTTTTAAGATGTTTTTTGCTCTTATTTCTTTGTTTTTAATTTTTGGAATTGTGTTTTATTTTTATGGAACATTGCAAAGAAAAGAAGAACCGGTAAATGTTAGTAAAGTTGAAAATAATATTCCAGAGTATAATTACTATATAAATGATAATGCTTCTACTTATTATAAGTCTGAATTTGCTAAGTTAAAAGAAATATTAGATGCAGAAGAAGTAGATGATAATGCTTATATAACGGAGCTTGCTAAGGTATTTATAATTGACTTATTATCTTTAAATAACAAAATTAATAAATATGAAGTAACCAGTTCTCAGTACTTTAATACTGCTAAAAAAGATATGTTTATAAATAAAGTAGTTGATAATTTTTATGATTATATTGAAGATAATGCTTATAATGATAGAAAACAATTATTACCAGAAGTTAGTGAAGTTGTTATGGATGAACTTAAAACGACTAAATATAAAATGGGTGAAGAGTCAGTTGATGCCTATGAAATAAGTGCAAATGTTAGTTATGTAAATGATTTAGGTTATGATAAAAAAGTGGATGTAATTTTAACTAAGGAAGATAATAAATATAGTGTGGTTGCCTATAATCCAGTAAGTGATGATAAAACTGATACTAAAAAATAAAGATGGTTTTTAAAAGTAATAAATGAAAGATGAAAGTAGATATAAAAAACGTGTCTACTTTTTATTTTTGTTATACAAATAATTTGTATTAGTTTTTTTCCTTTGTTTTCAATGGTTTGATGTAAGAAAATTAATCGTGATACGATTGTGATACGAATTTCATTGGCTTAAAACTGTGAAATTCATGATTTGAGCATTCATTTCTTGATAATAATTTACCATTTCCTGTCTTGTGGAAGGAATGAAATGAGCATATGTTTTTCTGACTGTTAGGGGATTGTCACCAATCAATTTTCCTATATCAACTTCTGTATAGCCTTGGCTGAATAAGATGCTTACTAACGAGTGTCTGAAACAATGAGGAGTAAATTTATCTGGTAGCTTACGCTGCCTTTTTTCATTTGCTTTAGAAATGTATATTTCAAGATTCTTCTCAATAATATGTCTACTTATTGGAATGTTGCAGTTTCCAAATATATATTCATCTTTTGTGAAATCTTCTCTTGCAGAACATTCCTCATATAATTCATCTAAATATTTAGCAGTGTAATCATCTAGGATATATGTTCTGTAGCTATTTCTTGACTTTAATTGACCTAATTGACCATTAGTATCAGCTATTTGTCTTTCAATAGATAATTCTTTTGTTCTTGCTTTATAGTCATACCACTTCAAACCTCTCAACTCGCCAATGCGTAACCCTGTTTGCCACCAAAGCCAGAACATGGTGAAACACTTTGGATCATCTACTTCTTTAATAAATGATTGAAATTGTTCCCAGTTCCAGACAACTTTCTCTTTGATCTTTGCATCTCTCAATTTTGGCGGTTTAACATTTCTAGTTGGATTGTAATTAATCTCATAAACTCTGTTTGCATAGGAGTAGAGCTGAGATAGTTTAGAAAAGTATTCTCGTATAGTTGGAATGGATAGGTGTTCTTTACTAAGTTCATCCATCCATTCTGTTATGTCACTTGCTTTGATTTTTCTGACATCTATATCATGAAAGAAGGGAATAATGCTTTTCTCAAAAACTCGCTTTCTGTTGTAGTAGGTACTATATGCAAGATTAGATTTTTTACTTTCGATATTCCATTCTGATACAAGACTGCTTATTTTTAATTCTTTACCAATTGTCTGAATGTTTGAATTGCTTGTTCCATTATTGATTCCTAATAGTTCTATTAAGACAGTAGAAGAATTTCTTTGAAGTTTAGCCTTTAATAATTCGTCATATGCTTCTGCATCTTTTTTAGACAAAAAGCCACGAACCGTTTTTTTCTTATAAACACTGTGACCAGCTTTATAAGAAGTTGATATATAGTAAGATTTTCTCTTCTTATCGTAATATACAGGCATACACTTCATCTCCTTTCTGCTTTCTTATTTTCCAAAAGGAATATAAAGTGGGTAGCCGAATTTGGCTACTTGATGGCAATTATATTTTGTCTTCAACAGTACAAATCAAATTATAATAAACTTTAAGTTGATCATTATCAGATTTTTCTAATATTTCATTAATTGCATGAATCAGTTTAGTATGTTCAGCGTACATTTCTTTCCCATTATCACTGCTAAGTATTTGAATCAAAAACTCCTTTTTGATTTTAATAGTAGAAGCTATTGAATCAATAACCTTATCAGAAAATGTATTTTCATATTGTCCTTCAACTAGTCTATGGATAAATGAACGACTTAATTTGCACTGACTGGCAAAAGACTTTATGCCATACTTAGGAGAATATACTTTTTTATCGTTGATATAATCCGATACGATTTCACTTAATGTAATTTTTGCCATTTTAAAACCACCTTTCATTAACAATATATCATATTTTTTAATTAAAGTATACATTAAATGCTAATAATTTATGTATTTATGCGTTATTACCTTTACAGAGTACACACAAAGTGTTATATTTTTGTAGTAAGGTAGTATCCGAAAGGTGGTGAATTTATGATTTTGACAGAAAAAAGTCAATCCTTACAGTCCAGAATAGAAAAGCAATTGTATATTCTAAAAAAAGCAGCTCTTGTAGATGAGATATTTAATGAAACTATCAGATTGATAGAAGATATGCAAAATGAAATCAACAATGAGTTGGCAGACATTAATCGTTTCAATGCAATCGCTATAAAACTTGAACGAGAAGTTGAGAGATTGAAGAAACAACGTAGAAATTAATATGAGAAAGAATTGGTTTATCCAATTCTCTTTACAGGGAAGGAGTGAATATTATAAGTAACGACAATATTAATTTAACTAGAAAAAGAATTCTCATGAAAGGCTATGCAAACATTTCTGATATTAGAAATTTCATGCCATGTGGGTATGAAAGAGCAAGAAAAATATTTAATCAAGAACGAGCAAAAGAAGCAGCTATGAGGAAAGTAACGCTTAGAGGTATCGAAGCAAAAAAACTGTTACCGCTGGTTTTCTTAACTGAATATGAGATCAATCAATATGCAGCAGAAGAGGAAAGGAGAGCAGAATGCAACACTACAAAGTAAAACTGTTCTATTTTCCAAAATCGAATAACAAAATAGAAAGTTTAAAAATTGATGAGTTCAAAAAGAATAATACTGTTTTAAAACTAAAGCACATAAAAACAGCTGGATATGAAGAAAAAGTAATAAAGGCATTTTATATTCCAAAAGAAAAAAAGGATAGTCAAAATCCAACGAATGACCATCCAATGTTGTGAACTACTCAGCCATTGAATAACCGAGCATCTAAATGCTTGGTCTCAAGCCGATAATTTGAAAATATATCCAATCTTATAGTCCGAAGGCTATTAACCAGTGTATATCTTCTTCTTACATTCCATACATGGACATGCCATATACAGAAAACGGTAGTTCATATGTTCTACAGAATGGAAACAGCGTTTCCTGTTTCCTGTAGAATCGGTATTGCGAAGAGAAAGCAACGCTTTCATCTCGGTCATTGAATGACCGAGGATTCCCGCTTTTCTTCCTAATAGAATGTACCCCAACTTATTCTCAAAGGGGAGAGTACATCCATAACAAATTATATCATTTATTGCATTACATTAAAAGACATAAAATGTGTGTAATAACGACATAGATATTGTATAATGATGTCAATAAAATGGAGCTTATAAATAAATGAATACCAAATATATAGATGCGATGCTGTCACTACATGAATGTAATAGATCGGAATTATCAGCATTTCTTCTATTGTTAAAAGATAAAATCGGAATATTGAATATTGATGATACTTATGTTGTATTTCTATTAAAAGATACGAAAGAGCTGTTAGCAAAAGAATTAGATATTGGAATCAGACAAGTTGAACGTCTGATTTCTAAATGTGTTGATGTAGGTATTTTAAAGAAGAGTGGATATAGAGGAAAATATTCTATTGATATAACTGTTTTTCCTACAGAAAAGCAATTGAAGCAATTAGAAAGTTTCACGGAAAGAGAGAGTGATTTTGATGCTAGGAATTAAAAATCTGTTTAAATCAAAACCAACTACCGAAAATGTAGAAGTACCAGATAGAGAAAAAACTAAAAAAGAAGAAGTTGTTGTTGATGAAGAAGCTGCATTTGAAAAAGAACGAATGAAGTGGATGATGGACTATGCCAGAAAAAAATCAGCAGAACTGGATGAAGAAGCAAAAAAACAGGAAAAGAAAAAGAAAGTGGTAATTCCAAAAAAGAAACCTTATACAAACGAATGGGAAAGAGAAGTATTAGGATATAAAGAAATTGAAGAGAGAGAGCGTGATATTGAAATAGAATATCCAATCTTAATCAAATTCACTTACAGCGATCCTGTTCGCTATAAAAATAAAGAAGAAGCCATAAAAAAACTGCAAGAAAAATATCGTATTCCAACAATATATGATATTTATGTTCCAATTGCTGATGAAATCAAAACTCCATTATTCTCTTTTGAACGCAGAGAAGCCTATACATTTATAAAGAAATTGCAGCTGAATAAAAATTATAAGCAGTACAGATTAACAGAAGAATCTAGAGAAATGTTCAGACAGGATATTTTGAAGTACAACGCTAATCATAGAATAGGAGTTGATGTTGAATGGAAGAAATACGAATTTCTATTGAGGGAAGACAGGTAAGAATAGAAGCTAATGTATCCAAGAAAAGATTATTGGATATATTGGATAAAGCAAAATTAAAAGTGAAACTATCTATTTCAAAAGAGAAAGAAGATGAATTGACTGGAACCAGATGGAAAGTGATAGATGAAGAATCACAATATTACAGACAAATATTAACGATTCAATCTATACATGACAATGATGCTTATTTAAAGTTTGATTTAGATGATAATTTAATCAAATGCAGTATAGATAAATTACCAGATTTTGCAAGGATGATTGATGAGTAACAAAAGAAGAAAGGCACGCTATGACTACAGATATTATTGACTCGAAAGTATATCAAAATATAGATTATGAAGCCAGTGTGCAGCGTGGACTTAATATCTGTGAAAAAAATAAAGATGCCTTGCAAAATAGATACCAGCTCATCAAAAGTTCAGCAGTCAGATCAGCTTCATCATTTTCTGATATGCCACATAATCCAAATAGAGGAAGTCAGGCAAGTGAAGAAAGATTAATAGATATGATAATGAAGCAAACAGACTCATTAGCTAATTACATGGAACTGTTTAAAAAATTAGCACAACATCGCAAAACACATAATGAAGGATATTTTCTTTTTAAATACTATGTAATGGGAATTGGTAAAGAAAAGATATTCGAGGAACTTGATTTAAAGAACGATAAAAGGAAAAGAAAAGCAGTACAAGAAAGTGCATATCTGTTGGTAGCTGAAGCAACACATTCTGTAGTATATGAAACTAAAACAGTAATAACATTTGAACTTGATGAGGAGTAGCTTGAATGGCTGCTCTTTTATTATGCTCTGGTACGCACATAATATTATCAAAGAGTTTTTCCCTATATAAAAACTTTACCGTTATGATAGAAAATTAAAAATTTTCTTTTATTTTATATCATCATCTTTTATATATTTATATTCTTTTTTTATATTTTAGATAGTAAATTTTCGCATAAATAAGCCAATATTTGAAAATAACGGTCATAGAAAAGTTCTTAAAAGGTCATAAAAAAGTTCTTAAAAGGTCATAAAAAAGTTCTTAAAAGGTCATAAAAAAGTTCTTAAAAGGTCATAATGATATATTTGACAATATGACCTATATTGTTATTATATATTTGAGGATAACCAATATGGAAAATGATTTGATAAGTAAAGAAACTAGAATTATAAAAAA
>CAKPJX010000032.1 GCA_934163035.1 uncultured Bacilli bacterium | reverse complement strand
TATTACTTTATAATATTAAATATAGGTGTTATGTAGTCGTAGAATTAAAGATAACAGAACTTAAGAAAGAGCATACAGGTCAAATTATGACTTATATGAACTATATAGATAAGAATATAAAAACTATTGAAGAAAATGATACAGTAGGAATTATCATTTGTAAGCAAGATAATAAATATGTAATTAAATATTGCTCTGATAATAGAATAATTGCGAGAGAATATGAATTAGTGTGACATTATAAGATTTGTTGCTTTTTAATTCTATCAAGTAAATTAGTAAAATCATTAATAGAATGATTAAATTTATATGGTTCAATTAGAACTTTACCATAAGAACTAATAAAAGATACCATACTTTTACCTTTAGCCACATCAATGGCTAGAACATTTTGCATAAGCATACTTCCTTTCACATACGATTGAACTCTAGAATCTCAATATTTCTCATTACGTTTGTTATATAGGATTAAAAATTAATCCTAACATTCTAAAACTAGGATAATAAAAAGAAAAGAGCTAGGCCGTCATAGAAATGGATACAAAGACTTTTAATATAATTTACCTAAACTCAATCGCAGTTATTTATATTCATTTTTATAAAACTGAATATAAATATTATAATGTAAATATCAAAAGTTTTAACTTATCAAAACTTATCAATTTACTACTCAGTATTATACGTGATATAATGACCATAGGATGTGATTATTAATGAAAAAAATATTGGAAAGACTATAATTGCAATTGCTATAATTAGTATTACGCTTTTATTTATAGGGATATTGAATAATAAAAAAAGTACCAAAGAAAGTTATGCAAGACCTGATTATGATTATATCGCAACTGTTTATCATAGTGAAATGTTGGCAATTGATGAAGGAATAGAATATACATATTGCATTTATAGATCATCAAAAAGCGATAATAAATATTTTTATATTAAATCAAAGTCAGATATTACAATAGCTGGTTCAGGTAAAAAAAGTGATGTTGGTTCTGGATCACTAAATGATAAAAATGATTTAAAAAAGATAACAAAAGACATTGAAAAAGATTCTAGAAAAGATTGGCAATCCTATATATCATACTCATATGCTAATAACGAAAAAATAGAAAATATTAGTGAGTTGGGAAATAAATTATTTAAATAAATATGTATTAAAGGTTGATTTTAACAATCTTTTTCTTTGCTAAATTCGTATACGTAAGCGTATATCACTACACGATAATAAAGACCATATGGTAGAAGTGGTTAGTTTAGTAGAAAATTTTAAACTAAGAAAGGTCATATCTAATTGTAGTACTCATAATAATATCGGTTCATGAGAGGATGACTAATGATGATTTGAAAAGTATAATATTTATTTGACATAAAATGCTTTAGCAAGGAGAAAGTAAATAATAATTAGGGTAATTTCTTTTACAACCTGGTAATACATAAATATTCATAGAAGTCTATCTTAAAATTATATTGATCCTAGACATAATTTAAAAACTCATATAAAATATATATCAGTGGTGGTACTATGAAAAACATAAAAAAAATTATTAATAATGTTGATGAAACTCTTTTGGAACACAGTTTCCAGGATGCATGTAGTGATAAAGAATTTTATAATTACCTAAATTCATTACATATAGAAGAAAGTGTTCTAAAAAAGTATACATCCAATTTAGAAGACTCTTTTATAGAACATAAGAATTGTCTTAACTGTAAGTCTTTAGATCAATGTAAAAACACAGTTAGGGGATACTGTTACACACCTGTTAAAGACGGTAACATAATTACTTTTAATTATTTTGGATGCAAAAAGTTAATGGACAAACTAGAAAGTGATGCCTATAAAAGAAACTTAGATCTTTTTGATATGCCAAAAGATATAATGGATGCCTCATTTAAAAACATGTATAAAGATGAGAAGGCTAGATTACCGATTATAAAGTATTTTAAGGAATTTATTAAAAGTTATGATAATGAAGAAAAACCTAAGGGACTATATTTAACGGGATCATTTGGTTCTGGAAAAACCTATCTAATTGCTGCTCTTTTTAATGAAATGGCTAAGAAGAATGTACAATGCGTACTTATCTACTATCCTGAATTTTTAAGAAGTCTAAAATCATCATTTCAAACAAATTATGAGGACAAGTTTAATTGCATTAAAAAAGCAGATTTACTACTTCTTGATGATATAGGTGCAGAAAATTGCAGCAATTGGTCAAGAGATGAAGTGTTGGGACCAATTCTTCAATATCGTATGGAAAGTCATCTACCAACATTTTTTACCTCAAACCTAACAATAGAGGAATTGGAAACATCCCTATCTGTAACCTCAAGTGGTGTTGACAAATTAAAAGCTAGAAGAATTGTTGAAAGAATAAAGCAACTTACTGTCTCATTAGAATTAATAAGTAAAAATAAAAGAAATTGACAAAATAAGGGATTTTTGTTATAATAGGCACTAATTCGGAGGGATTAGTGTGATAAAAAGAGTTGATAAAAAAAGATTTACTTTAATTTGTATTGCTATAATTCTAGCCTCATTAAACATAGGAGTGGCCAAAGAAATGTCAAGTTTGAATACTTTAAACGCAACGTCTTATAAAAACGTAAATACTAAAAGTATGTCTAAAACAACAACTCCAGAAAAAAGTGCTAATGCCAATATAAGTTTATTTACTAATTTAAAAAAGATTGAAAATACCTCGACCGCAACTCCTGTTAACTTAGAAAAAACAGTAAAAGAAGAGCAGACTCCTGTTATAAAGTGGCGTCTTCCTGTTGAACAAGGATATATAACACAAGCCCCTTCATATGAACATAACGCACTAGATATAGGTAGTGCAAGAAGAACTGCAGAAACAATATATCCCGTAGCAGATGGTATAATTACTAGTATATATACCGATTCGGCTGGTGGATACACCATAACTGTTTATCATAACATTGATGGGAAAAGTTACACTTCACTATACGTACACTTTTCAAGTTATGCTCCAGGAATATACGTAGGTCAGCAAGTAACTACGGACACGCCACTTGGACAAATGGGAATGACAGGATATGCAACAGGCGTACACTTACATGTGTCAGTGGTTGATTGTGCCGCTTTCGATCCTAATGATACTAACTGTCGTTATTTAGGTGATTTTCATAGATATATAAAATCTAGCTATTTAAGAGGCTTTTATGGCTTAAGATCGCTTATGGATGTTCCAGGATTTTGGTGGTCAAGATAGTATTGCCAAAAATAGAAAAAAGTGCTATATTAATATACGAAATACGTTGACAAAGGATACGATATGTTAAGTTAGACTTTGAAGAGAGTTCGTGGTAGGTGTAAACGAATAGACTGCTAACAATATTACTACCTTTAGAGTAGAATTATGAAAAGTAATTCCGGCCCAGCCGTTATCAAAATTAAGTTAAAATAATAAGGATGGTACCGTATTATAATATACTCCTGTGAGAAATCACAGGTTTTTTATTTATCTTTTTTGGGGGTGATAAAATGGATATTCCAAAATTAGCAAGTATGAATATATGGGCTGTTATGCAAATATTTCGCCAACATAATGGTCATACTGATGAAGAATTAAGAATTATATTAAGTGAAAAATTATTACAGTTACCATTAGATACACAACTTGAAAGATTAAAAGTAGAAACAAATTCCGAATTAAAAGAATTACTAGAGATATCTGTAGCAAAAAGATATAGTATGGATATTAGAGTAGGTACTAAGACAAATAATAAAACTCTACCAGAATGGTATTTTAACAATCTTATGTCAATTGGTGCAGCCAATATTTTAATAGCTTCACCAGATGAGAATATAAGAATAATGGCTGAGGAAAAATACTGTGAATTATTAGAAAAATACCTAAATGAATTTGAAGGAAAAGAGGAAATGGCTTTCTACGATGGAAAGATAGGAAAATTATTTAGCACACCAGAAAATAACAACGATGGAAAAAGAAAAATAAAAGAAACAAAAATTTATCAATTTAGGAGGAATGAAGAATGATAAATATAAAGGAAAATGAAAAATTAAGTATAATGAATCACTCATGTGCCCACCTTTTAGCACAAGCAGTAAAACATCTATATCCAAATGCACTATTCTGGGTAGGACCAGTAATAGAAGATGGCTTTTATTACGATATTGATTTAGGTGATAAAACGTTAACAGAAGAAGATCTTCCAGCTATTGAAAAAGAAATGAAAAAAATAGCTAAAGATGGTAAAAGAATAGTTCGACATGAACTATCAAAAAAAGAGGCTTTAGAAAAGTTTAAAAATGATCCATATAAAATAGATTTAATTAGTCGTATGGATGAAAATGAAGTAACAATATCTTGTTATAGCCAAGGTGATTTTACTGACCTTTGCCGTGGACCACATCTAGAAACAGTAAAGACACTAAAACATTTTAAACTTCTAAAAGTATCAGGTGCTTACTGGAAAGGTGATCCTAAAAACAAAATGCTTCAACGTATTTATGGTATTTGTTTTGAAAATGAAGAGGATTTAACAAAACATCTTGAATACTTAGAAGATTGTAAGAATCGTGATCATAGAAAAATAGGTAAAGAATTAGAGATCTTTATGACTGATGACTTAGTTGGACGTGGTCTTCCAATGTTTTTACCAAATGGTTATATAATTTGGGAACAATTAGAAAATTATATCAAGAATAAAGAGAAAAAACTAGGATATCAACATGTATTAACTCCATGTGTTGGGAATGTAGAACTATATAAAACATCAGGGCACTGGGATCACTATAAAGAAAATATGTTTCCAGCTATGGAAGTCGATGGTGAGGCATTTGTTTTAAGACCAATGAACTGCCCCCATCATATGATGATTTATGCCAATAAGCTTCATTCATATAAAGATTTGCCAATTAGAATTGGTGAGGTGGCTCATGACTTTAGATATGAAGCATCCGGTGCTTTAAAAGGAATTGAAAGAGGAAGACATTTTTGCCAAAATGATGCTCACTTATTTGTAACACCAGAACAAATAAAATCAGAATTTAAAAATGTTGTAGATTTAATATTTGACGTTTATAAAGATTTTGACATTACAAATTATCGCTGTGTCTTATCATTAAGAGATCCAGAAGATAAAGAAAAATATCATCCAGATGATGAAATGTGGGATAAGGCAGAAAATGAGTTAAGAGAAGTTTTAAATGAGTTAGGTATTGAGTATACTGAAGAAATTGGAGAAGCGGCATTCTATGGTCCAAAACTAGACGTAAATGTTACACCTGCCGTTGGAAATGAATATACTTTATCAACTTGTCAATTAGATTTCTGTCTACCGGCAAAATTTGACTTGAAATATGTTGATAAAGACGGTGAGAAGAAAACTCCAGTAGTTCTTCATAGAGCAATTCTTGGTTCTCTAGATAGATTCATGGCTTATATCTTAGAAGAAACAAAAGGAGCTCTACCAACTTGGCTATCTCCAACACAAGTAAAAGTAATTCCTGTAAATCCAGAATTACATAGCGAGTATGGAGAAGAAATAACAAATCTATTAAAGGAAAACGATGTTAGAGCAGAACTTGATAATCGTAATGAAAAATTAGGATATAGACTAAGAGAAGCCCAAACAGAAAAAGTACCATACACACTAATTTTAGGTGATCAAGAAAAAGAAAATAAGACAGTTAGTTATCGTCTGTTTGGTCAAAAAAATACAACTACATTATCAAAAGAAGACTTCTTATCAATGATAAAACAAGAAATAAGAACTAAAGCATTAAGAAAATAGTATAATAAATTAAGAGAGTTACTATGAGTATTTCAAAACTAAGAACAGCTTTTATAGATAAAGTGAAAAAATACCGATTGTTAAAAGTTTTGCGTTATTATCTCTAAAATTTCAAGTATATAGAAGAAAAATTAAGACAAAGCAATAGTAACTAAAAGCCAAAATAATCTTTAAAAAAGCAAAATAAGTTCTTACTTTAGAGGTGATAAAATGGAAACGATTGATCTAAAAGAAAAAGTTATAAGCAAACTATCAAAATTAGAAGATGGAACAATTTTAAATTTATCGGAAATATCGTGCCCTAAACAAGTGTTAAGCACCTTAATCTTTAGATATAAAAATGGTAAAAAGGAGTTTCATCCAGATTTTGAAAAGTATATTGAAAAAATTGATTTTAATGGTATTGATTTCTCTCATTTTAATTGTATTGGTTTTAATTTTGAAAGATTAACAGGCGTTAAAATTGATCCACAATCAATATACAAAAGATCACTTGAACATGCTAAATGCAAAGGCGTAACATTTATAGGAACATTTGATAATGTTAGAATAACTAATACCGATTTCACGGGTTCTAAAAATGCTAGAATAGCTCCATGCAAAGTTCAAGATAGAAACCTAGAAAACTCTATATATAAAGATGTTTGCTTTATAGACTTGCTTGATGATGTTAAAACAGAAGGTGCCATTTTTACAGGATCATATACTGAATTACCTCCTAGAAAGAGAACTATTTCAATAAATTTTGATACGGAGTTTAATAATCCAGTTGATGAACTCATGGTAGATATAGATTTTGCAAAAAGAGAACCACCATCAAATAAACAAAAGGTTAATATAAAAAGCTTGTTTAGAAAAAGAAAAATATAATTAAAAACAGAAATTAGTTATTGATTTCTGTTTTTAGTTTACGTAAAATTTTAGAAAAACTTAAAAAAATTTAATGATAACAATTTACAAATGTATCTAATTTGAGTACTATATAGTTAAGCAGTGGTTGATTGTGGAGAAAAGTGGGGGATAATATGTTTATAGGTGAATACCATCATTCTATTGATGAAAAGAACAGATTAATAATTCCTGCTAAGTTTCGAGAAGAACTAGGCGATAAATTTATTATTACTAAAGGAATTGAAAATTGTCTTTTTGTTTATTCTATTGAATCATGGCAAAAAATTGTAAACAAATTAGAAACTCTTCCATTTACCAAAAAAGATGCGAGACAATTTGTTCGTTTCTTTCTATCAGCTGCTAGTGAGGTAGAATTTGATAAGCAAGGACGTGTTAATATCGCCCAACCATTAGTTTCATACGCCAATCTTGAAAAGGAGTGCGTAACTATAGGAACAGGTGACAGACTAGAAATTTGGTCTAAAAATGCTTGGTCTGACTTTTTGAATTCTGCTAGAGACAGCATGTCGGACATAGCCGAAAATTTATTTGATGAGAGTGTGAGTATATGACGGAAAAACATATAAGTGTAATGCTAGATGAAGCTATTTCCTTATTAAATTTAAAAGACGATAGTATTATAGTTGACTCAACACTAGGTTATGGAGGACACAGTAGTTGCATCTTGGCTAGAATAAAAAAGGGGTTTTTATTCGCCTTTGACCAAGATAGTGAAGCAATTCGGCATAGTACCGATCG
>CAKPJX010000031.1 GCA_934163035.1 uncultured Bacilli bacterium | reverse complement strand
ATACCAAAAACTAATACAGGACCTGCAACAGTAAACATTTTTCCACCAACACCCATAACATAGCCTTCAGATTTATACTCCATTGCAGGTGAAACAATTGAATTAGCAAAACCAGTAATTGGAATTAAAGAACCAGCACCTGCAAATTTTCCTATTTTATTAAAAATATTTAAACCAGTAAAAAATGCACTAATGCCAATTAAAATAATAGAAACAATTGTGCCAGAAATTTCTTGGGAAAGCCCACGAGATTTGCAAATATTTAGTATAATTTGTCCTATTGAACAAATCAATCCACCAACCCAAAAAGCATTAAAACAATTTTTTATTATAGGGGAATTAGGTGATTTTTTATTAACATAGTTTTGATATTCTTTTTTTGAATCTAATGGTTTCATAAATACCTCCTAAATAATAAGTAAAAAATATATTTATAGTATTTCCTAAAAATTTAAAAATATAATAATAAATATAATATTACAATAATATTACAAAAATATTACAAATGAGACAACTATGTTACAGTTTATCGAAAAATCTTGACTTTTATCGTAAAAAAGGTAAAATAAATGTAAGCGTAAAAAAATATTAAGGAGGATACGATGGCTAGTTGTTTGGGATTATATGTTGAAAACAATTTAATAAAATATGCCAAAGTTTCGAAAGAAAAAGATGGATTTAAAATAGATTCATATGGCATAAAATTTTATTCAAATGTAAATGAAGCAATAGATCAAATAGTACAAGAAACTAATAGTTTGAAAACACCAATAAATATCAATACAATTGATGAAAATTACCAGTACTTTAGTATGTTTTCACAACTTAATAAAAAAGACTTAGAAAAAGCCGTAAAAATGGAATTTGAAGCATATTGTACAGAAAAAGGATATAATGCCAGTACATTAGAAACAAGATATCTTTGCGCTGATGATACAACAAATTTAGAAAGAATAAGAGTAATAAATATTAGTGAAAATACAGTAGAATTAAATAAAATAAAGCAAATACTTAATGGAAAAAAAATAGGAATGATTCTACCTGTACCAATAACAATTACTAATGTTGCAGAATTAACAGGTAAAGAAAATGTAATGATTGTTAACTTAGAGCAAAAAACAACAATTACAACAATAAAAGGCAAATTTGTATCAGATATTCAAATATTAGATGAAGGTAGTGCAGCAATATTACAAAGTATTGATCAAAAAGAAAATTCATATGCTAAATCATATGATGCATTACGTAATACAACTATTTATACAAGTGAAGCGATTGAAAATTTTGATTCAGATAGTGAACAAACAAAATATTTAGAAGATATACTACCAGTAGTTTATAATATAATAGGAGCGGTACAAAAAAAAGCAACAGATAGTATTGAAAAAATAGATAAAATTTATCTTACAGGAACATTAGCTTGTATTAATAATTTAGATTTATATTTCCAAGAATATTTAGGAACTACAAAATGTGAAATATTAAAGCCATCAATAGCAAATAGTGGTAGAGATACGAACATCAAAGAATATATTGAAGTAAATTCAGCAATTTCATTGGCATTACAGGGGTTAGGTCAAGGAATGGAAGGCATAAACTTCAAACAAGATTTGGCAACAATGGATATAAAGGACTTATTTAAAGTAAAAGACTTTAAAATAAAAAAGAAAGAAAAAAGTGATTTCTTTAAATTTGATTCTAAAGTTACAGCATTGGAAAAATGGCTTGTGAGAGCAAGTGTTTCAGTATTGATTTTTACAATTGCATATGTAGCGTTTTCAGTAGCACTTACAAGTAAAATTGATGAAAAGAAAGATGAGACTAATGCAACAATTAATTCTATAAAGAGTGAAATTTCTAAGGTAAAAGCTGATGAGAATAAAATAAATAGTAAAACAAATGAATATTCAACACTTATAGATCAATTAAACTCAATTAATGAAAAAATAAATACTGTAACTGAAAATAAATTCCTAATTCCAAATCTATTAACACAAATAGCAATGTCAATAGATCAAAATGTACAAATAGTATCAATTTCTAATCCATATGATAAACATATTGTAATTGAAGCAAAGTCTCCAAAATATAGAGGATTAGGATTCTTTAAGAAGAGTTTATCATCAAATAATATTTTACAAAATGTTATTGCTGGTGGTGGAATAAAACAGGGAGATGAAATAACAGTAACGATAGAAGGTGATTTACCATGAGAAAATTATTATTAATGGCAATATTAGTTGTTTTAGTATGTGCTTCTGGAATGATAGTTACAAGAGGAATTGAAACAGATTCATTTTCAATAGAAAGCTACCAAGCTATAATGGAACAAAACAGTGAATTAGAAACTTTAATAAATGAGGCGAGTAAACAAAAAAATAGTAATTATGAAAGTGCAATAACATCATTGAAGAATTCATATAAAAAATTGGTATCTGAAAGAGAAAGCTATGAAGAATTAGTTAATTTAGGTGTTGATAGAAATGGAATTCCACTTAGTAAAATTCAAGAATATGAGATTGAAAAAATTTGGATTACATTAGGTACATATGCAGAAAAAGAAGGAGTAGATTTAAAATTAGATATAACAGTAAATAATTCTGTTTCAAAAACATATGATTTGAATTTTACACTAAATGGAACATATAGTGGGATAGTAGAGTTTATAAGATTAGTACAAGGTGATAATACATTAGTATTTAAAATAGAAAACTTTAAAATGACAAGTTCTGGAAATTCATCAAGTATAGATGATTCAGGAGTATCAGCACAACTTACAGATGGTGAAACAAATACTTCAAATTCTTCAACAGAAGAGATATTAACAGCGACATTTGTATGTAAAGATATAAAGTTGAATATTGTGGAAAATGCAACAAGTGATTCTGATAATGATTCATCAAGTACAGATTCAGCAACTACATCAACTACAAAAACAGATTCAACAACTACATCAACTACAAAAAAAGATTCAACAACATCATCAGCTACAAATAGTTCAAGATAAAGGAGTGAGGATTATGTCATTAGTAAAAGAAGCAATAATATCATTAATATCTTGTTTGCTTGTTTTGATTTGTTTAAGTGTAGCTTTTTATAGGGTTATTCCAAATAATAAAGTTATACCAGAAACAATTACTTATCAAGCAAGCGAAGAAATAAAAAATGAATTAAATTCAGAGGTAGATACTACATCTGATAATATAGTAAAAACATATGAAATAACAGCAAATGATATGGAAAAGTATAAAGCTTCAAATGAATATGTTCCTGGAAAAAAGGATCCATTCTCACCAGTAGACTTAACTGCAGATACTGATTCATCAGATGATGATGCAAGTACTGTAATAACACCTGGTACAGGAAGTAACAATTCTAGTGGTTCTTTGTTTGAAAAACCTGGAACTAAATAATTAAATAGTTATTAAAATTCTATTAATAAAAGCAAAAATAGAAGGGAGGAATGCTTTAGTGAAAAAAAGTAAAGGTATCTCGCTTAAATTTTTAATTGCCATAATTATAGCAGTTTTAGTAGTAATATTAGTTGTTTTTGCAATTTCAAAAAATAAAGATACAGAGCAAAAGACAGAAATAGCTTCTAAAGAGGAAGAAATAATTCAAAATATAAGACAAGCATTTGATGCTGGTAGAGAAAAATTTGTTATAAATGATGCAATTATAGAGGGATATCAACCAAGTAAAATAGATAGTGACTATGAAAATAGTCCTGCAGTAGAATTAAAGAATATTGTAGTATCAACACTTGGTCAAAATGTAACAGATGAGTCAAAAAATGGCTTATCAGAATTAAATCTTGAATCATTGAAAAAGTCAAATGGTGAAAAGATTGAAATTGACGATGGATATCATGTATATCTAGTAAGTGGAGAAGATGAAAACGAAAAATTTATAGATATTATTTATAAGGATTCTACATTCTGCCATGGAATGGCATATTATGATACTGAAAATAATATAACAGCAGATACAACAGACAATCTTTATCCTATTTTAGTTGCTCAAATAAGACTATCTGAAAATGATTTTAGTTATTATTTAGAGCCAATGAAAAGTATAAAATAAATTTAAAAAACGAAAGGAAGAAAAAAATTATGAAAAAAAATCAAAATGGTGTAACACTAATTGCATTAGCTGTTACAATTATAGTTATGTTAATATTAGCAGGAGCAACAATGTCAATGTTAACAGGAAATAGTGGAATTATGACAAATGCAAAGAAATCATCTGCAGCAAGTGAAGAAGCAGATGCTTATGAAAAAATGGCACAAGCCTTCAGTACAGTACAATTAAGTGTTGAATCAGAAGCAGCTTTAAATGGTGGATATAATGCACAAGATAAAATAACTGATTATGTTGAAATGGCAAAGAAAGAAATTGGAGCAAGCCAAGTAGAAGTTGTTACAAAAGAAGCGGGAGAAGGTATAGCTCAAAATGAGAAGTCATATGAAACTCATAACAAAAAATTTATTATTTGGCCTGATACAGACCGTATTAATATAATATATTGTAGTAAAACATTTGCTTTAAAACCTGTAGATAAAGCAAAAGATTCAGCATCAACAAAAAATCAATATCCAATGCTAAAAGCAGCAATTATATTTGATGACAATAGAATTACATATATGAAACCAGTTACATCAGTTACAGATTCATATACTTCAAGAAGTACATCTGACTAAACAGAGATAAACAAATAATTAGAAAATATACACCAGGCATATACTTAAATGTATATGCCTGAATCAATATAAAACCAAATGAAAAAAGCAGAAAGGAGAACTAGCAAATTATATTGCTAGTCAAAACAAAAATGAACATATTTTTATATGCAATAATTTTTATATGTGGTACAATGTTTGGAAGTTTTTATACATTAGCAGTATATAGAATACCAAAAAATATTGATATAGTAAAAAAACATTCATATTGTCCAAACTGTAATCACAAATTAGGAATTTTAGATTTAATACCAATTTTAAGTTATATATTTTTAGGTGGAAAATGTAGGTATTGTAAGCAAAAGATAAGACCAAGATATTTAATATTAGAAATATTAAGTGGTTGTGCGTTTGTATTATTGGCATATACACTAAATATAAATGTTTATACAGTAACTTTTGTAAAAGCAATACCACTAATGTTTATGGCATTATATTTTACTGCAGTTGTATTAATAGCAGCAATAGATAAAGAATATAGAAGTATTAATAAAAAAGTTCTTGCATATGGAATATGTATATCACTTTTATATATGATATATCTATATGTAATAAAAACAAATAGTATGTATAGATATGCTATATATTTAGCAGTATATATAATATTATTGTCTATAAGTACATTTATATTAAGAAGATTTGCAAAAGATGATTATTATATTGATTTATTATTATATTTTATGATAATGTTAATGTTCATGGATGGAGTAATATCAGTATATACAATACTATTGTTTATAGTAGAAATATTAGTACATATCATAATTCGAAAAGTTACAAGTAAGAAAAATGGAAATATTCCAATAAAAATTGAAGAAATCCCATTAGGATTTTATTTGGGTGCAAGTAATATAATAACAATATTTATGGTATGTTTAGTAAATATAATTCAGTAAAATAGGAGGAAATGATGAAATCTGAAAAAGGTGTGTCATTAGTATCATTGATTATTTACTTGATTGTAATGAGTATTACTGTAGGAATTGTTGCAAGAATGTCAAATTATTTTTATAAAAATACAGAAATACTAGATACTAGTCTAACATCAAGTGAAGAATTTCTAAAATTTAATACATATATTACTAAAGAGATAAATGAAAAAGGAAATACAGTAGCAACAATAGGAGAGAAAGATATTAGTTCAGGAACAATGAAATATGTATTCTTTTCAGGAACACAAGACCAAATTACTTTTATAAATAATGAAATATATTTTAATAAAATAAAAATATGTTCAAATTTAACTTTAAAAGGTCTTGAATATGAAAATGAGATACTCTCAATAACATTAGAATTAGACGGAAATAGGGAATATATGACAAACGCATACAGCTTTTTTAAATAATAAATTTTAAAGAAAGGAAAAATGTTAGTAATAAATTTATTAACAGGTACAAAAGTAAAATGGCATTTGGAAAACGTCAGCCAATAGGTGTTGAACTTGTAAAAAGGGGAATAGTTACAGAAGAAGATGTCCAAAGAGCACTTATAGAACAAAAAAAGTCACCAAGTAAAAAAATTGGTGAAATAATAAAAGAAATGAATATATGTGATCCTCGTACACTAATTCAAACAATAGGGGACATAGTAGGTGCCAAAGGTGTAATTTTAACAAAAGAATCAGTACAGATAAACATACTTGATTATATATCTATAGAAATGGCTAAAAGATATCATGTTGTACCATTTGGAATAGAAAATGGAAAAATAAAAGTATGTTTTTCAGATGTAAATAATAAAAGAAATTATGAAGCAGTAAAAATGTTAATGCTAAATAGAGGATTAGTAATAGATCCATATGTTTCATATATATCAGCAATAGATGACATATTAGATGATTTAGGAGGAACAGCTTCTACTGATAATATGAGGGCAATAGGTGAAGAATCTAATATAACAGAATTAGTAGATTCTATAATAAAAACAGCAATGAAGAAAAGAACAAGTGATATTCATATAGAGCCTCAAAAAGATGAAATAAGAGTAAGATATAGAATTGATGGTGAGCTTTTTGTTGCAACAACAATTCCGATAGAAAAACTACCACAAGTAGTAGGTAGATTAAAAGCTATTTCAAATATGCATCAAGAAATCCAAGAATCACAAGATGGTAGAATTTTATTATATGATGATTATAATATCCGTGTATCTTCACAAAGAAATGTATATGGAGAAAAATTTGTATTAAGATTATTAAAGAAAAATAATTCAATTCAAAGTATATTTGATTTAGGATATCCAGGAACACCAGAAGATTTGGACAAAAGTATTAATAAAAGAAATAGTATAACATTAATAGCAGCACCTACTGGTGAAGGTAAAACAACATCATTATATAGTATGTTAGACTATTTAAATAAACCAAATATAAATGTAACAACAATTGAAGATCCCGTAGAAATTCGTATCCCAGGGTTAAACCAAATTGAAGTTGATCCAAAATCAACATTCTCAGATAACTTAAGAACAATATTAAGACAAGACCCTGATATCATATTAGTAGGAGAGATAAGAGATAAAGAAACAGCCGAAATTGCTATGCAAGCTGGACAAACAGGTCACTATGTATTATCAACAATACATACAATAGATGCAGTAGAGGTTATAACAAGATTAAGAAAAATAGGAATTTCTGATTATGATATTTCAAGTACATTAGCAACAGCAATTTCTCAAAGATTAGTAAGAAAAATTTGTCCACATTGTAGAAAAGAAAGACCATTTAATGATAATGAGAAAAGGATTATAACATCAATAGGAGAGAAATATGGGGTTAAGTATAACTTAGATAAAGCAGTTACTTATGATTCTGTAGGGTGTACAAAATGTAATCATTCTGGATATGCTGGTAGAATTGCTTGTTTTGAAATACTTAATTTGGATGAAGAGACAAAAGAATTAGTAATGAATGGTGCATCAAGTATTGAAATAAGAAAGTGTGCACTAAAAGGCACATATAGGCCATTACTTGTTGATGGTATTAATAAAGTTGGAAAAGGTATAACAACTTTAGATG
>CAKPJX010000030.1 GCA_934163035.1 uncultured Bacilli bacterium | reverse complement strand
CGATGTGGCTTCTATTCCTAAATTAAATTTCATTGAAATATTTTCTAGCTTTATCATATATTATCATACAATCAACCTATAGAAATATTTATCTATTTGATCGATTCCTTTCTATTTATATTTTTTACTTATCATATTTAATAAGTATAATAAATTGCACATTATTAATTATTGTTATATTTGGGTAATCATTTTTTCAAACTATTATATATAATATATAAATTTATCTTGTTTTTTTCTAAAGAAAGCTAATCCTATTATCATAGTAACAAAACTTACTGTTCCAATAACTAATAATTGCATTATTGATGGTCGTTGTCCACTTAACACTATACTTCTTGCACATGTTATGAACATATAAAGAGGATTTAGCTTAAATAAGGATTGCAAACTACTTGGTAATATCTCAATACTATAGAATACTGGAGTTAGATAATTCCATATGCTTAATATAATTGTATATATGTAAAACATATCTCTTAAAAAAACGGATATACATGCTAGTATCATACCTATACCAAGTGTAAACATAAATAAACATATAAATATGTATGGTAATAATATATACCAGCAATTAATACTTGCTGGATATTGTCCTAATCCCACATATGATAATAAAATTATCGCAAACCATGGTATTAGTGTAAACAAGAAATTGATTCCTACAAATAGGCATTTTGATATTGGAAAAATATACTTCGGAATGTAGACCTTATTTATAAGTGTGAAATTAAACACAACAGAAGTCATAGCATTTGATGATGCTTCTGAAAAATAGTTAAACATAATAAGTCCAGTCATTAAATACACTAGGTAGTTAGTTCCCTCAACTTTGAATTTAAACATTTGTGAGAATACTATTGCCATTACTACCATCATTAGTACTGGTTGTAGAATTGACCATAGCACTCCCAATACTGATCTCTTATATTTGACTTTAAAATCTCTCATTATTAATTGAAACATTAGAAATTGATATTTTTTCATATTATTCCATATATTTTTTAGTACTAACATCTTTTCATCTCCTACATTAAATATGTCTTTATTAGTATAACAGAATTTAAACCAATAGTAAACAATGGTAAAAATATTTTATATAGAGGCTTATCCTGTTGTATTCTTAATATTAGAACATATATATTCTCATTTAATATCAAGTAACATAATTATTTAACTCCTATTTTTAGCATAAAGTTTGCCTTAAAAGTTGTTATTAATCTTTAATTTAAACTTTTTTGTATAAGTGTTTTGAGTTATTCTATACTCCATATATGTATATAGTCATTTATTCTTTAGATGTCATTAAAGCATATTTTACTTATTAATGATTAATCCATATATTTTACAATAAGTTTTAGTTATTATCCTATTTTTTTCTATTATTCCCTTCAAAATATTTCTTCTTTTAAAATAAATATTTTTTCTATAATCAGGTATGTTTTTTTTCAAATAATTAAATACCTCGTCTATAAATCTGTTTCTTTCTTTTGCGTTTTTATTTTCTCTTTGTTGAATAGTGTAATTTACAAGTATTTTTATTGTTAATGTATTTACTGTATCTATGTACTTGGAATTTTTATATTGGCTTCTAATTATATCAACAATTTTTATAATATCAAACATCTTTTTATCTCTGGTTGTTGTCTCACTATTTTTATGGATAACATAATAATTTAGAAATTTATCTATTTTGCCTATTTTCTCTGCCTTTAATAGGCACTCTGTTACAAATGGTGCATCCTCATACTTTAGATCTTCAACAAAATTTATATTATTTTCTTTTATTAATTTACTTTTATAGATTTTATTCCAAGGAGCTAAATTTATATTTAGCAATAGTTCACTATTTTCTTCTAAAGATGAATTTTTAAAGCTTGGTATTTTTTCTTTCTCTATTTTTCCATCTATATCTTTATAGAAGTCACATACTACAATATCCAAATTTTCTTTTTCTATTTTATTAAAGAGGTATTTACAAGCATCTTTATCTAGGTAGTCATCACTATCTAAAAACATTATATATTTCCCTGTAGATTTTTCTATACCAAAGTTTCTTGTTTTTCCTATTCCCTGATTTTTATTTTTAAAATACTTAATTCTCTTATCACTATAATCTTTGATAATATTTTCACTACTATCAGTTGAGCCATCGTTTACTAAAATAAATTCTATTTCTTTTTTAGTTTGGCCAATAAGTGAGTCGATACATTTTTTTAAATATTTTTCTGCATTGTAAATTGGAACAATTATACTTATATCTGGCATTTAATCACTACCTTTTCATAAATTTATAATACTTTTTAGGGCTATATCTCAATAAATATTTCTTTATTTTTCTTTGAAATGTATCAGTTAGGAGATTATCGAATACTTTATCTTTTTTTAATTTTTTTAAATATATTTTATAATCTTCATCATTTAATTCTGTTATCTTTATAATTAAACTATTAGATATAAAGCTTTTAAATATAGAAGTGTCAAAGCTTAACTTTTTTGATTCATTTATTAAATAGCAATAGTGGCCATACATATCCTCTACTTTCTTTTTGGTTTTGGCATACTCATTATTATTCATTATACTACCTTGTCTTTGTAAATAATTGTAGCCAATATAGTCGATACTATTGACTTTTTTGGCTTTTATAATAACGAGTGGTAATAATCCAAAATCCTCATGAAAAGTATTTTCTTTAAACTTAAACTTGTTTTTTAAATAATATTCTCTTCGTATTGCATAACACCAGGCGTTTTCTACAAAGTGATATTTTGTAATTAATTGGAATGCTTCTTGGCCAGTTTTATTGGCGAATGACTTTTCATGATAATCAATTTTCTTTCCATCATCAAATACTTCTCTTATTTGAAATCTTACAATGTCAGGTTTATTATCTAATGATTTGTCTATCGCTTCTAATAATTCTTTCTCTATGTAATCATCACTATCTAAAAATAGGATGTATTCTCCAGTTGCCTTTTCTACTCCATTATTTCTAGCAACACTTAACCCCTGATTTTTTTCATTAATTACTTTGACTGGATAGCCCTTTACAATATCCATACTGTTATCTTTAGTTCCATCATTGACAACTATCACTTCATAATTTTTATAGTTTTGACTAAAAACACTATTTAGACATTTTCTTAGATACTTTTCGACATTATATACTGGTATTATTATGCTAAACTTTGGCATTAAATCACCCCATCAAATAAAGCTTCAAAGCTTTTCATTCTTTCATTTTGTACTTGTTCTAAATCTATTTCTTTTGTCTTTGTAGTTTTTTCGAGTGCCTCTTTTACTTCTTTTACCATCTTTTTTTCATCTTTTGAAATAATGGTTGCATAGTTTCTAATATCAATTAGATCATCGCTTGTTGGAACCGTTGTTATAATTTTCTTCTTTAACACTATTGCTTCTAAATAAACAACTGGGAAACCCTCATAGTCTGATGTTAAAATTATATAATCAGCTATATTCATATATGGATAAGGGTTTGGTTTTTGCCCAATAAATTTCACTCTTGATGATAGATCATTTTCCTTTACGTACTTTTCATATTTCTTTCTATCTGGTCCATCCCCTACTACTAATAGTTCAATATTTTTTAATTCTTTTACTATATTTAAGGCCCTAGTTAATTTTTTAGATGAATCATCTAATCTGCCAATAAAAACAAATAACTTTTTATTTTTATTATTTCTTTCTATTATTTTTTGATGTGACTTTTCTATTATAGAATTTATATCTATAAAATTATTTAATACTAATGTTTTATTCTTTAAGGTTGGATATTCAGTTAAAAAACTATTTTGAGATTCTTTTGATACAAAAATGATGTATTTAAAATCTTTAATTTTTCTCTGATCAAAGAAAACATGAAAATCATTTATATTTTTATAAACATATTTATAGTCACTATGTACATAGATACTATTATTACTTGAGGCTATTTTACTTAGTTTATTGCCACTTAGTCCATATGTTGCGTAGCAACAACTAAAGTCATAATTATGATAATTGAATACTGTAAACATTAATCTTCTTAATGTATTTATTGTTTTTCTTATTATTGCATTTTTATTATTAGATACTTTGAGTTCTAATACTTTTATATTCTTATTTAATCTATTTAAAAGAACACCTTTTTTCTCTTCTAATATAATGGTTACATTATATTTATTTTTATCTATTCTATTTGCTAGATTTATAAGTGATGTTTCTATACCACCTATTTCTAGATTAACAGCTGTGAATAATAGTTCTTTTTTATTTTTTTCTTTTAAATAAATAATTAATATGGCTACAAAAATGCTAACAGCTGGTGCTGTTATAATATGGCCCGAAAACATAGATAAGATTATTACTAAAAATAAGCTAATACTTATCATACATCTATCAAAGTCTATTATATGTTTACCTTTTATTAAATCTATTAACACATATATGTATATGCTAAAGAACACAATAAAGCCTATTAATCCATGACTATAATATATATCATAATAATCTATTTCAATTAACTTAGTTTCTTTATAATTTTCAAGATATCCGATACCGAATAATTTTTGATAAATAGATGAATTATCATATATATCTTTCTTATTTCCTAAAAATGTTAATCTTTCACTAAAGATAAAATGATCAAATATTATTGGGTTTTCTATTATATCTTCAACATCTTTAATCTTTAAATAATTTATATGAGTTTTAATGTTTTTATAAAAATTAGTTTTTGGTATTACCATTACTAATGATAATAAGCCTACTATTATGACTAGTAAAGATAAGCCAATTAACTTATATTTTTTTTCTTTAAAAAATTTAAATAATAACCATATATATAGCCAAAATACTGTAACAAATAATGATAATAAAGGTGTTTTGGTACCTATTGTTAATATTACTATTAAGTAAATTATAGTAAATATTATTTTTAGAAAAACATTTTTTGATTCTTTAAACATTATAAATATTATTGGGGTTAATATAGAGATAATCCCACTTATTTCATTTGCTGAATTGTAAAAACCTAGGGTTCCACTTTTTGTAATAGCATAGCTTTTAAAGCCTATATTTAGAGATGTTGGAACTATTATGAATACTAAGTATAAAACTAAGCTAGAAAATAATACTGATTTACTTATATTTAGTTCATCTTTTATACTATATAAGGATATTAAAAGAAGAGGAAAATACATTGTTCTAAATAGTCCTTGTATCTCTTTAAAGAGTGATGCATTATCTTTAAATACTATAATTCCTATTACATATAGTAATGAATAAATAAATATAATTAGATATGGAATTAATAATTTTTTTCTTTTATATGTAAAAAGACAAGTATATACAATAAATAATAAAAATAACGCTCTTATTATAATTCCTATAGTTAAATTAATTTTGTTATGAATTAGTATACCAGTTACTAAATCTATAACTGGTTGAATCAGTATAAAAATAGATAATATTTTATTAAAGTTTTCTTTTATTGACTTAGCCATTTTCATCCCTACTTATATATTTATAGATATATTGTATCAAATAGGCGACTTAAAGTCTACAAAATGGATTATTTTACTATTATTTCTGAAATTATTAAAATAGCCAATGCATATTTTACATTGACTATATAAATATATTTTTTATAATAACATTAAACTAATTAAATAATTCTGTTCTTCGTCGTTGGCATATATAAGCTCGAAAGTATGCTTATCATTCTCTGGTGTAATGCCATCGTATTGACTTTCATAGTGTACTGTACCAGTTATTGTATACTGCCTACTGGATTTGTCATATGTTATTTTTGACGCCTCTATTTTTGCCTTATAAGCTGATGTTCCAAATGTTGAATTCCAAGCTACTAGATTTGATGACATAGTCGAATCAATATTACTGGCTACATTGATTACTGCTGGATTTGCATTTTTCATCTCAGTTTCAAAGTCATCTAGATTTCCATAAATTTCTTTATACTTAGTTTTATATGTATCTATACTGATATATGAGAAATCCTGACGTCCGCTTCCTGATGAAGCATAATTTGTTTTGTTCCACATTCCATTTTCTTCAAGTACGAAGTTAATTAAATTTAACTTATTAGATGGATCTGAAAGCATGTTTTTATTAAAATAGCTTTCATCTTTTCTATATGTTAAGTATTTACTTAAGTAGTTATTCAATTCTTTATTTACCTTTTCCATGTCAGTTGGAATTTTTGTTTTTTCTTCAGCTTCCTCTTTTTTTACTTTTTCCTCCTGTTGTTCATTGCCTTTACCAGTTATTTTTTCTTTAGTTAATATTAACCCCTTTGAATAAGCAATATATACTCCTAATCCTAGTATTATTGCTGATAAGATTACTTCTACTGCTACATGAGTATTATTCTTTTTTTCTTTTGTTTCCATAAAATCCTACCTTTCATTTTTATTGTAGCATAGTCGTTTTTCTATTTAAATATATAACTTCTTAAGTTTAATTTTTTAGACATTCTTTTACATCTTTTTTTAGGGTAAGTGTTTTTATTTTTCATTATTTATTATATAATCTTATATATAATAGAGGTGATTTTTTTGAGTAAAAAGAAAGTTTATAATAAGAATGATGATGTTGCTAAAAAGATCAATAATGATATAAATAACAATAAAGATAAAGATAAAATTAATACTAAAAAGAAAAAAAGTTTTTTTGGTACCTGTCTTTTAATTATTATGATTATTCTTAGTATTACATATTTTGTATTATCCTTATATAAGTTTAATAGTTTAAATAATGTAATTGGAGGTCTATTGATATTACTTTTCAGTCTTCTTTTAACTGGTAGTATTAGTGGAAATTTATTTTATAAAAAGAAAACTAAATTATTTATGATTTTTGTTTTTGTATCATATTTAGTATTTGAAATTGGCTCTTCTTATGGAATTATTAATCTATCATTTACTAAAACTATGGATGATTTAGTCGGTAAAAGTTTAACTAATGCTATAGAATGGTCTACTGATAATAAAATTACTTTGAATCAAGATTATGAATATAGTGATATAGTTGATGAATACCATATAATTTATCAAAATGTGAAAGCTGGTAGTAGATTAAAAAATATTAAAGAAGTTAATGTTTTAGTTAGTGAAGGTCCTAATCCTGATAAAGAAATTGTTATTCCTAATATGGTTGGATATGAAAGTGAAGATGTCTTAGAATTTATTAAGAAGAATTATTTAACTAATGTTATATTTGAATTTGTTCAATCTGATTCAAAAGAAAATACGCTTATTGAACAAAGTAAATCTGGAAATGTTAGAAGAAATGAAGAAATTAAGTTTGTATTCTCATATGGAGAAGAACGTGGTTATAGTGAAGTTAAAATCAGTGACTTAACTAATAAAAGTAAAACTGAAGCCCTATTCTATTTAAAAAAATATGGTATTAAGTATGAGATTAGTTATGATTTTTCTAGTAAAATTAAGCGTGGTAATGTAATTAGCCAAGATGTTAAGCCTGGTACAATGGTTAAGATATCTGGTGATGATATTACAACTGTTAAAATTGTTATTAGTAAGGGTAAAAAAATTACGGTACCTGATTTAAAGAAAATGAGTGTTACTGATATTACTAATTGGATTATAAAAAATAAATTAAAAATAGAATTTAAAGATTCATATGATGAAGCAGTTGAAGAAAATAAAGTTGTTTCATCAAGTCATAATAAAGGTGACGTTGTTGAAGAAGGTGACGTTATTACTATTACTCTTTCTAAAGGTAAATTAAAGATGGGAGATTTTAAAGACTTTAATGAATTTAGAGAATGGGCAGCTAAATATAATATTAATTATGAAGAACGTCACGAATTTAGTAATGATGTAGCAATTGGTGAAGTTATTAAATACTCTTATAATAAAGGTGATACTATTAAAAATGGTGATACAATAATTGTAACTATTTCTGATGGTAAGAAAGTTTCTGTTCCTAATGTTAAGGGTCTAACTAAAAACGAAGCCATTAGTAAACTTAAAGCTGCTGGTCTTGGTTATAGTTTTGTTTATAAGTATAGTAGTAGTGTTGAAAAAGGAAAAGCTATTAGTCAATCAATTAGTGCTGGCTCTGAGGTGTCTTCTGGTACAACCGTTACAGTTACTTTGAGTAATGGAAAAGCTCCTTCTGGATCAAATAGTAATTCTGGTAATAACAACAATAACAACAATAACAATAATAATAGTAAACCATCTACTCCTACATGCAATAATATAAAGTTCTTTATTCAAGGTGGAAATACAGGAGCACAGGTGTTAAGTGCTACAAAGCAAGCATATCCTCAATTTACAATCACAGCTACATTTGTTGATAGTTGTAGTAACGGTGATTCTTCCTCTGGTTCAGTATGTAATGCTGGTAGTTATGATGAAAAGGTTTTATCAACATGTAATCCTATTAACTTAATTATAGTTAAATAATATTATTTAAATAAAATTACTGATAAAATTAACTTTTATAATTAGAAAAACAATAGATTCATACATTGATTTGTGTGAATCTTTATTTTTGATGGTTTGCTTTTTTTACTTTGTTCCAATATAATTTGCTCGGAACATTTATATGAGTGTCACCTCTATTCTATTTTAGAAAGGAGGTTGATAAGA
>CAKPJX010000029.1 GCA_934163035.1 uncultured Bacilli bacterium | reverse complement strand
TAATAGATTTTTCAAAAACTGATGAGTTAACAGAAGGATTAAAATCATTTGCAGATTTAGATAAAACACTATATTATAGGAGAGATTATAATGGTCTATTATTAACAGATAATGAAAGCAAAGCCGTTATCAAGATAGTTGGAAATAAATCAGAAAATAAAGCAATATTAACTGCAGTAAATGTAGGAACTAAAAAAAGCGAAAATTTTAAAGGATTTCATACTAAATATACAGGTTCTGCATTGAATTATGATGGCACTGATAGTGGCATTATAAATGAAACAAGAACTGATTATTATACAAGATGTAAATATGAATTCACATTCCAATATGTAAAGGAAGAAGTTAGTCCTAAAGAATATAAGTTTACTGAAGGAGCAAATCAAATATATACTATTGATGAATCAAAAAACACAATATTTAGAATAGATGCTGACTTTAGTTTATTTGATGGCAAACTATATATTGATGGAATATTAGTTGATGCTAAAAATTATAAAGCAGAATCTGGTAGTACTGTTATTACTTTAAATAAAGAATATGTTGATACACTATCAGTTGGTGAACATACAATCAAAGTTGAATTTAGTGATAATGGATCAGCAACTACTAAATTTGAAGTTAAAGAAAAACAAGTAAATACAGAAAAGACAGAAAACATTACTAATCCACAGACTGGCGATAATATTGGCATATATATAATGTTATCTATTATATCAGTGTTAGGTATTGCTACTACTGTAGTGATTAATAATAAAAGGAAAAGAGAAAATTAGGAGGACAAATTATGAAGAAAAGTAAAATACTAATTACTGCTGTATTAATGTTCTTATTTACTATGTGCATCGCACCAATAACTACATTTGCAGCAACAGAAATTGGCGAAGCAAATATAGGTAGTGTCAATTTTGATTATGTAGCAGGGGATACCCCAAAAGCATCTGCTCATATAACTTATGATGAAGCAGGTAATTATGACAACTACGAAATAGAATATGAATATTGGGAAGAGATGGAGACTAATGAAAATGGAGAGTCCAATCCAGTTAAGTTTTGGTATTCTGATGAAAACAAAAATAATGCTCTTTCACAAGATAAAAAAATAACTACCTTTGAAGAGGGGAAAACATATATGTATAGTATTTCTTTAAAGGCAAAAGATGGATATTCTTTCAAAGATGGTTGCACAGTTAAAATTAATGATGAAACTGTAAAAAAAGAAAATGTAATAAAAAATAGCAGTGGAGTTTATGTTACGGCGATAAAAACAATTAAACCTATATCAAAGAAAGTAGTTGAACTTGTAGAGATAAATGGTGTAACGACTAAATTTAATGTTGGAGATGTACCAAAATTTACTGGCAAAGTTGCTGACAATGCATTATATGAAATTGACAATGAGGGTTGGGCAGGTGCTGATGAAATAATAACATCATCAGAGTATTGGAATAACCGTTATAAAGATTGGGGTGATACACTTCTTACATCATTTAAAGAAAACACAAAATATAGTTATAATATATATGTAAAATTAACAGATGAAGCTGTTAAAAATGGTTATTATTTTGATAAAGATAAAACAAAAATAAGTATAAATGGAAAAACTATAACTATGAATCCTGATTCAGTTAGTATTAGTGAGAGTAATAATGTTGTTGCATGGTTTTATGGAGTTTTGACAATGACACCTACATCAACTGAACAACCTACTCAAGATACTGTAAAAGAAATCAAAAGCACTGGTGCAATAAATGGTAGTATTACTTTTGAAAAAGAAGTAAGTAAAAACTATACTTTGGATATTAAAAAAGTTGAAGTAAGTAAGAATTTATCTGACAAAAATATTAAATACTTAGCAGATATAAATGTATTAGAAAATGGTCAAGTAGTTAAGATTGATAATACTAAAATGAAAATAAAAATTGCTTTACCAGAGGATTTAAAAGGATACAAAAAATATGAAGTCGTTTATATTTTAAATGATGAAATAAAAGAAACTATACCAGCAACAATAGAAGATGGATATATAGTTTTTGAAACATCACATTTAAGCGAGTATGGAATAGTAGCAACGGAAAAATCATCAGGTACAAATGTAGAAAATCCTAAAACTGGTGATAATGTTATGATGCATTTAGCAACAGGTATTTTATCAATTATTGGATTAGCAGGTGCTGGAGTATTTGCTTATAGAAGAAAACAAACAAATTAAAATGTGAGTTAGAGTTTTCTCTAACTCCTTTTTTAACAAAGAAAGGATGATAATATGAAGAAACGAAAATTAAAAATTAAGAAGAAACAAATTATCATTATTTCATGTGCTCTTCTAGTTATATTGTTAGTAATAATACTAATAACTACGAGCAATGTAAAAGTTGGCAAGATCAAAAATGGTAAAGCTCTTTATATTGATAGAATTGTTAATGTAACAAATTATAAAGATACTAACTATATGGATTACTTCGCAATGACTTGTGGATTTAAGAATAAAAAAGAACTTATGAAATATACTAAATCGGTTATCAAACTTGCTAATAAAGAAAAATAAAAGAATAGATTTTCTAATTGGAATTTCTATTTTTTTTCTATTGTTTGTAATAAAAAATTCTATTCACTAGGTCTATGAACAATATACGTGTTATATTTTGATTATGTATATTTTTATTTTTTTCATAAATTATTATGAGGATGTGAGAGTATGCAAATAATAGACGATAAGACTGTGGTGGTAACTACAAGTGAGGAATTTAAAAAAATATTAAGTGAGGATAATAAATATGTATATATTTATTTTGGAAATGATATAACACTTGATTCTGGGTTTACTATTAATAGTAATAAGCAAAAAATAATTATAGATGGCACATATCAGAATCATGAATATACATATTCTAATTATTTGTCTGAGATGGATGATATTATTACAGCAAGTTCAACTAATCATACCATAGTTATTAAAAATTTAATTATAAAATCTTCTCATAGTTTGGGGGTTATATATGTCCCTGATGATATTAATTATAGAAATGTTAAAGTTATATATAGTAAAGTTAAATTTAATGGTGTAAAGTTATCTTATAATCCATATGGGATAATTAAAATATTAAATAGTGAGATAACTGTTGAGGATACTAATAATGTAAGTGCTCAGAGAATTTGTGATTGCAATCAAGTTGAAATTGGGGGTAAAACTACTTTAGTTAGTCCTAATACGGCTTTTTCATATCAACACACTATAGATCCAGCATTGTTTACTATACTTATAAATAGTAGAGTTAGTTTAAATACTACAAATGCTTTTTTTAATGGTACGCCAAGATTAGATTTTAGAGTGTTATATAATTCAGAGTTTAATTTGGTTACGGGAAACGGATTCGCGCAAACTCTTAATAATGGGTGTAGAAATGTTTTAATTGATGAGTGTTCTACTTTTAATTTTGTTGAAAATAACCATCAGAGAGTTCCTATGTGGAATGTTTATGGTGATTTTATTATAAATGATGGTGCTAGTTTGTTCATAATAAATACTTTTGCTAATGCACCAGTGGACAATTATAATATTTATTTTAAAGGTACGAATCAAAACTTTATTATTAATAATCCTAAGAATATTACTATTTATAATAAAAATGCTAATATATTATATACAACAAATCCTGTTAAATTTTCTTTTACATTTAATAGATTAAATATGTGGCAAGATTCTATTGACATTGCAATTGCAGGTAGTATTGATAATTTGCCAGACTATTCTTGGTATAAAGATGATAATTTGTCGGAGATAAGTGGGATTTTTGATAAGAATACTACAACAATAATTAAAACTAATTATACTGAGGAGGAAAAGAGAAAATTACCTAGTTTAGATAAATTTATTTTTCAAAATAAGAAAGAATTTTCTATTGGGATGATTAAGGTTAATATTCATCCAATTGATAATGCTTCTATTAAAATATCTGGCCATACAATGGCAAATACAGATGTTTTGATTGCTTTTGATGATATAAGTGAAGTTGTAACTTCGAATGTTGATGGCTTATTTGAATATATTTTAGAAGAAGATATTAAAGATGGAACTAATATAAAAGTTATTGTTTGTACACCTACTAGTTTTATTTATAATACAAGAGATATAATAACTCCTTTTGATGGGGAAGTTACTCTTCTAAAGTCTACTGAAGTTGCAACATTTGACAATATACCTATGACTCTTAATCCTGTTATCTTGGGGAGAACAAGTTCTAGTACAGTAACGGTAGTAGATAGTAGGAAAAATAGTAATAGCTGGAATTTATATATTAGTTATTTAAATCCAATGATGAGTAAAGATGCTAAAGTATTAAGTGATTCATTAATATTTAAGAAGTTTGATAATGAGACATTTATGTTAAGAACAAGTCCGACTTTGGTATATCAAGGAGTAAAAGCAAGTGAAGATGTAAGTGTCGAGAATATAACATTTTCTAAAGATAGGGGGTTACTATTAAGGTTAGATGGTTCTACTTTTAATTTAAATGATGAATATGCAACTAGATATATATGGACAATAGAATTGGAGTAGTATATATAGCCTTTTCATATATTCAATGTATACATAAAATATATTATAATGGGGTGATTTATGAATAATGAGCATGTTTATATAAAATTAGTATCTAATGAAGGTCTTTGTAATAACAAAGTTGATGTTGTTTTAAAGGATAATTGTAATAATATTATTTTTAGAAAAGTAGTTGGTATTTATGAGAAAATTAAATTACCTGTATTTAATAGAAAAGTTTATAAATTATTAATATGTTCCGGGAATGGATTAATACAAATACCATTATATGCTTTAAATAATCAAACATATTATATATGTATTGATAGAAAGAACTTTAATAATTTGAAACATAGAATCAGTGTATTATTATTTGATTCTAGTTATCCGGAAATTAAAATAAGAGAGGGGGAAATGATTTTATGGCAATAAGACATAGAGTTCCTATAACTAATAGTTTGGGTAGTTTAGAAATAGTCAATGGAAATTATAATGTGTCTGCAGAAGTGCCTGGATATGATAGTACAACATTAACTCCTAAAAGTATAGAAATAGTAAATGATACTGGGACTTATAATTTTACAATTTCAGCAACAGGTACTCTTACAATACATGTTACAGATACTGGTAGTTCTACTACTGGAATACAAATAGTAGGAGCTAAATTTATAAGAACAGATTATCAGGGAAATGAAACAGGTGTTGAGATAACCACAGATACAGATGGAAATGCTAAGTTTACAAATGTTCCATTTTCGCCAAGTAAAAGTTCTAAGATATATTTTAAACAAGTTTCTAGCGATGGTAAGCATACATTTAGTGAAGAGTTAAGAAGTATAGAGATGAAAGTGAATGAAGAAGTCGTTGAGATAGCAAATCCTATGGCACCACTCAAAAGGTTTACATTAATGGATTCAAATTTTGTAAATGTGCCGATTGAAGATGGAGATTTGTATCTTGAGGAAAATTAAAGTGATGGTGGACACCTTAAAATGTAAAATTTAGGAGGGGTTAGTGTGAATAATGTTGTTCATCATTGTAATTGTAATGATGATTATGAAAAAATAAAAAAGAGAATAGAAGAAGAAAATATAGTTAAACGTTGCTATATACAGGGGCCAAAGGGAGAAAGAGGAGAACAAGGAATTCCTGGGCCTCAAGGACCAAAAGGTGAAGATGGGCCAACTACTATTAAAGTAGGAAAAACGGAAACTTTAGATGCTAATAAGGATGCTATTGTTGAAAATGTAGGAACTGATAAGGATGTGATTTTAAATTTTAAAATTCCAAGAGGAGAAAAGGGAAAAGATGGTGATAAACTGGTTGTAGGTAAAACGGAAACTCTGGACGCTAATGCAAAAGCTAGGGTTATAGATACATATATTGGAAATGTTCATACACTTGACTTTTATATACCACAGGGGTTTGATGGTGCAAATGGCGATGTTGGCCCAAAGGGCGAACAAGGACCACCGGGACCAAAAGGTGATATAGGTCCTCAAGGTTCTACGGGGGTAGCTTTACTTGAAGCTTATGCAAACCTTTATGAAGATAATGGTAATTCATATTCTTTGATGCCAAACATTGCCTATCAGGTTGAACTTAGTCAACAGACTCAGATGAAAAATGTTGATATATCGTTTACTAATACAGTTAAGATTCAAAAAGCTGGAATATATAAAGTGGATTACTTTTTTGAGGCTAAATCTTCTGCAACTGCAGATGTTTCTATTGAAGTTAGAAAGGAGAATGTTACTATTAATGGTACTAAAATTACTAGGAGAGTAGATAATCAAGAATATGTAACATTTACTGGTTCTATCATTGTAAATTTAAATGTTGATGAGAAAATAGATTTGGCAATTTCTTCCCCTACAGCGGTGGTACTTACACCTGAAAATGACACTATTTCTTATTTAACTATAATGAAAATAGGATCTCTATAGGTTGTGATGTTTTGTTTGCTTTGAAATAAAGATTCATAAAATATTAAATATTATGATGAATTAACTATTCTTGATTTTTATAAAATTTGCTTAGAGAAAAAGTTAAGAATGTTATATTATTTTAGTCCTGATTGGAATTTATAAAATAATAAAAAATGAAAAATTAAGATTATTTTTCTGTGCATTATGGAGGTAAATAACATTTGCTTCCTTTTTTGATCTTATAGAGAAATCCAAAGTTAGTAAGAATTTAAAGGTAATGAGAAACTAAAAAACTAGATATTTTTCACAATTAGGTTTAGGATGAACGGAAGTGTAAATTTTGATTTAGTCAGAAAGAGCTAAAAATTCTACAACATCAAGGAAAATATACTCAATGCTACACTTTAGATGAATAAATCATCTTCTTATTTTATGTCAATATCAATTTTGTAGTAAATATAAATCGGTATTAAATGCTATTCCATCATGATTTCATAGTAATGGCATATTTAATATATCTGAAATAAGTGAACACATTCTCAACTTGAAACTTGGTTAAGGTATCAATGAGACATTTACAAGAATATTTAGATTATTCATAATGAAAAAAAGATTCTTGTTAAATAAAACAAAACAGAATCTTATTCTAAAATCATAATAGATAATAATTATATAAAATTGTGAAAAAACGTGTCTAAAAACTTGGCATAAATCCAATATCTGATTTCAAGCAAAATAAAAAAATTTCAGATTTAAAAAAAGAACTTATTTATGTATATTTTGAAGATAAGATATGGCAGACTAGGGAAAACAACAGCAATCTAAATAGAATTAATTCTAGATTAGAAAGTCTAAACTTTTATGAAGGCGGATATGTTTATGCATTATGATGGCTAGAATGTTCTAGCTTTTTATTATATAATAATTTAGGTGATTTAAGTGGGTATAGATAATAAAAAGAGATGTTCTTGGTGTAATTTGAATAATAATCTTTATGTTTTATATCATGATAATGAATGGTGTAGGTTAAATTTAGATGAAGATTATTTATTTGAAATGTTAATTCTTGAATCATTTCAAGCTGGTCTATCTTGGGAATGCATTTTAAATAAGAGAGACGATTTTAGAGTGGCATTTGATAATTTTAATATAGATAAGATTATTAATTATGATGATATAAAGATTAATGAATTATTAGGTAATAAAAAAATAGTTAGAAATAAGCTTAAAATAAATGCTACTATAGGTAATGCTAAAGTATTTAGAAAAATAGGGGATGAGTTTGGCTCTTTTGAAAAATATTTAAGAAGTTTCTGGGATGGTAAAATCATTTACGAAGTTAATAAAACTGCTTCAAAATTATCAAACAATATTTCTAATGATTTAAGAAGAAGAGGGATGAAGTTTGTAGGTAGTACAATTATTTATTCATATTTACAGGCTATTGGTATTATTTATTCACATGATGAGGATTGTTTTATGTATAAGTGTAATTAATTTTTGTCAACTTTACAGCCGGAATGTACTTCTTTCTATGATAACTAAAAATAGTATGATACAATTTTATTATAGAAAGAGGGTAGAATATGAAAAAATTAAACAAAGTAATTACAATAACGCTGCTTTTAATATTGCTTCTTTTACCATTTAGTAGTTTATTAAATGTATGGGCGGAAGGAGTAACAATTACAACAGATGATACAAAAATGCTTACGAGTGATAGTAATTTTAAATATGTTACTAATACGACTAATATTTTATTAAATAATGTTGGTGAATATAATGAGGATGTAACTAAAATGGATACTTTTAGTGCTTATAAGATATTAGATGTTTATTATAATAAATCAACAAATGAAATGAATTATGATTTTACTAGTGATTTTAACACTTTTAAGAAAAGTTTAGATACTACTGATGAAATCTATAAGCTTGATGTTTCAGGATATCTACAGTTAACTGGTGATTCTAGTTCTAGCGATGATACAAGCCTAACATTAAATAAATTAGTAAGTAAATATACAACTTATATTAGAAAGCAAACTAGTGGTACTGTATCTAGTATAAAATTAGGTCAGGGTAATGAGGCGACTCAAAGAAGGGCATCAAATGTTGAAGTTGGATCATATTTAATACTACCCGATAATGTTGTACAAGGTAAGGAAGAAAGCATGCCTAACTTTTTTTCAATAATTGGAAGTACTTATACTGTATTAGTTGGGAATGCTGTGTTTACTGCTGAAAATGGAGCTTGGAATTTAACAGATTGTGAAGTAGATGCTAAAAATGCTTCTGATTTTATTAATGGTGTATTAATTGCTAGTACTGATCAAAATGGTTGGAATGATGCAATTGAAAACGGAAATTATGCAATGGATATGGTTTACAATGCTAAAAATGGTATGTTATTCTTTACTGGTGGTGATAATTCCGGATATGCTGGAAGGTGGAGATTTCCAGATAATACTCATGACAGTATCAAAAATAATGTAAAAATTAATGATCAATTACATCAGAGAAAATTTATTTTCTCAAGTGGTTTGGATATAAAAAATATTTATACTACAGATAATGGATCAACATTTCAAAAACTTAATATTCGAGATAATGTAGCTTATTTTATATCTACTAAAGATAATACAGAACAAAAATTTGCTGATGTAGTAGAAAATGATAGTGAATTAGACAATGAAGGTAATGTTATTGGTAAAAGTATTACCTTTTCTAAAGTAACAATAACTGATTTTATGATTACATTTGAAATAGCACCAAATAGTAATGCTAATGTTGGAATTGATGCAGCGCATCCAGAAAATTCAGGCAACAAGATAATAACTGAAATGACATATTTAAAAGATCCATATATGGATATAGGAACT
>CAKPJX010000028.1 GCA_934163035.1 uncultured Bacilli bacterium | reverse complement strand
CCAGTAATAACATTTAAATCATTATTACTAATAAGAGTTCCTTTATAATGGTATGCTGGTTTTTCATGCACTAACTTCCCAGCTTTTCTAGCATACTTTTTAAAATCATCACTATATTCTCCCTTACTAACCTTTTCATTTGGATTTAAAACATAATTATTATATGTAATTTTTGTATTATATTTTAATTTAATATATTCTCCTACTAGTGTAGATATAAATATAATTGCCCCAGTTCCATCAGTTAATGCGTGAAAAAATTCAACTGCAATTCTATTTTCATAATATCTAACTCTAAATAGGTAATTTCTATGATTTTTAAACTTTATTCTTAACATAGGATTATTATAATCTTGCTCTATTATGGGGTTATCTTTTATTCTTTTAAAATAACACCAAAAAAGTCCTTGTTTTAACTTGTATTTAAATGTTGGAAATCTATCTATTACATTGTTTAATGCATATTGTAAAACATCTTTGTCTATTTTATCTTTTAAAGTCATGCTAACACGAAACATAGCAGCATATTTTCTTGATAATGTTGACGGGTATATAGTTGCAGCATTATCTAGTTTTAACCAATTTGGTGTTTTTTCTTTCATTTTAAACATCTCCCCAGATTATTACAATAAAAGAAAGCATTACTTATATAGTATCAGAAATGCTTTCTTCTCTTATATTATTTAACTTCAAATTCTACTGCTGAATATACTATTTCAGTATCTTCGCTTGAATTTTCCTCAGTAAATGATTTAACAATTCTGTATTTTCCCTTTGTCAAAGATTCTCTAAATATTCCATCTATTTCAGTTGTAATTGTTTCCTCACCCTTAATCACATAAGGAATTAAGTTAAATGATGGTTCTTCTGTCCATTTTACTTCATACCACTTACCATCTTTTTCCATTTCTACATAAAAATCTGCTTCATACTCATAGGTTTTCTTAGTCATATTTTTGATAATCAATTTAATTTTGTTATTCATCATATTTTCTGACTTCATTTCTGCTTTTTTATCAGTATCTTTTTTATCTTTCATTTCGTCATTTTTTATTTCCAACATTATTTTGTTGTTTGTAACATTATATTTTGACATTTCACCAATAGTATAGACTTTAGATAAATACATCAGTATATCTTCATATTCTTTTTTACTTAATTTGAATATTCCATTGTATGGTTGTTCAAGATAATACATATCATCTTTCATATAAATATTCATTATATTTTTCTCATCATCACCTATAATGAAAGAAATTTTTATAAGTTTTTTAACATCTTTTGGTGTATCTGTTACACTTTTTTTCATAGACTTTTTATTTTCTATTATTTTGTATATCTTTTCTATTTCTTTTTTTTCACTAATAGTAACAACTCTATTATCTTCCTTTATTAAAACTTCTTTAATTTCTCCCATTTTAGGAAGATTAATTTTTTTATTATTTGATAGAACATATACTACCCCACACATTATAGCTGCAAGTGCTATTATAACAATAAGTTTAATTATTTCTTTTTTTTCAATTTTCATTTTTTTCCTCCAATTTAGTTATTTTTTTTAAAAACTGTTATTTTTTCATATCCCCCTAAATCAATAACATCTTTAAAACCATTTTTGTTTAATTTAATCATTGCATTGTGGCTTCTTCTTCCACTTCTACAATAAACAAAAATATATTTGTTTTTGTCAAGTTTATTAAGATTTTTTTCTAGTTCTTCTTCTGGAATATTTATTGCATCAACTAAATGACCAGAATCAAATTCTTCTTTAGTTCTAACATCTACAATAATATAGTTGTTTTCAGCAATTATTTTTTTGATGTTTTCCTCTTTTGTATCTTTAGACCACTGCCAAACATTTCCTTTTAGTATTGCTTTAAAAGTCTTTTTGGAAATTGTGTATTGGACTAGATCCTCTGACTTTTGGTTAAGATCATATTCATATCTAACAGTAAAACCTAAACTGTGTATTTCTTCAATATATATATTTTTGTTATTGCTCTTTATTTCTTCAACTTTTAATTTAACAAGTGGCTTATCATACAAATTAAGTTCTAACCTTATACATTCCTCAACAAAGAATACCAGAAATGCAAATACTATTATTATAAAAATTAGTAGTATTCTATAAATAAGCTTCACATATTTCCTCCTTTCTTTTCTTGCAATATATCATCTTGTTATATATATAATACCACATTTTTTCCGTTTTCGGTAGATTTTTTTATTTTTTTCTCTCACTTTACAAAAAACAAGCCATTTTTGACTTGTTTATAAGTATTTAATTTATTTTGTCTTTTATGGCTGTGCTAAGTTTAAAGTTTATTGATTTTGAAGCTTTAATTTTTATTTTTTTGCCAGTTAATGGATTTCTACCGTCTCTGACTTTTCTTTCAGTAATTTTAAATGTCCCAAATCCCGCAACCAAAACTTTTTCTCCTTTAGCTAATTCATCTTTAAAAATTTCAAAAGTAGTGTTAAATGTTCTTTTTCCCTTAATTCTTTTATAATTTTAACCGTTATATAATTATTCATTTTTTCTGTCTCCATTTAAAATTATAAATGAGAATATTAATACTTGCAACCTACTTATCGTAGAGTCCTAGATCATTCATTTTTTAAACATTTTAATATTTTAACTATTATTGACTTTAATATCAAGTATATTATATAACCAACAATTCCACCTATAATATTAGTTATCAAATCGGTTATATCTGCTGACCTAGAACCATTTATTAAAGGTTGTAAAATTTCTATGCTTAAACTTAATAGAAAAGTATAAAAAATAATTTGCAATAGGTTTGTGTTTTTTCTCTTTACTAAAGGTAATAAAAATCCGAATGGAATTGTCATTACAATATTTAAGAGCACTTGTCTAAAAAAATCGCCTCTACCATTTATAACATCAGAAAATGGTTCTAAATTCATTGGATGATATGGATGATTAAACATAAATGGCAAAGATGTTATTATCGGCATTAAAGTAAAATACAACACAAAAGATAAGTATATATACATAGTTGTATTTATAAGTAATACATCTCTACCTTTTACCTTCCATTTTCTATAAAATCTCCAAAAATATATTATTATTAAAACTATCAAATCTATTAATACTTTCATAACATTCCATCCTTATAAATTACTATTTGTCTTTCATTATACATTATGCCATACTTTTAAAATCTATTTTTATTATTATATATGTAATACATTGGTTCAACTCTATTAAACTTTAATTTTGGGATCAATGCTGTAAGTACGGAAATAGCTTTTCTCTGATCTAATGGTTTTTCTAAATATCCATCAAAACCAATTATATTTATAAAATGTTTAGTTTCGTTTCTTTCAACTGTTAATACAATTACCTTTATATCTTTTCTTATTTTTTTTACTACTTTTAAGACTTCTTCACCACTACCATTATTTGAATAAGTATTATTTGTAATAATTACATTATATTTATTTGGATTATCCATAAACTCTTGAATTAATGCTTCACAACTGGGAACAATAGTTGTTTTGCAACCAATACTTTCTAAGACGGAATTTGAAATAATTGCCATTTGCTCATAATAATCGCCAAGTAATACTGACACTTTTTTACTTGGTTTATATTTATGTAAGTTATCAATTTTTTCTTTACTTTTTTCATGTACTGTTTTATTATAAAAATACGAACTAATTTTATTCTCATTATATTTATTATTACTTGAAATAATTTCGTTATGATTCATAGTTATCACCACATTTTGTATCAAAAGTTGGATCTCTAAATAGTTTTTTAAAAGCTAAAAACATAAGATCTGATACAAGAAATATTATACTTTTTTTACCGAAAATGTCAACCGATTTCAATAGATTTTCTACCGATTTCAGCAAGTTTTATATCAACATTTTAAATATTTTTATCGTTTTCAGAAAAATTTGTTGAAATCAAGAGATTTTTTTATTATTTTCTTTTGAATATTCAGTTAATTCTTTTACTTCATATTCTACATAAGGACATTCGTTGCTATAATAAATAGTGAAATCTTGATTATCTATTTTCATAGTTCTTGCATTATCATTAAATCTAGGAGTTTCGCTATCATCAAATTGTAATGCTAATAGTTCATAACTTACTCCTTTCTGAATTTAAGTCTTCTGTTTCCATCATTATTTCATCAAGCTTGTTATATAGATTCTATGACCTCTGTAATTTGCTGTTCTCACTTAAACTTTTGGTAAATAATTTAACATAAAAACTTGCTAATAAAAATCAATAGTTTTTAAGAAATTTTTAAAATTTTATAGTTTTGTATATCAAATCATGCTAAAGTAGACCTATTTCTAGGTCTTTTTTTGAAATATTAAAAATTATAATTACCATATTTCTAGGTCTTTATATTTCTTTTTGACTATTCCATAATAAATTCTTAAAAACTTATTTAATCCTGCAATTTTAGCTACCTTCTTTAATTTACCTTCATTTTCTTTTTTTATTATATAAGATTTCAACTCATTATCTGATTTACAACTGCTTTTTATGGATTTCATTACTTCATATCCAGTTTTTCTTAAATATTTATTACCTCGTTTAGATATATGTCTATTTGTTGCTTCAAACTGTCCAGATTGATATGGCGGTGCATCTAATCCCGCATATGCTATAATACTCCCAGCATTTTTAAATCTTCTTACATCTCCAATTTCTGCTATTACTCTTGAAGTTAGTTTTTTGCCACATCCAGGAATTTCATTAATAACATTATATTCTGGTAATTCTCTTGCAAGTTTATCCATTTCTGATATAATTTTATTAGATGACTTAATTGTTAAGATTAATTCATCTACACAGCATTCTACAGAAAGCTGTGCATATTTATTGTTAGGACGTGGACTAATTGTTTTAAGGGCTAGGTTATATACTTTATTTGCTAAAGTAATTCCTGCTCCTTTATGTCCTAACTTTCTTGCTAATTTATCAATCTCTGCCACAAATTGAGATTGTTTTTTATTTATAATAATTTCTGGATGATAATACTTTTTAAATATTTCTAAACCTAAAATAAATGTATTTTCATTTAACAATTGATAATATCCTGGAAATAATAAATCACATAAATTTGAGAAGCTTATTTTTTCTTTAGTTTGAATTGCTATTTTATCTAAATATCTTCTTGATAAAAATCTTAAATTATCATATATTTCTTCGTTTTCTCTTACTTTATTCAATTTATACCAATTATCACAAACATATTCTGCTAATTTTAATGAATCTTTTTTATCTGTCTTAGCTTTTCTTAACCCTCGATCAAGATATTTTTTAATCTTTAAGGCATTCTCTGCAACTACAAAATATCCTTTATCCAGTAAATAACCTAATATTGGTAAATGATAAGTTCCGGTTTCTTCCATTACAATTTTTAAATCTTCTTTTGGAATATCTTTTATTTTTTCTTCCAATAGATTTAGTCCATTAATATCATGTTCTATTTCAAATGGTTCTTCAATTACTTCTCCTACAACTGATAATATTGCTATTGTGCTTTTTCCTTTTGAAATATCAATTCCAACTCCATACTTCATTTTTCTTTTCCTCCCTATTCTTTATATTATGATTGGTTCCAACTCCTCAACATATCCTCATTTTGGTTCTTTACACGAGAACTATTTCAATCTCAACTTGCTTAAACGAATATATTATGTGAAGGTTGGATAACACTTTTTATGACGAGAACTTTATCTCTAAAAGAAGAACGTTATCCAATCACTTCAATCATAATAAAAAGAAGTGTAACAATCAACTACATTTCTGTAATTAATTATTACACTTTTATAGTACCAAAAATAAGATATAAATATTAAATTATTTACATCTTAAAGTATACTTGTAATTTGTTGTTTTAATTCTCTTTAATTATTTGTTTTGAACCATTACTTACATGAATTTCTATATACTCTTTCATAGATACAAATTCATTAGATTTAGATGACCAAACAATTTTACCTTTTTCTTCTTCTGAATCAACATATTTTATTGTATATGTAAAATTAACACCTTTTTGATTATATTCGTAAAATATTTTTGCTAATTCACTTTCACTTGTTCCATTTAAACTTGCAAAATAGGGAATACCTAACGAATAAGTCAAAGTTACTTCATTATCATCTGCTTTTACCATAGTACCTGATTTTATAGATTGTGATATTAATTTTCCATAACTAACATTCATACTATATACATTTCTAATTATCACTTTAACTTTATCATTTAAAGTGACTGCATTATCACTAGAAACATTATAATAGTTGGGAATCGTTATTCCTTCCCCTAACGAAATAACGAATATAATTTGAGTATTTTCTTCTAACTTAGTTCCTTTAGATATAGATTGAGATATAACATTACCTGAAGTTACATCCTTATCAAACTTTTCGGTTATTTTACAATTAAATTTATTTTTAGAACACCATTTAGTTACATCTGCTTTTGTTTTAGAAGAAAAATCTTCCATAGTTAATGTTTGTTTACCTTTTGAAATGACAATAGTCAATTTATCACTTCTTGTAAAGTTGTTTTCATTTGTTGCAATATTATCAAACTCATAACTTATAACATTTAAAGCTTCTACTGTATCAGAATATTCCTCTTTAATTGTAACATTTGAAAGTTCATTTTCTTCCTTCCATATTTTAATTTCTGAAGCAGTTACTGTCTTGAAGTCTGGAACTTTTATTTTCTCATTTGGATCTTTACCCTTACTTACAATAATTGTTATTTGGTTACCTTTAAATATTCTAGTTCCTGACTTTATTGACTGTGAAATTACTATTCCTTCTGATATTTTACTATCATATTTTTGTTCTTCTTTAACCTCAATATTATTGTTATTTCCCCATTTTGTAGCAATGGTACTAAGCCTATTTTCAAACTCTGGAACTTTTACTAACCTCGAAAGTATAATAATGATGATAATAACAATAATTACAATCACGCTTGAAATAATAGTAATTATTTTCTTTTTTTTCTGTTTATCTAAATACGAAGTATCTTCTTCTATTTCATTTTCATGTGCAACAATACCCTTTGTTTCATCAATTGTTTCTTCATTAAATTTTTCTAAAAAACTACTCATTTCTTCTCAATGTTCCTTTCTCCAAAGTTAGAATGCAATCAGATTTGTCGGCAATTTCTTTAGAATGAGTAACCATAATTATGCACTTATTATGCGTATGTGCTAAAGTTTTAAAAATTTTTACTATTTCTTCTGACATTTCCTGATTTAAATTTCCAGTTGGTTCATCCGCAAACAACAAATCTACATCTGTTGATAGACTTCTTGCTATTGCTACTCTTTGTTGCTCTCCACCAGATAATTTATTTACAGGTCTGTTTGCCTTAACTCTATCGATACCAACAAACTTAAGTAAATTTCTCGCAATCACTTCCATATTGCCTGGTATTTTATTATCAGTTATTCCCATTGCAACATATACATTTTCAAGGGCAGTCATATAATTTATTAAATTATAGCTTTGAAATATAATACCAATTTTATTTCTTCTATATTCTTCTAATCCAATATTTCTTATATCCTTATTTTCATATTTAATAGTACCAGTAATAGGTTCTTCTAGTGCAGATAATAAAGATAGTAAAGTCGTTTTTCCTGATCCAGATTCTCCTAAAATAGTATAAAATTTACCTCTTTCAAAATTAAACGAAATGTCTTTAAGTATATGTCTTATCACATCACCATCTTTGTAGTAATAACAAAGTTTTTCTGCTTTTAATATATAATTATTATCCATAAATTCCTCCTATTACATAAGTATCTTTCTTGGATTTAACTTAAGCGTATAATATATTGGAAGTGTAGTAGATAAAGATATACTTATTATTGCAACCGTATAAATCATTAAAATTGTTTTTACATCTAATGAAACAGTATAATTATCAGTAATTTTTTCACTATCTATCAAATCATAAGAATTATAATTATTTTGATTTTCTATTTTTGTACTTTGTTCAGTTATTTGATTTTTCAACATTTTATTAGATACATTCTTTGCAATTATATTACCGGTAAATACTGATATTGTTATTGCTACAATTGATACTAATAAAGTTTCAAGTAATAATTGCATTGCAATATTTATCTTTTTTTCTCCAAGAGCAAGGTAAATTCCCATTTCTTTTTTTCTTTCTTTGCAAAACAAAACCATTATAAGACCTATTATTATTACTGATGCTATTATAGATGCATAAACAATTATGTTTGATAAATCTTTCATATTATTTATTGGAACAGTAATACTACTAATACTTTCTGAATTATCTTTGAATACATAACCTTTAGGTAAATTAGATAAATTTTCACTTTTAAACTCTTCGACATCTTCGATACTATTAAGTTCATATTTTGTTATTACAGAGAAAGCATCGTAAGTATCAACATTTTGCTTTTTTGTCTCATCTGTTACTTTATTATGAATATTTTTGATTGCTTCATTAGGCATATATATTGTATCTATGTATTCACTTTCCACTTCAACTGTTTTTCCTTCGCTGTTTTTCTCATATTCTTTTTTTGTTTCAAAAATGCCAATGATTTCATACTCATCTTCAACTACAGTTCCATCGGCACTATCAATATCAATCTGACTACCAAGTTTTATTTTATCCCCAACATTTAATTTATTTTTATTTGCTACTTGCTCTGATATAAGAATTACATTATTACCATTTTTAATGTCATCATCTGCAAATGTTTTTCCTGATATAATTTTAATACTACCATCATCTTGTTCATTAACTGTTTTTTTATATGCGCCTAATATATCAAAAGAATTAAAAGGACGATTTTCATTATTCTCATCTGCTCTTAAAATACTTTCTTCTGTTCCGTTTTCTAACTTGTTACTTCCAAGCGAATATTTATAATAAAAATAATATTTTTTCACATAAGAAGAACTGCCAATTTTTTTTATTATTTCTTCAGTAAGAGAATTATCTTTATCTTCTAAAAAATATAAATAATCTTCTTCAATACTTACTTCTATTGGAATTAAATCTGTAAAAGATTTTTTGGTGTTTAAAAGGGCGTTTTTAACTGAAATTGCACCAGCCATAACATTGCAAATCAAAAGTACAGCCATAAATAATATAAATGAGCGATTTTTTCTTTTTTTGATACTCAACAAACTTCTACTTACAAAATTCATGCAATACCTCCTAAACTATCTTTAATAAAATATTATAAATGTTTTGTTATCACTTGATATATAACTATATGTATAATTATTATTTCCGTTATTCCAAACAGCATATTTTGTACCAAAAGTTGGATCTTTAAATAGTAGTTTAAAAGCGAAAAACATAAGACCCAATACAAGAAATATTATACTTTTTTTTACCAAAAATGTCAACCGATTTCAATAGATTTCCTACCGATTTCAGTAAATTTTATATTAATATTTTAAATATTTTTATCGTTTTCAGAAAAATTTGTTGAAATCAAGAGATTTTTTTGTTATTTTTTTGATATAATTACATATAGACAAAGGAGGCCATAATATGTCTTTTACGCAGGCAATAATCAATAGAATACTTGAACTATGTGAAAAGAACCATATTACTCCAAATAAGTTATCAGAACTTTCCACTGTACCGGTAGCAACACTATTTGCGTTACTAAATGATAAAGTAGAAAATCCTAGTTCCAGAAACATATATAAAATGTGTAAGGTTTTTGGGATAACTATGGCAGAGTTTTATGATACTGATATATTTAATCAAATGAATTTTACGAAATAATTATTTATATCGCAACCTAAATGGTTGTTTTCTTTTTACTTAATTTTTTTGAAGTTGTTCTATTCATTTCCTTTTAAACTACTAACCATATCTATTGTTTTTACTTTTCTGGCTAAGTAAAGTGATACCAAGTATGAAACTGTAAATGTTAATACAGTTGCTAAAATATATGTACTAATATTAATATGAACTCCAAAGTCAAAGTTATCATCTAAACATGCCTTAAATAACCAAGCAACTAAATAATAACCAGATGGTAATCCAATAATAACAGATAAAGCTGTAATCCAAATATTTTGCTCTATAAATATATTTTTTATTTTCTTATCACTAAAACCAAGTACTTTTAATGTTGCAAACTGATATTGTTTTTCATTATAAGATAAAATACCCATATTATAAATTATAACCATTCCAAGCAATATCGCAAACATTGTAATAAGTGATATCATTGTCTTAGTCATAGAAAGCATAGACTCCATTCCACTACGTAATGCACTTATATCTTGAATAGATTCTACGTTTTTAATGTCCTTAACTTTCTTCATATTTATATTTGTATATAATGAATCAGCTTTATATTTTAACCCTAAACTCTCCATATAACTTCTAGTCATAGTTAAATTCTGACTCTGTGGATCTTTATAAAAACCAACTATCTTAGTCTTATAATAAGTCTTATCTCCATAAATATGCCACTTAATAGTATCTCCTATTTTATAACCCTCATTAGAAGCCATTTTATAAGTAATATAAACTCCCTCATCACTATCTAACTTTATAAAT
>CAKPJX010000027.1 GCA_934163035.1 uncultured Bacilli bacterium | reverse complement strand
TCCCACAAGATGCTAAAGAACAATTAATGGGTGCTGTAAAAGCAGTATTCCGTTCATGGGATAATCCAAGAGCTATCGTATATCGTCGTATGAATGATATTCCTGGTGATTGGGGAACAGCTGTAAACGTTCAAACAATGGTATTCGGAAACATGGGAGAAACATCTGGTACAGGAGTTGCCTTTACTAGAAACCCATCAACTGGAGAAAAAGGTATTTATGGTGAATACTTAATTAATGCCCAAGGTGAAGACGTTGTTGCTGGAGTTCGTACTCCACAACCAATCAGCAAACTTGCTGAAGATTTACCTGAATGCTATAAGGAATTCATGGAACTTGCAACAAAACTTGAAAATCATTATCGTGATATGCAAGATATGGAATTCACTATCCAAGAAGGAAAACTATACTTCCTACAAACAAGAAATGGAAAAAGAACAGCTCAAGCTGCTATTCAAATTGCTTGTGATTTAGTAGATGAAAAGATGATTACAGAAGAAGAAGCTGTAGCAAGAATTGATGCAAAATCACTTGATCAATTATTACACCCAACATTTAATAAAGCTGCTTTAAAAGAAGGAAAAGTAGTTGGAGAAGCTCTTCCAGCATCACCTGGAGCTGCTGCAGGAAAAATTGTTTTCACAGCAGATGAAGCTAAAAAAGAAGGAATTGGTGGAAAAGGCGAGAGAGTTATCCTTGTACGTCTTGAAACAACTCCAGAAGATATTGAAGGTATGATCGCTGCTCAAGGTATCTTAACAGTACGTGGAGGAATGACATCACATGCTGCCGTTGTTGCTCGTGGTATGGGAACTTGCTGCGTATCAGGATGCGGAGATATCAAGATAAATGAAGAAAAAGAAACATTTGAATTAGGTGGAAAGACATTCAAGAAAGGTGATTATATATCTCTTGATGGTTCTACTGGAAAAATTTATGATGGTGATATAGAAACAGAAGAAGCTACAGTATCAGGTAATTTCGGACGTATCATGGGATGGGCCGATAGCATGAGAACTTTAAAAGTTCGTACAAATGCAGATAACCCAAGAGATACAGCAAATGCTATTAAACTAGGAGCTGAAGGTATTGGATTATGCCGTACTGAGCATATGTTCTTCGATAACGAAAGAATTCCAAAAATTAGAAAAATGATTTTATCTGAAACAGTAGAAGCAAGAGAAGAAGCTTTAAGTGAATTAATACCATTCCAAAAAGGTGACTTCAAAGCTATGTATAAAGAACTAAAAGGTCTACCTATGACTGTACGTTATTTAGACCCACCACTACATGAGTTCTTACCAACAGATGAAGAAGATATCAAAGCATTAGCAAAAGATATGAATGTATCAGTTGAAACGTTAAAACAAAAATGTGCCGATCTACACGAATTCAACCCAATGATGGGTCATCGTGGATGCCGCTTAGCAGTTACATATCCAGAAATAGCAAAGATGCAAACTCGTGCTTTAATAGAAGCTGCTATTGAAGTAAAAGAGGAAGATGGCTACGACATTGTACCAGAAATTATGATTCCATTAGTTGGCGAAAAGAAAGAATTAGACTTCGTTAAAAACGTAGTTATTGAAACAGCTGAACAAGTTAAGAAAGAAAAAAATTCAGACATTAGTTACCATATTGGTACAATGATCGAAATTCCAAGAGCTGCACTTTTAGCAAATGAAATAGCTGAATCAGCAGAATTCTTCTCATTCGGAACAAATGACTTAACACAAATGACATTTGGATTCTCAAGAGATGATGCTGGTAAATTCTTAGATTCTTATTATCAAAATAAGATTTATGAATCAGATCCATTCGCAAAACTAGACCAAGCAGGTGTTGGACAATTAGTTAAAATGGCTGCTGAAAAAGGTAGAGCTACAAGACCAGATATCAAGTTAGGAATTTGTGGAGAACACGGTGGAGATCCAAGTACTATTGAATTCTGCCACAAAGTTGGTCTAAACTATGTATCTTGCTCACCATTCAGAGTTCCAATAGCAAGATTAGCTGCTGCACAGGCTGCAATCAATGAAAAGAAATAGAATACAAAAGTATGAAACAATATAGAAGAGCTGAAAAGCTCTTTTTTTGTTATAACAAAATAAAAACTGAAAAGTAAAATGTTTTGTTGTTAAGCAAGATGTATTGATTGAAAAATATGCTTGTAATATGACAATAAAATATTATTAATAGAGATTATTATGAATGGAAACTAAAGTTTATTGATAAATCTATAAAACTTAGATTAAATGGAAGAAAACAATCTGACATTACAGGAATAGAATGGATAAGATATATAATTTTAAGAAATTTAGAATTTGTGTTATAATTTAATAAAGAAACAACTATTAATTTGAAATATTATGTGCGATAATAAACTTATTTAAGGAGGTTCTAGGATGATTGTTAATATGTTTAAAAATTCAGAAACATTTAAAAAAATATATAATAACAGTAAATATTTATATAAAATAGATTTATATATAGTAGGAAAGAAAATGATTAAAAAAGGTAAAACAAAAGAAAAATTTAAAAAGAAAAATATTACTGATAAAAATAAAGCTATAAAATTTTTAAACAAGCAAAAAATAGCAGAAAATTTGTATTATGCTTACGCGTATTCTTTGTCTAACGAATTAAAAACAAATAAAGACATATATGAAATGTTAAAAGAAAAATTTATTTTTAATGAAGATGAATTATTTGAAAATTATGCTCGTGATTTTGTTCATGAATACGGAGAGTCTTGTGGTAAAAGTCATAATAAAGAAAAAATTAATGATGCATTATCTGAAATTAAGCAATTTATTTTTTCCGGGAAACCACTATATGCTTATTGGATGTTTTATTCTTTGGATTCAAAATGCAATATACCTTTTAAAGATTATTATGAAGTATATAATATGTTTGAGAAGGAAGATACTATACAAGGGTATTTGATTGGTGAATTTACTCATAGAGGTAAAAGATCGAGAACAGGTTCAGTATATATTAAATTATTAGAAGAAACGAGCGATGAATGTTTAAAACATAATTACTATATGATTTTAACTAGATGGTATTATAATAAAGATGTATATGATTATTTATTAAAAAGAGGTATAGAAAAAGAAAAACTTGATAAACAGGTAAATGAATATTTAGAAAGATATGAAACACTGAAAGGAAAAGCTCAAAGTGGTAATTTGGATGATGATGAAAAAATGGATTATCGAAAGTATATTGCTTTATATTATAGAGTAATTAAAGATGATTATGTTGGAAATGATCCAGTATATAGTTATTTTAAAGATAAAAAAGAGATGAATTATATAAATGATGATAATCCATTTTGTCAATCTGCATGCAAAAAGGTTGGTGATCAAAGATCAATAATAGAATATTTGGATGAAAAATCAAATACTCATCTTGCATTAATAAAACCTTCTGAAGAAGAAACAGTTAAGGGCCTTGAAGCTGAAATTGATATTAATGGTGATAGTGGTAAAACGATTCAACAAACTTCTGAGCATGTTCAAAAAAAATTTGGAATAACAAAAGAATCTTTTCATCAATCTTATATTGATAGTAAAGGTTTTAATACAACTATGAATAGTTCAGACCCAGCAATAGAAGAATTTATTGAAAATGGAGCGGTAAAGAAATTAACTAAAAAACAATAAATTACAAGCATACTTTAAGATGTAAATAGTTTAAATTTATACAATATATTAGTCGTGTATATGGATCATAATTTATACCAAACGTGTATATGACACAAGCTGCTATCAAATCAAAAACTCAAAAGTAGATAAAAGAACAAAAGTGTTTTTAAGTTCGTATAATTATTACGAATGACATATTATAGGGTATAGAAATAATATACCTGAATGTAAAAATATAGTCATTAGAAAACCACTTATTCTTGATATTTATATATAATTATTTTGATAAAATTATTGAAAAAAATTATAAAGAAAATTTGGAGCAATAGTTTGACATAGAAAAATATTTGTGATATATTATCTATGCAAGGAAAAAATGTTAAATCATTTTTGTAAGGGGTCTATTTTCGGATAGAGCCCTATTTTTTTGCAAAAAAAATTTAAAAGAAAAAAACATTAAGTTAATTAGTTGGAAAAATATCAAAGCATCCCGAACTAAACTGTGGTACAAGCTGCAATTAACAATAAGTAATAAAACATTAAGACTAAATGAAAGTTTAGTCTTTTTTATTTGTATGGACTTATTGCTTTATAAAAAGCAATATTAACTAATAATAAAGTACATAGATAAATAAATGTTTGTAACTTATTACGGTAAGACAAGATTATGAAGATACACATATGGATTGAGTTTATAAGCTTATATTATATTCTAATGTCTCATAAATAATTGATAAGTCAGTCATGAGAAAAGCAGAAGACATAGAGTAGGAAACAGAATACCTAAATTTTAGCAGAAAAAAAATTAAGTCAAAATTTGACAATTTTATAAAATAATGTATGATAATAACCAAGTGAAAAACATAAGCATTTTATGGACTGCTTTATAAAAAAATGAAAGTCATTTAAAAACTGGAACATAAAATTTATAATTCAGTATAAGGTAAGGAGAATTTATGAAAACAAAAGATATGCTAATTAAATACTTAAGTATAGATGATGAAGCAAAAGAGATATTAAACGTGGCCGGATATAATACATTAGGAGATTTAGCAGCCACGAAAAAAGAGGATGTTGAAAAGATATTTAATATACCAATGAATTCAGCATATGATTATAATGGTATTAGCTCATTTAAACATTTAAAAGCCTTATTACATTATAACTATGAGATTACATTTTTAGGGGAATATGATGATATCGGATTAACACCAGAAGTTGCCAACACCCCAGTTAGTGAGTTAGAATTACCGGTTGCAGTAAAAAACATTTTAACAAAGCAATTATATGCTTATACATTAGGTGATTTACTTACACTTGATTATAAAAGTATTGTTCAGGCAAGAAATTTTGGTGAAACGTATCTAGGAATATTAAAAAAGTGTATACATGATTTAGGTTATACATTAAAAGATGAAAAGCCAACATTAAAAGAAACTGTAAAAGCTTTAAAAGAACAAGGCGTTACATTGTTAGAGGAGACTATTTCAGATCCAAGAATATATACTCCATTATATAAAAACGGTATTTATACATTAACTGATTTATTAAATTTTGGTCCAGATGTTTGTAAGTTATCTGGATTTGGTCCATTAAAACAGAAAGAACTAATAGAAAAAATGAATGAATTAAACTTAACTTTTGACTCACCTCTAATAGAGCAAAAACCACAAGAAACAGCAGTGATTCCAAAACCTGTTACAGAAACAGAACCAACTGAAGCAATAATATCTCAGGCAGAGGCAGAAAATAATACAATTAGAACCCGTATAGAAAAAAAGCAAGCGTTACTTGAAAAGTATAATTGCTTAATGGAAGAAAGAGAACAACTAATCCAACAAGAAAAAGAACTTGATAAATTAATTGAAGCAAAAGTAAATGAAATGAAAGAAGGTTTTTCTAGTAATGGAAAGCAATGTAAAGTTCTTACTTCACTTAAATGAGGAAATTAAATATCTAGAGAAAGCAATAGAAAGTACGAAAAATGATAATGAGATTTTAAAGTTAAGAATTCAAAAAAAAGAATTATTATTGCTAAAACTAGAATTAGAACAAATATCATAATTTTTAAAGAACAAATAAAGTTCTTTTTTAAATAAATGAAATCTCTAATATAATCACAAGAGGATAAAATTATGACTTCTATTTAATATATAAAATAAATTTAAATAGTGATATAATATTGTAGCAAAATGATTAAAAGTAGAGAATGAATTTTTGACGAGAAATCCGAAATGTTAATATGATTAGTAAAGATGAAGTTATGATTAATTTATAAATCATGGCATTAGCGTTAGAAGTTTTATATATGAGGTAATATATGTTAGAAAATATAAACAGTAATAAAGATCTAAAAACACTATCCATAGAGGACAAATATAAACTATGTGAAGAATTAAGAAAGTATATATTAGATGTTGTATCAAAAAGTGGAGGACATTTAGCTAGTAATTTAGGTGTAATAGAACTCACAGTTGCTTTAGAAAGTGTTTTTGATCTAGATAGTGATAAAATTATTTTTGATGTAGGGCATCAAAGTTATGCACATAAAATAATTAATGGCCGAAGAGAAAAATTTAAAACATTAAGGCAGCATAATGGTATTGCTGGCTTTCCTAAGTATCAAGAATCACCAACAGACTCCTTTAATACAGGTCATAGCAGTACTTCTATTTCAGCAGCTATGGGGCTTGCAAAATCTAGAGATATAAAAGAAGAACATAATTCTGTTATTGCAGTTATAGGCGATGGAGCATTAACTGGTGGAATGGCTTTAGAAGCCCTAAATCACGTTGGCAGTACAAAGACTAATATGATTGTTGTATTAAATGATAATGAAATGAGTATATCAAAAAATGTAGGTGGGGTAAATGAATTTTTAACCAAGCTTAGAAGTAGAAAATCATATAGAAAAAGCAATGATAAATGGAAAAAAATAATTAGTAAAACTCCAGCTATAGGTAATAGTATCGTTAAAATTATTAGTAAGACAAAAGAAGCTATAAAGAGTGCAATCATACCAAAAATGTATTTTGAAGATATAGGATTTACATATTTAGGACCTATTGATGGTCATAATATAGAAGACATGGAATCTATATTTAAAAAAGCTAAAGAAATGGATGGACCAATATTGATTCATGTTTTAACAAAAAAAGGGAAAGGGTATAAATTTGCTGAGAAAAATCCAGATAAATTTCATAGTATAAGTAGTTTTAATATAGAAACTGGTCAAGTTATAAATAAAAAGAAAAAAGATTATTCTACAGTTTTTGGTGAAAAATTAGTCAAACTTGCAGCTAAAAATAAAAATATAGTTGCTGTTACTGCTGCTATGAAGGATGGAACAGGCCTAGCTTTATTTAAAGAAAAATATGAAAATAGGTTTTTTGATGTTGGAATAGCAGAACAACATGCATTGACTTTTGCTAGTGGTCTTGCCATTGATGGAATGATACCATTTGTACCAATATATTCATCATTTTACCATAGGGGCTATGACCAAGTGATACATGATATCTGTATGCAAGACTTACACGTCATCATGTGCGTAGATAGAGCTGGTTGTGTAGGAAATGATGGAGAAACTCATCAAGGCCTATATGACTTATCATTTTTTAAGATAATACCTAATATTGTAATCATGTGTCCTAAAGATTTTAATGAATTAGAAAATATGATGGAATTTGCGCTCACATTAAATAGACCAATTGTCATTAGATATCCAAGAGGTAGTGAGGAAAAAATCAAATGTAAAAATAAAAAAATAGAGTTAGGTCGTGGTGAAAAGATAGTAACAGGTAGCGATCTATCAATAATAACTATTGGCAATATGACTGCTAGGGGTTATTTAGTAAGCCAAAAACTAAAAGACTATGGCATTAGTAGTGAACTAATCAATGTAAGATTTTTAAAACCACTAGACAATAAATTAATTGCTAAATCTATAAATAAAACTAAAAATGTTATTGTAATTGAAGACAGTACCTGTATAGGTGGACTAAGCAGTAGTATAAAAGAATTAATACTAGATGAGTCTATTCAAAACGTTAAGTTCAAAGCATTTAACTATCCTGATAAATTTATTGAACATGGTAGTGTTAGTGAATTAGAAAAAACTTATGAATTGGATATTGATAGTATTATTAATTATATAAAAAATAGTTAAAAATAATCCATTACATAGCAAACAACAAAATTACTGTAATTTGATATTCAATAAAAAATATGATATTATAATTAGCCAAAAGAGAGGGATATAATGGATAGATATTCAAATGTTATTAAAAAGAAAATTCTAAGAATAGATAATGCACCATCAACGCCTAGAGGAAATGTACAAGGACATACTAGTTTTCAAATATCATCAGATATGTTTGCTACGTTTTTAAGAGAAATAAAACAAATTAATAGTTCTATGCCCATTATATGTACTATCTATGATGAGGGCACAGTAGAAAATGATGATGAATTTTGGCTAAGATACGATTTTATTAAACAAATAAAGAGTATGAATTTTTTGCGAGTAGAGTTTAAACTATCCGATTCGACATTTCCAGCATACAATGCAATAATGGATAAACTAAATTGGCAACATGATGACAAAACACTTTTATATATGACCGTTGATAGAAACCCAACCAAGATTAAGGATTTAAGGCTATTACAAGCACGAGGAAAAATTTTATTGCCAGAAGAAAAATTACTATGGGAAAGTGATTACGTTTTAAGAAGTTTAAGAGGTAAAATAAAGCCTGAAGTCTTAGAAGATACTGACAAATTAAAATACGTAGTTAGACATTATGTTGATGGAATAGAAAGACACTATGACGCTTCAAAACTAACATCTTTTGATAAAGTTTACCTAGCTTATCACCACATAAAAGATCGAGATAAATTAAATATTCAATTTGCCCATGAGCAAACACAAAGGGATATTGATGGAGCGCAAAGGCTTAAAAGATCCGCCACAGGATGGGAATCGAAACCATATGGAACTTACATTAAAAGAAGAGGTGTTTGTGAAGGACAAGCTAGACTAATGAGAGTCCTACTTAACAATTGGGATATGCAAATGGATGCAGTAACAATAGATGGGAAGACAAAAAAACAAGAGCCACATGCTTGGGTGGGGATAAATATTCACAACAAGCTATATCATTGTTGTCTAACCATGGGTGGTCTACTACAACCTATGCCATATACTCCTGATCCTTCAGAATACTATCCTAAAATATATCCAGCATCATCCTTATCAAGAGAACAAATTGCCGACGTAGAAAGACACGTAAAATCTCTAAAAAAATATAGATAATTTATTGGACAAAATAAAAGAGACTAATTACAATTAATATGGTGATGTAAAATGATAAACTTATATAAAAATCTACCTACATTAGACTTACATGGAGTAGATAGAGACTATGCTAGAATATTGATTAATGAGTTTATAGAAGACTCATACAACTTAAAAGAAGAAAGAGTTATAATTATTCATGGAATTGGAACCGGAATTTTAAGACAAGAAACTGCAAAAACATTAAAAATAAATAAAAAAGTTGAAAGCTATAGTCTGAACAATTTTAATGTGGGTGAGACAATAGTGAATATAAAGAAAAAACACTAGTTACATAAACAAAGTTTAAAATTTACATATAATCATCCTTTTCTATCTAATATTAGTCATATTTGTAAGTAAATATTGACAAAAAAGATGTTTTGTGGTAGAATACTAAGACATCTGGAAGAGGGGGTATTGTATGTATACAGAAGAGGATTATGAAGAAAAAGAATATGAGGAAAGAGGATTTTCATTAAAGAAAGTACTATTTAGGTTTTTAATAATAGTTTTAATCATAATATTGGTTATATATCTTATGGTAAAAGTTATTATGCCAAAATTGGATAATAAAGACCAAGCTGACAACAAGACTAACTCTAGTGAAATAATGAAAGAAAATTCTAACATCATCAAAGCCTCTATCTTCAATTACTATGATGATAAAGATTTACCAACAGACGAAAAAATGAATATCAATCAAATGATTGATAAGGGCATTATAACATCTCTTAAAGAAGATAAGAATAATAAGGTAGATTATAATGACAGTTACATACAAATAACAAAAATGGATGAAGATTATGCTTTAAAAATCAATCTTAAAACAGCAACAGACGAAAAATACTATGTAATTTACTTTGGGCAATATGAATATTGTGAAGGAAAAAAACTATGTGAAAAAGATGATACTAAAAAATCTTCTGATGAGACAAAAGAGGAAAAAGGTGACGATGAAGAATATGATGAAAACACACCTATAAAACAGTCTGTAGAAGATGCCCAAAAACAAGAGACTAGTAAAGAAGAGACTAAAGAAGAAGTTAAAGAAGAAAAAGTAAAAACATTATATAGATATGAAAAGATAACACCAACAAGGCTTAGTGATTGGTCAGAATGGACAGATTGGGTAAAAACAACTTGTACATTAAATGATATATCATGCAGTAATGATGACGAAAACTGTTTGTTAGAATTAAAAATTAAAAGAGAATCAAATGGGGCAATATGTTACAAATCATTACGAAAAAGGAAAAAAATATCATCAAGCTATAAAACAACAAGATGGAGCACATATAATGATAAGGATTTACTAGATAATGGCTGGAAATATACTGGTGAAACAAAGGAAAATAAATAATTATTAGGAGGAAAAGAAAATGGAAAAAGGTAAAATATTAAATGTTGTATTCTATGGTGATAAAACAACTGGAGATTTATATGGCTCATATGTTTTTAAAGAGGGACTTGATCCAATTCAGGGAAGCGTAGCCGATGGGTATGATGCATGTGATAAGTTAAGAAAAGAACGACCAAATAGCAAAGCGATAGAAGCATTTTATAATGAAGGAAAATATAATAATAAATATATTTATATGCTTGATGCAGCAGAATTTAGAGAAAATTACGAATCATTTCAAAAAAGCACTGTAAATCCACTATACCCACGATTCTCAGAAGATGATATAGAAAACGACGTAGAAGATGATATAGAAAATGACATAATAGATGATTTAGAAAACGACGTAGAAGATGATATAGAAGATGACATAATAGATGATATAGAAAGCGACGTAGAAGATGATATAGAAGATGACAGAGAAAACGATATAGAAGGAATCAAAAATTTAAGAAAAAGCAGAAAGCAAAAAGGTATTGCTATTGCGCTAGCCGTAATATTAACTGGAACAATTGCAGGTGCTGTATCTACAATTAAAAAATCAATTGACGGTATAAATCCTGATTCAAGAGAAAATAATTCAACAACTTCTCAATCATATGTTATAGACGATCCAGATGAAGATGTAGATGATGATACTATTGATGAAGAACCAATAATAGAAGAACCAATTACAGAAGAAAAAACAACTAAAGAACAGACAACAACAGAGGTTCCAACTACAACACAACAGGTTACTAACGCACCATCAACTACAGCTCCATATACATACAGTAGACAGGAACAAACTACTGCCAGAAGCCAAAATGACTATGATAGCAATGATTATGTTACAGAGGCACGACCTACAACACCTAGTTATCATGAAGAACCTACTACTCGTACTACTGAAGCACCTACAAGTGCTAGCAGTAACGATTATAGTGATGATGATTATGGAAATAATAATGGCGGTATGTATGAATACGAAGAGCCATGGAGTGATTCAGAAAATGATTATGTATATTCTAACGATCCAGAGGCAGTTAGTGTGGAAGCTATTGCCGATTATGTGATAGCTCAAATGAGCAGGCCAAGTGCTAGTCAAAATGAAGTCAAAACCTTGACAAAATAAGGCTTTTATGATATAATATGTGTACTTTGAAGGTGAAGGGGACCTTTAAACGTATAATTTGGGGGGTTGAATATATGAATAGCACATATATATTTGAATATTTGGATGAGAACGATTTTAGAAAAAAGGAAAGATCATTAAGAAAGTATAACATGTTGGCATACAAAAAGCTAACATTTAACTACTATCCAGAATTAAGAAAGGGAAATTTCTTAGGAAAACAATGTTCTTCTAATGAAAAAGAAAAGATTCTAAATTATGAGTTGAAATTACCAACAGATGATTTATTTTGCAAAGTTCATGGAGAGATAAAATTACATTACACAGTGTATACAGAAAAAAGAATTATCTTATTAACAAACATAACTCCAGAGGGAATTTTAGATGAAGGACATAGAGCTGAACTTTCGACATATAAAGGTGTAATGATCTCTAATACAAATCCAGAGAAGGATATGTTTAAAATCAATTTACTAAATATGCTAGAAAAATAATTATATTTCTACATCTATAAACAGTTGTAGAAATTTTTTTAAAAAATTATCATTTTTCCTTGCATGATAAAAAAAATTATGCTATTATTAAATAGCAATGGACCCTTAGCTCAGTTGGTTAGAGCATCCGGCTCATAACCGGGCGGTCACAGGTTCGAGTCCTGTAGGGTCCACCATTCATG
>CAKPJX010000026.1 GCA_934163035.1 uncultured Bacilli bacterium | reverse complement strand
GTAAATAAGTGGTGTATGACATCTCCAGCAATGTGGATAGTTATGAACTATTCTTTGTTTTTTAAATAACTTATCATTTTCTTTTAAGTATTTAATAACATCTAAGTCAGCATCAAATACTAAAGTACCTTTCCATGGACCCATAGTATATTTACCGTCTTCTCCAACTGGATTTAAGTATGGTAAGTTATATTTTTTACCAACATTTGCATCATCTTGACCAAAAGCAGGAGCAATATGAACAACACCAGTACCATCTTCCATAGTTACATAATTATCACATGTAACAAAGAATGCCTTCTTATCTACTTTCAAGAATGGTAATAATTGTTCATATTCAGTATACTCTAAATCACTACCTTTATATTCTTCAACTATTTCATATCCTTCACCTAATACTTTATCAGCTAAAGGTTTAGCAACTATAAAATTATATCCTTTAGATAAACACTTTACATAAACTTCATCAGGATTAACACATAAAGCTACATTGGCAATTAATGTCCATGGTGTTGTAGTCCAAACTAAGAAATAAGTGTTTTCTTGATCTTTTAATTTAAATGGTACAAATACTGAATTAACTGTTATTTCTTTATATCCCTGAGCAACTTCATGTGATGCAAGACCTGTACCACATCTAGGACACCAAGGTACAATCTTCAATCCATCATAAATATATCCCTCATCAAATATTTTCTTTAAAATCCACCATTCAGTTTCAATATAATTATTATCATAAGTAACATAAGGATGTTTTAAATCTATGAATTGACCCATTTCCTTAGTAAATTTAGTAAAGGACTTTTCATTTGTCCAAACACTTTCTCTACATTTTTGGTTAAACTCTTTTATACCATACTCTTCAATATCACTTTTATCATTAAATTTTAGTTCCTTCTCAACCTGTACTTCAACTGGTAAACCATGGGTATCCCATCCAACTTTTCTAAGTACATGATATCCCTGCATAGTCTTATATTTACAAATTGTATCTTTTAAAAGCTTAGCCATCATATGATGAATACCAGGCATACCATTAGCTGTAGCAGGTCCATCATAAAAAACAAAGTTCTTAGAATCACTTCTATTCTCAATAGTCTTCTCTAATATGTCCATCTTATCCCATTGCTTCGAGATTTTACTCTCAACAGAATTAATAGTTCCTTGATCCAATTTTTCAAATTTCATAAAAACTCCTTTCAAATAAAAAAACTACTCACCCTAAGGACGAATAGTTCGCGGTACCACCTTAATTAACATATAAATATGCACTCAATACTATAACGCGTTACCGTATTTATCTTATCCATAAATCACAACTTGAAAGTGATCCGAATATTTCTTCATAACCTATTTTCACCAACCATAGGCTCTCTATATAATCATAAATATTCCGTCTTTCGCACTTGTTTTCCATGTTAATATATCATAATAATATTATTTTTACAATATAGTATTATCACTAATTTTCAGATTTTTTATCAGATATTTTAATCATTTTCTTATTAGTAGCCTTCTCATTTGGATTAAATTCACCATTAAGATAAGCCCTAACTGCATCATAATATAAACAAGATGGCAAATCACGTTTTTCAAGAAATCCTAATACTGTCTCTCTTTCCTCATCAGTAACCATATGTTGTTCACCATTAATATTAACAACTGCCATTTCTTTCCTTATTTGTCTTGAAAATGGTTCAACTTTTCTCAGATCAGAAGAATAATAAATTGAAGAAAACGCAGGATTAATATAAAAGAAGTTACTAACAAAATAATTATTAGGATAACTTTTATCCAAAAACTTTCTAATTTCATATAAATTAACATTATGACCAATACTCATTATTAAATCAAATAAAGTATATTTTCTCGTTTTACCATCTGGCATAACAAATCCATTAGTAATACCATAAACAATACTGTCAACATCTATATAGCTATTATCAAGGCACTCATTATTTTCAATAACTTTATTATGAAACTTTTCAAACAATTCAGAGTCAGTTTTCATATAAGTCGCTACACAATCGCGTATACTTTCAGGTAAACAACCATATTTATTACAAATATCTTTAATAGAAAGATCAGAAGTTATATAATCTTTAGCTGCTTGCATTGTATTTTTAAATATTTGTGAACAAAATTCTAATCTAATATTTTTACTTTCATCAAACTTACGCCAGTTAACACCATTTCTATTAAGTATAAGTCTAATATCCTTTTTAGATAAATTTATATCATTAAAAATATCCCATCCAACTAAACCACTCTCAATTGCAATATTAGCTCTTTTAACAACCGCATCAGCAAGTTTAGAAAGTTGCTCCTTCTTGGTAGCACTGTAGATTTTCTTGACGGCAGGAACAGTACCATATTTTGCGATATTATCTCTATCTATAATAGAAATATATTTATTAAGTACTTTTTCACAGTCCCTAAAATTAGTCAAAAGATCCTCTTTAAAACCTCGGCGTATCTCCTCATCTGTATTCTTTCTCAATTCTTCTGAATAAAAATCACTATTAGAATCAGAATTAATAAAACACCAATCTATAAGTTCCTCTACCATTTTTTCATCTTCAAGAGAAACGCCCATGCTATGAATGAAATAATGAATAGTAACGTGTGGATCATCACAATATTCTGAAGCAAAATCATAATATTTCTTAAAAATTTGTTTTCTATATTCAATATCATGATAATACTCTTCTTTATCAGTTTGAGGACGTCTACTAAAATATGAACTACCTATATTAGTTTTTTTAATCTTTTCATATCCAACAAATTTATTATTTCCAATAACTTCATCCAATATTTCAGGAGTTAACAAACTAGCATTATTACTAAATCCAAACGTCTTAAACTCTTTACCATATAACGAATTAAAAAAATTAATAAAGTCATTTTTTTCAAATGCCCAATTACGAGCACAGTATCTATAATATGCTTCAAGTATACATTTTTTCTCATTCTTATAATCATCTACTAAATCACTTTTAGTTAAATAATATTCCTTAAATGAACTAAGTAAATTAGTAATTTGTCTATCAGTAACTTTTAAATCTGCTTTCTCACATTCAAGAATGAAATCATAAACATCATCAACATCAAGTTCCACATCATCAAAAGATCTGAAGAAATCATCATCACAATATTTTCTATAACAAAATGAAGCCAACAATAATTTCTTTTTATTAGCTGAATTGACAATACATTCTTCTATTTCACCTAATTCATATATTTTATTTGAATAGTTTGGAAAAACTCCATCATAAAAATGTTTTAACAAATTAAGATTATCTAAAGACATAGCTAATTCATGATCACTATAATTTATCTCACTAGGAACCAAATCATTCTTACCAGTATTATATTTAATAAGTAAATCATCACTACCATAAAAAGATAAGAACTTTTCCAACTCCAAACCAATGGTACTTAACTTATTAAAATATTCACTATCATTATGTGTAAGTGCATTTCTTTTTTCATAATTAATGAAATTTAAATAATATATTGCACTACCCAAGTTAAACCTCAAATCCTTAGAACCAAGTGAATGTTCAATTCCAGATATTAAAGTATAATTAACTTTAAAAAGTGGTTTAGTTGAAGCTTTATCATCAAAAAAGACATTTGTCATTTGTCCACTACAATGTATAGGCAAAAAGAATGAGCCCATTAACCTTGCATTATTAATATCTTTATCAATAAAATATTTAAACATTGGAATTAAATTAATTCTATCAATATCACTATAAGATGAAAATAAAAAATTATCATCACAAAAAATTTTTATTAAATCAAGCATATAACTTTCATTAGCATTAACCCCACACATAATTGATATATCATTTAAGCTATATTTACTCTTATGAATTACATCATCAAAACGTTTTGCAAAATACTTATCACCTAAATATTTTCTACTACTTCTAGCTCTTGGTAAATAAACCTCCTGAAACAAATAATCAATATCATTTCTAATAGTATCTAATAATAAATCCTCAAATTTTTTCAAAGAAATCGCCTCCTAAAGTTCAATTATTATAACAAAAGATTAAAAAAAAGTAAACAAAAAGAGCTATAATTTATCTATCTAGCTCTAAAACTTCGATTTCATCAACAACAGCCATCTGCTGTTCCATAATTATTTTAAGCTTTCTTTTAAAGATTTTAATATTTTTTTCTAATATCTGGGCATTATTTTCTATTCTATCAGACTTCAACAAAGCTTCATTAACTATTCTGCTAGCATTGTTTTTAGCATCACTCACTATTAAAGAAGCCTCTTCCCTAGCCATTCTCCTAATGTCATCACTAGTCTCCTCAGCCTTAATAATCGCCCGTTTTAAAGTTTCCTCTAAACTTTTGTAATGCTCCAGCTCACTACTTAACTGTTCAATCTTTTCACCTTGGTCTCTGCATCTTCTAATAATTGACTCAGTTTGCTTAATTACATCATCAATAAATTTATTAACTTCATCACGATTATATCCATTAGCTTCATAGCTAAACTTATCCATATAATCACCCCAGAAAAATCAAATCTTAAAAGAAATCTTCCTCAGTATCTCTTACCTTCTCCTTTTTACCACGAGTACTCTTAGATTCTCCACTATTATTAGCATCATCACTAATCTTACCTTCTACATTAACATTATTAGGCGTACAAAGAAATATTCCTCCACCTAACTTTTGTAAATCTCCACCTATAGCATAAATAGTACCATACAAAAAGTCAACTATTCTTTTAGCTTGATCTGGAGTAACCCTCTTTAAGTTAACAACAACAGCACTGCGACCCTTCAAATAATCAGCAATTTGTTGACTCTCAGAATAAGCTCTTGGTTCTAAAAGAATCATTTTACTACCAGCCATCCCATTAGCAGCATGATAATCCTCTCTACTTGTAGCATAAAATTCTTCTTCAGGACTATCGCTATTATTATCTCCATCATCAGTTCCAACTAACAAGTTCTTCAATTTATTTAAAGCCATAATATATTCCTCCATCTTTGTCTCATTCTATTCTATCATAAATCATTAAAAATATAAAGATATAAAATTATAAATAATAATCCTACAAACTTCCAGTACCAAGAGATTCAGTATTCATAATAATTGGTTGTGAAACATTAGTAACAAGTTGAGGTCTGTTAACAACATCACCTTGATAATTACCCATACTAATATTAGTAATTGGTCTATACCAAACATCAGTCAAATTAACATTATCACTCATAGGTCTAGGATTTGGCAAATCAATATACATAGATATTGGTACTTTAAAAGCACTACCAAAGGCTATACAATTACCAGGTTTTAAGCTTTTCAATTGTTTAACAATTTCTGCTGAAATATTAGGTACCATATTTTTTATATATTCCAAATCTTTTGGATGCAACATTCTTAAAATTACAAAATTAGTACATTGAGAAATACATGTATCAGAAAGTTCACTAGGTCTTTGTGTAATTAATCCTAAAAATACTCCATACTTACGACCTTCCTTAGTAATTCTTTCAAATATATTATAACCAAGCAAACTAGTATCAGTATCTCTAGTTACATATCTATGAGCTTCTTCTATAATTATATGAAAAGCACTACTACCTCTAGGAGTAATCTCACTAGCTCTTAAAAATAACATTCTAGACAAAATCTTTGTTATAACTTTAGCAATTCTATCATCAACATAGTTTATATTAAAGTTAACAATTTGACATTTAGCACCATTTGGAGCGGTCAATAACTCATCAATATATTGTTTTCTATCAACAAAACGTGAATAATTAAAATATTTACCATACTCACTATTAACTAAAGTATGAAGTCTAACACTTAAGATATTAGCATAATCAAAAACTTTTTCACTCTTTAAAATACCTTCATTTATTAAAGCAAAATCCATTGCAAGTTCCAAATCACCTAAATTATAAAATAAATTTTTCTCACTGTCACTTATATCTTCTAATGAATCATTGATATATCCTCTAATAAATTCAACAACCAATTCCATTTCTTGCATTTTGCCAGTCTTATCTATATATAAACATTGTTTTAAAGTTCTCGTATATCCGGGTTGAACTATTGGACTCTCAAGATTTAATTCAGATGTATTAAACTTAGTAAGAACTGCTATAACCTGATCTCTTATTTTAGTTGAATCATTACCACTAAGTAATATATCTTGAATAGCTCTAGCAATAATATCATTCTTTTTTTGAATAACCTTAGAAGAATTACCAGTTAATATCGTAACCAAACTAAGTGTTTTTTCAATGATCGGTAATTGTGTAGGCGTTGTAGCATCTAGTAATAATGCTAAATCATCAACATCAAGTAGCCATACCGGTATCCTCAAAAGCAAATCATCACTAACATCAGTATTAGTAGTATAAACCTTATAATTAAGAAGTGGATTAATACTATTTAATTGTGAAAAAGCATTACTATACTCTCCATAAGCATCAAAGAAAAAGAAATTAGCATTAATTGGAGCAGTCTCCTTCTTAGTAAATAATTTTTGTAAAATTGAAGCAACAGCACAACTCTTACCGGCCCCAGTATTACCAAAAATAGAAAAATGATTATTAAAGAAATCATTAATACCTATATTAATTTTATATCCATCATAAACATTACTAGTACCAAAATTAGTAAATCCTCTAACCAAATTTTGACTACCAAAAACTTTTTCCAATTCATCAAGTCTTATTAATCTTATTGTAGATTTAAATGAAGGCCTTTTAGAAATACCAGGAACAAATACATCATTAACAAATTCTCCAACAACATTAACCGACATAACGTCTAAAGAAATATTTTCTATTTCTCCTACAACTCTTTTTCCTCTATCTTCAAAAACAACATGCAAATTAACTAAATTAGGCTGCTTATTAATATCAATTGCTAACTTGATTAAAACCTTATCATCCTTAATTTCTAAAATGCTTCCTAACATTAAAACACCCTCTTTATCTTAAAAAGATTATATCAAATAAAAGTCAAAAAAAAAATACCAATTTAGTATTTTCCTAAAAAAGATATTTTTCTATTCTTCATATAATCCATGAATTTTTTGTCTATCCATATCACTTATATCATCAACTTCCCAAGTATCATTAACCTTAGTAAGATGGAAAGTTATTTCATATTTTACTTTATCAGTAACATTCATCATTTGTTTAATCTTATATTCTATATATTTAGAACTTTCCTCTATCTTATCTTTAGCACTGTCAATAGCATCACTAGCTTTATCACCTAAAGTATCATCATCTTTATTGTCATCTTTATTATCATCATTAATAGTTGCTTTCTCCTCATCTTTAAACTCATCAGGATGTTCATCATAATACTTACGAGATTTATTAATAGAAGTTGCGTAGTCAAAGACCTCTATTTCTACTAAGACAGTAGCATTATCCCCATCTATTTCCTCATCTTTAATTTTATAAGATAGGTTCTGATACTGTTTTTCCATCAAACTACGATAATCTTTTTTCTCATCATCAGTCATTGTAGTATCAGTTGAAACTATATCATCAAGTTGAGTTAAGACCTCACTGTCCATAGATTGATATTTACCTAAAAACTCTTCTACTTTTTTAGTAGGTGTATTCATATTGTTAGTACAACCAGTAATTAATAATATAAATAGTGATAAATAAATTAATATTTTCTTCATAATTCATCCTCCTATTTATATGATGTATTTAAATAAAGCTTTTTATACAAAAAAGAAGTAAAAATTATTACTTCTCTTAAAAATCACAATTACCAGGTGTTCTAGGATAAGGAATAACATCACGAATATTTTCAACTCCAGTTAAATATATAAGTAGTCTTTCAAATCCCATACCGAATCCAGAGTGATAGCAACCACCAAATTTTCTTAAATTTAAATACCACTCTAAACCAGCCTTATCCATTTTTAACTCATCCATTCTGTTAACTAATTTATCATAGTCTTCTTCTCTTTGAGAACCACCCATTAATTCACCAGCACCAGGAACTTCCAAATCAACAGCTGCTACAGTCTTACCATCAGGATTTTGCCTCATGTAGAATGCTTTTATATCCTTTGGCCAATTTTTAATAAATACTGGCCCATTAAAGTACTCTGTAATATATTTTTCATGCTCTTTCGCAATATCTTCACCATATTCTGGTTCAAATTCCCATTTAACATCTGCTTTCTTTAAAATTGAAATAACTTCTTCATGATCAATTCTTACAAATTTACTATTAATTAGTTTTGTTAATTTTTCAATTAAACCCTTCTCAACAAAGCTATCGAAAAATTTCATCTCTTCCCCACAATTATCTAAAACATACTTAACTACGTATTTAAGCATATCTTCCATAATATCCATATCACCTTCTAGATCACAAAAAGCAATCTCTGGTTCTATCATCCAAAATTCATTAGCGTGAGTCTTAGTATTAGAATTTTCTGCTCTAAAAGTCGGTCCAAATGTATAAGTCTTTTTATATGCTAAAGCAAATGTTTCAGCTTGAAGCTGACCACTAACAGTTAAAGCTGCAGGCTTTCCAAAAAAGTCTTTTGAATAATCTACTTTACCAAGCTTAGAAATTCTATCTAAGTCAAGAGTAGTAACTTGAAACATCTCCCCTGCTCCTTCACAGTCACTAGCTGTAATTAATGGAGCATGAAAATAAACATAGCCATTCTCTTGAAAATACTTATGAATTGCATAAGCTGCAACACTCCTTACACGGAAAACTGCACTAAATAAATTAGTTCTTGGTCTTAAATAAGCCTGTTCCCTTAAAAACTCTCTAGTATGTCTTTTAGGTTGAATAGGATAATCATCAGGACAATCTCCCAATAAAATGATACTTTTTGTTTTTAATTCAAACTCTTGTCCCTTAGCAGGAGAAGCCACCACTTCCCCAACAACTTCAATTGCAGATCCGATTTTTAATTTTTGAATATCTGAAAATCCATCAACAGACTCATCATAAACAACTTGTACACTCTTAAAAAATGTTCCATCATTAAAATCAATAAACCCAAATTCTTTTTGCTTTCTATGATTTCTAATCCAACCTTGAAGCCTTACTTCACTTCCCATATATTTATCAATATCTTCATATAATTTTTTTACATCTATAACCATATATCCTCCTACATATTATAAAGCTTTTTCCAAGCTATTATTCTTCTAACTGAGTTATCCACTCTTTTTTCACTAATATCGCCATTCTTTACAGCTTCTAATACAGAATTATACATATCCTTAAAATCAGAAGTAATTAGCATATCATTACCAGCCTTAACTGCTAAAACTGCAGCTGTATTAAACGATACATATTCTGAAACTGCCCCCATTGATAAATCATCAGTAACTATTATACCACTAAAATTAAGTTCTTCCCTAAGTTCTGAAATAACTTTTTCACTTAAACTAGCTGGATGAGAACTATCCATAGAATTAATTATATTATGTGAAACTAAAATTGCTGGGACTTTTTCTTCTATACCACTCTTAAAAGGTAGATAATCATTAGAAGTAAAAATATCATAGCTTCTATTATCAATTGCTATTCCATTATGTGTATCAGCATTATTTCCATATCCCGGAAAATGCTTAAGACATGAAGAAATACCTTCACTATTAGCATAGCTAACCATTTTTTTAGCAAACACTGCAGTTTCTTCACTATTACCACCAAAAGCTCTATTATGAATAAAATCATTCTCATCAGTTGAAACATCAACAACTGGAGCTAAATTTAAATTAATGCCTAAGCTTAATAATAATTGAGCTTTTTCTCTTTCTTCCTTCTCAAGTAATTCATATCCACCCTCTTCATAAATAGATCTAGGCGAAGAAAAAGCATTATCTCTAAAATTTTTATATCTACTGACTCTAGTAACAAATCCACCCTCTTCATCAACACCAATTACTAAAGGTATCTTACTAGTATTTTGTAAAGATTTAATTTCATCGTTAATCGACTCTTTAGTATGATCCTTAAAATCTTTTGCAAATAAGATAAAACCACCAGGATTATAATTTTTAACCCAAAAAGAAGCCAAATTATTATCATATCTAACTAAAAATAATTGTCCAACCTTCTCTTCCAAAGACATATCTTTTAAAAGATTATCAGCATAAGAATAATATTTACAAAACAAATCATCACAATTATCAGAAGTATTATTTTTTTCTAATTTACTAGATGATTTATCATCATTATATTTAGTAACCACAAAGTAACAAGAAAAACCAATTAATAAAACTACCACAATAGTAATAATTATTTTTTTCATATAACTTATCCCTTCATTATTTTTTTAAATTCATTAGGAATACCAACCTCAAATAAAATATCTTTTCCTATAATAGGATAATATATCTTCAATCTATTAGCATGCAAATAAAGTCTATTAAAAGAATCTTTAATACCATACTTATTATCCCCAACAATAGGACTATTAATAGAATTTAAAGCTACTCTTATTTGATTTTTTCTTCCCGTTATAATATTTATTTTTAAAAGAGAATAATTATTATTTTCTTTTAATACTTCATAATCAGTAATTGCCTTTTTACCATTATCTCCTTTAGTAACATAAACTAAATTAGTCTTAGTCTCAGCTAAATTTTGAACTATTCTTCCCTTCTTTTTATCTAAATTGCCATGTACAACTGCTGTATACTCTCTTAAAGAAACATATTCATTCCAATTATCTTGAAGTTGTTTTTTTATCTTTTCATTCTTAGCTAAAATAACTATACCACTAGTATCTTTATCAAGTCTATGAACAATATAAACTCTAGCTCTTTTATTTTTACTCTTTAAGTATTCACTAACTAAATGATACAAAGTTTTATCTTTCTCTTTTCTTGTTGCAATAGAAAGAAGTCCACTAGGTTTATTAACTACAATAATATCATCATCTTCAAATAAAATATCGAAAGGAAGCGTACCACGTCCATTAGTATTAATAATAATACTCATTCCCTTAATAACTCTATAATTATATTTTGTAACAATATTATTATTAATATAAATACATTTATGAGTTAAATAACTCTTAATTTTCTTTCTAGGAGCATCTAAATTATCATATAAGTACTCTAATAAATCAGCATCATATTTAACAATCAACTTCATAAACAGCCCTTCTTTCTATAAAGTATTATAACATGCCTAAAAAAATAGAAAAAGAAATTTTTTAGGATAATTCACGCAATAATTCACATACTCCCAAAGAATTATTATTTGAAGAGACTCTATTAGAAATTCTTCTTAGTTTTAAAGGTGCATTGTTAATAGAATCACCCCTATATTTATTTATAGTTTCCATATCTAGAATAGAGCCACCTATAACAAAGCAATTATTAATATCAATCTTTTTCTTCATACAGATAGTATCAACAGAAAAACATCTAGAACAATTACTTAATATTTTAATATGATCAGTTTTTGTAATATTAATATCCAAATCTAAAACAATAAGTTTTTTATACAAAGTTGTAATATTTTTACCAAAAATATCTATTCTTAATATATCTTTTTTATAATTAACAATATCATCTATACTATTAATCTTGATCTTTTGAAAAGCTGTATAAACATAAATATCATAATCAAGACATATATTAATAATTTTTTTAGTTGCAGTATAATTAATTTGCTTTTTTAAGATAACTTTATTTAACTTAGTGTCAAATATCCCAGCCCCATCAAAAAAAACTATAAAATCTAAAAAAGGAAAATCTCTATTATATGATAAAACATAATCTAGATCATTTTCTGATACAGTAGTAAATAAATAGCCATTATTTCTAAGTCGATCAATTTCTAACATTGTTTTCATGCTAATAGATTCTTCATCATCTATAAGTGTATTTTCAAAAGTACAAACAACCATCTTTTTCATATCTACTTCTCCCCTGTAAATAACTACACTTATTATACCAGAACAAAAGAATAAAAATTAAAATATTTTTAAATTTTTATTCGCATTGGTCGTCACCGATCAACATTCCTACTTCATAGATAGAGTATCCTCTATTCTCTATAGGCTTAAATTCCGATAGTCGCTACCGTACTTTTTTGTTTTATTTTTCTTCTTCTTAATTATTTTGGCAATATATTTTTAATCCCTCAAACATAATATTTATACTCGCGTTTATATCTCTATCATTTTCACACCCACAATTTATACATGTCCAATGTCTTGCTCCTAAATCTTTTGTTTTATCTGTAATTGCATCACAATGGCTACATTTTTTACTACTTGGGAAGTATGTATCTACCTGATAATAATATTTACCAAGTAAATTACACTTCCATTTCAATATCTGGCATACTTTATTAAAACTGGCATCCAATATATTCTTAGCTAATTTGTGGTTACTGCTCATTTCTCTAACATTTAATTTTTCACTTATAATAATATCATGCTCTTTCACTAACTTATTTACGATACTTATTATATTATGTTTTCTACTATTTTTTATCTTACTATGAATCCTTGCTATTGCTAGTTTAGTTTTATAATAATTATTGCTTCCTCTTTCTTGTCTTGATAATTTTCTTTGTAATCTTTTTAATCTCTTTTCTCTCCTTAAAACTTCCTTTGGATTACTATATTTTTCTCCATCACTTGTCACTACTAAATCTTTTATACCTAAGTCAATTCCAACGATATTATCTGGAATTACTTTACTAGATACAGTTTGTACTTCATCAAATATAACACTTACATAATATTTATTTGTTGTCTCTTTTTCTACAGTGGCATTTATTATTCTTCCATTAATATCTTTTAGATTTCTATATCCTCTTATATCAACAAATCCAAGCTTAGGTAACTTTATTTTTTTATTATTTAAGTCTAATATAATATTACTGTACTCTTTTCCCTTATAAGTTCTTTTAATACAAGTCGTTCTAAAACTTTGTTTATTAAACTTACTTTTAAATTTTGGATAATTAGTACGTTTAGAAAAATAGTTTTTAAAACTATCCTCTAGATTAAAAACAGCACATCTTAAACTACAAGAATCTACTTCTTTTAAAAATGGATATTTATTATATAGTTCTTTTATTTCACTACACATATCAAAAGCTCGTATATATCCCTTATTCATACATTCATCTAAAAAATAATTATAAACAAATCTAACACAACCGAATGTTTTATTAATTAATATTTCTTGAGAAGTATTAGGATATAATCTAAACTTATAAGCTTTATACATGTAATACACCTCCATAATCTTGTCTTACTATAATAATACACAAACATTTGTTTGTCAATATGTTTTTTTAAATATATACCATTAGTTAATACTGTTCTTTATAAAAAGAAAATTCCTTATAAATAAAAAAAAACCTTGTCAAACAAGGTTAATCTTATATATGGCGGAGTAGGAGAGATTTGAACTCTCGCGCCAGTTGCCCGACCTACACCCTTAGCAGGGGCGCCTCTTCAGC
>CAKPJX010000025.1 GCA_934163035.1 uncultured Bacilli bacterium | reverse complement strand
GTTAGTTGGTCTAGTAATAATTTTATTCCTTTTAAAGAAATATTACGTTATAATATGGGTAGTAGATTATTTTTTAAAAATGTTGTTGGTAACATGATAATGTTTTTACCGTATGGTTTTTTTGTTAGTTATATTTTAGATAGTAGAAAAATTAAGTTACCATTATTCTTAACAGTAATAGCATCTATTTCTATTGAAATTGTTCAGATGTTAATAGGAAGAGTATTTGATGTGGATGATATTATCTTAAATGTAATAGGTGGTTGTTTAGGTTTTTTAATTTATTATTTGTTACAAGTTGTTACGGATAAGCTTCCTAAAGTATTTAAGAGTGAATGGTTCTTAAATCTTGTATCAATTATATTATTGGTTGTTATAGTGATTATTATTATGAGGTAGGAGTGGTTTTTTTTGAGTAGTTTTGAATTGATAAATCAAACAGAAGAAGATATTAGTGAGGTTAATACTATTAATGTTGTATTGAATAAAGCATTAGAAATAGAAGGATTAGATAATGTTAATTTTAATGTAATAATAGTTAATAATGATTATATTCATGAACTTAATAAGAATTATAGAAATATTGATAGAGAAACAGATGTTATTACATTTGCTTTAGAAGATGAGAAAGATATGATTTTACCAGCTGATGTTAGAATTTTAGGGGATATATATATATCTATTGATAAGGCACGTAGTCAAGCAGCTGAATATGGTCATTCGTTAGAAAGAGAACTTGCCTTTTTAGCTGTTCATGGATTTTATCATTTACTTGGTTATGATCATATGACTTTAGAAGATGAGAAAGTTATGTTTGGAAAACAGGAGGCAGTATTAGATGCGTGTGGGATTAAAAGATAAGAAATTTTCTTGGAAGAGATTAGTAAATAGTTTTAAATATGCTTTTACTGGTATAAAGACAGCTTATTTAGGAGAACAAAATTTAAGAATTCATACTATTATGGCTATATTAGTAATAATTTGTGGTTTTTTATTTAAAATAAGTTATATGGAATGGCTTATTTGTTTAGTTTTAATAGCTCTTGTTTTAATGGCTGAGTTTTTTAATACTTCAATTGAATATATAGTTGATTTAGCATCTCCTGGTATAAATGATTTAGCTAAAGCAGCGAAAGATGTAGCTAGTGCTGGAGTATTAGTTATGGCTATTATTTCAGCTATTATTGGTTTAATTATATTTGTTCCTAAAATAGTACTTGTTATTGGAGGCTTATTATGATAGAAGAATTGTTAAAGTTACATAAAAATAGTTATGCTCCTTATTCTAAATTTTTAGTATCAGCAATTGCAGTAATGAAGGATGGCGTTAAGTTTTCTGGAGTTAATGTCGAAAATGCTAGTTATGGAGCATCAATTTGTGCTGAAAGAAGTGCAATTACTGCTGCGATAAGTGCTGGGTATGGATCTGGAGATTTTAGTGAACTAAATATTATGGTATCATCTGGAGAAATTGGAATGCCTTGTTTTATATGTAGACAAGTTATTGCAGAATTTTTTGATAAAGATGCTATCGTTAGATGTTATGCTACTGACGGTAGATTTAAGGAATATAAAGTAGAGGAGCTATGTCCTTATCCTTTTGGACATGATGATTTAATATGAAATGTGGATTTGTTAGTTTAGTTGGTAGACCAAATGTAGGAAAGAGTACACTTTTAAATAATTTAATTGGAGTTAAGTTAGCAATAACTTCAAATGTTAGTGGAACAACTAGAAATATAATTCAAGGTATTTATAATGATAGTGATTCACAAATTGTTTTTGTAGATACACCTGGTATTCATAAACCTAATAATAAGTTAGGTGATTTATTAAATAAAAAAGCTTATAATTTGACTGATGGTGTTGATGTTATTTTATTTTTAGTTGATATATCTAAGGGATTTGGTAAGGGAGATCAGTTTATTTTAGATAAGATTAAAAATAGTGATGCAAAAGTTTTCTTACTTTTAAATAAGATTGATCAAATAAAAAATAAAGAGATTCTTTTACAAGAAATAACTAAATTAAAAGAATTATATGATTTTAGTGAAATTATTCCAATATCAGCACTTAAAGGTAATAATACTGATAGTATTATTAGAACTATAAAGAAATATTTACCAGAACAAGATAAGATATATTCTGATGATGATCTAACTAATGTTTCAACTAGATTTATTATGGCAGAATTTGTAAGAGAGAAGATACTAGAACTTACTCATGATGAGGTTCCTCATACTGTTAGTTGCTACGTAGAGTCATATGAAGAGGATGAGAAAGTTGTTCATATTCAGGTTGTTGTCGTAGTTGATAGAGATAATATTAAAAAAATCATCATCGGAAAAGGTGGTAAGATGCTAAAAGAAGTTGGTATTAGAGCTAGGGATGATATGGAAAAGTTTTTGGGTAAAAAAGTATTTTTAGAAACTTATGTTAAGACAATTAAAAATTGGAGAGATAGAGAGAAATATTTTGTTGAATTAGGATTAAATGATGATATTTAAAAAATAATTGAATAAAAAGTATATATATTTATCACCATATAGATAGAGGTGATAATAATGGATTATAAACTTTTATGGGAACTATTTAAAAGAACTGGAGATATTAGATATTTTAATTTATTACAAGTTTTAAAGAAGAAGTGATTTGTTTGAAAATAGAAAGTATAGAAGGTATTGTATTAAGTGATACTAATTATAGTGAATCTAGTAAGGTTTTAAATGTTTTTACTAGAGAGCATGGACTTTTAGGTATTATGTCTAAAGGTTGCAGAAATGTTAAGAGTAAGCTTAGGGCGGGTAGTAGAAAATTAATTTATGGAAAATTTAATATTTATTATAAAGAAAATGGTCTTTCTACTTTAATTAGTGTCGATATTATTAATTCTTTTTCAAATATAGTTATGGATTTAGAGAGAATAAGTTATGCTTCTTTTTTACTTGATTTAGTTTTACAAGTTGTTAAACAAAATGATGATAGTGATATTTTTGATTTACTTAGAGATTCTTTAATAAAACTAGACGAAGGTTTTTCTCCTATAGTTATCAGTAATATTTTAGAGTTAAAATTACTTAGTTATTTAGGTGTTGATCCTTGCCTTGATGGTTGTAGTATTTGTGGTAGTACTAAAGATATAATTACTTTGTCTTCTTCTACTGGTGGATATATATGTAGAAATTGTTATAGTAATGAAGGTTTGGTTAGTGATAAGACTATTAAAATGATTAGAATGTATTACTATGTTGATATTAAAAATATTTCTAAGCTTGATGTTGCTAGTTCAACAACTGTCGAGATTAATAGATTTTTAGATGATTATTATGATAGGTATACGGGACTTTATTTAAAGAGTAAAGATTTTATTAAAAATATTAATAAGGTTTTAGTTGTTGACAATAATAAATAATGTTAGTATAGTATTTGTATAAGTGTGATGATGAGTGTGGAAAACTCGGAGCAGTATATATTAGAGTAGATTCTTCTAGAATAAATAAGGTGGAACCGCGGAAATATTTTCGTCCTTATATAGTCTAGGAGTTTTTTATTTTTTAGGTGGTGGTAGTATTATAATTTATGGTGAAGAATATCTTAATAGAAATAATTTTGATAGTGTAGTGGTATCTCGAAGAAGTATCTTTGCAGATAGTGATGATAGAAGGATATATTCAGACAGTGATTATCCTTTCTGTGATAAGATTAGAAATCTTTCTATTAATGATGCTGTTAATAGCTTAATAGATTATTTTTTAGATTATTCTGATGTGGTTTGTATTGATTATAGTCAGACTGATGGTAATTTTATATCTTTATATAGTGATGCTGGCAGAAAACTTTCTGTTGATAGAGCTTTAAGTAGAAATGTGCTTAACAAGATCGAAAATAACTATAATAACAAGAGGTTTCAATTATTGCTTGATAGTTTGGATTCGAATTGTACTTATGTTTTTTCGTTAAATGATGATAATAGAAGATGTATCAGATCTAGTGGTTTTAAAAATGATGCTAGTGAAAGACAATTGGTTTTTGAATTTAATGATGAAGATGTATTATTACCAAAAGAGAAAAAGTTTTTGGATAGTGCAGTTGATTTAATATTAGGGGATAGATATATAAGAGATGAAGAGTCTTATTATTTTGGTGATTTAAGAAAAACTCTTAATTGTAGAGTTATAGGTAATAGTGGTAAATTGTTAGTATATCCAGATTCTTTGAAAAAGTATTTTAATAGAAAAATTTCTATGCATAATTCAAAAATTAAAAATGATGAAGCAAAACAATTTAAGTTGGAGGGATTTTAAAATGAAGTTAACAATGGAAAAGTTAGTTAATTATTGTAAGCAATATGGATTTATATTTCAGGGAAGTGAAATATATGGTGGTCTTGCGAATACTTGGGATTATGGACCTTTGGGTTCTAGACTTAAAAATAATGTTAAGGACTTATGGAGAAAGAGATTTATTCAAGAGCGAAGCAATGCATATGAAGTTGATGCTGCTATATTGATGCATCCTAGAGTATGGGAAGCTAGCGGTCATGTAGGAAGCTTTTCAGATCCTTTAATTGATTGCAAATACTGTAAAATGAGACATAGAGCTGATAATTTGATTGATGATTTTGATGAAAATGCTCATGCTGATGGTATGACTCAAGAGGAAATGGTGGCTTATATTAGGGAGCATAAAGTACCATGTCCAAAATGTGGTAAAAGTGATTTTACTGATATTCGTCAATTTAATTTGATGTTTGAAACACATCGTGGTGTTACGGAAGATAGTAAGAATAAAGTTTATTTAAGACCAGAAAATGCTCAAGGTGAGTACGTTAACTTTTTAAATGTTCAAAGAACTATGCGGGCTAAATTACCATTTAGTATTGGGCAAATTGGTAAAGCTTTTAGAAATGAAATTACACCTGGTAATTTTACATTTAGAACAATAGAATTTGAACAGATGGAATATCAAACATTTTGTAAAGAAGGAATGGATTCTGACTTATATAAATATTTTAAAGAGTATGCAAAGTCATTTTTTATGGATTTGGGTATAAGTGAGGAAAAGTTAAGGTATCATGATCACGAAAAATTAGCTCATTATGCTAAAGAGGCTTGTGATATTGAATATAAGTTTTGTTTTGGATGGGGAGAAATTAATGGTACTCATAACCGTACTAATTATGATTTGAGTAGACATCAAGAGTATTCAACTGTTTCTCAAGAATATTTAGATCCAGAAACAAATGAAAAATATATCCCATATATTATTGAATCGACTGTTGGATGTGATAGAACTGTTTTAGCAATACTTGATAATAGTTATGATGAGGAGACTTTGGAAAATGGTGATGTTAGAGAGGTTATGAAATTTAGTCCAGCTCTTGCTCCATATAAAGTTGCAGTACTTCCTTTAAATAAAAAATATCATGGTGATTTAGCTAAGAAAATTTATACTGATTTGAGTAAGTTATTTATGACTAGTTATGATGAAAGTGGTTCTATTGGTAAGCGTTATAGAAGATGTGATGCTGCTGGGACACCATTTGCAATAACAGTAGATGATGAGACTATTAATAGTGGTGTTGTTACTTTAAGAGATAGGGATACTATGAAACAGATTACTTTAAAACTTGATGAGATAGGAAAATATATTGAAGAGAGAATTGTTTTTTAAACATTTCTTTTTTTAGAGTTGATGATAATGATGTATAAATGGAAGTATGAGACTCCTGCAGTCTACTCTAATATTTTAATGAGTAGTGATTCCGTATATCTTACAGGGTTATGGTTTGAAGGTAGCAGTGATTCAAAAAACATATTGGTGATTATAAAGAGGCTAAATTGCCTATTTTTGAGGAGACCATAAAATGGTTAGATATTTATTTTAGTGGCCAAGTACCTTCATTTACTCCTAAGTATAAAATTAATAACTTAACACCTTTTAGAAAGATGGTTATAGATATAATGTGTAATATAGATTATGGGAGGATTGTTACTTATAATGATATTGCTTTAGAGATTGCTAAAAAAAGAGAAATTTCAAAATGTCTGCTCAAGAAGTTGGTGGGCAGTTGGCTGGAATCCTATTTGTATTATAGTTCCGTGTCATAGAGTTATTGGTAGTGATGGTAGCTTGGTTGGTTATGGTGGTGGTATTAATAATAAAAGGCTACTTTTAGAGCATGAAAAAAAATTTAACAGTGACTGTAGGTGAGTAAATTTATTGATAATAAATAAAAAAGTGTTGACAAAATAAGGACTTAGTGCATATAATTGTACTAGTCAAAGAAAAAGGAAAGAGATTTATATCCACCTGATCAGCGAATAGCGATGGGTAAATGCCAAACATATTTTAGTTTTTGGGTGGATATATTATGTATATCCGCTTTTCTTGTATATGGAGGTGTTAAGTATCGCAAAGGATAAGAATAGCATGTTGATTAACGATCAGATTAGAGCAAAAGAGGTACTAGTTATTGGACCTACTGGAGAACAAGTTGGTGTTAGATCTTTACAGGATGCTTTAACTTTAGCATCATATGCAGCACTTGATTTGGTTCTTATTAGTCCAAATGCTAATCCACCTGTTTGTAAAGTAATGGATTATAATAAATTCCGTTATGAAAAACAGAAGAAAGAAAAAGAATCTCTAAAAAAACAAAGGGCTAATATGTCTGAGTTAAAGGAGTATCGTTTATCACCTGTTATTGATGTGGGGGATTTTGAAACTAAGCTTAGAAATGCAACTAAGTATTTACAAAAGGGCGATAGAATTAAGCTTACGATTCGTTTTAAAGGACGTCAAATGGCTCATACTGAGCTTGGTAAGGAAGTTCTTGAACGTTTTGCATCTAGGGTTACAGATTATGCGGATATAGATCAAAAACCTAAATTAGACGGTAAGACTATGACTATGTTATTAGTACCAAAAAAAGATAAATAGTAGGAGGATTTAAATATGCCAAAGATTAAGACACACAAAGCAACTGCTAAAGTTGTAAATAAACGTAAAAATGATTATAAAATAGGAAGAGCTGGTGGTCGTCATAATACAGGTTCTAAGCCATCATCAGCAAATAGAAAGAATAGAAAGGGAGCTAATCTTAGCAAAGCTGATCAAAAGAGATTAAAGAACATAATCTAAGCATTAAAGGAGGATATTAGAAATGGCAAGAGTTAAAAATGGAGCTGTTACAAAGGCTCGTCATAAAAAAGTATTAAAACAAGCTAAAGGTTACTTTGGTAGTAAACATAGATTATATAAGACTGCAAAAGAACAATTAATGCATTCTGGACAATATGCATTTAGAGACAGAAAGCAAAAGAAGAGAGACTTTAGAAAATTATGGATAACAAGAATTAATGCAGCTTGTCGTCAAAATGACATTAGTTATTCTAGATTTATAGAAGGCCTTACAAAAGCAGGAGTTGAAGTTAACCGTAAAATGTTATCAGAAATTGCAATTAACGATCCTAAAATGTTTAGTGAATTTGTTAAGATGGCAAGAGATGGTAAAGCTTCAAAAGTTACAGTATCTAGTGAAGTAGTTGGACATGAAGTAACTATTAGTAATAAGGGTAGTGAAAAGAAGGCTACTACTAAGGCTGTAAAGAAAGAAGAAAAAAAGGAAGAAGCAGTTGACTATTCTAAGATGACAGTTAGTGAATTAAAAAAGATAGCTGCATCTAAGAAAATAAGTGTTACTGGTTTAAAGAAAGCTGAAATTATTGAAGCTTTAAATAAATAATAAACATATTAGTGGATTTATTTGTCTAGTGCCAATTTGGTGATGAGTAATTAGAAACTAATAGAAGATAAAACGAAGGAGAAAAAATATGACTATTGTATCAATGAATTATTTATTAGAAGCTGGTGTTCATTTCGGACATCAGAAGAGAAGATGGAATCCAAAGATGAAGGAGTACATCTATACAACAAGAGATGATATTTATATTATCGATTTACAAAAAACAGTTAAGAAATTAGAAGAAGCATATGAGGCTATGAAGAAAATAGCTGAAGAAGGTGGAAAAGTTTTATTTGTAGGAACCAAGAAACAGGCTCAAGAAGCTGCTGAAGAGTCAGCTGTTAGAACAAATAACTATTTTGTTAATGAAAGATGGCTTGGAGGAACTTTAACAAACTTTAGAACTATCCGTTCAAGAATTAAAAGAATGGAAGATATTGAAAAGATGGAACAAGATGGAACTTTTGATATGCTTCCTAAAAAAGAAGTAATTCAAATTAAGAAAGAATATGATAAGCTTAATAAGAATTTACGTGGAATTAGAGAAATGAAGAAGATGCCTCAAGCATTAGTAATCGTTGATCCTCGTAAAGAAGAAATTGCTATTAAAGAAGCTCATATTTTAGGAATTCCAGTATTTGGTATCGTTGATACTAACTGTGATCCAGATGTTGTTGATTATGTTATTCCTGGTAATGATGATGCTGTTCGTTCAGTTAAATTAATTATTGGTGCTTTAACTAATGCTATTGCTGAAGTTAATGGTAATGAAGTAATTGACTATATTAGTGATGATGATAAAGCTAAAGCTGAAAAGAAAGCTAATAAGGCAAAAGAAAATGCTGAAAAAGTTGAAAAAACTGAAGCTAATGAAGAAAAAAAAGCTGTAGTTGAAGCAAAAGAAGAAGTAGCAGAAGCTACTGAAGAAGCAGCTGTTGACTATTCTAAAATGACAGTTAGTGAATTAAAAGAAGTTGCTGCTAGTAAAAATATTAGTGTTACAGGACTTAAAAAGGCTGAAATAATTGAAGCTTTAAATAAGTAGTTTGATTTAAAAAGGGACGGTGGATGGATTTATCGTTCCTTTTATATTAATATTGTAGTATAATTAATTTATGATTGAAGGAGGATATTATGATTAAAGCAAGTGATGTAAAAGATTTAAGAGAAAAAACAGGAGCTGGAATGCTTGATTGTAAAAAGGCACTTGAAGCTTGTGATGGCGATATGGAAAAGGCTGTTGATTGGCTACGTGAAAAGGGTATAGCAAAAGCTGCTAAAAAGGAAAGCAGAATTGCAGCAGAAGGTTTATGCCAAATTAAAGTTGATGGTAATAAGGCTGTAATTTTAGAGGTTAATTCTGAAACAGACTTTGTTGCTAAAAATGAAGAATTTACTAATTTTGTTGATTATTTAGCAGATATGATTTTAAAGAATAATGCTGATACAGTTGAAGATGTATTAAATATTAAAGATGGTACTGAAACTATTTCAGATAAGTTAGTTGCTTTAGTTGCTAAAATTGGTGAGAAGATTAGTTTTAGACGTTTTGAAGTTATTTCTAAAAATGATAATGAAGTATTTGGTAGCTATAAACATATGGGTGGAAAGATTGGTGTTGTAGTTGTTCTTGAAGGTAGTAATGAAGAAGTTGCTAGAGATGTTGCTATGCAAGCTGCAGCAATGAATCCTACTGCTTTAAATAGAGAAGGTGTACCTAGTGATATCGTTGAGAGAGAATCTCATGTTATTAAAGAACAAGTTATGGCTGAAGGTAAACCAGAGGCTATTGCTGAAAAGATGGTTGTTGGTAGACTTAATAAATTCTATAAAGAAATTTGTTTAGAGGAACAAGCATTTATTAAAGATTCTGGTCTTTCTGTTAAAACTTATGTTGAAAATAATGGATGCAAAATTGTTTCAATGGTTAGATATGCAGTTGGTGAAGGAATAGAAAAAAGAGTTGAAAACTTTGCTGCTGAAGTAATGAGTCAAATCGAAAATGCTTAATTGTTGAGGTAATTATGAGGAAGTTAGTATCTTTATTTGTTGTAGTTATTATATTAATGACTGGATGTTCAATTAAAAAAGAATCAGAAGTAACAGATGCTGAAAAGTTTGCTGCTGAGTATTCTGTTGATGAAAAGAATCCTTTTAAATATGCTTCAATTGATGAAGTTTTAGACATATTTAATACTGGTAATGGTATAGTTTTCTTTGCTAATTCTGATAATGAATTATGTGTTGAAGTAGCTAAAATATTATTAGATTCCTTAGATGGTAAAAATATTGAAGATGTTTATTATTATAATCCTCAAGTTATAAGAGATAATAATACAGATGATTATAATAAATTGATTGATATTATAGAAGACTATTTACCATTAAATGATAATTTAGAACCATACTTATTTTTACCAGATGTTTATTTCGTGAGAGAGGGTAAGATAATAGGGCATAATAATGATGTTGCTACAATTAAAGGTACGATTGATGACATATTGACAGAAAAAAGAAAAAAACAATTAAAAAATAAATATTTAGAATTAATTAATTCTTATAATAGTGTAGAATGACTTGCGAGTCATTCTTTCTTTTTGATATAATCAAATTAGGTGATTAGATGTATTTTATAAAAAAAGATATTAATAGCATATCAAAAATTGATAATAGTAAGAAGTGGGATATTTTAATAGATAATAGAGAACAGATAAGTAAGTTATTTTCTTTTAAGAATGAAACTTTTATAGTTGCTTGTAATGATTTAGATTTGAGTAATGATATATATTATTTATTAGGTTTTTTAAATTATTTTAGAGAATATAGAACTATTTTAATAAAGAATATGGATCAATATAATAATTCTATTGAAACAGAAGATAATAAGTATGTTAGAGAATTGGTTGATTATTTTAAGGATTTAAATAGTGATGGTAAGTTTATTAGAGGTTTTTTAATATTACTTGGATATAAATTTATTTCTAATAGTGATATTTCAAAAGCAATTCCATTGGCTCTTGCTTTTGAATTATTTCAGACTTCTGTTTTAATACATGATGATATTATAGATAGAGCTTCTATTAGAAGAGGTAAAGACACTATACCAACTAGATATATAAATAAATATAGAGATGCTTCTCATTTGGGAGATAGTTTAGCTATTTGTATGGGTGATTTAGGTTTTTATAAATCATATGAATTGATGATAAATAATTATTGTGATAATAAGAGATTATTAAAATACTATAACGACGTTATTATTAATACTATTCAAGGGGAAATAATTGATGTTATTCTTCCTCATTTGCAAATGACTGGTAGTTATAAAGAAAAAAAATTAGAAAATAGTGTATATGATATTTATAGATTAAAGACAGCTTGGTATTCAATAATTGGACCTCTTTGTATGGGAATGATTTTAGGAGATGCTTCTGATAAGGAGGTTTCTATGATGACGGAATTTGCTTATAATTTGGGAATTGCTTTTCAAATTAAAGATGATATTTTAGGTATATTTAGTGAAAAAGTAAAGAAAGAAAAGAATTCTTCTGATATAAGTGAATTTAAACAAACTATTTTATATTCATATATATATGAAAATAGTCCTGTTCATTTAGAACAGTTACATAAGTACTATGGAAAAAGTAATTTAAGTGATGAGGATCTTGAAGCTAGTAAAAAAATATTTATTGATAGTGGAGCACTTGATTACGCTAATAGAATGGTTAATCATTTGTTTAAGGTTGCTAATGAAAGACTTGGTAAGCTCGATTTTATTGCGGATCATGATAAAGATATTTTGAGAGGATTTATAGTTTATTTAGAAAATAGAGATCATTAAAAAGAATTTGTTTCTTTTTAATATGTTTTAATATATAATATAATTAATAAGGAGAGATGTTTTTAATGGATAGTGACATGATTATGTTAGATTTAAATGAAAAGATGGAGAAGGCTATTGAAAGCCTAGAGAAAAGATTTACGACAGTTAGAGCTGGTAGAGCTAATCCTTCTAGTTTAGATGGTGTTATGGTTGAGTATTATGGTAGTATGACACCTTTAAAACAATTGGCTACAATATCAGTACCTGAAGCTAGACAACTTTTAATTAAACCTTTTGATAGAGGAGCATTATCTGCTATTGAAAAGGGAATATTAGCTGCTAATTTAGGATATAATCCTGGTAATGATGGAGAGACTATTAGAATTGTTATTCCAGAACTTACAGAGGAAAGAAGAAGAGAATTAGTAAAACAAGTAAAATCTTTGGCGGAAGATGCAAAAATTGTTGTTAGAAATATTAGACATGATGCTTTAGAAGATGTGAAAAAGCAAGAATTTAGTGAAGATGAAGAAAAAGGTATAGAAAAAGAAATTCAAGATACTGTTAATGAATATAATAAAAAAATAGAAAATAAATTAAAAGAAAAAGAACAAGAATTGCTTACTGTATAGTAGGCTTTTTTTTATGTATACTTTACATCGTAAATATATTTTCTCCTTTGATGATAGAAAGTGTTATGCTAGAATTATTAATGTAGAAAGGGAGCGAAAATATATGAAAAATGTTATCTTAATGATGTCAAAAATCGAGGATGGAGGGATTACTTTATTAACTAGTATATGTATAATCGGTATACTAGTGATTAGTCTTTTCTTAATTTTAAATCGTAATCAAAAACTAAATTACTTAAAAAAAGTAACTAGTGTAGCCCTAATTTTAACTATGCTTCTTTTACCATTCTCTAGTTTACTAAATGTAGAGGCAGAAGCAACTAATAAGATTGATGTAGATAGCAACAATAAGGTTGTTAATATGGTTAATATATCTGCTAGTACTTCTTCCAGTGCCGATGATTTTAAGGATGAATTCAGAGCTTATAAAGTACTAGATGCTTATTATAATAAAAGTACCAATGAAATGACATATAGTTTTACCAATGCTTTTCAAGAGTTTTTATCAAACTCTACTGATGATAATATAAAGAATTTAACAATAGATGAATATATTTCATATGGCTATGATTCTAGTGACTCAACATTAACTGATGCAGCAAAGACTGAAAAAGATACAGCAATCAGAAATTTAGCCGATAGTTTTGCTAGATATATTAAAAGTGGCAATAGAACATTTCAAACGTATGATTTGACATATACTGATTCAAACACCAGTCTTACATGTCAAGTCGAAGTTGGTTCATATCTAATTTTACCAACATCATTCAATAGTGCTTATTTTTTATATTATGCAACAATAGTTAATGTTGTATTTGAGGTACAAAATAATAGTTGGTTTATAGATGATATTCATTTTAATATTAAATATGGTTATTTATTTTCTTTAGCTCTCTTGTTTCCAGGGACTCCTGATGATTTTTTAAGTGATGAGGACGGGGTGTTGTTAGGTGATGGGACAAAGACAGCTTATGATATGGCATTTAGAAAAAACAAAGTGTATACATATATTTATTTGGGGAATGTACAGGAATCTACACTTACTATTAAATTACCTGATGGTTTAAAGTTTGTTCCGGGAGAGCTAAAATATGCATCAACTCTTTCTGGTGATGAGAAAAAAACTTCTGAAATAAAGGATAAATTAATAGATGAGAAAACTGGAACTGAATATGCAACGACTATATTGTCAGAGAAGCAAATTGTAATTACAATACCTACAACAATTCTTGATAAAAATCAACAAATTGATGAAAATAAAACAATGGGGTTATTATTAGGGGTTACTCTAGATGATAATGATGAAAGTATAGTACTTGGTGAAAGCAAAAATATAATAAAAACAGATTCTGAAGTAGTTGTTGATCCATATACTACAAATCCTACAAAAAAGCCATTAAGTTTAGAAAATAAAGTAACTACTTACGGACTAGAAATAACAAATAAAGCTGCTGATGATAGTAGTACACTTTTAAGTAACTCCTCATTTGGGATATATACAGATGAAGCATGTAGTGATGAAAATCTTGTAGGTACTTTAACTACAGATAATAATGGTATAGCTAAGTTTAAGGGCATTATAAATGATACATATTATATCAAACAAATAAAAGCAACTAGTGGATATAAATTAAATACTAATCCTGTAAAAGTGACTGTTGATACAGCATCACTAAATAGTGACAATTATTTTCCATTAGAGGTAACAAGTGAGAAAGCAGGTCTCCTTCCATCAACAGGAGGACTTGGAACAATATTCTATACTTTGGTAGGTTTAGTAGTTATTGGAATAGGAGCATACGAAGTAATAAAATA
>CAKPJX010000024.1 GCA_934163035.1 uncultured Bacilli bacterium | reverse complement strand
AAGTAGATAAGAAGGCATTCTTTGTTACATGTGATAATTATGTAACTATGGAAGATGGTACTGGTGTTGTTCATATGGCTCCTGCTTTTGGTCAAGATGACTATGAGGTTGGATTGAAATATAATTTACCATTATTAAACCCAGTTGGAGAAGATGGTTGTTACACTGATGGTCCTTGGAAGGGTAGACTTGTTGTTGCTCCTGAACTAGAAATTGAAATTATTAAATATCTTGCTGGAGAAGATAAGTTATTTAAAAAGCAAAAAATGCTACATAATTATCCACATTGCTGGAGATGTAAAACGCCTTTAGTTTATTATTCAAAACCATCATTATATATTAAAACGACAGCTAAAAAACAAGAAATAATTGATGAAAATAATAAAGTTAATTGGTATCCAGATTTTGTTGGTGAGAAAAGATTTGGTAATTGGCTTGAAAATATGAATGATTGGGCAATTTCTCGTAATAGATATTGGGGTACACCAATTCCTTTATGGAGATGTAGCTGTGGTTGTGATGTCATGATTGGATCACGTGATGAACTAAGGGAAAAGGCAATAGAAGATGTAGGAGAAGATATTGAATTACATAGACCATATGTTGATGATATTCATATAAAATGTCCTAAATGTGGTAAGCCGATGACTCGTGTTAAAGATGTTATTGATTGTTGGTTTGATTCTGGAGCTATGCCTTTTGCTCAATATCATTATCCATTTGAGAATAAAGAATTATGGGAAAGTCAATTTCCTGCTGATTTTATAAGTGAAGGTATTGATCAGACTCGTGGTTGGTTTTATTCATTACTTGTTATTTCAGTATTTGTTAAAGGAGTTAGTCCTTATAAGAATGTATTAGTAAATGATTTATTGTTAGATAAGTATGGACAAAAGATGCATAAATCTAGAGGTAATGCCATTAGTCCATTTGAAGTAATGGAGAAAAATGGAGCTGATACAGTGAGATTCTATATGCTTTATGCCTCACCTGTATGGACACCACTTAAGTTTGATGAAGATGGTTTAAAAGAAATTTATTCAAAATATATTTCAACATTTAGAAATGCATATTCATTCTTTGAAATGTATGCTAATGCTGATAATATTGATCCTAGAGAATATAATATTCCGGTTAAAGATCGTGATTTAATGGATAAATGGTTACTTTCAAAGCTTAATAATTTAATCAAGAAAGTTAATGCTGCTTACCAAGAATATGATTTAAATAAGGTGGCTAAGGCTATAGTTCCATTCTTAAATGATGATTTATCTAACTGGTATATTAGGGGAAATCGTAGACGTTTCTGGGATAGTGAATTAACTGATTCTAAAAAATGTGTGTATTTAACTACTTATGAAGTTTTACTTACATTGTGTAAATTGTGTGCACCAATGACACCATATATTACTGAAGAGATTTATCAAAAATTAACTGGCAAGGAATCAGTTCATTTAGAGGATTTCCCAGTTGAAAATGAAGATTTAATAGATTCAGTAGTAGAAGAAAGAATGGATTTAGTTAGGGATATTTGCTCATTAGGTAGATATGCTAGAGAAGAAGTTAATATAAAAGTACGTCAACCAATAAAAAGTTTAATTTTACCAAAGAGTGATCAAATAATTATTGGTGATTTACTTCCTACAATTCAAGAAGAATTAAATGTTAAGGAAATAATCTTTAAAGAGGATATGGCAGACTATCTTGAATATATAGTTAAACCTAACTTCAAAGTTTTGGGGAAGACTTTAGGTTCTAAAATCAAAGAGTTACAGGGAATACTTTCTGAGCTTTCAAGTGATGATGTGGAAAAAATTAATAATGAAGGACTTACAGTTAAGCTTAGTGGAGAAGACTTTAAGATTACTAGTGATATGGTTATTATTACTTTAAAACAAAAAGAAGGGTATACATCTAGTAGTAATAGTCGTACATGTATCGTACTTGATACAGAATTAACTGAAGAGTTGATTCTAGAGGGACTTGCTCGTGAATTTGTTCGTAAAGTACAAAGTTTAAGAAAAGAGATGGATTTCATTATTACTGATCATATTGTGGTATATTATAATGGAAATGATCAAATAGATAAGATGTTTGAATATTATAAAGACTATATAATGGGTGAAGTCTTAGGTGATGATTTAATAAAAGATAGCAGCTTAGATAATTATACTGATTTGAATGATGAAAAAGTTTCTATTAAAATTGAAAAAGTAGTAAAATAGACTACTTTTTTCTTTTAAAAGTATGATATAATTTTTTTATGAATAGGGGATATAATTATGGATAGTGAAGAATTTAGAGAACTTAGGAATCGTTTTTTATTAGGTCTTTTAATTGTAGGTGTGTTTTCATTTTTATTAATATTTCTTTTGTCTAGTAAACTTGGTAATTATGATAGTAAAGTATTGAAGGGACTTAATGGAAAAAAGACATTTTTTGTATTATTAACTAATTCTAAGAATTGTTCTAATTGTGATAATTATTTAAAAAAGATTGATAAGTTTGATGTTGCCTATTATAATTATGATCTTTCTAAAGAAAATGACTATACTGATATTTTAAAAAGAATAGGACTTAGTAGTGATGTTGTTGAACTTCCAGGAGTTATATATATAGAAAATGGTGAAATGGTTGCTAATATAATGGGTATAGATGATGATGAAGTTTTTGATGAATTTATTAAACGATATTCTTAGTTTGGTGGTGTTTATATGAGTAGGGTTGCTTTAGTTACTGGTAGTAATAGAGGACTTGGAAAGGCAATTGTTATTGGTTTTGCAGAAAAGGGGGTTAATGTTGTTATTAATTATTGTCATCATGAAGATGAAGCCTTTGAACTTCAAGAATATATTAGAAATAATTATAATGTTGAAGTTATGTGTATAAAATGCGATATATCCGTTGAGGAAGAGATTGAAGACATGGTTAATCAAGTTATTGACGCTTTTGGTGGGATTGATATACTTGTTAATAATGCTAGTGTTTCTAGAGACAAACTATTACTTGATAAAAGTGTTAGGGAATTTAGAAGAATTTTAGATGTTAACTTGGTTGGAACTTATTTATGTAGTAAGTATGTTGGAAAAGCAATGTTATCTGCAAAAAAGGGTAAAATAATTAATATTTCTTCGACTAATGCACTTGATACTTATTATCCGGAAAGTTGTGATTACGATGCTTCAAAAGCAGGAGTAGTTTCTTTAACTCATAATTTGGCTATAGAATTTGCTCCATTTATTCAAGTTAATTGTGTATGTCCTGGATGGATAAATACTGATATGAATAAAGAATTATCAATTGAACAAATAAATGAAGAGAATAAAAAAATATTATTAGGAAGATTTGCAGAACCAGATGAGATTGCGAATGTTGTTTTGTTTTTAGCTAGTTCTCTAGCTAGTTATATGAATGATTCAGTAATTAGGGTTGATGGTGGAAAGTATAATTAATGGAAGGTGATGTATGATGTATAGTGAACTTGGAGTTTTATCAGATGTTAGTGATTTAATTAATAGATGTGAAGCTGAATGTAGGGAACAATTTTTGGAAATTGATAAAATAAGTGAAGCAAATAGTTTAAAGGTTTTAAAGGCATTTCATGATAACAATATAGTTGAGGGGCATTTTAATACTACTACAGGATATGGTTATAATGATATTGGCCGTGATGTTATTGAGAATGTTTTTAGAGATGTTTTAGGAGCAGAGGATGCTTTAGTTCGTAGCCAATTTATTTCTGGTACTCATGCTTTAACAGTTTGTCTTTTTGGTCTTTTAAGGCCTGGTGATATGTTACTAAGTATTAGTGGTAAACCTTATGATACTTTAGATGAGGTTATTGGTATTAGAGAAAATCCTAGTTCTTTAAAGAGCTTTGATGTTCGTTATGAACAGATTGATTTGATAGATGATGATTTTGATTATGAAAAGATTAAGAAGTTTATTAGTAATAATAAAGTAAAAGTTGTTGAGATTCAAAGAAGCAAGGGTTATTCTACTAGAAAGAGTTTGAGTTTAGATAAGCTTTCTAAAGTAATTAGTTTAATTAAAAATATTGATGATGACGTTATTATAATGGTTGATAATTGTTATTGTGAGTTTGTTGGAGATAGGGAGCCTTTAAGTATAGGAGCTGATGTAATAGTTGGTTCTTTAATTAAGAACTTAGGTGGTGGTATTGCTCCAAATGGTGCATACATAGCTGGTAAAAAAGATTTAGTTGAGCTTTGTGCGGAAAGACTTACTGTTCCTGGATGTGGTAAGGAGGTAGGACCAAGTCTTGGAATTAATAAACAAATTTTACAAGGAATATTTATGGCTCCTTCTGTTGTAGCATCTGCTTTAAAGACGGCAGTACTTACTAGCAAAGTGATGGAAGAGTTAGGTTTTGATGTTGAACCAAGATTTAATGAAAAAAGAGTTGATATTGTTCAAAACATTATTTTTAATGATAAAGATAAATTAATAGAGTTTGTTAGAGGTATTCAAGAGGCAGCACCAATTGATTCTTCAGCTATAGCTGAGGCTAGTGATATGCCTGGATATGATGATCAAGTTATAATGGCAAGTGGTTCTTTTACACAAGGTTCTTCAATTGAATTTTCTTGTGATGGACCCGTTAGGCCGCCATATATTGCTTATATGCAAGGATCGCTTACATATAATTATGGTAAATTAGGTTTGATGATAGCAGTTAATAGATTGCTTCATAGATAGAGGAGGATAGTAGTATGTTAATGATTAGTGAAGAACAGGAGGCCATTAATAGCTTTATGAGTGATTTTATGACAGCTTTTGCTATTATTTTAGCAGTGATTTTTTTGATAATGCTTATAGGCTATATAGTTTGGAAAGTTGCATATTGGAAAATTTTTAGTAAAGCTGGAGAAAAAGGATGGAAATCACTTATTCCTATTTATGATCAATATGTGTTGTGTAGGATAGTTGGTGTCAGTCCTTGGTGGTTGCTAATTTGTGCAGCTTCTGGTATACTTAGTTCAATTTCAGGATTTTTTACAACTTTATTTGCTGCTGTGAGTATTTATTTTTCCATACTAGTAGCAATTAGTTTAGCTAGAAGTTTTGATAAAAGTGATGGCTTTGGTATAGTAACATTCTTTTTTCGAGTAATTTGTTTTTGCATTTTAGGATTTGGTAAAAGTAAATACTTGGGACCTAAGCCATTAGATGATATTATTATAAATTCTATTATTAATAATAATTCAGCTAATAATAATGTAACTAATAATAATTCTAATGCAACACAGGATATCGATAATTTTAAGTTTTGTTCATCTTGCGGTGCTAAGGTAAGCAAAGACTCAGAATTTTGTACAAATTGTGGTAAAAAATTTGATTAGTTTTTAAAGTATTATTTATGATAATACTTTTTTTCATATTTCAAGACTTCTTGCATATAGTTAATTAGAACGAGGAGGAAGTCGTATGATTAATAAACAAAACTTATGGTTTTTAACATTATTTAGTTTGATTCTAGTATTAAGTGTATATTATATTACAATGCCTAATGATTTACTTTCTGCAAATAAAAAAACACAGGTTACAACATCTAATAAAACTAAGGAGGAGACAAAAAAAACAGTTGAGGAGCTATCTTCTTTAGTAGCAATGAGGGTTAGTTTAGAAGAGGAAAGACAAAATGAAATGGATACATTACAGGAACAACTTACAAGTGATGCTATTAGTGGAGAGGAAAAAAACTCTTTGTATGAAAAGCTTAAGTATTTAAATGAGATTCAAGGTAAAGAAGAATCCTATGAAAAACAAATAAAGAAAGAATATAAGATGAACTGTTTTGTTAAAATTGATAATAGTAATGTTGGTGTAGTTTGTGTTTCAGATAAACATGATAGTACATTAGCTAATAATATCATGCGTCTTATACAAAAAGATTATAAAAATAAAATGTATATTACAGTGAAATTTCAAAAGAGCTAGTAGGTAAATGTATACAACAAAATTTGTATTTGTCATACAATATTTTAGGTGATTGATAAATGGCTAATACAATTTTAACAGCTAGAGAAAAAAATGTCTTTGAGCTTTTAATTGCCAATAAGAGTACTAGAGATATTGCTTGTGAATTAGGAATAAGCGAAAAAACAGTTAGAAATCATATTTCTAATGTTATGCAGAAATTAGGAGTTAATGGTAGAGCTGGAGCTGTAGTAGAGCTTTTAAAACTTAAAGAATTGTCATTATAAGCGTGCTAAAAAAGTACGCTTTTTCATATAATAATGTAGGTGATATTATGCTTAGAACAAAAGCTTTGAGAAAGATATTTATTACAACATTATCTTTATTTGTATTATTAGTGGCTTTTTCTATTCCCAGTATGGAAAGTGATAATGTTTTGAGGACAAACTTAGAAATAGAAGAAGTTAGTACTTTAGCAACTAATAGCATTTATTTATTAAATAAGGATGGATACTTGGTAAAGAGTAGAATTTTCATAGACTCATCTGATAAGAGAGAACAGATCGCAAAACTGCTAGGTAATTTGACGGTTAATAATTCTAACAGTTTTTCTAATGGTTTATCGGCGTTAATTCCGAAGGGAACAATTGTTAGAGAAATAATTTATGGACAAAAGTTAGTAACTGTTAATTTTTCGAAGAAAATATTAAAAGTTAGCAAAGATAGGGAAAAACAAATGGTTGCTGCTATAGTATATAGTATTATGGATCTTGGCGATATCGAGGGGGTTAGTATTTTGGTAGAGGGAGAAAATCTACTTAATTATCCAAATTCAGGAGAAAGTCTTCCTAGAATTTTAGATAGAAGTATTGGTATTAATAAAAGTTATGATATAACCTCACGTGATAATATATCTAAAGTTGTTGTTTATTATGTTACTCAGATAGATGGTGATAAGTATTATGTGCCAGTTACTAAATATTTAAATGATGAACGTGAAAAAATAAAGATTATAGTTGAAGAATTAACAACTAGTTATATACATGAGGCAAATCTTATGAGTTTTTTAAATAGTAATGTAGCTCTTTTGGATTATAAAGAGGAAAATGATGTTATGTTTTTAAATTTTAATGATTATTTATTTGACAATAATGATAAATTGCTAGAAGAGGTAATATATAGTCTTGCATATTCTGTTTTTGATAATTATGATGTTAATATGGTTATGTTTGAAGTTAATAATGAAGAAATTCGTTATATTAGTAAAAAGAGCTTAAACTGATTTTTATTTATTTTCATTTTTTTATGTGCTATATTAAGTATAGTGGTGAGTAGTTAAATGAAGAATAAATTGTTGGTTCTATTGAATAATTTTTTGATTATACCAGTATTAATGATAGTGCTATTTTATATTTTAAATTTTTTATTTATGGATGCTAATTATGCTATTGTAATGGGGCCAATATTCTTTTCATTATTAATTTATTTTGTTTTGGAATTTCTTTTTCTTGGATTATTTGGTGATACTAAAAAAGCACATGTAACATTATGTATTATTATATTGATTTTAATTCTTATAAGTTATATTAAGGTTGCTTATACTAATGAACCGTTATTTTTAAGTGATTTGGATTTGTTTAATAGTTGTGGAGAAATATTTAGTTTTGTAAAAGGGGATTTATTTAAAATCATTTTACTTAAATATAAGCCTATTATAATAGCTATTTTTATTTTAGTGGCTTTAATTAGGTATTCTGATATATTCAAGTATAAAGTTGAAAATACGAAGATTAGATGTATATTACTTTGTTTTGGAATTTTTATATTTTATGTATTATTTTCTTATAATTCTTGTAGCAGATATATTTATAAAAAATTGTTATACGTGAAAGATTACAGTAGTTATACTGAATATAAACAGTTGTATGGAGCCTGGGGAATAATTTCTGGTATGTATAAAGTTAATTATGAAAATAATGATTTTATGAAATATGATAAATATAGTGATAAAGAACTAGATGATGTAGTTTCCAAGGTGTCTTTTAAAAGTAATAATAATATAGGAACACCAAATATAGTTGTTATATTATCCGAATCGTTTTTTGATACTAATTTATTAAAAGATGATATTATTTATGATAGGGATCTTATTAGTAATATTAACACGCTTAAGAGTGTAGGCTATTTTGTTGATTTAATTTCTCCAAGCTATGGAGGAATGACAGCAAATGTTTCATATCAATTATTAACTGGAAGTAACATGAGTATTTATGGCAATGGATATATTCCTTTTATGCAACAATTTGGAGATAATACGAAGTATCCATCAGTAGTAAGAGAATTAAAAAGTAATGGATATACGATTAATGAATATACTGGTGGTGATCCATATAAAATTTCTAAACAATTTAAAGCTATTGGTTTTGATGAATATACAGTTATTAATTCTAATGGTCATAAAAAGGGATATTATTTGTCAGATGATTATGTTGCTGATTTAATAATAAAAAAATTGAAAAATAATACTAATAAACAATTTATGCTGTTTGAAACAATGCAAAATCATATGGACTACTTGTTTACTAAATATGATAAATATGATATATCAATAAAGAAAAGTAAATTTACAAAAACGGAAAATGGTCTTTTTCTATCATATGGCCAGGGTGTATATGATGCCGATAAGATGTTAAAGAAAGTATATGATTATATTCAAACAATAGATGCTGATACTTTAATTGTGTTTTTTGGGGATCATTTGCCTTATTTTAAATTTGATGGTAACGTTGACTTGGTTACTAAAATGAGTTATTTTAATACCCTAAATGATTTGGATAATCTTTATAGAAGATATAATACACAGGCTTTAATATTAAGTAATTATGATGTTAAATTAGATATACAGTCACATTTGAGTACTGATAATTTATTGGTTTCTATTATTAATCAGATGGATATAAAATTATCAAATTATTATAAATGGTTGTATGATACTATTAATTATTTACCTTCATATAATAAATATGTAGCTGTAGATAAAAATGGTAATTTAAAGTATATAGAAGATTTGAATGCTAATGAAAAAAGTATATATGAACTAAAAAATGCTTTAACATATAGGTATTATATTAAAAATAAATAATGCTGAATTTATGTTTTTCTTAGTAATTTGACATTTATTTTTAAAGAGCAAAAATTACCTTTGCATTTCGTTTGTGTTAAAAATTAACTGACTGATGTTAAAAATGAAAAAATCTCTTGCAACTTATGTAATTTTATTGTATAATTTAACTTGTCAGTTGATATGTCTGCGTAGCTCAGCTGGATAGAGCAATCGCCTTCTAAGCGATCGGTCAGGCGTTCGAGTCGCCTCGCGGACACCATAATGATATGAACTCAAGTACTTTAAATGGTACTTGGGTTTTTATTTTGCAAAATGTTGATTATTTTGTGGGATTATCTCTACTTTTTTCTAATAATATAAGTGGGAGTGAGAGTTGCTATAGTGAAAATAGTTAGACAAGATGGCATTAAAGATTGTGGTGTTTGTTGCTTGTTATCAATTATTAGATTTTATGGGGGAGAATTATCTTTAGAGTATTTAAGAGGAGTGACAAATACTAGTAAAAGTGGTGTTTCAGCGCTTGATCTGATTGATGCCGTTAAAAAAATTGGTTTTGATGCTTACGGTGTAGCTGGAGATTTGGAAAAAATAGAAGTAAGTGACTTACCTTGTATAGCACATTTAATTATTAATAAAAAGTATAAACATTTTGTAGTTATTTATGGTATTGATAGTAAAAAAAGAAAGGTTGTGGTTATGGATCCGGCTATTGGAAAGAGAGTTTTAAATTTTTCCCAATTTAGACTCCTTTCCAGTAGTAATTATATATATTTAAAGCCTATAAAAAGACTGCCTAAAATGTCTAATAAGCATATTATTAATAAATTTATTAAAGACTTACTTAATAGAGAAAAGATTAGCCTGTTATTCATCTTTTTGTTTACAATTTTTTATTTTCTTTTTCAAGTTATTATTGCCTTTCATTTTAAATACCTTTTAGAATTTTCCATTAAATATCAATTAAATTCAACTATTGTATCTATTAGTATTTACTTATTTATTGTTTATCTATTTAGAGAATTAAGTTTATTTAATAAGAATATATTAATGACTAAATTGATGAGTATTAGTGATCGTATAATGAGTTTTGAAACATATAAGCATATTCTCTTACTCCCATATACTTATTATAAAAATAGGACGACTGGTGAGGTTATATCTAGACTAAAGGATTTAAATACTATTAAAAGCTTTATTGCTCAAGTTAGTTGCTTTTTCATTACAGATTTTATTGGAGTGATTTTATTTATATTAATTTTATTTAAAATTAATTTTAGGATGACGGCTATTATTTTAGTGTTTTCGATGATCATTTTTCTTTATTCTTTGTTTTTTAGTAAGAAAAGAAAAAAACTTGTGAAAAAGGTTAGTAGAAATGAAGACTATGTTAATTCATATTTAGTTGAGTCTTTAATGAATGTAGATACTATTAAAGGAAGTCATATGGAGAAAAGACTTAGAGATAAGTTTTTATTTAAATATAATAATTTATTAGATATTACTTATAGTTTTAGTTTTATGGAACAAGTTATTAATTTATTTAAAACTATTTTTAGTGATATATTATTTGTTATTGTTTTAGGTATTGGTAGTTATTTGGTTATTATAAAAAAATTATCTTTGGGAGAAGTCTTAGTTTATCAGAATATTTTTGGCTATTATTTAAATAATTTTAATAGTTTAATTAGTATATTTAATAATTATCATAATTTTAAAGTGGCGTCTTTTAGAGTTGAGGATTTGTTTTTAATAGACAGTGAGGAATTCGGTGGAAGTTATTATTATCTATCTCATAGATTGGATGGAGATATTAGTTTTAATAATTTGAATTATAGTATTTCAAATAAGTTTATTTTAAAAGAGCTAACACTTGATATTAAATATGGAGAGAAAATACTACTTTTTGGTAAAAGTGGTGTTGGAAAGAGTACTTTAGTTAAAATTCTACTCAGGTATATTGAAGTGCCATTTGGTCACGTATCAATTAAAGGTATAGATATAAATCATTATCATTTAGAGGTTATAAGGCAAGGAATTACTTTTGTTAGTAGTAATGAACTTTTATTTACTAATACACTTTATAATAATATAGTTTTGGATAGAGAAGTTAGTCATGATAATTTTGTAAATATATGTAAAATGTGTATGGTTGATGAAATCGTTGATGATGATTTAGGCTATCAGGTTTTAGTTGAAGAGAATGGCTTTAATTTTAGTAATGGAGAAAGACAGAGAATTATTTTAGCGAGAGCATTACTTAGAAAATCAGATATATATATTTTTGATGAGGCCTTTAGTCAAATAGATAATAAAAGAAGGAGTATTATAGTTAAAAATATATTTGAATATTTGAAGGAGAAGACGATTATTGTTATAAGTCATAATATGAATAACAAAGATATATTTAATAGAATTTTGAAGATGGAAGATGGTGGAATAATTGAGACTTAAAAAGTACGAGAGATTAAATTTGATTTTTGTTTTTTGTATTATCCTTTTAGTAGCAATAATTTTTTTTTAATATATTCTTTTCAAGATAGAATTCCTAATTATTTACTAATTAATGGGACAATTAGTGGAGATAATTCTGTTAATATTATGGTTACTCAGAAAGAATTAGACATTTTATATAAAAATAAGTATTTATATTTCAATAATGGGAAAGTTAAGTATCAACTTAAGAGTGTAATAAGAGATGCTTTAAAAAGAGATGGCAATTATCACTATGTAGTTATTAGTTTTAAAATGGGTAATAAGTATAAAATAAATGACAATGTTAGTATTGTTATTGGTAATGGTAAAATATCTTTTTATAAGATTGTTAAGTCTATGTGGGAAGGAGTGTAGTATGAAGGTTTTAAGTAGTAATGAATTAAAAGGCATAGCTGGTGGTATGTCTGTATGGGCAGGTATTGCGATAGCTGCTGCTGTTGTTTTTCTAGCTGGTGTAATTCAAGGATTTGTGGATCCGGGGAGGTGTAGTGATTGATCAGAAAAACTGATAACTTGGAGAAAATTGTAGGTGGAACATCACTTACAGGTTCTGTAATAAATGCTTTAACAGAAATAATTAAAGTTTTAGGTGATGCAGGTAGAGGGCTTGGTTCTTCTATTAGAAGAATTGGAACTAATAATTTATGTTCATTAGAGTAGTTTTGTCTTGGCTATCAAGAATCTTACTAATAATTTTACTTATTTTTGTTTTATCAATACTATTAAGTAATTTATATAATTTTGGTCTAGAATTTGGAAAAATGTTACGATATTTACTCTAAAATTCGCTTTTTTGATAAAAATATTGAAAAAAATGTTGAAAATTAAATAATCTTTTGTTATAATTCATTGTAGTTAAAGCGAAGGGAGGGATAATTGGTGGCAACTAAAGTAACTGTTAGAGGTGATTTGGACAAAGCTCTAAGAAGGTTCAAACAAAAAGTGGCAAGAGACGGTGTCCCTTCAGAATGTAGAAAAAGAGAAGCTTACGAAAAACCAGGAGTTAAAAGAAGAAATGCTAAAAAAGAAGGCATTAAAAACTCAAGAAAAAGAAATCGTGCTAACAACAATAATAGAGATTTTTAATAAGTATTTGGGACTATTGACATGTGCGATAGTCTTTTTATTTTAAAGGAGGAATTGATATGGTAGAAAAGTTAAAAAAAGATATGATTGATGCTATGAAGAGTAAAGATAAAGAAAGACTTACTGTAATTAGAATGGTAAAGTCAGCTATGGATTTAGAACATATAGATCACAAAAGAGAAATAAATGATGACTTACTTATAGATGTTTTAAATAAGCAAATTAAAATGAGAAGAGATTCTATAGGAGAATTTAAGAAGGCATGCAGAGATGATTTAGTTGAAAAAACACAAGCGGAAGTTGATATATTACTTGCTTATTTACCAGAACAATTATCAGAAGAGGAAATATCTTTAGAAATTGATAAAATATTTGAAGATGTTCAACCAACTAGTCAAAAAGATATGGGTAGAATAATGAAAGAGGTAAGTACTAAATTAAAAGGGAAAGCTGATATGAAACTTGTTAGTGAAATAATAAAGACTAAATTACAAGAGAAATGCTAATGATATGCATTTCTTTTTCTATTAATTAAAGTTTTTTCATATAATTTTATAGGTGATCGGCAATGATTAATAGAATTCGGCAATATATAAAAGATGATGAATTTAGATTAACTGTTTTTAGTGATCGATTACATGTTGTTAATTATGTAGAAATGCTTTCTTTAAGTAGTGATAGAATATCATTTTTAACAGATAAATTTAGAATAGTAATAAAGGGAAGAAATTTAACAGTTAATAAATTATTAGATAAAGAGGTTTTAATTCTAGGAGTTATTTTAAGTGTAGAGGTTAACTATGAATAATAAATATAGAATAGTAATTACTGGAAAAAGACCTGATTACTTTATAAGAGAATTAATTAAAAGAAATGTTAATATATATGATCTAGTAAAAGAGAAAAATAAATTAGAAATAGTTGTTGATATAGATGGTATTAATAAGATTAATAGTATTAAGACTAGCTATAAATATAAAATAATTGATAGATATGGACTAATTAAATTAAAGTATATGTTAAAAAAGTATGCTATTTTTTTGATTTGTTTTGGTGTTGGTATACTCATTAATATATTATTAAGCCGGATTATATTTGATATTGATGTTATTCATTCTAATTCTTATATTAGGGAATTAGTATATAATGATTTAGCTGATCTTGGAATTAGAAAGTTTAATTTTAAAGTTAGTTATCAAAAGAAAGAAGAAATCGTTAAAGAAATATTAAAAAAAGAAACTAATGATATAGAATGGTTAGAGGTTGATGATATTGGGACAAAATATATAGTAAAAGTTGAACAGAGAAAGAAAAATAAGAAAATTAAAGTTTGTGAAAATAAGAATATTGTAGCGAAGAAAGATGCTATGATACTAGAGATTTTAGCAGATCAGGGTGAAGTTGTTACTAAAAAGTTGGACTATGTAAAAAAGGGAGATATATTAATTAGTGGGGTTATTCATAATAAAGAAGATATAGTTAGTAAACGTTGTGCTGAGGGAAAAGTTTTTGGAGAAGTTTGGTATCGGGTTCATTTAGAAGTGCCTAAAAGATATAAAGAAGTTAATGTTACAGGACGTGAAAAAAGGCAATTAGAAATAGAAGCTTTAAATAAGAGATATACCTTATTTAATAATTTTAAAACTTATAAGAGGAAAGAATTTAGTATAATTAAATCCAATCTTTTACCTTTTAGTATTAATTATACTAAGTATTTGGAAACGAATGTTAAAACTTATAATTATTCTATTAGAGATATTAATTCTATTGCTCTTGATATGGCTCAGGGTAAGCTTTTAAATAAACTTGGTGATGAGGATACTATTATTTCTAAAAAAGTTTTGAAAAAGGAAGAAAAAGAGAGTAAAATATTAGTAGATGTGTTTGTTAAAGTTAAGGAAGATATTACTGACTATAAAGATATAGTTATAGAAGAAGAGAAGAATGAGGAGTAGGGAGTGATTTTTTGTTAGAACCGTTTACTAATACTATTTATAGTGTTTTAAATTTTACTTGGCCTATGGTTATTATTTCAGTTGTTGTTATGATTTCTTTAAGAGTAAGTTATTTAATTAAGAAATGTAATGACTTTGGTGCAGGTGGT
>CAKPJX010000023.1 GCA_934163035.1 uncultured Bacilli bacterium | reverse complement strand
ACGATATACTATAGCTCTTGGATTATCCCATGAACGGAATACTGCTTTTACAGCACCCATTAATTGTTCTTTAGCATCTTGTGGGAATTCTTCACCATTCATAGCATCTTTATATACTTTTTTGAATCTAGTTACTAATTCTTTTAAATCTTCTACTGTTAATTCAGTATCAAATTTGATTCCTTTAGCTTCTTTTATTTCATCAATTATTTTTTCAAAATAAGATTTTGGTACTTCCATAACAACATCTGAATACATTTGAATAAATCTTCTGTATGAGTCATATGCAAAGCGAGCATTACCAGTTTTTTTAGCAAATCCTTCAACAGCTACATCATTTAAACCTAAGTTTAAGATTGTATCCATCATTCCAGGCATTGATGCTCTTGCTCCAGATCTTACTGAAACTAAAAGTGGATCATTATTGTCCCCAAACTTTTTATTATTAATTTTTTCAATTTCTTTTAATGCTTCAAAAATTTGATCTTCTATTTCTTTAGAAATCTTTTTTCCAGCATTGTAATATTCCGTACAAGCTTCAGTTGAAACTGTGAATCCTTGTGGAATAGGCAATCCTAGGTTGGTCATTTCTGCTAAGTTTGCACCTTTACCACCTAGTAAGTTTCTCATTTCAGCATTACCTTCGCTGAATAAATAAACATATTTGTGCATTACGATTCCTCCTTGTGTCACCTGACTCTTTTAGTATAACAAGCATTGACTATCAAAACAAGTGAAAACTTAGATTTTTTTATATTTTTACAAAGAAAAATAATATATTTACAATAATATATTATTAATCAAAAAAATTATTTATGTACTTAATTTATTATTTTAGTCAAGCAACTGTTTTATAGCTTTACTTGTTATATATCCTACACTTTCATTTACTTGCTTACCATTTTTAAAAATCTTAAGATGAGGAATAGAATAAATATTATATTCTCGCGCTAGGTTTTCAAATTTATCGACATCTACTTTTACAATTTTTAGGTCTTTCTTTTCTTTTTCTACTGTTTCTAATTCTTTAGTTAATAATTGACATGGTCCACACCAATTGGCATAGAAATCAACTAGAACTAAATCTTCTTCAATATATTTTTTTAAATCTTCTTCTTTTTCTAAATAGATCATTATATCTTCTCCTTTTTTATGATATTAATTATTATATCAGATTATTTAAATATTATTAATCTAAATCAACTCTTGCTAAAATCTCAGCTGGTCTTTTTCTTAAAACAGCAAATACAGGTATTAGACCAATTACTAGATTAAATATATAACAAATGATAACAGCTGTAAGATATGAAGTTATATTAGCTAGAGCTAGGCTCTTCATTGTTGGTATGTTACCTAAAACTTTTATAATATATGCACATAATGATATTCCTGTTAGACTAGTTAGTGTTGTAATAGCAATTATTTCACCGGAAAACATTATATAAATATCTTTCTTTTTAACACCAATGGCACGATAGATACCAACTTCTTTTACTCTTGATAAGAATGATGATCTACTCATTAAGAATACCTCTATCAATGATATAGCTAATATTATTGCGGCACTAATTAGTTTTAATTTATTTGAGTCTTTAATATTTTTTATGTAATTTTCTTTATCATTTTTATAATTATCATAGATATTTATTTCATAATCTTTTCTAAAAGTAGCTAAAGTTTTTTCTTTATTATCGGTTGCTACTGTGACTTTTTTACTTCCTGATATGATGGCGTTAGTAATCATATTATTATTCATAAGATAAAGTTCAAGATTATCTGGTGAGGTATAGAAGCCAACTACCATTAGTTTATGATTATTTATTTTAAATGATACTTCTTTATTTAGAGGCATATTTTCTGAATAACTATTAGGTACTATTATTTCGTAATCATTTTCTGGCATACGTCCTTTAACTAAATTTATTTTATCCAAATATAGGTTATAATCATTATACCCAGTTAATCTAATTGCTGATGTATCATAGTCAAAGTCTTCTGTTTTAATTCTGTTATTATATAAAATATTTATTAGTCTATTATTATCCGCATAAACTGATGGACTTTCTAGATTACATATACCGACTATAGTAAATGCTGGCATTGATTGAATATATACTTTTCTATTTAACATAGCTTCTGATGTCTTAATATTTAACATTTCATTTAATGAATCACTTTGATTATACATTTTATTTATAGCTATTTCATCAACAATTATTTCTGTATCATTAGTTGGCATTCTTCCATAGATTAGATCATCTTTAGTGACTAAATCTATTGATGATAGAGAGGCTTGTAGTTTAAGATTTCTACCTATTGTTTGATAATAGTCTTCTAATGGTAAAATCATTTCTACACTAGAACTTGCTGGTAAAAGATATTTTACTCCCTCTACTGACTTATATTTTTCATAGTCTTCACGTTTTAATTTATTGGTTTCTATTGTTAAATACTTTTTATTTACTTTGACAAAAGCAGATTCATTAATTTTTTTTGTAGCTTCTATGGCACTAGTTGATATCATAATAAATATGCCTGATAGAAAAAAACCTATTAATAATATCTTTTTTATTAAAGAATAGTTAAATACTTTTTTAAAACCATTAGTTATAAATGTTATTGGATTAAATATTGATGAGTATCTTAACTTTTTGCTTTTATCAATAATATCTTTAAAATTAAATTCATATTTTTCTAGCTCTTTTTTATCCATTTTACGATAATTATCATTAATAAATTCTATACTCGAATCTTCATCTACTACTTCTATAGAATTATCATTTTTACTTTTTATATATATGTTACCATTCTTTATAACAATTTCTAATTTTAATTTTTCATCACTATCATGATATATAGTTATATCATTATTTTTATCTTTAAATGTTTCTTCTTTTTTAAAGTCTTTTAAATAAAAGCGATTATCTATAGCATAGTCTAATTCATTTGTATGAGTGTTTTCATAATCTTTTATTACTTTACCATCTGATATTTCTATTATTCTACTGGCATAAAAGTTGGCTAGATTGGCTTCATGGGTTACTAGTATTACTAGACGATCTTTAGATATAGCTTTTATTATATTCATTATCTCAACTGAGTTTTTACTATCAAGATTACCCGTTGGTTCATCAGCAATAATTATATTAGGATCTTTTACGATCGCTCTTGCGATACCTACTCTTTGTCTTTCACCACCTGATAACATATTAGCTGGTCTTTTACGATAACGATACATACCAACTTTTTCTAAGACATATCTTACTCTTTTGTCTATTTCATTTTTATCTTTAATACCTATTATTTTTAAACTTAAGGCTACATTATCGTAAACAGATAATTTTTCTACTAGTTTATAGTCTTGAAATATGTATCCTATATTTAAATTTCTTATTTTATCTACTTTGTAGCTAAATTTACTAGTTATTTTTTCTCCATTAATATAGATTTTTCCTTTATTAACTTTATCTAATCCACCTATAGCGTTCAATAAAGTGGTTTTTCCTGATCCAGATGGTCCTAAAAGAGCAACCAGACCAGTATCAGCTAATGTAAGAGTTGTATTATCAATAACATGGATCTGATTTTTTCTATGGCGATTAAAGTATTTATTTACTTTTTCTATTTTAATCATTATTACACCTCTTCTCTATAGGAATTCATAACACTCTTTTTAAATATTTTAGCGGCATATTTTTCACTAATTAAGAATGATAATAAAATTAAAATTAGATATAAAATAATATAGTCATTTAGTTCTAAATAAGTATTAATAGTACTTAGTAGTTCATAATTAATTAGCTTAGTTTTATTTAAATATAAGATTATTCCAAATACTAGACAAGAAATATTGGTAATATTAAATAATTCTATTATCAATAACTGTCTAGCTACTTTTTTTGGAGCACCCAACATTCTGACTGTAGTATAATATATATTTCTAGATTTTAAGATTAGTTTAATAACGAAGTATGTTATAAAGAATAGTGTTATAACTAAAATGATGGTGATAATTATTCTTAGAATTCTAATTACAACTGTTATATCTGATTGAATTAGAACATCTTTCATTGATAGTGTTTCATAGCCTAATTCATCTATTTTTTTTATAGTAGTGTTTAGCTTTTTTACATCCTTTACATAGATACTTGCCTGATAGCTATCATCTTTATATAGCTTATTGTAATCAGATGGACTCATATATATTATAGTACCATCATAATCATCATTACTATAATTTGGTAATTCTAATACAGAAGTAATATTTTTATTATTATAGTATTTAGTAACATTCAAGTTTACAGTATCTTGATAGTATAAATTTTCTACTTTTACTGTTATAGGCTTATTTATACAGTTTTCATTTGGACAATCATACTTATTGTATTCAGCAATAAAGGCACTTCCTTCTGGAACACTTTTATTACTAGTTATTTTATACTCTGAGTCATATCGACCTAATTTTATGTTGTGATCTAGAAAGTTCATTGTGATGTTGCTTGATGTTTTACTTATATTGCGTTGCAAGCCATTAATTAAATTATTACTAAGATAGATTTTATATTGAGAGTAAGGGGAAAATTTATCATCATTTCTACTATATTTTATACCAACTATTTTAATATTATTTATTGCACTTGGATCATTATAGGATCCATCAGCAGATAGGTTATAGCTTTTTCCCATTAATTTTTTATAATCGTTTGCTAGATAATAGTCATTTCTATCACCTTCAATTACTATCTCATTTTCATTTTCTGGAAGTCTTCCAATGTCAATTTTTCCTGATAACATAGAAATATTTCTAGGAGCACCATCAATTGAATAAGAGTCATCTGTTGTATTTAAAAAACAAGTGCTATCGATAATAGCATCATTTTTTACTACATAGTTAATATTTTCTAGATTAGATATTTTATCTATATCGTCGTTAGTAATATTAGATTTATCTTTCTTTTTTAGAATTATTCTCTCTTCAGAAGTGTCAATAAAAATATTATTATAACCAGATTTTGCATTTTCATGTTCTTGTTTTTTAAAATAAGAATATTCAGACATTAGTGATACTATTATAAAAAGATATACTATTAAAAGTAGAATAAATTTAGGAATAATATTAAAAGTATTTATAATACCTAATCTTAATTTATTAAAGAGGTTGATGTTTTTATAATTATTCTCTTCTGGCCTCTTATACTCTACTTCTTTCAATTTTTTATCTTCTAATACTTTTCCATCATGCATAGTTATTTTTCTAGTAGCATATGCAACTATTTGTTCATAATTATGAGTAACTATAATAACTAATTTATCTTTTGATAGTTCACTTAATAACCTTATAATGCTATCAGCTGATCTTTTATCTAGATTTCCTGTTGGTTCATCGGCTATTATAATTGGTACATCTTTAGCTAGGGCTCTAGCAATTGCAACTCTTTGTTTTTGACCACCAGATAGCTTGGAAACCTTTGCTCTTTTGAACTTAGTTAATCCAACCTTACTAATTAGCTCTAAAACTTTAGGCTTAGCTTCTTTTCTTGATGAACCATTAAGTATTAAAACTAATTCTATATTTTGATAGACAGTGTAACTATTTATTAAATTAAAATTCTGATAAATATTGCCAATATATTTACGACGATAATCTTCCCAATCTTTTTCTAGATAATGGCTTGTTTCTTCACTGTTTACATACATTTCCCCTTCTTCATATGTATCTAGACCAGATATTACATTTAATAAGGTTGATTTGCCAGAACCAGACTCTCCTGTTATTGCGATAAATTCACCCATTTTAAACTCAAGATTTATTTTTGTAAAACCTGATGCTATTACGCCTTTACTATAATAGAATTTAGAAACATTCTTAAGCTTTATCATATATTTATTTCCCTTCATATTAATAATACAGCTATTATAAGTTTATTCTATAATAATTGTAAATTATAAATAAACCGCAACAATCAGTTACGGTATTAATAGTATAATTAGTATCTATCTATTACTTCATCTATATTTTCGATGGTATCTAGTTTATCTAAAACTATTAATTGTTCAATTGTCTTTTTACTTACAATTTTATATTTTAACATACCATCTATCATTTTTAAGTTAGCCTCATTTATAGCCATTTTCTTATCTGATACTCCATCAACAAGGATATATGTATCATCTACGATAGTTACTAAATCTTTAGTGTATTTTGAAACTATTGGGGTTTTATTTATCATCAGATTTAATACATAACTATCTTTAAACATAGCTACGTTCTTTAGAGGAATAGTTAAAACCATTATGACTACTAAAGTTAGAATATATCCTTCAACGGCACCAACTATTAGGCCACCTACTTTAGAAGGAAGTAGGAAAATTATTGTCTTATCAATTGCTTTTTGAATAATACCTGTAAGATTAAAAATTAAGGTATATATTCCAAAAAGAATACCAAAAATAAAGAAGAAACCTACTAGTTGATAAATTAAAATATTTAAGGCAACAAGTCCTTCTATATGGAAGCCTTCAAATGTAAAGAATGGTAATATTTTACATAGGAAGTTACCTACCTGTTCTTTAAACATAAAAGATAAAACAAATACTATTACAATTCCGGCTAAAGAAATTACTTCTTTGAAAAAACCATTTTTCATTCCAACTACAGCAAACATTAATATGACTGCTACTATACCAATATCTACAACTATACTCATTTCATTATACCTCCTATTATTAATTATAAACTATTTAGAGAAAATATGCTATAATATTTTTAAGTTGTGAGGTGAATTATGAATATTGTTATAAAAGTTGATGATGAAACAAAGAAAAAAATGATTGAATATTATAAAGATAAGATGCGTGATAAGAAGATTCCTTATGTTGTATTTCAAGCTGAAGAAGAAGATACTGTTATTACTATGTATGAGTCTGGCAAAGTAATGTTTCAAGGTAAGAGTGCTGATGTTGATGCTAGTATGTGGGAGATTACTTTAGCTAGTGAAAATAAAGATCAGAAAAAAATTAAAAAAGAAGAAGAAAAATATTACTACTGCAGTTCAGTTGGTTCTGATGAAGTTGGTACTGGAGATTACTTTGGACCTATTGTAGTAACGGCATCATATGTAAAAAAGGAAGACATTGACTTTATAAAAGGACTTGGTGTTTTAGATTCTAAAAAGATGGATGATCAAAAAATATTGAAAGTCGCTCCACAAATAGCTAAAAAAATTAAATATCGTAGTGTTATTTTAAGTAATAGTGAATATAATGAAAAATATAATAGAAATACTAACATGAATAAAATAAAGGCTATTATGCATAATAAAGTTTTATATCAGTTAATTCAAGAAGAAAAGCCAGCTTATGACTATATTATAGTTGATGAATTTGCTAGAGAAGCTAGATATTATGAATACCTTCATGATGTTAATAATATACAAAGAAATATTACTTTTATGACTAAGGCTGAAGATAAGAATTTAGCTGTTGCTTGTTCATCTGTTATTAGTAGATATATATTTTTAAAAGAGTTTGATAAGTTATCAGATAGTCTTTCGGTACCACTTCCTAAGGGAGCTGGTAGGGATGTTGATAAAATTGGAGAAGAAATTGTTGATAAGTTTGGGGAAGATAAATTAAAGGAAATCGCTAAACTTAATTTTAGAAATACTGAACGTATTTTACATACAATGATATATTAAAATATCAAAAAGGATATTGCAAAATAAAGCAATATCCTTTTTAATCATTACTATCTACAAATTTATTAAATTCTTTAATTTCTGAAGTATCTAAATCGGTATAAGATAGTTTAGTTATTAAATCTTTTTGTTCACGTGTTAATTTCTTTGGAGTGTACATTTTAAATATAACGTACATATCACCTTTATGTCTACGGTATTCATTATTGACACCTTTACCACGGATACGTTGCTTATCACCACTATTTGTACCAGCTGGTATAGATAATTTTACATTACCATAAATAGTTGGGATAGTTTTTTTACACCCCATAATTCCTTCTGTTAGAGTAATTGGTACCTCTAAGTAGATATCATCATTTTCTCTTACAAAGTAATCATGTTCGGCAACAACATATTCTAAATATAAATCTCCGTTATCGCCACCATTTGATCCAGGGTTTCCTTTACCGCTTATACGTTGTCTATCACCAGTGTTAATTCCGGCTGGAATATTGATAGTAATATTCTTAGTCTTTTTGACTTTCCCTTTACCACCACATTCACTACATTTTGTCTTGTATACTTTTCCTTCACCTTTACAATCAGGACAAGTTGTTTTTGATAAGAATGAACCTAAAATAGTTTGTCTTTGAGTTGTAATAGTACCGCTACCATGACAGGTATTACACTTTTGTGGATCAAAGCCGCCATGTCCATTACACTCATCACATTTTTCTACAACGTCTATTTTAAACTTCTTTTCTACACCAGAGATTGCTTCTTCAAATGTTAAGTTCATACGCATTAAAACATCGCTTCCACGTCTAGCACTTGATGATTGTTGTTGACTGAAGCCTCCAAAGCCTCCGCCTCCACCGAAGAACGAATCAAAGATATCTCCAAAGCCAAAGTCACTGGCATCAAATCCTCCAGAGAAGCCTCCAAAGCCTCCTGATGATGCTGACTGATTTACACCAGCGTGACCATATTGATCATACATTTTTCTTTTTTGTTCATCTGATAATACTTCATAGGCCTCTTGGGCTTCTTTGAATTTTTCGGCAGCATTTGGATTATCTTTATTTAGATCCGGATGGAATTCTTTAGCTTTTTTTCTAAAAGCACTTTTTATTTCAGCAGCACTAGCATCTTTACTTACTCCTAGTACCTCATAATAGTCTCTTTTATCTTCCACTTTTTCACTTCCTTTTTAAAGTTAAGTAGTCCTAAATAGGACTACTTACTTTTAACTATTCTTCTTCGATATCTGCTTCTTCAACATCATCGTCTTTTTTCTTCTTTGATTTTTTTGGAGCTTCTTCTTTTTCTTCAGTTGCTGATTCTTCACTTTGACGTTTCTTAGCTGCCTCTTCATATACTTTTGAAGCTAGAGCCATAGCTTTTTCTTGAAGTTTTTCTTTTTCTTTCTTGATTTCTTCAATGTCATCTTTTTCTAGAGCTTCTTTTAAGTTTTTAATTAAATCCTCAGCCTCTTCAACATCTTTTTTATCTGCTTTATCTCCTAAGTCTTTAATTGCTTTTTCTGTTTGGAAGACCATTTGTTCAGCTTCATTTTTTACTTCTGCTTCTTCTTTACGTTTTTCATCTGCTTCTTTATTTTCTTCAGCTTCTTTACGCATTTTTTCTACTTCTTCATCAGTTAAGTTAGTGCTTGATGTAATAGTAATAGATTGCTCTTTATTTGTTCCTAAATCTTTAGCAGTAACATTTACTATACCGTTAGCATCAATATCAAATTTAACTTCAATTTGTGGTACTCCTCTTGGTGCTGGTGGAATATTTCCTAATTGGAATCTTCCTAATGTTTTGTTATCAGCAGCCATTGGACGTTCACCTTGTAGAACATGAATGTCGACAGCTGGTTGATTATCAGCAGCTGTTGAGAATACTTCTTTTTTAGATGTTGGGATAGTTGTATTTCTTGGGATAAGTGTTGTCATTACGCCACCTAATGTTTCAAGTCCTAAAGATAGAGGTGTTACATCAAGTAATACGATATCATTAACATCACCAGTTAATACTCCACCTTGGATGGCAGCACCCATAGCTACAACTTCATCTGGGTTAACTTCACGAGATGGTTCTTGTCCTAATTCTTTAGTTATTAAGTCATAAACCATAGGAACACGAGTTGATCCACCAACGAATATTACTTTATCTATATCTTTCTTAGTCATTTTAGCATCTTTTAATGCTTTTCTTACTGGTTCTAGAGTTGACTCTACTAGATCAGATATTAAGTCTTCAAATTTTGCACGAGTTAATGTCATATCTAAGTGTAGTGGTTCACCATCTTCACCTTTAGCTATAAATGGTGCTGATACTTGAGTTGATACCATACCTGATAAGTCTTTTTTAGCTTTTTCAGCAACTTCTTTTAGACGTTGCATAGCCATTTTATCTTTAGATAAGTCTACTCCATTTTCCTTTTTGAATTCTTTTACTAAATATTCAATTATTCTCTCATCAAAGTCATCTCCACCTAAGTGGTTATTACCAGCTGTTGATTTAACTTCAAATACACCGTCACCTAGTTCTAGGATAGATACATCGAATGTACCTCCACCTAAGTCATAAACTAAGATTGTTTGTCCTTCATCTTTTTCAAGACCATATGCTAGGGCTGCAGCAGTTGGTTCATTGATAATTCTTTCAACTTCAAGTCCAGCAATTTTTCCAGCATTCTTAGTAGCTTGACGTTGTGCATCATTAAAGTATGCAGGAACTGTTATAACAGCTTTAGTTACTTTTTCTCCTAGATAACTCTCTGCATAATCTTTAATGTATGATAAGATCATGGCGGAAATCTCTTCTGGAGTATATTTTTTACCTTCTAGTTCTACTTTCTCACTTGTACCTATTAATCTTTTAATAGATGAACAAGTATTTGGATTAGTTAGGGCTTGTCTTTTAGCAGACTCACCAACAATTCTTTCTCCTTTTTTGAAGGCTACTACTGATGGAGTAGTTCTACCTCCTTCTTTATTTGGAATAACTTTTGGAGCTCCAGCTTCCAAAACTGCAGCACATGAGTTAGTTGTACCTAAATCGATACCAATAATTTTTGACATATATCATCTCTCCTTTTATAATTGATTTATTTTAACTGAAGCAGGTCTTATTACCCTGTCTTTTAGTTTATATCCTTTTAATAAAACTTCTAGTACTTCTTCATCTTGTCTATCTTCTACTTTGTCTGTTAATAGAGCTTGTTCTAGACTAGGATCAAATATTTCTCCTACTCTATTTATTTCTTCAACTCCAAACTTTTTTAATATATCCATTAGAGTTGCATACATTATTTTAAAACCAGCTAAGAACTTAGATAACTCATCAGTCAAATCATTATCATCTAATTTTATAGCTCTTTCAAAATTATCTATTACAGAAAGCAGTTCAAGAATTAAGTCTTTATTAGCATATTTTAAGGTCGTAGCTACCTCATCATCTTTACGTCTACGGTAGTTAACTAAATCTGCTTGAGCTAATTTGACTTTTTCTAGTAAATTTTTATTTTCTTCTTCAAGTTTCTTTATATTTTCTTGAAGTTCTTTTTCTTTTTTATCATCATGATGTTTGCACTCTTTTTCTTTCTTTTCATGTTTGCAAGAGTGATTTTTATCACAGTGACATTTTTCAGGTTCTTTCTTATTTTCTTCTAGGATTTCAGTATTTTCTTTTTCCATATCATTACCTACCTTTCAATGTTTTCTTTCATGTATTCTAGCATTGAACATACTCTTTCATATTCCATTCTCTTTGGTCCAATAATAGCAATGGTACCTTCTTCATTTCCATTCTTAAATTTGGTTTTTATTACTGTTACATCACTATCTATATTATTTTCATTACCAATATATACCTTAATATTATTATCACTATCTTGTTCAATACTTCTAAGTGATGCACTATTTTCTAGTTTATTATAGACATTTTTAATTTTTTCTATATTATTAGTGAATTCTGGCTGTTCTAGAATCTTGTTTCTTCCTACTACATTAATTTCTTGATTTGTAAAATCACTAAATACATGATAGAAGGCATTATATAATTGTTCATGTTGCTTTACATACTTACTAATGATTGGTTTTATTTCATATTCTAATTTGGTACTTACTTCATCAATTGGAGTACCTGAAATTAGATTATTGATAAGGCTAACTGTCTTTTTTACTTCTTGTAGAGATATATCTTTAAGCTTAATGTTTTTATGCTCAACATGGCCTTTGTCTGTAACAATTATAACAATCATACTAACATCATCAATAGGAACTACTTCTATTTGTTTTAGAAGGTTCTCATGAGAGGTACTTCCAAGTACTACTGTTGTATAGTTCGTCATATCAGATATAACCTGCAAACTTTTAGTTATTACATCTGATAAAGCTAATTGTTGATTTCGAAAGACAATTTGTAACTTCAACATGTCTTCAGCATTCATCTTTTTTAACTCCATTAAGTTGTCAACATAATAACGATAACCACCTTCACTTGGAACACGTCCTGATGAAGTATGGGTTTTTTCAAGGAGACCAGCTTCTTCTAGAAAAGACATTTCATTTCTGATAGTGGCACTAGAGCATTTTAAAGTTTTAGATAAAACTTTAGAACCTACTGGCTTAGCTTCTTTAATATACTTTTCTACAATTAATTTCAGAATCTTGTTCTGTCTATCAGTTAACACCTAATCAACCTCCTAGCACTACTATTTTACAAGTGCTAATAATAGTTTATGACTTTTTTTAGCACTTGTCAATATTTTGTGCTAAATTTTTTCTAAAAAAATATGAGTAGCAATACTACTACTCATAGACTCTTACTAATTTTAATTGATATTCTTGTTCATTATCTATTTTATCCTCTGTTACGGAGGAATAACTATCTTCCCCTAAAACTTTTCCGTCTGTCTTACGTATGCAATATGAATTACCTGTTCCTGTTACTTTTATTTGATTACCATAAAAATTAAAATAAGAATCAGTAAATTTTATTATATAGTCTTGTAAATTATTCTTATCAAATTCAACAAATTTTTGGTCATTCTTACTGTAGAACTTTCCAGTTGACGATATGAGATAGTATGCACCATCAGATGTAATTTTATCTAATAAGGAATATCTTATCCCATCTGTTTGGTCCTTCTTTAAGTTATAATAGTTAGAGGCACTTGAAATCTCATCAACGTCATTTCCAATATACGCATTAATCTTAAATGAAGTTGGTATTAGTTCACCTGATTTACCATAGCGGACTAATATTTCTGACAATTGTTGTGCAGTCTCATTTATCTTATACTTTCGGCATATATAGCCACCAACGGTACTATCAGTTATATCACCAGGTACTGATGATATTACATTTTTTCCTTTTGATATCGCCTGAACATTATAAATTATATCATTGTCGCTATTGCCAGTGTCTTTAATGCAAGCTTCTATATAATCACGATTTAAAGTAATATTTGATAATGAATCTATTTTTGTGATAGTAGCATAACCAGCACCAGTATTAATTCCTGGTATCATTACTCCATTAATAAAATATAGAGCTTTTGATTCATTGATATCTCCTACTCCAGCATAGCCTGCTATGTATGACGAACCTCCGGCACCACTAGCATTTTCAGATTTTCCTGCTTCACCACCATAATACCCACTACCACCAGCTCCGGCCTTACCATCTGTTGATGAGCCCCCTGTTAAAAAATATGGAAAAGTTTTGTTAGCTCCTGACCATTCCGATAATCTTTCTTGTCCTCCACCAGAAGAATTTGAACCATCTATTCCTTTTAAGTTTCCGCCAGCACCACCATCAGAAGAAGTTGTAGCTCCTCCACCTCCGGCGGCTACCATAATTACATTATCCTTTTCTATTGTATTTGCATCAGCACCAGCTCTTAAATACGTAAGATACGTAGCTCCACCACCCGGTGCTGAAGTAACACAATTTGCTGTAAAACCACCGCCTCCAATACCAGCATAACACTCGGCACTATCACCTTGACCGCCTATGTGAAAATATAGTGTTGTACCGGCTTTTAGAGATATTACTCCTGATGTATATGCACCTTTTCCTCCTTTATATCCATCTTTATCTCCACCTTGTGCTCCAAATAATTGAATAAAATAATTACCACTTGCTGCAACATAATATGGTGTTCCAGATGTATATGATGTGTCTTCCTTATCTGCATCTATTCTATTATCAACTAGACTAAATCTAGCCCTTTTTCTACCAAAACTAGTTAGTTCACTTTTAATCTCATCTGTAAGCTTTTTGGTATTTGATCTATTAGCAGACATATAAGCCATTATAGAAAATACAGATAAAAAAATTAAAATTAATGTTCCATATAGTAGTGTTGTTACTGCAAAACCTTTATTGTTTAATTTTCTCATACATTCACCAACTCTTCTATTCTTACTATTCATATTTTAACATATTTTTTCTAATATAACTACCCATTTATCACCGTATTTTTTTTCTTTAATTTTTTGATAATTATTATTATATGTAATTTTATCTAATACATTGCTTTCACAAACTATTATTCCTTGATCACTTAATAGATTATAATTAGATATTAAATTTATACTTTTATCTATTAAATCAGTATTATATGGTGGATCTAGAAAGATGACATCAAACTTTATATTATTGTCCTTGAAATACATTAGTGCTTTTTTATAGTCTACATTTAGAATATTAGTATTTTTAATACCTATTTTAGTGATGTTTTCTCTCATTATTTTACAAGCTTTAATATTTTTATCAACTAAATAAGCTTCTTTGGCTCCTTCACTTAGAGCTTCTATTCCTAAATTGCCACTTCCTGAAAATAAATCTAATACTATACTTTCTTTAATATTATCTTGTATCATAGCAAAAAGACTTTCCTTAACTCTATCCATAGTTGGTCTGGTACCATCTATATCAAAGCCTGAAAGGTTTCTACCCTTATATATTCCACTAATTATTTTCATGACTACATTTACCTCTATTATTTATTTTTTTTAGAATACTATTTATTTTCATAATGATTATATTAATATCCGTTTCTGCTTCTTTATACTCCTTTATAAGTTCATGATTATAGATTTGCCTTTTTATACCTAAATCATTAGTATTTTGATATTTTTCTATCAAGTTTATTAAGTCTTTATCAGCTAAAATTTCTTTATTTAGTTTTCTTACTTTTTTTATTGATGGAGTTTTATCTAACTCATCTTTTAATTTATTTACTTTATCTATTAATTCATTCATATTTATATGATATCATATTTTTTATTTTAATACATCTATAAAACTAGAAATTAGATTTATACTTCTAGTTATTTTTTCTATTTTGTCAACTGGTCTTGCTTTATAGGCTATTTTAGCCTGTTGTTCTATTTCTTTTAGATAAGTCTCACTTCTATTTAAGTATTTGTACCAATATGAGTTTTCTCTTAGATAATTATAGACTAAAGGATTGGTCTTTATATAGTTAATTGTATATAAATTCATTTTTAATCCTCAAAGTATTTATACATTGGTCTAGGTTCATAACTACTTGCAGCTTTTGTGGTAGTACCACCTATTCCTATATCTTGTAGTAGCCCTATTGTCTTTTGAAGATTTGTTACACCTTTTTGGACTGAATCTAAATCAATATTTTTAAATGTATTAAATAAGTCTTTAATAGAAGCTGATTTGGTACTTGTACTTTCTGTACTAGTGGATCTTGTAGTAGATGTAAATGAAGTCCATACGTTGCTATCTTCACCATATATTTCAAAAAGCTCATATAGTTTTTGCCAATTAGTTTTACCGCTCATTACTTGGGTTGCTAATTCAGGATGATTTTTGGCAAATAATTTAAATGTTTCCTTTGACATTTTATCACCAATATATTTTATGGTTTTGTCGAAAAAAAAAGAAGTAAATTACTTCTTATGGATGTATAATTTTTAGTGTGTGTAATGTATAAAACATTATATGCACTTTTTTTAATAATAAAAGACATATAAACTTAAACCTTGATACAATATAAGTGACCAAACCAAATTGAAAGAAGGTATTTATATGT
>CAKPJX010000022.1 GCA_934163035.1 uncultured Bacilli bacterium | reverse complement strand
CCAGCATCGTCTGTCATTATTGGATAATTTATATTATGATTTTTACAAAAAGCAAATATAGCTTTTGCTTTAATTAACGAGTTTTCTTCTATTGTAAAACCATTCTCTTCAATTTCACCTCTATCCCAACCTATATCATCCATACTAACAACTTGAATGTCTAAATTCATTTCATTAATTATGTTTTGTAAATCTTCTACCTTTCTTTTACTAGTAGTTCCAAAAATTAGATACATATTATACCTCCTTACATATTCACTAATACCACATGTTTTTCCAATTTAATTACATCGTAATATTACTATTTTTAGATTGATTATAAAATCATTATTTTTCTTTTCTTGTCTCATTTTTCTCTTTTGATACATATCCATTTTAATCACTTTTCTTTTAGTAAAAACTTTTTTACACTTTTATACAACTATTTTTTATAATAATTTAATTTTTCTAATTCTTTTATATTCTCTTTAACCCAGAGATTACCTGCAACCATTTTTCATTCTTTCTTTATCTAATACATATCCTTGAATTGTAAATGTTTTAAGTATATTCGTCGTCCATCTTCTAAACTGAATTGCCCTTTCTGAATTTACTTTATAACCAATAGAAATAACCATATCTAAATTATAATATTGTACATTTCTCTTTACTTCTCTATTACCTTCATTTTGAACTAGTAAGAATTTCTTACTAGTTGAATTTTGTTCTAATTCATAACTATCATATATATCATTAATATGCATAGTAATATTATTTCTGGTTATATTAAAAAGTTCACCAATAGCTTTTTGAGTTAGCCATAAATCGCCTTCTTCAAATCGTACTTGGATTCCTTTATTATGGTTTTGTCTTTCAAAAATTAAAAATTCTGCACTACTACTTCTAATAATTAAATCTTTTGTCACTTTTATCATCTCCTATATCTAAAATCTTAGTTTTCCATTAATCGTAATTACCCTTAGATTTTAGTAATTTTAATCATTTTTTAGCTATTAAACGTAAAAAGAAAGGAAGAAAAAATTTTTTATTTACAAAGGCTTGTGGGTATAAGTCATATCCTTACTAACTTATATTTATCTTGCTTCATATTTTTGTTCAAATTCTTTAAGAATATCCAATGCCAAAGAAATACTTTTTTCAATGTCTTCAAATGAATTAACTTTATACAATACTTCTATTTTTTTAACAATATCATTAGGTAAATGTCTTGAAATATGACATAGTTCATAATCATAAATATATGGTGTATAAATAATTCTTGCAATCGTAACAATAGGTCTAAGAATCTGTTTTTCATATTCCATAAAACATTCTAGATATTGATTTCTTTTAATATATTTAATAACCCTAGAATACTGTAAAATCCTATTCTTCTTTTCATCAAAAACAGCATTCAATTCTCCTCTATCGACTTCATCTTGATCACAAAAAGTAATAATATTTTTCTTATCAAATATTACTAGTGGTACCTCTGTTATACTGCCATTAATAAAACATGTAGCATTTCTATCTCTTGTATCATTTTGAGCAGCTAAATCAATAGTTAAATACTCACTAGTATTTTCAAGATGTATATTGCTTTGATATATATCTTTAGTAGATTGCCTCATCACTGAATCTATTTTTCCAAGTAATGATAAATGATATATCAAATCATTAATAAATGAATTTCTTTTAGAGTCTTCAACATCAAACCAGATATCCAAATCAGAATATTCATCCACCTGATTTAATCCATCAGCTCCTTCTAACCACATAGCATAAACATAGTCCTTAGGCATAGTATAATCTTTAATATAATTAATAATATAATTTCTATCTAATTTCATATAATCATTCTCCTATTTAAATAAAGTTCTACTTTTTTATTGAACTATTTTTCTCCTTATATTTTTCGTTATAGTAATTAATTGAATTAACTAATAAATCTTTTCTTACATTTTTAATCTGTTTTTTATCTTTTAACAATTCTATAAAATTATCTTTACCAAAATTATCTATTAAATAACTAACCATTAAATATGCATAGTCATAACTATCATAATCATGCATACCAAATTCACTTTCTATTTCATCTTGATCGGGAATAGGCCTACCATTTATATAATTCTCCAATAACCACTTAATTCCTTTAGAATATGTACCATCTAAATACTTTGCTATACCCTCATTTAACCACTCCGGTGTTGTTCCAAACAATGTAAATTGTATTCCATGTATTAGTTCATGAAATATTACATTTTGGTATTCATCTTTTGACCACTCATCATTACTTGGATTATCTTTTGGTTCAAAAAAGTTAAGAGAATTATCTTTATCTTTATGACAAGCGCACATATAATCAGGATCCTTTTTAAAGCCTCTTTCTCTTAATCCCTTAACCAATTCTTCTATACTATCATAAACATATATATTAAAAGATAAGTCTACTCCTTCACTATTAAAAAATGAAAATATATCACTTTTTTTACTATTAATAATACTATCTATAACCTGACTATAATTTGAATTTTTATTTTGTACTATATATTTCATAAACTTACCTCATTTCCAACTGTTTCTAATAATTAATTAATTTTTTCAAAGAATTACTTTTTTCCCATAATTTATTGTGTAGTATTCCTTAAAATCAGAAAACTTTATTTTCAAGATTACCATTTGAATCATGAGACTGTCTTTGTTCTATTGTCTCTAAACATTTAGGACTACCGTAAAATAAATATTCCGGATTAGTTAAACTGTTATCTAAATAATTTTTCATAATTTTCCTGTCCTCCATAATTTAACAAAGTATATTGCATTTTCATATTTCTAACAGGAAATAATTTCATGCTTCAAAAAAAAGTTATTAAAAATATCTATTACCCATAACAAGTATATCATAAAAGTAAAAGTATATACTACTCACTATAAAACTAAACAGAAAAAAAGAAAGAATATTCTTCCCTCTTCAGTATTACATATGTCTTTTTAATAAACTCATATCTTGACTATTACCTACAGTAATATTTTTCTGTGAAATTAAATCATCCACTGTCATTTTTCCATCAAAAACATCCTGTATTCTATAAAAGTATTTATCCTTATTTTTTTGTTTTCTTTCATTTAAATACATATCAAATAATTTTTCAGCATATAAAGATGATTTTAAATACATCAAATTATCAATCCTATCCACCTCAGGTAATAGACCATCAAAGTATAATAATGCAGTATATTTTTGCCTCACATCTCTCAAACGACATCTTTCTGATATCTTTAATAATTCACCTGTTGGATCAGACTCTAAAGCCGAAACTTTTTCTAAAAATATACTAATTATTTCTTTATTATTATAATCCTCGGCATATCCAATATTTCTTTCTTGTTGTGAGTGTGCTATCTCATGAACTAAGGTACTTGCCGATAATCTATTAAGTTGAGAACCTAAGCAAATTTCAGAAAAATATATCTTTCTGCTTGGATCATTTTCATATCCATCAAGTAAAACCAATGGCTTAAAAATTTCACCACACATAGCATTGCCTTCCACTAAAACAGTTTTAAGATCAAGTGGACTTATTACAGTAAGTTCACTCTCTACTTTACCTTTTGCCTCTTCATAAGAATTACTGTTTTGAAACTCTAAAGATTTACTTTTCATAGTATCTAAACTGGCTGTATAAATATCATGTAAATTAAAATATTTTTCGCAAAAAGCTTTTGATAAACATCTTATTTCATCTAAAGATAGGCTCTCCAAATCTGCCATATTTCTATCAATATTTATAAACTCTGGCATGCCAGTTGTTAACTGACATATCTGTTTTAAATTTTTTAATTGTCTAACACTAAAACCATCTAAATTTATTCCAGCATAACCACAATATTTTGTTACCATTTTATGTTGGTCTAATTGCATATCTACTGCCACTTTCCATTCCCCCTCAACGGGAACATATTATACCATAAAGATTATTTTTTAGCAACTATTACACTAAAAGCCAGAAAAGGACAAATGTTAAATACAAGAGGAAATTTTCTTATAAATAAAATATACAAATTGCCAATAAACCCGATTTTTTCAGTTGCAAAATTAAAAAAAAAGAAATATCTCCTAACAATAATATTTCTTCATCAAATCATTATAATTCAGCGTCTTTTAAAACAGCATTTATTTGTTCTAATGTAATAGGGCTAGGCATAAATAGTTTTATCAGCATCTCTTCTCTAGAACCAATAATCACAATATCTTTAATTTGTTCTATATTAGCACACATAATAGGAAAAAGTTTATTAGCTGGCCTATTCTTTACCTCAATTAATTTATTATAAGCATCAATTGAACTAATTCTTGCACATACACCATAAACAGTATCAGTCGGAACACTAATAACTCCATCATTATTAAGTATATCTACTACAGAACTAATTTCACCTGCACCATACCCTCTAATCATATTATATCACCAACTTATCATATAAATATAATTCTAAAAATCCAAATCAATATAATGATTATTCTTATAAATAATCTTAGAACTTAAAATATTCTCAATATATTCCATTGAACTGCCTCCATATTTAGGATGATCAAATTCATGAATAGTTATATGATCTAACACATAATCATCAATAATATTACCACACAATTCATTAAATCTAATATGTTTATTCTTTTGATATTCAAGTACATCCAGATAAGTTTTAAATTTATGAATACCAATATTATTTGAATCAGCATGTTCAAAATAACAATATTCATTTGTAACTTTATCTTTATATATTAAATATGAATGTGTTATATAATTATTATCTTCTGCAAATAAAAACCAAATAAATAGTGTCCTAAATTGATAATTATTCTTACTAAACCAATCTCTTTCAAGTTCCACCTGATCCCAACAAGTCCCATAACCATATTTTAAACTTCTATCTATATCACATAATGCATACTTAGTTTGACATGCTACTTGAAAATCAGAATTACCATCTGCTTCCCAATCCTCATACACCTTTCCATCAGTTCCATATATTCCATATTTAATACATTTATCCATAAAGTTCAATAATTCTTCTGGACTTTTAACTTGATCATAAAGATTTTTTCTCTGATAATAATCCATAAATTCACCCCAATACTATTTAAAATGTACATTAACTAAAGCAACCTCAGCTGTTGTACCAACTCTCATATTTGGACCATAAACTCCAACCCCACTAGTTACAATACTATACATATTTTTAACTTTTAAAAGTCCATAAGGATTTTCCCAAACTAGACCCACAAAAACACTAGAAGGTAACATTTGACCAGCATGAGTATGACCTGATAAATCTATATCAACTCCATTGTTAGCCAACTTGTTCAACTCATAAGGTTCATGATCCATTACAATTATAGGCTTACTCTTATCAACACCACTAAGTAATTCATTAATTGGTCTTCTTCTCTTAACTCTTATCCCATACTTATGATAGTCAAGCCTTCCAACTAGATAAAATGAATCATCAATAAGTATTGAATCATCTCTAATCAATTTAACCTTAGACTTTTTAAGAAAACTTTCCATCTCCGGATCAATTAATTTTAATCCATCCTTTGAAGCAAAAGTAAAACCCGCTAGTAAAGTCTCATCAATATCATGATTTCCATAGACAGCATAAACTCCATACTTAGATTTAATTTTTTTTAATGCTTTAATAACCTTATCAGGATTCTTAATAGCTTTATAATCATTATCAAATATATCACCACCAAGAACAACTAAATCAGAGTTACTTTTATTAATCATATCTACCATCTTATTAACATGAGATAAAGTACTATTATATCCAAGATGTAAGTCTGATACCAATGCTATTTTCAACTTATTAAACTTATCAACCTTTTTATTAACCTTAACATCATAAGTAGTATAAACAATCTTTTTAGCATGAACTACACCATAAGTAGAAAAAAAAGTAACTAAAAGAATACATATAATACCAGCAATAACAAAAGTTTTATTAGAACTTAATATTGTATTACTAACTATATTAGTCTTTAATAAAATTATTCTAATTAAATCAGCCATAAGTACTACAAATAATATATATTGAACTACTCCAAGCCAATAATTACCTATAATTTTTATAGTTCTAAATGGTAAGAAAAAACCAATTATAAAAGAACTAGCAAAAAAAATATATATTGCTATTATGATATATCTAGCAACAGCTGTCTTAAATAATTCACTACACGCAACAGTCCATTCCATTAACCATTTTACTATATATACATTAGCAATTATATATATAGGAGATAAAAGTACTGCTATCATTTATTTATTACCCCTTCCATATTAGTATTAAATGATATATTCTTACCTGTATTAGGATAAATACCGCTATATATTTTATCAAAAATATATAAACAACTAAGTACTATACATAGAACATATAATATCTTTTTACTTATCTTATTAAAGTAATCATCAAATAATGGTGCCAGTACATAAACTCCTGCCATACCACCTACTCCAAAAACAATAAGTCCCTCAGCACAAACTCGTCCATTGATATTTAAAAAATAATCAGTATAATCCCACCAAAGAAGTCCAAATTTAGCTTCCAAATAAACAGATGTAAAATATTCAACCAATCCACAAATAATAACTATTAAAGAAAATTCTAAATTAGGTTTTGATCTAAACTTTTTCAAAAGAATTATAATCAATAAAGCCCCTGTACCATATATAGGTAACCATGGTCCATGAAGAACACCTCTATTTGTAAATTGACCACCTTCAAATAAATAAAATAAAACTTCCCATAACCAACCAATAATTGAAAATGAGAAAAACATCATAATAAGACTTGGTATTGAATAACTCTTCATATAATCCAATTCCCTGCGTTTATTTCTCTTCTTTAAAGCAATAGGATAAAGCCTAGTAGGATAAACCAAACCATTTATAGTATCACTATAAGCTGCTATTTTAGATTTATTAATTTCTTGTTTTTCATACTTTTTAATTTCATTAACTGAATACAAATTTATACCAAAATTATTATATAAAAAGCCTTTAAAACCACTTAGTTTAATATCAGAATCATTATCAATTAGATCATAAACATCAGAATATGCATCTCTTAAAAGCTTATTACTAGCCTTAGTATATAAATACGTATCAAATAAACATTCATATAAATCACCAGTCTTTTCTATATATTCCTTTCTAATATTAGCATAATATTCTGCATAAGTCAGACTAATATATCCATTAGAAAAAATGACTGAGGAAATACCCAAAGTTAAAACTCCTAATATATCATATCCAATAAAAGATAATTCTAATAGAAAACACTCCCATTTATGACCATCCATCATTTTTTGTGATAACTTTATAGCATTACTAGCCGAGATATTTGGATTTTCTGCAACTATATAAGGAACTAAAAAATACTGATATCGTTTAATAAATATTCCAACTATTGTTAAAGACCATAAAAAATAGTAAAAACTATAAATAAACATAGTCTTAGCTGTCTTAAACCATTTCTTAACTTTTATTAAAAAACTGAACTTACTAGCTGGAACTTTTTTATACATTCGTGCTTCTAAAATTATCCTTCTAGATATAACCCTATAAACATTTTTAACAAGAGCCCAAAAAATAAAAGTTATTAAAAAGCCGAGTATAACTAAAATAATCTCCGTACTTCTCTTAGAACCAACTATTGTATTAATAGTCTTAGTCAAAAAGTTAAACAAAGTTTTAGAAGTAAAAAGATTAATTACTCCAGCAATAAACCCTCTACTACCAAATTTAATGTTTAAATTAAATCTACTAACAAAAGCAAGTGTACCTGTAAATTCAACTCCTAAAAAAGCTGAAAGCAAACAAGTGAATGTTATAAGATAATAGTGACTTAACAAATTTTTTCTAGCTTTTCTTTTAAATTCATTAAACTTCTTCATAAAATAACCTACTTCTTTTTTATTATTTGTTTCATATTATCGAAAAAAGAATCTTTATAATCTCCTAATTTAGAAATAACTTCCATAGGATGATTATCTCTATATTTTTTAGTCTCATCCCAATTCATTTGCATAATTTTATCTGTTCTATCCATATGTAAAATTCCATTTAAATGATCAAATTCATGACTAAATACAATTGCCCTAAATCCTGTAAATTCTTCAACATGAATATTTCTACTAATATCAAAATATTTAACTGTAACACTATAAGGCCTATCAATTACCCCAACATAATCTAAACAGCTTTCACATCTTTCTAAGAATTTAGCATGGCCAGTTCTAGAAATAATTACCGGATTAATTAAAACAATTCCTTCATTATAATTAGAACATATATTTTTAGTCATATCTTCAGTCATATTACGTAAATAAATCATTCGCTTTGGTATTCCTATTTGAACAGGTGCAAGCGCATAAACTCTATTATTAAGACAATAATTCTCTAACTTTTTAACATAATCCATGTAATTATCATTTTTAAAATCAACATCACTGGATACTGTTCTTAACATATCATAATTATCTTTTATAGTAATTCTTTTCATAATACACCCTAAAGTTTTTTAATTTTAATTGCTAAAACTCCATATTTTTTCTGTTCTTCTAAAGAATAATATAATTCCATATCTTTATAATTAGCCTCTTCATCTAAACCATATCCCATCGCAACCTTATCATTATCTTTATATAATTCTAAAAAGCTTGGATATTTAACTAGATCAACTATTTCGACTAATAGCTTTTCTGCAGTATCTCTATTTGTAAACTCAATAGTATCTCCCACTTTAAGTAATTGTCTCTTAGGATCATTTAATCTTAACTCTATAGTTTTGCTACCACTGTTTATAAGATTAAATGGCTCATTATGTAACTTCATTTCATACTTCATATTATCAAACTCCAATCATAACCAAAACCATTGTATCAAATTATAATATCAAAGTCCATGAAATCATTACAAAGAAAAAGCAGATTATGATCATCAATCCTTATCTGCCCATTATATTAATTATATTTTTTACTATTTTTTGATAAAATTTATAAAATCAATTCCACTACTATTACCAGATACTCTTGTATTATTAGCTCCACTCATCCTGTAATTACTAAGTTCCGTCCTATGTTTTACAAATTCATCTTTAGAAACAAGATTTTTCATTTCATTTTTAGTTTCATTCTCATACTTATGCCTTGCACCACTATTTCTATACCTAGAATACATAATGAAAAAATAAACAAAACCTATCAGTAAAAATACAAGGGGCAGCTTATTATCATCACTAATTGTATTCATCATTAAAAAGATCCCTAGCACTTCAAGAAGTGCCGAAATAAGTAATAATTTAGGCATATGAATAGGAACACTACCCATAGTTTTTTTTGTCCTTGCATTAACAGCTACATAGTGAAGTAAACTCTGATTGCCTTTCTTTTCTTGATAACTATAAAGCCAAACAGGTAAATAAGCAGCCTTCCATTGTTGACCCTTAACATCTAGGTTTTCACTATCCCATCTAACACCACGATCATATTTATCTAGAGTTTTATTAGCTGCAAACCTAGCAATATCCATTGATTGTGAATGTACAAGATCTTTTAGTTCTTCAACATTGGTATCCCTTTTTTCAGATGTATATCCTTTTATGTAATTAGCATCCCATTTTACACAGTTTTCTGTATCAAATGGCATAATGGCATTAATTATATTTGTCGTTTTATCTCTAGCTGAAGTATTAAGCTTATCTTTACTAGATTCAACTGTTAATCCCTCTATAGTTAGATCAAACTCTCTCTCAACATTATACAAATCAGCATCATAATAAGTCTCTTCATGTTCTCCACGCTTTACAGTATAAGATCTAGTTTCATGTTCTCCTTGACCTACTAATTTAGCATGAGCATTAGCATCAACTATCATATATGGTAAGTAAACACCCATAACATTCTCCGTAGTAAATTCTCTTCTAAATTTCGGATGAGCAAAAAACTTCCTTTTACCTACAAACTTCTCAATAGCTGCTTTAGCATCAGTTTTAACAACACTAAATGGTAAAACAGTATCTGGAACAGCACCGTTTGGTATCTGTTGATTTAATGATAATGTATTTCTACACCAATGACATCTAGCCTGAGTGGCAGAAGCAGTATCTATAACCACCTCCGCTCCACAGCTAGTACACTTTAAAGTTATCATATCATTTGCACTTGCAGTTATATTTTGAGCACCAGAGCCAACAATTTCACCATTTAATTGACTTATGTCTTTTTCCATGAAATCAAATTTTTTAGCGTCAAACTCATATCTACAAAAATTACATCTTAATTTAGCATTTTTTACATCTAAAGAAATATCAGTTGCTCCGCATTTAGGACATTTATTTTGCCCATCAATAGCACCTTCGTCAGTTTTAACAACAACAGTATTATCACTATTTTGTTCTGTCAAAACCCTCTTCTCTTCATTAGCCATATTATACTCCTAATATTTGCTTTTTAGCCTCATTAAACTCTTCTTGAGAAATAACACCATCATCAGCAAGTTTTTTAAGTTTTGCTAATCTCTCATATGGATCCTCTTGAGATTGTGGTTGAGCTGGTTGTTGTTGAACAGGTTGTTGGAATGCTCCCATAGTAGTACCTACTGCATTTACTCCCATACCCATAAATGCCATACCTGATGAACCACCATTTTCACCAGCAGCTTGGAATCCTCTAGCAACAGATTGTTGCATAAATGAATTACCTCTAGCTCCAGATAAAGCATCAGCTTTCTTAACATCACTAAGTAATTTCTTAGTATCTTCATCGTATTCAATAGCTGTAATAGCAACTTTAACTATTTCTAAACCTCTATCAGTTTTCCATTTATAAGCTTCCTCAACAGCAGTTGATAATGATTGAGCAAATCCAATTTGATCAGCTTGAATTTTAGTTATACGGTTTCCCTTGCTTGGATCATTTGTATAATTAGAAAATGCAGCAGACAAACTTCCAACTACTTCATTAAATAATTGTTCTCCAGCAGCATTATCCATATCAGCAAAATCAAACACTCCTGAATCTGGTCTTAAATACCCAGCTGGAACAAAATTCTTAACAAATAAAATTGGATCAACTATCTTCATAGTATAAGTTCCTCTTGTTATAGCTCCAACTTGTGTACCTAAAAATGCATCATCCCAGAAAATTTCTGATTGTGTACCAAAACGATTTCCAGGAATTTCTTTTAAGTTAACATATATAACCATTTGTTCAGTACCTGGAACTCCTCCAAATTTAAATCTTTCCCAAGATGTCTTTAAAGTAGATGAAATAATTCCATCACCTGCTAAAAATGATTGTGAATTTTGATCATCTGATGAATAAATAAATCCACCAGCTTCTGTAATACATCCAGTTATTGCTCCATCTTGCATTGTAAGTAATGCTATTCCTTCTGGAACAACTATTTTACTACCATTAGTAATAACATTAGTAGAACCCTTAGTATTCTCACCTCTACCTGCATCTGTTCCTCTTCTTTCAGCACCAAATATTGCTGCTGTTGCTGGAACGTCACTTCTTGGTGCAATAAAATCCTTCCACTGATCAGCAAAAGTTCCACCCAATGCTCCAGTAAATGCTTTAATAAATCCCATTAATAAATTCCTCTCTTTCTATATTAATATTTGAAAATTATTTTTATACTCCTAAGTTTCTTAGAAGGAAGAGAACTTAATCAATAACAAATGTCTCCTACAATCCAATTATAATATATAAAACAATAAAAGTATATATGCTAAAAGTCATACTTTACATAGAATTAACTGATTTAACATAATTAACATTTCTCTACAAGCCTTTTGTATCTATAAAATCACTTTTATCAATCATCTCTACTTCATCATAAGTAAGTGGTATAACTCCGAACAATTAATTAGAAAACAATCCCTTTTCGTTTTCATCAGGATCATTCTAATCAAAACCATATAGATTAACAGTAAGTTTAAATTCAAAAGCTACACTCAATAACTGTTTTAGATCAATACCATGTCCATCTATATTAAAATCATATAAAGATTAAAACTTTCCTTTATTTGCATTTACCATAAAATACCCCTACATAATTATAGTATTTAAAAAAGTAGCCAAGCTACTTAATTTTTCTTACCAAATCTGGAAAATGGAAATACTGTTAGAGACGTTTTACCCTTAATACTCTTCTTAGATACAGTACCAATAATTCTACTATCAGTTGAATTAACACGATTATCACCTAATACAAAATAAGAATCATCGCCAACTAAAACATCATCAAAATCATTAGTATATTTACGAGAAAAATCCTCTTCAATAACTTTTCCATTTATATAGATTTTATTATTTTTACAAGATACAACTTCTCCAGGTAATCCTATTACCCTTTTAATTATATATTCATCCTTATATCTAATAACTACAATATCAAATCTTTTTATAGATCTAAATCTATAACTAATTTCATCCAAAATCATTATATCCTTATCATGAAGCGTATCATTCATTGAAGGTCCGTTTACTCTAATTGGAGTAACAACATATACTTTAACAACTATAACTAATATAATTATAATAATATAAGGAATATATTCTTTTAAAAATTTCTTCATATCACACTACATAACAAAAAATAAGGCAAGCCTTATTTTTCTCCTCTTTCTTTAATACGATATCCGCCAACACGTTCATCAAGGAAATTAAGTTTTGCACGTCTAACTTTACCTCTACGGATAACTTTAATACCTGCAATCTTTGGTGAATGAATTGGGAAAATTCTCTTAACTCCTACGCCACTTGATACTTTACGTACAGTAAACGTTTCAGAAACTGAACCACCTTTACGAGATACAACAACACCTTCAAATGCCTGAATACGTTCTCTCTTACCTTCGATGATCTTAACATCAACTCTTACAGTATCACCAACACGGAATTCTGGAATATTAGGATTAATTTGTTTTTCATTAATCTTATCAATAATATTCATATAAGTTCTCCTCTCTATATATATTACAAATGATCATAATCCATCGAACAGCGGATCATTCAAGACGAAAATAAATATATCATAAATTAAGCTAAAAATCAATCTTTTTATTAAATTTATCTACTCTTACCACTTTTACTGTTTTCCATATTTTCAGAATAATAATTCTGTAATTCTAAAAATCTATTTTCTGCTTCTTTTTGTAATTGCTTAAGTTGTAAAGCCATTTGTTTTAAAACTTTTTTCTCTAAAAACTTTCGATACTTAATTTTAATCTCTAATCTGAATTTCTCGATTATATTTAAAGCCTCTCTAAAGCTTTCACCTGTATCATCATCACTTGTTAATAAAAGCATTAATTTATCAATTAACTTATTATATTTTTTGCTAACTAAACACATTACAAATGAATTAGCCATTAATTTATCTACAATTAAAATATTTTTTACTTTCATACCATTAATATTAAAAGTTTTATTTTTAGAACCCATCATGATCCCATCAAAAGTAATATTAGCACTTTTAAATGAACCATTCATATCACATTTATTTAAACTATACATTATCATCCCTACTTTCTAATAAGTCAGGTCTACGTATTTGTGTTCTTTTTAAGCTTTCACTTTTTCTATATTCAGCAATTTTTTTATGATCACCAGATAATAACACTTCTGGAACTTCCATTCCTCTAAAAACTCTAGGCTTAGTATAAACTGGATAATCAAGTAAATTATTGTTAAATGATTCATTTATATGAGACTCTTCTTCAATTACACCTGGTAATAATCTAACAATAGAATCAACAAGAACCATACTAGCAAGTTCTCCTCCTGTTAAAACAAAATCACCTATACTAACTTCAAAATCACATATACTCCTAATTCTTTCATCAAAGCCTTCATAATGACCACAAATTAAAATCAAATGCTTACATCCAGCAAATTCATAAGCCATTTTTTGCTTATAAGGAATTCCATCAGGTGTTAATAAAATAACCTTAGTATCTTCCCTCCTAAGACTATCAACACAATCAAATATAGGTTGACACGCAAGAACCATTCCACAACCTCCACCATAAGGTGTATCATCAACCTTATGATGTAAATCATTAGAAAAGTCTCTAAAATTATGAATATTTATAGTAACCTTTTCCAAATCCTTTGCTCTTTTTATTATCGATGAATTAAAAACCTCATTAAACATTTCTGGAAATAAAGTTAAAATATCAATAGTCATACTATCACCTCTAAATACCCTCAATTAGTTTAACAATGACTTCTTTTTTTTCTTTATCAACTTTTAGTATCATAGGAGAATTAAAAGGTATCAAAATCTCTCTATCAAACATAGCTCTAATAATCTTATTGTTAACTCCCCCAAAAAATATCTCTTTTATTATTCCACACTTACCATCATCAGTCAACAACTTATATGACAATAAATCTGAATCAAGTACTTCCATACTATCAAGTTTTAAATTATCTTTATCAAAATAAACCTTCTTTTTTAATAAAAATAAGATATCATTTATACTATCATAGTTATTTAAAGTAACCATGTCATATCCCTTATGTACTCTATAACTTCTAATAGTATAATTTTCATCATCAATAATCAAACTATTCCCAATTTTAAAAACTTTCTCCTTAAATTGAAAGTCACTAAGTATTTTTACTTCACCCTTAATACCATGTGTAGAAACTATTCTACCCACATATACCTTCTCCATAACTACATCCCCAATTCATAAAGAAGAATACTACCAGCAATTGCAACATTTAAGCTCTCTACATCTTTTCTCATCTTTATATAAAGTTTTTTATCACATAAATCATTTAATTCTTTTTTTACTCCATTACCTTCATTACCAATAATTAAAGCAAATCTTTTTTTATCATCATCCGTCAAGCTTCTAGCATCAACCCCACCATTAACATCCGTACCATATATAGGAATATTTATATTACGAAGAAGTGCTACTATTTCAAATACATTTCTAATAATGATATTAGTATGAAAAAACATTCCTTGAGTAGCCCTTAAAACCTTAGAATTATATAAATCAACTGTATTATTAGATAAAACAATTGTATCTATATTAAAAGCTACAGCACTTCTAATTATAGTACCTAAATTACCAGGATCTTGAATATCATCTAAGATAAGAATTCTATTACCCACAATTTCATCCTTTTCTCTTTTATGACAAAGACCCATAACAGTACTAGGCGTATCCATTACAGATATTTTTTTAATTACATTTTTACTATAATAAGTATAAGGAACAGGTAAAGGTAAATTTTCACCTTCCAATAAAATCAATTCATCTAGTACACCTATCTTATACGCTTCATATACTAAATGTAATCCTTCTACTATATATTCATTATATCTATCCCTATACTTTTTCATCTGTAATTTTCTAAGTTTTTTAACTTTATCATTATCTAAACTACTAATAACTATCAAAAAGTCTTCATCTCCTTCATTAATTCTCTATATTCTGGCATATTTTGTTCTACTAAATTCCAAAAAGCCCTCGAATGATCAGCATGAACTAAATGTGATAATTCATGAACAATAACATAATCTAAAAACTTTAGATCTCTTTTAATAAGTTCCAGATTTAAAGTAATTGTCTTTAATCTTGTATTACAAACACCCCATCTACTAGTCATTTTTCTAATTTTTAAACTAGGATAAGGAATTTTTTTACTAAACTTATTATACATGAGATCCAAATGCTCTAAAAATATACTCTTTGCCTGCTTTTTATACCATTTATCTATATCTAAATTTTTATTCAAAAACACTTTATTTTCACCAAAAGAAATATCAGTATAAGAGACATAAACAATATCATATTTTTTACCTAAATAACGAAAGCCTTCATTATTTTCTTTTTTTAATTCTTGTTCTCTAATCATTTTAACAATTTTTAAATAATTATCATCACATAGCTTTTCAATTGTCCTAGTACTAGTAAGTCTATTAGTAGTAACATATATCACCAAATCTTTTTTAACTCTAATATAAGTGTTTCTAGTACCAACTTTCCTATCTATAACAATATCATATTTCTTACCATCAACATCAAGCTTCATAATATCACCAAATATATTTTACAATATTTTTTATAAAAATACTATTTATATATCCTAAATATGTATAAAAACATAACATTAATCACACCATATATATAAAGGAGGATTTTATAATATGAGTATAAGAGAACATATAATAAATAATTTTAAAGGTGATAATTATGAGACATTAACTAAAGCTATCGATGAATCAATTGCCTCACAAGATGAAGTAACACTTCCAGGTCTTGGTGTTTTCTTTGAAATAGTTTGGGAAAATGCAACACAAGAATTAAAAAATGAACTAATTGAAATTATAAAAAAACGTGTAGAAAAAGGATTAGCTAATGAAAATAAATAGCTAATTTTTTTATTTATAATATTTTTTGACCATTCTAGGATTTTTCTCTATATACCTAGAAACTTTAGCTTTATAACTTAAATGTTCTTCTATTTGCCTTTTATTATCAACCACATAAGATAAATCACTCTCATCAAAAGATACAATACCATTCTGGTTTAAGAAAAAAGCTAGATTAATATCGGAAGTAAAATTTCTAAGTGGTGTAACAGCATGCAAATAAGGCGTTGAATCATAACCATTATTACAATATATACCAAATTCATTAACACCCGCTATATAGCTATTAGTCAAAAATGATGGAAAAGCTACAATATCACCAACACTAAGATTACGTTTATTAATTTTGAAAAGCAATTCTCTAAAAGTATCTAAATCATTACCAACATCACCAAACAAAGTTGGATATTTAAGCATAGTATCTGCTTGTTCTATACTAAGTTTATTATCAACTGTAATTCTTCTTCTACTAACATCAACATCACATAAAGAACCATCATCTAAAAATGTATATTTAAAATCAATTACATTAGTAGTTTTTTTTCTAAGTGACAAAAATGAATTTGCTAGAAAGGAAGGCAACATGTTTATTGCATAAAGTTTCCCATCAACTCTAAAGTAATGACTTTGTCCCCTCTCATAAGCTATTTTAGCAATATCCCTATTAATTTTTAAGAATGAACAAACATCCGTAACATAAACATCAAAAATATATAAGTCGCCCTCTTTTTTTATACTAAAAGCACCATCTAAATCCTTACTGTCTATAGAATCAATAGAAATAATTATCCTATCTTCTACATCATCTAACCTATCTATCTTATAATTGATTTTTCTAATAGACGAAAAATTATTAGTAGTATCTATCTTAGAAGACATAATTGCCTTTTTTATTTTAGTATCATCACTTTCTAAATTACCGATCTTATTCAAAAGAACATTGATCTTATCAGATAAATCAGAGCCTTTCTTCTCTTTTAAAACACTAGATACTCTATTTAGTGAACGAATGAGTAAAGAGCATTGATATTCTGTTAGCCCAGAAGACACTAAATTATCAAGATACACAAGATCATCTAGTAATCTAAAATCATCACCCCATGCTATAGCATCATCAACAATCCTACATGCAGTATCACTAATCACCGTTTCTCTAGAAAGTAATTCTTCAAAATGCTTACTTTCTTGATCAGTAAACTTATCTTTAACAATATCAAAAATTCTATATTTACTATATAAGGATCTACTCTTATCAAAATATGTACTAAGCATAGAAAATAGATCATCTCTGTCTATAAAATTAACTTTCTGAAGAATACTAATATATTCATAAAATACTTTATTGTTATAAAAATCAGGTTTTGCTTCGAAACTATTTAATCTCTCTAAATTGTTAGAACCATTAATCTTATCTAAAGAATATACAATCAAATTCCTAATTCGCTTAATTATAAAACTATTTTTAATATAACTTTTTATAAAATCTTCATTATCATAAATAAATTGAATCTCATCAAATGATAAAGTATCATTACATTTAACTCTATCTTTCAAATAATGTACAAGCTTTTCTTCACTTAATAAACCACATAGTACATCAGCCAGACTTATATCTCTAACTGCCATATTACCACCCCTACAGATGGTAGATATTTTACCATAAATAAGAAAAAAAGTAAATAAACGTTATTTTAACTTTAATTTTCCAAAAAAATACTGCAGTTTTCTGCAGTATCTATTAACTATTAACTTGCCTTTTAGAATATTTTATTACTTCATATGCTCCTATTCCAATAACCACTAAACCTACCAAAGTATAGAATATTGTTCCAA
>CAKPJX010000021.1 GCA_934163035.1 uncultured Bacilli bacterium | reverse complement strand
AAATTCAGATAAAAGGCAATGAATATGAACATTCCATTTATCGTCTCTACCAAAGGTGTGAAGAGTAAGAACAAAACCGGGTCTAATATATAAGTTTTTATATTCAGCAAATTTAACAAAATCATCCCAGTAAGTTATAAAAACATCTTTAAGGTTAAAATGTTTATTCTTGGGATATTTAATTCTTAAATCATTTTCAGTATAAAAAGTATCTATTATCATAATAAAATTATACAGCAAAATAAAACAACCTCAAAGAGGTTAGCAAATGAAATTTATTTCATTCCTTTTTACAAATAATAAAAATAATGCTATAATAAATATATAAAATAGAAAGGAATAATTAAAATGGAAGAAAAGAAAAAAAGTAATGTAGGATTAATTGTACTTGTAGTTATTCTGTTACTAGCATGTGTAGGAATGGGAGCATTTATCTTTGTTAATAAAGATAAAATAATGTCTAAAGAAAATACTACAACAATAGAAAATGAAAAAGCAGAAACAGTAAAGAAAACAGAAGAAGAGAAAGATGAACCTAAAACAGAAGCAGCAAATAATACTATTGAAACAAGAAGCTGTATAGGAACATATAGTGGTCAAGGAGCTGTTACTCAAGATGCTAGAACTGGTGAAAATACAAATGGAACAATAACAGTTGAATTAAAAGAAGAGGGTACTTATAAATTAACAAAAAGCGGTTTGGACCAATATTGGACTGGACACTATACTATTATAGAAAATGCATTATTATTAAAAGAAGGCCCATCTACTTGTGGCCCTGGAGCTGATTGTTCAGAAAAATATTCTTCATTTTTAAGTATAGCAGATGACTGTTCTAAAATTACAGGAGGATATGGTTCGGTATTCTTTGATTCAAACTTTACATTGACAAAAAATAATTAAACAAGAAAAATAAAATATTTAAAGAATATATAGAAAATTATATAAAATAGATACCTTTTAGATCCCCCCTCCGAAATATAATTTCAAAAGACCAAAATTGGTCTTTTTTTGTCCTTTTATTATCTTTATTTTTTGAATTAACACAACTTACGGGATTATATTTTATTTATCCTAAATCATATAGATTATTTGATGTTGATGATTTAATAATAAATGTGTTCGGTGGTTATTTGGGCTATCTTATGGGAGGATTATTTAAATTTTTACCTAGTCGTGATGAGATGGATGCTAAAGCGATCAGAGATGGTAAGATTGTGTTTGGTCTTAGAAGAATAGTATTATTCTTTCTTGATTATATCTTGTTTCTAATACTTGGTACTATCTTATCTTTATTTAAAATTAATAATTTTATTTTTTCATTTTTAATATTATATATTTTAGTTCCTCTTATTTTTAAGGGGCAAACTTTAGGAGCAAGGTATTTAAAAGTTAAGATTGATTGTTTATATGGATTGTTAGGTTTATTATTTAGAAATATATTAGTCTTTGGTTTTTACTTTGGGGCTTTACCACTAATAATGAAGTTATTAGAGTTTTTGTTTAAAATATTTAATTTTGATTTATTTTTTTCCATTTTAATTAAGTTTTCTTTTCTGATTTTATTCTTTATTTTGGTTATTGTTACTGTAAATAGTATTTTACATAGGAAGAAAACTTTTTATGATAAATGGTTGAAGATAGAATATATTAGTTTATCTTAGGACTTTTAGTCCTTTTTTTATTTGTTTTTTGCTTGGTTGTATCTTGATTTCGTGGTAAACTATTATTTGTGATAGAGAATGGAGTGTTTATATGTTTATAGGAAAGTATAATAAATCGTTAATAATAACATATTTAGGGGTTGTGTTTTCAATTGTTGGAATGAGTTTTGCATTAGTTGGCAACTTACAGTTGACAATGATATGTATGGTTTTGGCTGGCGTTTGTGATATGTTTGATGGTAAGGTTGCTAGAGCATGTAAGAGGACTGAGGAGGAGGAGAAGTTTGGAGTTGAAGCCGATTCTCTTGCTGATATGATTTCTTTTGTGGCATTTCCAGTAGTTATTGGCTATTCAATGGGACTTAGCAGTTGGTATCATATACTTGGATATATTTTATTAGTACTTGCAGGTATCACAAGATTAGGCTTTTTTAATATTTCAGTTATTGATAGTGATAAGAGTAAGCCCGTTAAAACTTATAGTGGATTACCAGTTACATCTACATCAATAATTTTACCAGCTATATGGTTTTTTTCAGAATTGGTTAAGAATGTTTCATTTAAATCATTATTTCCAGCAATTATATATTTAACAGCATTTTTATTTGTATTTAATATTAAGATTCCTAAAATAAAAGGAAAGGCATATATCGCTATTACTTTTTTAGCAATAGTAGGAGTATTATTAATACTATTTTTAATATAATATGAAGACAGAAATAATAAATAGAAAAAATAATAAAAAGTATACTGAAAAAAGTCCTGTAGGAACAGATGTTTTATATAAAACTTTAATTGGGGGAGTAGTTTTATTCTTTGTAACTAGAAAAGCTGTTTCAAAAGCTAGTTCTTTATATATGAATAGTAAATCTTCTACTAGAATAATAAATAGATTTATTAAGAAGAATAAAATTGATATGAGTGATTATCCAGAGAGAGAATACTCATCTTTTAATGATTTTTTTACTAGAAAAGTTAAAACTGGTAAGAGACCGGTTTCTAAAAATAGTAATAATTTAATTTCAGTGGCTGATTCAAAATTATTAGTTTATCCTATTAATGATAAAACAGAGATGTTAATTAAAAAAAAGAAGTATACAGTTAAAGATCTTTTAAGAAGTAAAAAGTTGGCTCTTCAATATAGTGGTGGTACTTGTTTAGTTTTTAGACTTACAGTTGATGATTATCATAGATATTGTTTTGTGGATAATGGGCGTTTAATTAAGAGTCGAAAGATTAATGGTATACTTCATACAGTAGGACCAATTGCTTTTAAGAGATATAAAGTATTTAAAGAAAATCAAAGGGAATACTCTTTACTTGATACTGAAAATTTTGGGGAAGTTATTCAGATGGAAGTTGGAGCTTTAATGGTTGGTAAAATTGTAAATCATGATATAGAAACTTTCAAACGAGGAGATGAAAAGGGTTACTTTTTATTTGGTGGGTCAACAGTAGTTTTAATTTTTAGGGAAAATGTTGTTGAAATAGATAAAGATATTTTAAATAATTCAAGGTTAGGAGTTGAAACAAAAGTTAGACTTGGTGAAGTAATAGGTAAGCGTGTAAACCATTAATAGTTGACAGAATATTATTTTAATGTTATTATGATGGTGAATTTGAAGAGAAAGGAGTGGAAAAATGAAGAATAATGCTGTTTTTGATATTTTTAATAATTTAAGTTGTTTAGTAGTTAGTACTGTAGTAGGAGAATTTCTTTGTTTTTCTACTCTTAAGTAACGTTTTTTAGGTATGACTACTAATATTAATTAGTAGTCTTTTTTTGGAGGTTTATATGAATAGTTTAAAAGAATTTAAGCCTCTGTTGAAGTTTGTTAAAGAAGAAAAGGGTAAATTAATTTTTGCTAGTATTATTATATTTCTATCAGGAATTTCTACTATCGCAACAGGATATTTAAATGGTGCGGCAGTAGAGGCGATAACTGTTTTAGATTTGTATCATGCTATATTATTTTTAGGAATATATTTTCTTATAGAGATTACATTTGATGGAGTATTTATTCATTATGCTAATTCGATACTTTATAAAGTTGAAAGTATTTTAACTAGGAAGTTAGGATTTTTTACATATAAAAAAGTACTTAATTTGCCGGCTGTTGCATATGAGGAAAAGTCATCAGGTGAGATAGTCAATCGTATTATTCATGATGCTGATTCACTATCATTTGCTTTTGGTAGATTGTTAAAAACTTTTTCATCTATAATTGGATCAGTAATAATAATGATCTATGTAATTATGAATTCATGGATAGTTGGTATTGAAATTTTAGTTTTTTTAGTTATTTTATACTTTTTATTAAAAAAATATAATCCACTATTAAAACAAGTACATAAGGAGCGAAAGACAGGTCAAGATAGATTTACATCTTTAACAAATGAATCAATTAGGGGTATAAGAGAAATTAAGACTTTAGGAATTAAAAATAATTTATTGAATAATTTAATTGATATAATGAAGGATATTTATGCTAAATCAAAAGAAGAAATTGATATACAAAAATCTTTTAATATTAGAATACGTTTTTTAAAATCTATTTTAGAAGTTGGAACTTTTATTACGTGTGTTATTTTACTATATTATAAGATGATTAATCTTACATTCTTTATTTCTATGACTTATTATATTTATCGTTATATGTGGTTAATTGAGGATGTTAATGATTTAACACAGACTTATCAAAAAGTTGTGGTATCTTTAGGAAGAGTTAATGAAATTCTTGAGAATAGACTATATGATGATGAGGCATTTGGAAATAAGAAAATTAAGAATATTAAGGGTGAAATTGAATTTAAGAATGTATCTTTTTCATATCCGAATGAGGGTAATACATTAAATGATTTTTGTTTAAAGCTTAGTCCAAATAAAAAGATTGCTATAGTTGGTAAGAGTGGACAGGGTAAGTCAACCTTATTTAACTTATTAACAAGAATATTTGATGCTAATGACGGAGAAATTTTAATAGATGGTATAAATATTAAAGATTTAACTGAGGAACAGTTAAGACAACATATATCAATTATTAGACAAGAGCCTTTTATATTTAATAGGACAATAGAGGAAAACTTTAAATTAATTAATAATAAAATAAGTGTTAGAGAAATTAGAAAATATTGTAAATTGGCTTATTTAGATGATTATATTATGTCTTTGCCTGATAACTATAAAACAGTATTAGGTGAAGGTGGGGTTAATTTATCAGGTGGTCAAAAACAACGTTTATCAATTGCACGAACTTTATCTAAAAATAGTAAAATTATTTTATTTGATGAAGCTACTTCAGCTTTAGATAACAATTCACAAGAGTATATTAAAAAAGCTATAGATAGTCTTGTAGATAATCATACAGTCATAATAGTTGCTCACAGGCTTTCTACTATTATTGATGCTGATGTTATTCATGTAGTTGATGGTGGTAGGGTTGTGGCATCTGGTAGACATGATGAATTATTAAAAACATGTAGTATTTATAAAAATTTATATCAATCTGAATCTTCAAATTCATAGGACTTTACAGTCGTAAAGTCTTTTTTTTGACTAGTTCTTTTTTTCTATTTAGACTTTGTGCTATAATTGGTCGTGAGGGATAAATATGGCGAATAAAAAGAATACAAAATATAATAATAGGAGATCTAATAATTATAGGGCGAATTATAATAACAGAAAGCCTAGAGTTAGTAACTATAATAGAAAAATAGAAGTTTTAGATGATGATTATTCATTAACTCAGCAACAACAATTTGATTTTGGTGGTGAACTTGATTCAATAGAAAATCTAGATGTCAGCTTTGTAGAAAAGAAAAAAAGACAAACTGTTAGAAAAAAGTTAGCAACTGATGAGGTAGTGGTTGAAGATAAGGCAAGAAAAAGTATTGGAGTTGTATTTTTGATTGTACCACTTTTAATTACAATTGCTTTATTAGGTTATTTTGTTGTAAGTTATAATAACTTGAAGAAGGTAAAATCTAGAGAAAAAGTAATTACTAAGACAGTTGAAAAAAAAGTGGTTGCTGATAATTATTTATTTTTAGGTGATTCAATTACTGATTTTTATGATCTAGATAAATATTATGAGGACTTACCTGTTGTTAATAGTGGAATCAATGGAAATAGAACTACTGATATTTTGAATGATATGAAAGATAGAGTATATAGATATAATCCATCTAAAGTTTTTCTACTTATTGGTACCAATGACATTATAGATGGCAAAGGAAATGATGAAATCATTGATAATATTAAAAAAATTATAGAACTTATAAAGAAAAATAGACCTTACGCAGAAATATATTTAGAGTCAATTTATCCTGTAAATAAGACAGATAATGATAAAATATCTTTATCAATGGTTTCAAGTAGGGATAATGATCAAATTATTGAAATAAATAAAAAGTTAAAAAAATATTGTGATGAGAAAAAAATTACATATATAGATTTATATTCAAAGTTAGTTGATGATGAGGGTAATTTGAAATTAGATTATACTAAAGAAGGGCTTCATTTATCAGATGATGGTTATAAAGTTGTTACTGAAGAGATTTCTAAATATATTAAAAAGTAGTTAATTGTGTCATATCTTTTGATTTCTTTCATACTATATTGTATAGAAAGAGAGGAATTAATATATATGGAAATACTTAAAGTAAGCAGTAAGTCTAATCCAAACAGTGTAGCAGGAGCTCTTGCTAACGTATTTAGAGAAAAGGGTTCTGTTGAGATACAGGCGGTTGGTGCTGGAGCGCTAAACCAAGCAATTAAAGCAGTAGCAATAGCGAGAGGGTTTGTTGCTCCAAGTGGTAAAAACTTGGTATGTATTCCAGCTTTTCAAGATATAGCTATTGATGGTGAGGAAAGAACAGCTATTAAGTTAATTATAGAGGCTAAATAGTCTCTTTTTTTTTACTCTTTTTTATGGTAGACTGGAGATAAATGATATGAGGTGATAATATAGTGAAACAAGAAGAGTTTATTTATTGTGAAAAGTGTGGCAGTAAAATGAGGGCTGATCAAAGATGCTGTATTAAGTGTGGTCATATTAATTTTTTGAATAATGATAATGACTCAATGGAAAAATATGCAGAAGTTGCTAAAAAAGAAAATGATCAAAGCTTATTATCTGATAATAAATTTATTTCTGGAAATAATAGTTCTAATATTTTTTTTGCTGATCATGCTGGAAGTAGAATTTTTTGTTTAATAGTTAATTTTATGGTGTATTTCTTATCCTTATACTTTTTATATTCATATAGAACTAATTTATTAAATCTTGATATACCAATAGATAACAACTGTAAATTAGTACTTTCATTCTTAATTGTAACTTATTTATGGACCATTATTTTATCTATACAACTATTTTATATGAAAGCTAATAAAAAGTGGTATGCTCCTTTTATTCCTATTTATAATTTATATGAGTGGTTTAATATTACTATGGGGAATGGATGGTACTTTTTACTGATGCTTGTTCCAGGTGTTAATTTAGTATTACTTTTTATTTCATTTTATAATGTTGGTATTAGATTTAAAGTTAATAAATTTTTATCATTACTTTTTTTACCATTTGTTTGTGTATATATAGCTTTAAATACTGAGGTTTTGTACCGAGATGTTAAATATGTATTTAATAAAGATAGAGAAAAGGCTTTATCTATTGAATATAAAACAAGTAGATTTATAATTAGGTATTTATGTGTAATAACACTTGTTTGCTTGTGTATTTTTACTTATTACTATTATATAAATAATGTTATGTTTATTGTTTAAATTGAATTTTTGTCTTATAATAGTATTATTAGATTTTTGTGTTGAGGAGGATTTATGTTAGATATTAAATTTATTAGAGAAAATCCTGATAAAGTAAAAGAAAATATTAAAAAGAAGTTTCAAGATAATAAGCTTCCATTAGTTGATGAGGTTATTGAGCTTGATAAAAAAATAAGAGAATTGAAATTATCTGGGGATTCTTTAAGAAAAGAAAGAAATAGTATAAGTGATCAAATTGGTCTTTTGTTTAGAGAAAAAAGAGTAGATGAGGCTAATGAAAAAAAGAGTGAAGTTGTTTCTATTAATGATAAGTTAGTTGAAATAGAAAAAGAAGAAAGTGATTTATCAGAAGTTTTAAAGAGTAAAATGATGGTAATTCCTAATATAATTGATGATTCTGTTCCTATAGGTAGAGATGATAGCGAAAATGTTGAAATTGAGAAATTTGGGGATCCTATTGTACCTGATTATGAAATTCCATATCATGCAGATATTTGTGATAGTTTAATGGGACTTGATAAAGAGGCAGCTGGTAGAACTAGTGGTAATGGTTTCTATTATTTAATGGGGGATATAGCTAGACTTCATTCTGCTATGCTTTCTTATGCAAGGGATTTTATGATTGATAAGGGGTTTACTTATTGTGTACCACCTTTTATGATTCGTAGTGATGTTGTTAATGGGGTTATGAGTTTTGATGAGATGGATGCTATGATGTATAAAATAGAAAATGAGGATTTATATTTAATTGGTACATCTGAACATTCTATGATTGGTAGATTTAAGGGGCAACTTGTTAAGGAAAGTGAATTGCCTATAACTTTAACATCTTATTCTCCTTGCTTTAGAAAAGAAGTAGGGGCACATGGCTTAGAAGAGAGAGGTCTTTATAGAGTTCATCAATTTGAAAAACAAGAGATGGTAGTTTTATGTAAGCCAGAAGATGCAATGGATTGGTATAATAAAATGTGGAGTTATACAGTTGAATTCTTTAGAAGTCTTGATATTCCTGTTAGAACACTTGAATGTTGTAGTGGAGATTTAGCTGATTTAAAGGTTAAATCATGTGATGTTGAAGCTTGGAGTCCAAGACAGAAAAAATATTTCGAAGTTGGTTCTTGTTCAACTTTAGGTGATGCTCAAGCTAGAAGACTTGGTATTAGAGCTAAAGGTGATAAAGGTAATTATTTGCTTTCAACATTAAATAATACTGTTTTAGCTACACCAAGAGGTTTGATTGCTTTCTTAGAAAATAATTATAATGAGGATGGAAGTATAAGAATACCTAAAGCTTTAAGACCTTATATGGGTGGATTAGAAGTTATTAGAAAGAGAGTCTAGGCTCTTTTTTCTTTATGGTAGGAGTATTTTATGAATGTTTATGATTTTGATGGAACTATATATGATGGTGATTGTAGTGTAGAATTTATTCTTTTTTTAACTAGGCGCCATCTTAAATTTCTTAAATATTATCCAAAAGCTTTTGTTTCGTGTATTAAGTATTTATTTGGAATTATTGATGCTTCAAAATTAAAAAGTTCTTTTTTTAAAATGATAAGTGAAGTAGATTTAGAAAAAGAAATTAAACTTTTTTGGGATATTAAAATTTCTAAAATAAAAAAGTGGTATTTAGATTAAAAAGAAAAAAGTGACTTAGTAATTTTAGCATTGCCAGATTTTTTAGTAGGTGAGGCTTGTAGGAGACTTAATATAAATAGTTTATCGTCACCTGTTAATTTAAAAACAGAGTGAATAGAAAAAGGCTTTGAACTTATGTGTAATAAGGGATATCATAATGTATCTTGTGTTGATATTGCGAAAAGTGCTGGAGTATCTACAGGAATAATCTATCAATATTTTAAAGATAAAAGAGATATTTTTATAGCTGGAGTTAAGGATTATTCGGATAAGATTATGTTTTCTATGATAAGTGTATTTGAAGCAAAACAGTTGGATTTTAATAACTTAGATACAGTATTGGAGAAAATGATAGATAAGTTTATTATGTTACATACAATTAGTAAGCAGGCTCATGAAGGGTTGATAGCTATGAGTTATTTGGATCAGGATATTGCTGCAATATTTCATGAGAGAGAACTTCTTGCGAGTGAAAGAATTGCTAATATACTTATTGATAATGGTTTTAAAATTAAAAATGTAGAAGAGAAAACACATATAATTTATGGGTTAATTGATAACTACTGTCATGAAGTTGTTTATCATAAACATGAATTTTTAGATTATGATGTTATGAAGAAAAATATTATTGATATAATAGTTTTTAGTTTAACTAATTGATTATTAGCCATACTATTAATGGTGATAGGATGGAATTATTAGAAAAAATTGATTTGTTAGCTAAGAAATCAGGTAAATATAATATAAATATAGATGCTAATTCAAAAAAGAAGAAGCTTCTAATAGAAGTTGTTTCGAAGAGTAAAAATAAGTAAATACTCTTCTTTTTGTATAAGAAAATATGTATTCTAACATAATAAGATTAGAAGTCTTTGGAGGTGTTAATTTGACACAAAGAGGAAAATCTGTTAGAATATGTAAATGTCACATAAATGAAGAGGTGTTAAGGATGTTTAATGATGAGGATCGAGCGTATAGCGCATATTTAGAAGATCCAACTTTAATTTTTCAACTTATAAAACATGGATATTATGATGTTATTGATAAGTTAATAGATAAAAATAATATAGATGTAAATATGTGTGATAGTGTAGGTAATGATGTTGTTTTGAGGCTTTTAAAAGCTAGACAATATGATTTAGTATTAAAATTAATAAAGAAGAAGAATTGGGATGTTAACCATCAAAATGAAGATGGTGATACATTTGGTCACATACTTGCTCTTGATAATTCAGTAATGGCTTTAAGAATAGTTTCTGATTTGGTTAAGAAGAAAAACTATATACCTAATATTAGAAATAATAAGGGTGAAACTATGTTTGATAGAGCTATTAATCATGATTATATATGCACAGCATTTAAAGTTTTAAAAGATAAAAGATTTAATGATATAGATATTATATCTTTTAAAAGACTTTGTCATGTTTGTTTAAATAATTCTAGTTATGGAAAGTATTCAAGACTTAATAATTTAGAAATTATTGTTAGTAATTTAGCTAAAAAGGAACTTGTTCCTAGTATGAGAAAATTAATAGATAATATTAGGGAAAATATGGATAATATTAAAAGAGAAATTATGTCTAACAGTTTTTCTATATTAGAGGGAATTATTAATTCAACATTAGTTGAGGCAACTATATAGTTGTCTTTTTTATTTGCATTTTTCTTTCTAATAAGTTATTATTATTTAGGAATGGAAGTGGTATTATGCATTTACCTGATTTTACTGATGCTAGAAAGCGTAGTTTTAAGGATTATAAGAGAATTGAATTTTCAGTTAATGATGATTATAAGAATAAATATAGTGGAAAAACTTATTTTTTAAAGACATATGGTTGTCAAATGAATGAGCATGATAGTGAGAATATTGCAGCTTTACTTGAATTTCTTGGGTTTTCTAAGGTTGATTCTTATGAGAATGCGGATCTTGTATTATTAAATACTTGTTCTATTAGAGAAAATGCTCATAATAAGGCTTTTGGAATGTTAGGAAGACTTAAACATTTAAAGAGTAAGAATAAAGATTTAATAGTTGGTCTTTGTGGTTGTATGGCTCAAGAGGTTAAAGTTGTTGATGAGATACTTGAAAAGTATAAATGGGTTAATTTTGTTTTTGGTACTCATAATTTATTTCAATTACCTGATATTATAGATAAGGCAATTACTGAGAATAAGCAACAAATAGAAGTCTTTTCTGAAGAGGGAGATTTAATTGAGGGTCTTCCGGTAGTTAGAGCTAATAAATTTAAAGCTTATGTTAATATTATTTATGGTTGCAACAAATTCTGTACTTATTGTATTGTTCCTTATACTAGGGGTGGAGAACGTAGTAGAAAAAAAGAAGATATTTTAAAAGAAATTGATTCTTTAGTAGATGAAGGCTATAAAGAGGTTACTTTATTAGGACAAAATGTTAATGCTTATGGTAAAGATTTATATGATGATTATAATTTAGCTAATTTACTTGAAGATATAGCTAAGAAAGATATTCCACGTGTTAGGTTTATGACTTCTCATCCTTGGGATTTTACAGATAATATGATTGATGTTATTGCTAAATACGATAATATTATGCCTAGTGTTCATCTACCTGTTCAATCTGGTTCTAGTAGAGTTTTAAGACTTATGGGAAGAAGATATACTAGAGATGAATATCTAACTTTATTTAATAAGATTAAAAATACTGTACCTAATGTTGCTATCTCTACTGATATAATTGTGGGCTTTCCTGGAGAGAGTGAAGAGGATTTTTTAGAAACTTTATCCCTTGCTAATGAGTGCAAATATGATAATGCATTTACATTTATATTTTCTAAACGTAATGGGACACCTGCTTGTAGGTTAGCGGATAATACACCTTTAGAAGAAAAGGAAGAACGACTTCAGAGATTAAATGAAGTTGTTAATAAATACTTTTTAGAAAATAATAATAAGCTTGTTGGTAAGATTGTTCCAGTATTAGTTGAAGGAAATTCAGAAAAGAAAGATATGTATTTTGGATATACTGATACAAATAAGTTAATTAATTTTTCTGCTTCTAGAGAGGTTCAATTAGGTGAAATTGTTAATGTTAAGGTTCTTCAGGCTAAGACCTGGAGTTTAGATGGTGAATTAGTTGAATAAGGCGATAGATGAGGTAGTAGAGGTTATTACTAGTAGTAGTGATTATAAAAGTTGTATTGAATTAAAAAAGAAAATGAGTAATAATCAAGATGTTTGTGAATTAGTTGAACAAATAAAAAAATTACAGAAAAAATATGTAATAGAAAATGATAGTAAAATACTTACTGAGTTAAAGTCTCTTGAAGATAGACTAAATAATATACCAATATATGTTATATATATGCAGCATTTAGAAAAAGTAAATGAAATGATTAATTATGTTAAAGACGAACTTAATAATTATTTTTACCAAGTTTTAAATAAATAAAAATTACATTCTAGTTTGGAATGTAATTTTTGTTTGGAAAAAAATATATGTTTTTGGCAATATTTTATATATTTTGCATAAATTAAATTGAGGAGGGTACTTATGGCTAATTATAGAGAGATTGTAACTAAGGCGGTCATTGCTAAAGGTAAAAAACTTTTTACAACTGATGACAGTGTTAGTGTTGAAAATAAGCCTACAACAGTATTAGGCTGTTGGGTAATAAATCATAATTTTAACGGTGTAAAATATAATGATCAAATTAGAATAGATGGAAGTTATGATGTTAATATTTGGTATTCTTATGATAATGATACTAAGACTGAGGTTATTCGTAAAACTAATAGCTATAGTGAGGTTGTTAAAATGAGGGCTAGGGATGATGAGACAACTGGTGAGGAGATTATTGTTAGAAGCCTAAAGCAACCTAGTTGTGTAAAAGTTGATATAGATGGTAATAAAATTAATTATACTATAGAAAAAGAGTTAGGTATTGAACTAGTTGGAGATATAAAAGTTAAAATAGAAGCAGATAATGAAGAAGAGCCTTGGGAAGAAATTGTAGATGAGACAAAAGTAAATGAAGAAATCAACAATATAGATAATGAAGTTAAGGAAGAATTTATAAATGATAATAGTATACAATAAGTAAATTTTTATAAGAATTAAATATTTAGGTTAGTGAGTGTGACTATTTCTGTCAAGTTTTTGTCAGTGTATTCATGCTTTTTTATTATATTTTGTGTTATCAAAAAAGGGTTGACATGCGATTTTAATTATATTATAATTTGATATGTGTTGTGAAAAGGAGGAAAAAATTATGGCAGTAAAAATTAGATTAACAAGAATGGGTGCTAAAAAAAGACCTACTTATAGAATAGTTGCTACTGATTCTAGACGTCCTAGAGATGGACAATATCTTGAACTTATTGGAACATATGCTCCAGTAGGTGAAGGAAGCGTTAAAATAAACGAAGAATTAGCTATGAAATGGTTAAATAATGGAGCAATCCCAACTGATACTGTTAGAAGTTTATTTAGTAAACAAGGTATTATGGCTAAGTATGCTTCAAAAAAAGTAGAAAAGGATAAGTAATATGGATTTAGTTAAGTTAACTGAGGAGATTGTAAAATCTTTAGTTGTTAATACTGAAGCAGTTAGTGTAAAAGAATTTCCTACTGATGAAGATAATGTAATACTTATTCAAGTCATTGTTGCATCAGAAGATATGGGAAGAGTAATAGGAAAAAACGGTAAGTGTGCCAATGCTCTTAGAACTTTAGTTCAAGCTAGTAGTAGTTTGAGTGACAATAAGTATGTAAAAATAGACATTGATAAATTTTAGAAAGTCGTTTTGGACTTTCTTTTTTATTTTCTTTGTTATATAATGAATTAGAGGTATAGAATATGAAAAATGAACAGTTGATTATGCCACAACATGTGGGGATTATTATGGATGGCAATAGAAGATGGGCTACCTCCAGGGGATTAAAAAGTGTTAAGGGTCATCAAGCTGGTGCTAAAAACTTAAAGAAGTTATGTATTCATGCTAATAAGGTGGGTCTTAAATATCTTTCTATTTATGCTTTTTCAACAGAGAACTTTAAAAGAGCTAAAGAAGAAGTGGATTTTTTAATGGATTTATTCATTACTGGTTTTAAGAAGGAATTTAAGAATGTAGATGATATAAAAATAATTTTTTCTGGTAAAAGAGAACCATTACCTGATAAGGTATGGGAGGCAATGCAAGAAATAACAGAAAATACTAAGAACAATACGGGTCTTGTTTTGAATGTATGTCTTAATTATGGTGGACATAGTGAGATAGTTGATATGACAAAGAAAGTTTGTCAATTATACAAAAATAATGAAATTACTCTTGATGATATTACTGAGACTCTTGTTCAAAAAAATTTATATCAAGATTTACCTTTATTAGATCTTGTTATTAGAACAAGTGGTGAAATGAGACTTAGTAACTTTATGTTATATCAGGCTAGTTATGCAGAATTTTATTTTTCTAATGTTTATTTTCCTGATTTTGACGTTGATAAGTTTGATGAAGCTATATTAAGTTTTAATCATAGAAATCGTAGATTTGGAGGAAATTTATGAAAAAAAGGGTTTTAAGTGCTATTATCATGCTTTTAGTATTTGTTCCAATATTATTTATTGGTGGAAAATGGTTTGCAGGTCTATGTACTTTACTTGCAATGCTTGGTTTTTATGAACTTATTCATATTAGAGAGAGTAAGAAAAAATTTCCAACATTTATTAAAGTACTTGGATATTTATTTGTAATTTTCTTTGCATTAAATAATTTTGATTCTATTGAATTTTTATATGATGTTAATTATAAAGTAATGGCGTTAATTATTTTTGCTTTTTTAGCTCCAATAGTATTTATTAATGATAATAAAAAATATAATTTAAATGACGCCTTATTTATAATGGGATCGGTGTTATTTATTGGTCTTAGTTTTAATCTATTAATTATTACTCGTAATTTTGATATTGACTATATCATATATTTATTATTGATAACTACTATGACCGATACATTTGCTTTATTTACTGGAATGCTTATTGGTAAGAATAAGCTTGCTCCACTTATTTCTCCTAAAAAGACTGTTGAAGGAGCAATTGGTGGTTCCTTGGTTGCGACATTTGTTGGGACGATGTTTTATATAACAGTTATTAGTCACAGTGTTTCCTTAGTTTTAGTTATATTTGTTACTTTGTTCTTAAGCTTTGTTGGTCAAGTTGGTGATTTAGTTTTTTCTGCAATTAAAAGATATTACGATAGAAAAGACTTTTCTGATTTAATTCCTGGACATGGTGGTATACTTGATAGATGTGATAGTATTATATTTGTAACTTTAGCTTTTATATTAGTACTTGGACTTATTTAAGGAGGGATTTACTTGTCTATTATATTAAATCTTATCATATTTATTTTCATTTTAGGTTTTATAGTTTTTGTTCATGAGTTTGGACACTTTATATTTGCTAAAATAAATGGTGTTTATGTTTATGAATTTGCTTTAGGTATGGGGCCTAAGTTATTTAGTAAAAAGGGGCGTGAGACTGAATATTCTATAAGAGCAATTCCAATAGGTGGTTTTTGTCAGTTAGCCGGAGAAAATCTTGATGATGATGATATTAAAAAAGTACCAAAAAATAGAAGATTGCAAGATAAGACAGCTTTTCAGAGATTTCTAATTATGTTCTTCGGAGCTGGTAATAACTTTATTTCAGCTATATTAATACTATTTTTGGTAGCCCTTATTTGGGGTGGAACAACAATGGAGCCTATTATTTCATCTGTTGATAGTAAGTATCCTGCTTATGCAGCTGGAATTAGAAAAAATGATAAGATTGTTTCAATAAATGGACATCATATAAGTATTAGTGATGATATTTCTTTGTACTTAGCTATAAGTAGTCCTAAAGTTAAAAATACTATTACAGTTGATAGAGATGGTAGTAAGAAGACTTTTAAAGTAAAACCAAAAGAAGTTAAATCTGGTGAAGAGGTCAGTTATCGTTATGGTATGGTCATTAGTCAGAAGAAAACTAAAGGGTTTGTTAATGCAATTAAATATACTTATAAAAAGACAGCATCAATATTTAAACAAATGGCTGTTACAGTTAAATGTTTATTTACTGGTGGGGTTAAGTTAACACAACTTTCTGGACCTGTTGGTATATATTCAATTGTTGGAGAACAGAGTAAATCTGGGCTTAGTAGTATATTATATTTAGTAGCATTTTTAAGTATAAATGTAGGATTTATTAATTTACTTCCATTACCTGCTTTTGATGGAGGACACATCTTATTTATTATAATTGAAAAAATTAAAGGTTCTCCTGTTAGCCCTGAACTTGAGAGTAAGATTCATGCGGCTGGACTTATTGTTTTGATGCTTCTAATGTTGTTTATTACTATTAATGATATTATAAAATTATTCTAATTGGTTATAATATAAGAAAGAATAGAGGGATTTTTATGATAGTAGTGTATATAATACTTGCAGTTATTGTTGTTGGATCATTTGTTACAGGAGTTATTCTAATACTTAAAGACAATAAAACAGGAAAAAGTAGTAATGATGTTTTGTATGATGATCCTAAGGATTTATTTGATGATTCAAATGATATGAATAAGGCAATAGATAATTTAGAAAATACTGATAAGTCAGTTGATACAAAGACTGATGAATTATTTGATGATGAGATAATCTAGGAGCTTATTTTAATGGCTAGTAATCGTAAAAAAAAGAAAACTTCACTTTTAAATAAGATATATAGATTTTTATTTGGAATATATAAATTCTTTTTGAATTTATTTTTTCAGTTTTGTATGATGTTATCTAAAGCCTTTTTTAGTCTTCCTCTTAAACTTTTTATGTTTATTAGGAAACATAGTAAAAATCCAAAGAAATGGACTAAATTTGTTAAACATTTTAGGAAAAGACAAAAACAGCCTGAAATTTTGTTGTTGCTTATTTTATATGTAGTGTTTATTTATGCCTTTTTTAATATTTATTATTCGAAGAGTAGCGATAATGTTAAATTAGATGATAATCCAATTGTATCAAAGAAGGATGACTCGGATGTTTCTTCAGATGATAATGCAGCAAATTCTAATGAGACTGTTAATGATAATCCAAAGGTTGATAATAATCTTTATAGAAGTTATTCAAGTACAAAGCTTTCTGATGTTAATTTTTCTAAATTAAAGGAAGTTAGTTCAAATGTTGTAGCATGGATCAGTGTTGATGGTACTAGTATTAATTATCCTGTTGTTCAGACTGATAATAATAGTTATTATCTAGATCATTATATTAATGATAAGTATTCTTTAAATGGTTGGATCTTTATGGATTTTAGAAATAGTTCTGATATGAGTGATGATAATACTGTTATTTATGGACATAATTTACTTAATAAAACAGCTTTTGGTACTTTGGAAAATTTATTTACTATGAAATGGTTAAATAAGTCTAATCATGAAATAGTTATTTTAACTGAGAATAAAAAGTATACATACTTAATATTTTCTGTTTATGTTTCTGACCCGGAAGTCTATTATTTACAAACAGATATATATGATGAGGCTTTAAGGGAAGAATTTGTTAATACTATAAAATCTAGAAGTACAGTTAAATTAGATACTACTGTTACAAAGGATGATAGAATAATTACTTTATCTACGTGTACTGATGGTAGTACTAAAAGAAGAGTAGTTCATGCTAAACTTATTAATGAGCAAGAAATATCTTAGCTCTTTTTTGTTTACCTTTTCTTTTTTACGGTTCTTGACATTGATATAGTTCAATGCTAATCTTTAGTTATTGGGAGGTGTTTATGGTAGTTGGTGTATTAGTTGAATTATCTAATAAAAATATTGATAGAGTCTTTGATTATGATGTTCCTATATGTTTTACAGATAAAATAAAAAAAGGGATTAAAGTAAAAGTGCCTTTTTCTAGGCAAGTTTTAGAAGGATTTGTTGTTGATGTAAAAGACTCTAGTGATAGTAATGTTAAACTTAGAGAGATAATTGATATAGTTGATAGTGATGTTATTTTAAATGATGAGTTACTTGATCTTGGCAGAAAAATTCAAAAGATGACTTTGGCTACTCTTATTAGTTGCTACCAAGTTATGCTTCCTAAAGCTTTAAAGGCTAAGATTGGTACTAGTGTTAATATAAAGTATGATATTTGTTATAGACTTAGGAATGTTGATTTGAGTAAATTTAAGTTTACTTTGGGTCAACAAAAGATAATTGAATTATTTAATGATCGAGAGTTGGTTTTAAGAACTGATGCTAAAAATATTTCTCTTAGTAGTTTAAATAGTCTTTTGAAAAAGGAAATTTTAATAG
>CAKPJX010000020.1 GCA_934163035.1 uncultured Bacilli bacterium | reverse complement strand
GTATATAGCAGTTAATAATTTTAAAAAAGGAGAAGACTCTATAATAAAATATTTATCTATATTTATATGTGTAGTGGTATTTATTTTGTGTGGATTTGAACACTGTATTGCTAATATGTACTATATTTCATTAGCAAAAGCTTGGTCATTTAAATCTGCAATATCAATGTTGTTTATGATTTTTGGTAATAGTTTTGGAGCAATTATTATGTCATTATTTAATAATAAAATTAAGATTAAAGCATAAATAAAATTATGCAAAATTATAATTTTTTAAGCAAAAACGCTCTTTTTCACATAATTTTATTACAAATGTATATGTATAAATTGACTTTTATAGGTTTTTATAGTAGAATAATGGCAATTTAAGGGGTGATATAATGTTTGATGTAAGAAACAATTTATCCGCACTTTATGACTTTTACATAGTAGCAAAAAAGGGGAGCTTTAGCAAAGCATCTCAAGATAATCAGTCTGTCTCGCAGGGGAACTTGTCAAAAAGTGTGGCACGACTTGAAGAGGAATTAAAACAAAAACTTATTATTAGAACAAATAAGGGAATTAAATTAACACTAGACGGAGAAAAATGGTATAAAAAATTAGATAATTTATTTAACTCATTAAATTCAAATGAATTGGGAAGTTATTTGACTATTGGTACTACAAGAAATATAGCAGATAATAAATTACTTGCATATTTAGTTAAGTTTAATACCAAATATCCAAAAGTTAAAGTAAGAATTATAACAGACAGTGCTGTTAATTTAAATAATTATTTATTGGAACATAAAATAGATGTTTTACTAGATTACTTGCCAAATATTAATAATGATAATAAAACAGATATTGATGTTAAGGCAATAGGTTTATTTGATACAGTATTTGCATGTTCAAAAGAATTTTATGATAAAGAAAAGGATAATATAAAAACGTTAAAAGATTTATTAAAATATAAATTAGTTATTCCGGGAAGTTCAAGAAGAAGACAATTATTAGATGAAGTTTTACAAGCAAATAATTTAGAATTAAATCCTATTGTTGAAATGCCCGATTCAAAACTTATGATTGATTTTATTAAACAAACAAACTCAATAGGATATTTTATTAGTGATGAGGTAAAAGATTCGGATTTAGTAATACTTGATTTAAAAGAAGAATTACCAAAGAATATAATTGGAATTATATATCATAAAAATTTAATAAATAATATTACTAAATGTTTTATAGAGTTAGTTTTAGATGAAAACTAACTCTTTCTTTATATAGGAGATGAAAATGGATAGTTTTAAAATAATAACCGATAAAGATTTTGGTCTTAAGGAAAAGGAATTTGATAATCCAAGAATTAGATATGGAGCAAGAGGAATAGTACTTGATAATGATGGGAAAATTGCAATATTAAATAAAAAAAATAAAAATGAGTATAAGTTAGTAGGTGGGGGAATAGATGAAAATGAAACACCCATTAAAGCGTTTTTAAGGGAAGTTTACGAAGAAAGTGGGGTAGTATTACAAAATGAAATTATCTATTTAGGAAATATTGAAGAGCATAAATCACAAGATAATTTTAAACAAATATCCTATGTTTATGTTGGATATGTCAAAGAAATAAAAAAAACACATTTTACAAAAAAAGAAAAAGACGAGGGTGCTAGGATAATCTGGCTAACAATAGAAGAGGCAATGAAGTTAATAAAAGAATCTGAACATACTTTAATAGCTTCACAATATGAAAATTTATATCATTCAAAATTTATAGTAAAAAGAGATTATGAAATATTAAAGTATTATATGAATTTAAACAAGTAACTTTAGCTATTCAAAAACGAATAATACTATGAAAAATTGATATGACAAATATCTTTTTTTCTTTGGTATAATAGTTGCCATCAGCGACGAGGGGGAATTGTCATGAATAAAAATATAGCACTAATAGGGTTAGGGCCACATGCTAAAAGAATTTATTTAAATTATTTTAAAAAACACAAAGTAAATCTTGCACTTGTAGTGGATTTAAATTCAAAAAAAGAAAGTACAATGAGCTATTTAAAAGAAAAAGATTTTAAGAACACAAAATTTTTCGGTCTTTCTGATGAATATAAAGATAACGAACGTTTACCAGAAGAAGTTGCGAGTAATTTATTATCTGTATGTAAGACATTAGAAGTAACTCATATAATAATTTCAACAGAACCAAAAGCACACAATATGTATGTTGAATTTGCCCTTAGAAATAATTATGATGTATTAACTGATAAACCAATAACGGTTAATAAGAACATGACAAGTATCAGAAGTATTAATAAAACCAGAAAGCAATATTATAATATATTACAAATGGCTGAAAACTCAAAATCTATGTGTAAGGTTATGTGTCAAAGACAATATCATAGAGGTTATGAATATATAAAAGATTTACTTAATGAAATCGTTTTAAAATATCAAGTTCCAATAACATATATTGATATATACCATTGTGATGGTAATTGGGAAATGCCACATGATTTAAATAAAGAAAATCATCCATATAAGTATGGATACGGAAAACTATTTCATAGTGGATATCATTTTATAGACTTATTAAGTGATTTTATAAAAATAAATAATCAATTACCAGATAATAAAAGAATAGTATCAGGTACTTTAATTGGTGATTGTTTTACTCCAAATGACGAGCTGGAAGTATTTAATATAAATGACTATAAAAGAATATTTAAAAATCAGGAAATTCCTAGTTTTTATGATATTAAAAAGTTAGATTTTAAAAAATACGGTGAAAAAAACTTTTATGGAAAGATTAATTTTAAAAATTCACATGGTGCTTATATAACACATGTAAATTTAAATTTACTTCATTATGGGTTTTCAAGAAGAGGTTGGATAGAATCAAAAGATTACTATAAAAATAATGGTAGAATAAGACATGAACATATAAATATTCATATCGGAACACTTATGAATATACAAGTACATAGTTATCAATCAAAAGAAATTAAAGATAGAACTAAAGATTTCTTAGAAGAAGAAAAATACGGTGGTCTAGAACACTTTGATATTGATATATATAGAAACACAGATATAATTGGAGGAGAACCATATCAAAGAATATCTTTAGGTAATTTGTATAAAGAAGAAGAAAAGAAAAATATACTGGGATATAATGAATTATCAAGAGAACAATACTTAACTAACTTTTTATCTGGTAAATGTGAAAAAGGTGATATTAAAGACCAAGCACTAGCGATAGAAATATTATATTCTTGTGCTAAGCAAATTCACAATTACTATAATCATAAATATAAAGAAGAAAAAATAGATTTGAAAAATGATAATATCTATCCAAACAAAATAAAAGAATTAAAAAGGTATTCTTATAATACGCCCAAGGATAAGAAGAAAAATAAACATGTTATTGATCTTTATGAATGCTTAAAAGATGAATATGAATATAGTACTATTATAAGTAAACTAGATGATTATAATTCTTATCAGGTTTATTTATCTGTTGGTTATGATAATGCTATTGCAAGTACCTTGTTGTATAAAGAAATAAAGAGTTATTCACTTGCTAAAATCTATTATAATATTTTAAAAATCTATTTAAAACACGTCAAGATAAATAAACTTATAAAGTTAGCAAGACGCATGAATAAAAAAAGCGAAGCTTAAAAATTATACTAAAAATGAACTGAAAATAGACCGAGAAATGAACTAAATTTGTACTTTGAATAGTATTGACCTTTTAAATAATTAGGTTATAATGTAGTAAAATGGATTAATTCTCAAAGGAATTAGCCATTTTTTAGTGCTTTTTTCTGCAAAACGCTTGACTTTTAAAGGATTTTCCATTAGAATAGACAGCAATTCGGGTGGTATAATGATTGATAGAAAAGGTTATATATTATATTTATTTGGATATGCAGAAAGTAGTTAAGGAGCTTATATAGGTGTTTTTTCGCCTCTTAAGTTCCTTTTTTAGTGAAAGGAGGCAGATTTTATGGAATTAGATTTAACTTTTGAAAAATTAGTAAATTTTCCAATAGATTTTTTAACGAAGTCTGAAAAATATTATGAATATGTAGAAACATTAAGTACGTATTCATTAAATAATTATGATGTAAAAGAAATAAGATCAAAAGTTGAAAAGATATTTATAAGATTTAAAGATGCTAAATATGTTTATAAATATCCTATTGAATCTGAAATGATTAAAATCACACCTTCTTATCAATTAAGAGAGGTAATGAGTCAGAGAAGTAATGTAAGTCAGGTTGAAAGTATAGTAGCTAGAAGATGTGAAAAGGAATATTGGATTGTATCATTTTATTCTATACTTATGGATATAATTGCAACTAAACTTACAAAAGAAGAAGCGATATATTTAATTGATACTTTCTTTAAAAGTAAATCTGAAGAATATATTGCTGAAAAACTAGCTATGTGTAAAGGAACATTACAAAAACATAAGAAAAGTTGTCTGGTCAAAGTATGGGTAGAATTAAAAGCACTAATTGAGGAAGAATAAATCTTCTTTTTATTTTGTTATTTAGGAGGTGAGTAATGGAGCAAATTAAAGTATCTTTATCACATGAATTAAAAAACAATGTGAATAAAAGAGTAGAAGAACTTGGATTATCTAGTACAAGTGAATATTTTAGATTATTAGCTGGCTTAGATATTTCAATTCAAAGGTATCAAAGCATGGTTGCCTACATTAATTTAGTTTATAATAAGATTAATGAAACACACGCGACACTAGGAATTTATGCAACGCCTTTACAAGATGCACCAATAATTAATATGCAAAACATTTCATAGGTGCTGACTTTTTTAGAAATTCGTGTTAAAATTGTATTAACAAAAGGAGGGATTTCTAATGCAAAGAAATATAATAATACCTCTTGTAGTTACTTTAATTTTATGTGTGCTAGCATCTAGTACAACGTTATTTATTCTTAAAACAAGAGATAATAATTCAAATACTTTACCAAATAGTGAAGTAAATGATAAAAAAAATGTATCTAATAGTGAACAAGAAATGGTTATAGAGAAAGAAAAAGATAAAATAGAAGAAAACAAAAGTGATGATAATGCCATATCTAATATAAAACCTAATAATAACTCTTCTATTAAAACACAAGAACCGTCTAAAGAAAGTAAAAACGATTCTAAAAAGGATAATGGAATTAAAACTGAAACACAAAAAGAATCAAATGATCACAAACAAACTATAATTGATGTTCCAAAAGAAGATACTAAAAAGAATAATGATATTACCCAAGATGAAGAATATCAAAAAATTAAATCCACATGTGAATTTTTTTCAAGAGAAGAATGTCAGAGAGCATTGACTGATATTGAATTAAAATATTTAGATGATGATCATGAAGTTGTATCGGCTTCTTGTAAGAGTTTTGCTTATAAAGGGCAAATTGTTGGATATAGAGTTCTTTTAACTTATGGTGATGGAAAATTCTTTTATAATAATTAAATAATATAATATGCACAACTTATGTTGTGTTTTTAAGGAGGGAAAAATTGAAAAATAAATATAAGTTTGCACTAATGTTTTTTGTTAGTGCTTTTTTTATGCTTACAGGTTTTACTAATGTATCAGCAGCTACGTTGATTCAAACACCAGTTGATGATTGGTATTATACAAGACGTGGTGGAGGACAATCTTATATGTCTGCTCAGTGGCATTTGTATGATATAGATGGTAAAACTGCTTATTGTATAGAACCTGGAATTAATATTACAACCTCTGATTATGATGGGGCTATTGGATGGATTAATTCTCCGTATTCTGATGAGGTAAATAGAAAAATTCAGTTATATGGGTACTATGGGTATAATTATCCGGGGCATAATACTTTAAGATATAGAGCAGCAACTCAATCACTTATCTGGGAGGAAACAGGTGGACAAATTGTTGAATTCTGGACTGAGAGATATGGCAACGGAAAGTTTATAAATCTAAACAAAGAAAGAAATGAAATTAAGAAATTGGCAAGTACTCATTATGACATACCATCTTTTGATAGTAGTACAAAAGATGCTATTATTGGAGAAACAACAACTTTTACAGACACGAAAGGGTTATTATCAAATTTTGATATAGTAAAAAGTTCTGAAGCAAACGTTTCAATTAGTGGAAATACTTTGTCAGTAACTCCAAATGTTGTAGGAAACATAACTATTGTATTAAAAAAGAAAACTTATACTCAAGACCCTACTGTTATTTTTGTGGGAAAAGATAAAACATCTCAAAAAATGGGTGTATTTGGAATAGACGATCCTGTATTAGTAAGAGTAAAATTAAATGTTGTAGGTGGTTCACTTAAAATAAACAAAAAGGATCTTGATACTAAATTAAATAAACCGCAAGGAGATGCAACATTTAAGAATGCAATTTATGAACTGTTAGATGAAAATTACAAGTTAATAACTAACTTAATTATAGATGATTCATTTAGTGCAAAAACAGATAAAATTCTATCGCCAAATAAAACATATATATTAAGAGAAAAAACACCAAGTGAAGGATATTTGCTTGATAGAACAGAATATATATTTCAAATTGATAAAGATAATCTTGAAATAGAAATGGATGTTTATGAAGATGTTATTGAAAAGGTGGTAAACATTTATAAAGTGTTTGCAGATAGAAGTTCTGCAGTATTAAGAGGAGAACCAAATGTATCTTTTGATATATATCTGAAATCAAGCAATAAATATTATAAGACAATTACAACTAATGAAAAAGGATTTACATCTACTACTCTTCCTTATGGTGTGTGGATATTTAAGCAAGTAACAACTACATCAGGGTACGAAAAAGTAGACGATTTTGAGGTTATAATTGATAATAATTCAAATGATGATATAACTAAAATAATTTCTAATGCCGAAATAACAGCAAAATTAAAAGTAATCAAAATTGATAATGAATCAAATAAAGTATTAATGAAAGATGGAATTAAATTTAGAATTAAAAATCTTGATACTGGTGAATATGTTTGTCAAAAAGTTACTTATCCTAATCAAGAAAAAGTTTGCATTTTTGAAACAAAGGGTGGAGTATTCGTTACACCACATGTTTTAGGAACAGGAAATTATCAAATTGAAGAATTAGAGGAACAAAAAATTGATGGATATATTTGGAATAAGGAACCTTTAAAATTTATTATCAATGAAAATAGTGAATTTATTGAAGATAAAGATTTTGGCCTAATGCTTGTAGTAAAATTTACTAACAAACAAGTTAAAGGTGAAGTTGAATTAAATAAAATTGGCGAAAAATTAGTTATAGAAAACGAGACATTTAGGTACGAAGAAATAAATTTAGATGGAGTTAATTATGATTTGGTTGCTGATGGTAATATTTATTCTGGAGATAGTACATTAATTTATAAGGATAAAGATGTAATTAAATCTTTTACTACAAAAGATGGTTATTACAAATTAACAGATTTATATTTAGGAAAGTATTGTTTAGTTGAAACTAAAACAGTTGGAAATCATGTATTAAATAATAAGCCATATTGCTTTGAATTAAAGTACAGTGATCAATACACTGAAATTGTTAAACTAAAAATTACTCAAAAGAATTATTTGGGAAAAGGAAATTTTGAACTTACTAAAACAGATATATCTACTGGTGAAGTAATAGAAGGAGCATTAATAGAGGTTTTTACTGAAGATGAAAAACTCATTTATAGTGGTTACACTGATAAGAATGGAAAAATCAATCTAAAAGACCTAGAAAGTGGTAAAAAATACAAATTTAAAGAAAGTATGGCACCAGAGGGATATATTTTAAATGAAGAAATGCATGAGTTCGAAATAATGAAAAATGGAGATATTGTAAAAGATACTTTATCTAATACTATGATAAGTGGTAATTTTGAATTAACAAAAATAGATATATCTACTGGTGAAGTAATAGAAGGAGCATTAATTGAAATATTTAACAGTAAAGATGAACTTGTTTATAGCGGTTATACTGATGAAAATGGAAAAATATATGTTGAAGGATTAAAATATGGTAAATATAAATTTAGAGAAAGTAAAGCACCAGAGGGATATATTTTAAACGATAAAATGTATGAATTTGAAATACTTAAAGATGGTGAAATAATTAAAGATACACTATCCAATGAAAAAGTAATAATAGAAGTACCAGATACATTAGCAGAGGATTACAAGGTATTAATACCTTTGTCTTTATGTGGTTTAGGTATTATCTTAATATTACTTGCAAATGATAAAAAAAAGAAAAAATAAAAAATTAAGGAGGAAAAAATAATGAATAGTGAAAATAAATTTACAGTAATAGGGAGACTTACAAAGGATCCTGTTTTAAGAGAAACGAAAGAAGGAGTAAAAGTTACAAATGTAAGTGTAGCATGTGAAAGGGATTACAAAACTAAAGATGGAGAAAAAATAGTTGATTTTTTGGAATTTACAATGTGGGATAAACTCGCTGAAAGAATTTCTAAAATCAGTAAGCAAGGATCTTTAATCTTTGTGGAAGGATACAATACTATAAAGAACTATGGCACTGAGGAAGAACCGGTTAAAGGATTTAGTCCAGTGGTTACTAACTATAAACACTTAGCTTATTCACTTTCAAATAAAACAGAAGCAAAAGAAACTTCAAATGAAATTGAAAAATAATGATAGATAAAAATAAATTATATTCATTAGATGAGTTGCTTAGTATTTATGATTTATATAACATAGACTTTAAATACTATGGTAATAATGATAATGGTGAATTGAAATTATACTTAAAGACTGATACAGATAAAGTATCAGTCTTTAAATCTATTAAAAGAATATCAAAATATGATTATTTAAAATTAAAAGAGAAAGAAGCAAGGAGTTTAAAATTTAAATTTGAAAAAGAGGTGAATGAGTTGGAATTAGATATAGTAGCGATAGTATTAAGAACTAGTGATGTAAATATTCCAGCCGGAAGATATACTTTGAAAACACTAGATACTTTAACGAAAGAGCAAGACAAAGAAGAACGTATAGAAAATGAATTATCAGATGGTATTGCCTATATAATAGTTGATAATAATACAGCATGTACATTATACGATGATGCTTATCTATTTGGAAAAGATAATGGTGGTTTAATTTCTAGTTTAAAAAATAGATTAAAAGAAGAAAAAGAGGGATTACTTCATGATAATTTAAAATTAATACTTAATTATTACAATGAATTAAAAGAAGAAAAAGTATTATAAAAAGGAGTTGATTAATATAAAAAAGAATAAAAAAAAATCTGTATCTATCGTAAATAATAAAAAAGAAAAAACTTTTTGTATTGGTGCATTTATCTTAAGTTTAATTATTTCTTTTTTTCTAACAGCGAATGTATACGCTGTAGATAAAATTGAGGGTGGTAATGTAACCATTGAAAGTTTAGGGACAATAATTAAAAGTCTAGCTACTAAAATACAAATATTTGGTATAGTTTTATCCTTTATAGCACTTGTAGTATTTGTTATTCAGTTTATCGTTGGAGATGATGAAACTAAACAAAGAAGAAAAAAGACTATTTTGTATACTTTGGGTGGTGTAGCACTTTTAATATTAGTACCATCAATTATAAACTTTGTAATTGATACGTTGGGGTAATATGTTTCAAGTATTAAGTATTAGTAGTGATATTAAATATGGGGTTTTAGATATATTAAGAGGTATTGGTATTGGAATAGTTAATGTTATATTTTCAACAATTGACACATTATATAATGTAGCTCAAAAAATAAATAGTTTAAATTTTATTCAAATGTTGGAAAATATAGAAAATTCACCATTTACAAAAATTTTCAATGCCTTTTTCATATTATCTTTTATTGTATTACTACTTTTTGCTGTATGGAAAATATCATTTAGAATTTTAGATGCAGATAACAATGAACAACCACTATTTGAAATAGTGAAAGAAATAGTTAAATGTGGTTTTTTAATATTTAGTATATATTTAATATTTAGTACTAGTATTAATTTGGGAGTTAATTTATCTAATTCAATTTATAATAATTTTACCGCAGAAAAATCTACTATTGGTGATAAGATGAAAAGTGCTTATTTAAGTATTAATGAATCTTGTTATTTAGTAAAAGATGGTGAGAAGGTAGATAAAGAAAATGTTAAAGATATAAAGGAATTTTTGGATGGATATGCCAATACTAGTAAAGCAAATACTATGGAAGATTTTGAAGAATTAATTAGGAACAATACCATAACTGCAAGTGATGTATCGGATTCAGGTGCATTTTCATATCGTTGTACGATCTATAAAAAAGGTTTATGGAATGACGGTCAGGATTATGCCTTTTCATACAATTTCTTATTTGGAATAGTAATAGGAATAATTTTCTTATTTAGTATAGGATTTGCTGTTTTAATGTTAGGAAGAAGACAATTAGAACTAGCATTTTTAATGACTATTTCACCGCTTGTAATTGCAACATCAGTTGGAAGGAAAGAACAACGTTCAGCTTTGTATCAGCAATTAGCATCTTTAATATTACAAGCTGGGGCAATGATGCTTTTAATAGGTTTAACTGCTATCATGTTTAATGCTATTCAAAATAGTGTTGAAATAAATAATTTGGATTATTTTACTAAAACTGTTGCTCAGTCAATTTTATATTTAGGATGTGCAATGATGTTAATGACAGGTTGTACTTCATTAAATAGGTTTATCGGTGATAATGTTTCAGCAAACTCAGGTAGAGATATGATTATGGCAATGAGAGGGTTAACTGGTGGTATAGCAACAGGTGGTGCTCTTATGGCAGGATCTTTGGGAGCAATGAAGAATACAACATTTGGTGGTATTAAAGCAGGTAAAGGAATTGGACAACTTGCAAAAGGAGGTTTTCAATCATTAAACGGAATGAGACACGGTCTTGCTAGTGTTAATCCAAAATCAAACGCAAGACTATCAAAAGGATTTAATGATAAAGTAGGAAAAGGACTAGCTCAAATGATGAGAGGACAAATGTTACAAGAAAGTAACAATCCAATAGCAAGAGCATACGGTAGGATGCTAGATGTTAAAGGTGAAAGCAATATTGCAGACGCTGCAAAAAAATGGGATTTCACTAATGATAAATATAATGTGGATTATATCAAGAGTGGAGTTTCGCTTGCAAAAGAAGGAATTAACAATATAAAATCTGGATTTGGTGGAGCTTTTGAGAGTATTAAAAACATAGGAAGTCCACATAGTAATAGATACAGAAGTCGTCCTAAAATAATGGATTATGGCAACGAAAAAGACAGTATATAAAAGGGGGAATTTGATTGTATATCACTCTACAAAGCATAAAAAGAAACTTAGGACTATTTAATTTAGAATTGGAAGATATTATCATTGGAACAATATTTGGATTATCTTTTACAATTCTTTTTTTATTACATTTATATACACTTGCAATAATAGTAATTGCTGCTGGTGTATTAGCATTAATTCCAATGGATTTTAGTAAATGTAATAGAATCTATAAATTATTTAGTCTATTTACAAAATTTATGTTAAAAGATAAAAATTATTATTTTTATGAAAAAAATTAAGATAAGGGGTTGGTTTTTATATATAAATTATTAGATAAAATAAAGGAGAATAAAATCAAAAGAACACAAAAAAGAATAAGTAAAATCAAAAAGGATAATAAAGATATTTATATTTCAAAGGGACTTTTAAAAAAGAAAGTCCAAAATGCTTACAGTTTTACAAATATTAAAGAAATAAATGAACAAGGGATTATTAAATTAAAAAGTGGTGATTATGCAATTATGTATAGTGTAAGCCCAGTAGATTTATCATTAACTAGTGATAAAGAACAAAACACTTTTTTTCATATTCTATCAAAGCTATATAGATTGCCTTTTACAATTAAAGCATATAAGTTTGATGAAAAAATTAATTTAAACGTCAATAAAGAAAACTATATTAAATTAATAAAAGAAACTGACAACGAAGTTAGAAAAAATATTTTAACTAATAATCATAACTTTATTGAAGCAATAGAAAGTGAAAACATGACATCTGCAAGTTCTTATTATTTAGCAATTATTTCTAAAAATAAAGAAGCACTAGAAAAGAATAAGGAAGAGTTTGAACTGGCTTGTAATAATGTGGTACCAAAATTAGAATTAGAACAAATTACTAATAAAAAGAATTTAATAAAAATATTTTGTAATATGTATTTTGCAAATTGTAGCTTGGATCAAATAATATATTATGATTTTATTGATTTGGTAACGCCAATTAAGATAAATGAAGGAATATCTTCTATAAAATTTGATGATGAAGATATTCAATTACTATCTATAAAAAATTATCCATTATTTATAGAACATGGATTTTTAGATAGAATAATAAATTTACCTAATGTAAAAGCGTCTGTAACTATTAATGATTCGCTAGAACAAGGAAAGCTCTTGAATATACTTAATAGTAGTTTTAAAGCTGTTTTAGCTGATTATAATTCTTCAAAGAATTTAAGTGATGTTACAGAAATGCAAAATTTAATGAGTAATTACAAAATACTCATAGAACAAATTTCATCAAATGATGAAAAAATAAAAGAAGTATCAATCATTCTTGCTATAAGTGGAGATAAGAAAAAAAGAGATGAATTAGTTAAAGAGATTAAAAGAAATGCAGAATTATATCAAGTTAAAGTTGAGATCCCTAGAATGAGACAAATGGAAGCATGGCAGGTTTATGACTTAACAACCAAAGGATTTAATGGATATAAAATGTATCTTCCAACATTAACTTTAGCATCTACATTTTTCTTTACTGAAAATTACCATAATGATTCAACAGGATGGTTGATCGGGGAAGATTCAGCTTATGGTCTTCCCATATTCTTTGACCCATTTTATTTAAATAAAAACAGAACCAGTCATAATATAGGATTAATTGGTACAAGTGGTAGTGGTAAAAGTTATTTATTAAAGTTATTAGCTACCAATGAGTTTGCAAGAGGAACAAAATTATATTTATTTGATATAGAAAATGAACTTCAAAAACTATGTGAAAGATGTGGGGGAGAACATATTGATCTATCTAGCAAAAGTCTAATTAATCCTTTGCAAGTGAGATACATTATGACTGATGATGATGAAGATGCATCAATATTGGGAAAACATTTAGGTTTTTTAGAAAATTTTTTCAAAACGGCATTTGAAGATATTACCGAAAAAGAATTAGTAGTATTACTTGATATGGTTGAAAAATTTTATAATTCTAGGGGTATTTCTAAAAAAACTTCACTAGAAGAATATGAAAAAATGACTCCGAAAGATTACCCAATCTTTTCTGATTTGTATGCTTATTTATTAGAAAGTCAAAAAAGTTGTGATAATAAGGATCTATTAAAAATACTTGTTAATATTGAAGTATTATTAAAAAGGATGGTAATAGGTCAAGATGCTAATCTATTTAATGGTATTACTACGATAAATTTAAATAATAATCTTATCGTTTTTAATTTACAAGAATTATTATTTAATTCAAGTAGAAGACTTATTAATACTCAAATGATCAATTTGCTTACCTATTTAAGTAATGAGATTGTAGATAATAAAAAGAAAAATGAAAAATTAAACAAAGAACAAAAAATGTTAATTATATTAGATGAATTTCATAACTATATTGATGAAGACAATCCCACATTATTAAAATATTTTGATCAGCTAAATAGGCGTGCTAGAAAGTATAAATTAGGAATAATTGTTGCAAGTCAGCAACCAACAGATTTTACTACTAGAAATAATATTTTAAGACATGCGTCAGCAATCTTTAATAATTCACAGTATCAAATAACAGGTATGTTAAAAGATAATGATGTTGAGGCAGTAGAAAAACTCTATTCTAATACGCCTTTAACAGAAACTCAAAAGTCATTCTTATCAAGAGCGAATCAAGGGCAGTTCTTACTTAATATAACTAATAAAAATAGATTAAGAGTAAATGTTTTTGCAACGCCTCTTCAAACTTATTATATGGGTGAAAGTGATGACGATAGTATGATAGAGGAGTAATATGTTAAAAAAAATATTAACATTTAAAATAGTAACTATATTAGGTGGAATAATTATTGTTATGGTTATGACAATAGGAATAATAGCAGCTATTGCTGGAATATCTATAGGTTATGAAAAAGTTAAAAGAGAGGCAGAAACTAATATGAGTTCTGCTTCTGTTATTAATAATCAAATATATTCTACAAGATATAAAAAGATATTAAATGAAAATATGTTATCAAGTGGATATGTATCACTTGAAAGGTTGGTTTTTTATCTTCAGAGAAAACATAATGTACTAGATATAACAGAATTATCTGAAGATGATTGGAAAGTAGGTTATATTGAAAATTTAAATTTAGACAAAAAACAAATGATACCTATTAAAACAATTTGTATAAATTTAAAAACAAATGAAGATATACCTAAACAAACTATAACGAGTGGAATAAACAGCAATGGTGTTCTTATAAACGTAATAAACCTTTGTGAAAAAGATGGTAGTGATATTACAATTTCGCAAGATTACACAGAAGATTATCCGTATTTACCTTTAGTTTTCCCTTTAAAAAGTAGCTTTACAATAACATCTTATGTATTTGAAAATAGAAATATTGATTTAGGGTTGTCGGAAGAAGAAGCAGCAAGAACTAATTATCATTCTGGTTGGGATTTTGCAGCCCCATTGGGCACACCATTTTATAGTATGTGTAATGGAGAAATCAAAAATGTAGTAAATACTCAGTATAATGACTTAATTTATAGTGAATCTGGTAATGCAACCGGAAACTATGTATCAGTTACATGTAATAATGGTTTTGAAATTGTTTATCACCATATAAAAGCAAATAGTGTTCCATTAATGTATAGAAGAGGTACACCTGTTAGGGAAGGAATACTCTTAGGGAATGTTTCTACAACTGGGCTAAGCACAGGATTTCACTTACATGTGGGGCTTAAGATTAATGGCGAACAAGCCGATGTCTTAGAATATGTGGATTTTAATTACAAAAGATAAAGGGGGATATATGGTAGAAGAATATTTAGAAGATTTAAAAAATCATAGTGAATTAAATAATTATGTAGTTGATTATTATATTGATAGAAATTATAGTGATATAGATAATTTGATAAAAGATATGGAAGATTTACAAAGATATGGCTGTGTATCTGGGATGATACAAGGTTTAATTTATTATGATGAAACAAGTGAGTTTTATGATAAGTATAAAGACGAAATAAATGATTTGTTAAGTAATAACTTAAATGATTATGGGCTAAGCATTGAAGAGTTTTTTAAAGATAGATTTGATAATGATGATCCTTTAATGCTAGATTATTTAAATAAAAATTTATTAGCTTGGTATGCCTTTGAAGAAACAGCATATCAAATATATGAAAAAATAGAAGAAAAAATAAAACATGGAGAATTAGATTACAATTATTAGGGGGAAAATATGTATAAAGAAGATATGGGATATAATATAATGATTTTAAGAAAATATATATGCGGCTATTCACAAAGAAAGTTAGCGAAAATGGTTGGAGAAGACATAGAAACAATCAGAATGTTGGAGGATGGAAGAATTAAAAATCCACAACCAAGTTTGATATTAAGAATCTCGGAAGTCCTAGATTCTTTTTATATGAATTTTGTTAATAAAGAATATGAAGATGAATTTTTGTATTTTTTAGATTGGGGAACAAAAGATGATAAAGAGATAAAAATTTTAAAAAATTTTACACTTGCTTTGAGTGAAACAATAATTAAAAATAAATTTTATAGTGAGGAACATTATGAATAAAATTCAAAAAAATAGAAATATTGGTTTTATTAAAAAAGTATCAGATCCAGATTATAATTTTAATTTAATAGATATGTATGTAGCTGATAACACTTTAAATGGTTACTGCTATAAAAATTATGATACTTTTGAAAATAATTTAGATGATGTTTGTTATATAGCAGAATGTGCTTTTAATTACGAAATATTATTTGGTGATTATATTGCAGAAAACAAAGAGCAATTAATAAATGAGGGAGAAATCTCTACTCATAATTCAATAAAAGAAGAAATTAAATCATGTTTAGAGTTTGACGAATATTTTTATGAGTATTTTCAAAATGGAACAGTATATACTATTGAAGCAAGAGATTTTGATGATGAACTTATAGAAAGTATTGCTAAAACAGTTATTGAAGAAGTTGACTGGCAAACAACACAAGCATATATTGCTGAAAATGACTGGGGTGATGATATAAATGAATATTATAACAAAAAAATTAAAAGTTATAATGAAATGGAAATGTAAAGGGGGATTTAAAATAAAAAAAGAATTTAAAAAAGTGTCTGCTCCAATTATAGGAGCAGATGGAAATGTTTTTAATTTAATAAGCATTTGTGTTAAATCTTTAAAAGAAAATGGTTTTAAAGAAGAAGCTGAAGAGATGAAAAAAAGAATAAACTCATCTAAAAGTTATGATGAAGCATTAAGCATCATGTGTGAATATATTGACCCTATTGAGGTGGGGGCTGAAAATGAATTATAAAGAAGAAGTATTTGAATTTTTGAAATCAAAAGAAACAATAAAAAAGTTTAAAAGAGATAATTATAATTATATTGTTGTCAAAATACCATTTAATAGTACAATAGACTTAGTATATGCAGACAATACATATAGAGAAGGTATTGGGTTTGATGCTAAAATTGAATATCAAGGTTTTTATGACAAATCAAAAGAAAAATTATGTGATATAGGGTATGATATTTATAATATATTAGGTATAGAATGGGGAAACAAAGATTATATAACTATGAGTGATTTATTAAAAGATTTTAATAAGAAGGTAAATGAAATAATTACAAATTATGTTCTTGAAAATAAAAAAGAATTTTATGATAGTGCAAATAGTTATGAATCTAATTTAGAAAAGGAAAGTATATACGGAAATATAATTAGTGGAATAGAATCTTTTGAATATTTAAGTATTTATGATTCAAATAATAAAACCAATGTATTAAAATTTTTAGATCAAGGTGAAGAATTTTTATATGAGATAGCATCAAATTATATTGAACAACAAAGAGAAAATATTGGAAAAAATTTAAAAGATATTGATAAAAGTAACAAACTATTAGAAGAAATAAATAATGATTTATCCGATAAAATTCACAAAAGAAAAGACATTTTAGATAGTTTAAAAGATACAGATTATAAAAGAATTTCTTTGTTTATCTGTAAAGATGGTAAACTAATGAATTTCAAAATTGATGTATCAGCAATAGAATATAGTTGGAATAGTTCTTACATATCACAATATTCAATGAGTGTTAAAGATAGAGATGATTTTGAAGACTTGTTTGGAAGAAGAGAAGATTTTAATATGGAAGATATCTATAAAATAGAATATAGAAATAAACCAATATATGTAGATGCTGAATTAGAGAAAAAAATAGATGATAATGGTTTAGAATTATCTATAAATTAACTGAAATCAGTAGGAAAATCAAGCAAAATGTGATATAATATTAATAGATAATTTACTAAGAAAGAGGTGAAAATGTGAAAAAATTTACACTAATGAACAAGAATAAAAAAGTATTTGATTTTGTTTATGATGAAGAAGAACACTTTATAGTAAACTTTGAACGCAACTATCCTGAAAATGAAGATTATGCACCTTTTGGCTTAATAAAAATGAATGAAATAGATAAAGTAGAATTTAATAAATGGTGGAAAAATAGACAAATACCAGCATCAAGAAAAGGATTAAAAGAAGTATTACATAATAGTAATGTTTATGATAAAGATAACTTTGATTTACTAGATGCGAAAGCATACTGTTTATCATTATCTGACCAATACTGGGTTAAAGGTGTGGATGAAGAAATATCTTGGGAAAGTATTAATTTTTTTGATAATGAGTTTTCAGAAGATATAGGAAAGATTTTATTTAATGGTGGTAAAACAGCACTAAACTTAAATTTGAACACTCCAGATATGACAAGCAATGGTAATTATGAAAAAAGATGGAAAATTATAGATGGGGAAAGATACTTATTAAAAGCTGGGAGTAAAATTTATAATCAAGAACCATTTAATGAACTTATTGCTACAAAACTTTATGAAATATTATTGAATAAAGAAGAATACGTAGAATATAGTGTTATCTTTGATAATGATAAAGCAATATCAAAATGTAAAAATTTTATTACAAAAGATACAGAATTAGTACCAGCATGGAAAATTAATGAATATTATGAATTTTTAGATGATGAAGATAAATATACTCACTATATACGAAGTCTTAATAATTTGGGTATTAAAGATGCCGAAACTTTAACTGATAAAATGATCGTATGTGATTATATAATTGCAAATA
>CAKPJX010000019.1 GCA_934163035.1 uncultured Bacilli bacterium | reverse complement strand
ATTTTTAACTTTCCGATTTATCTCATTATTTACTAATTCATTTTTTATCTCATTGTAGTAATTCATATCTACTCCTTCCTATGGACTACAAGTCTCAATTTTTAATTTATTATTTTTTATCTTAAGCATAATGCTTCCATCTTGATCTGTTCTATATATTTGGCAATAATCATTTAATGTTTTTAGAACACTTTCTTTGGGATGACCAAATTTATTATCTTTTCCTACGGATATGAGACAAGTTTTAGGATTTATAGTTTTAATGAAATTTTTACCTGATGAGGTGTTTGAACCATGATGACCTATTTTTATGAAGTCTATATTATTAAGATCATATGTTTCTAATATGTCCTTTTCCTTTTCTATTCCAGCATCTCCCATGAATAAAATTTTAAAATTATTATAATTTAGATATATTACATTTGAATTGTCATTTTCGTTGCCATATATTTTAGTATTTAAAAAGTATAATTCATTATCTTTTAAACTAAGACTATCAACATCCTTATAATAATTAATGTTTTTCTCGTTCAATATCTTAATTAGCCTTTTTTCTAAATAGTTATATTTTCCAGTATTAAAAATCACAGTATTTACCTTATAGTTTTCGACAAGCATTTCTGCCTCTCCCATATGGTCGTAGTCGCCATGAGTTAATATTAGATAATTTATTTTTCTTATACCCAGAGTCTTTAAGAAAGGGATAGTGGTATTTTTAACAATAGATGATGATTGTTTGTTTCCATTCCAATTGTTTTTATAAGTAGGTATCCCACCTGTATCTATTAAGATTGCCTCATTTTTAGAATGTATCAGAATAGAATCTCCTTGCCCTACGTCTATTATGTTGATATAGATACCATTTTGAAGGATTGGGTAATTGTAGTGAATTAAGAGTAATAATATCAGTAATTTATAATACTTATATTTTGATTTAATAAGGATTATTATAAATATGTAATATAGTAAATATATACAGATATTTAAGTGTGGAAATATTAATTTAAATATAGATATTTTTGATAAATATACAGAACTTACCTCCATTATTTTAACTAAGATGTTATATATTGGTATGATATAGGGAATTATTACTGTTAATAATGACAAAGGAAATATAATTATACTTACTAGTGGTACATAAATTAAGTTTAGTAAAATACTTAGGATATTTATTTGATGAAATGTATATAAAGTTATAGGCAGACTTACAACAAATGATAAAAATGATACTTTTAAGAGACCTATTATATAGTTTTTTGATTTTAGATAGTTGCTTTCTATTATTAAAGATAAGCTAATAGAAAAAGAATAATAAAAAGCTATATCATATAAATAATTAGGATTAATTAATATAGTTATAGATATAGCTACTATAAATAAATTAGTTGGTTTTATATAAAAATAGTAAATCTTATTTATGGAAAAGAGAATATAAAATAATACTCCTCTTATAATGGATGATGATATATTTGTTATAGATAGATATATTAATAATAGAGTTGTTGTTGTATGGAAGATGGACTTTTCTGATAGTTTTAGTTTTTTTAGTATTTTAGAGATAAGGCTTGCTAGAAGGGATATATGCATACCACTTATAGCAAATAAATGACTTAGTCCATTTTCTTGATAACTTAAAGTAGCATCTTTTGATAAATAACTTTTATCTCCTAATATGAATGTATATAGATAATCATTATAATTAAGTCTATCTATTAGTTTTTGTTTTAGATAATAGTAGATATTTTTATTAGATTTTATTTTAGACATTTCATTTACATTAACCATGTAGAATATATTTTTATGTTTTAAATATGACTTATAATTAAATAAATTGAAAGTGGTATTTTTAGATGGTATTTTTAAATCACCAGATACTTTAATAGTATCATTTAGAAAATAATTTTCTTTATAATAAGCTTTTTCCTTTTGATTTTTAAAATAATAATTTAAGATAAGCTTTTCTTTTCCTTTTAGAAGAATTGTTACTTTTGAATCATTAATACTATAATTTATAATAGTTCCAATAAACTCTTTATCATCTTTTAAATAGTGACTATTTTTTGGAATATTTAATCTAATAAAAGAAATAGTTAGAGCTAATATTAATAAAAATATATAGGGATAATTATGTAGTAATATAGTCCTTAATTTTAGCAAATATACTATCCCCTATTCCAGATATATTTTTAATATCTTCTATTGTATTAAAACTTCCATTAGTATTTCTATAGTCTATTATTTCTTGGGCTTTAGCTTCTCCTATTCCTGGTAGAGTCATTAATTCTTCTTTAGTAGCTGTATTAATAGATATTTGTTTATTTAGATTATCATTTGTATTTGTTGATTTATCTTTTTCAATACAAGCATCATTTTTTAGAGAAATATCATCTTTCTGTTCACATTTATTGATTAAAGCATCTTCTTCTTTTTTTGTATTTTTAAAATCCATTACTTGATCATTACTATAGATAATAATAACCATTTCATCAGATATTTTTTTACTTAAATTTATAACGCTAGTATTAGCATTTTCAGTTAAGCCTCCGGCTTTATTAATGACATCTATTATTCTAGAATTTTTAGGCATTTCATATATACCTGGATTGTTTATTTCACCTTTAATATCTATTTTAAAGAGTTCTTCCTTAACTGTTGTTTCTTTATTTTCAATTTTCTTTTTAATGATTGGTGAAGTTGATGGTTTATTTTTAGTAGTTGGCTTTTTATTAAATATAAATATACATATAATGATAGCAGTTATAATAAATACTAATGTTGAAATAAATATTATTTTTCTGTTGCGATAAAAAAAAGTAATATTTTCACCTCCCAATTATATTATTAGAAAAAAAGATTAGAAATTCTAATCTTTTTGAGGCATTTTTTTAATATATTGAAAATTAGATGTAGTTGGTTTTTCTTCTATAATATTTTGAAATTGAAGATCTGTTTTTACAGTTTCTCTTAATAGAGCATATATCTCCATTATACTTTTTCCTTGAATTTGGCAACCAGCATTTTGGAGATTTCCTCCTCCACCTAATTGTTCCATTATAGTGCCGACGTCAACATTGCTTTTACTTCTAGCACTAATCGATATAGTATTTTCATCTATTTGACCAAATACAAATATAGCATCAACTCTATATTTTAGCATTTTGTCTGCAGCTCTTCCTAATTCTTCTCTTCTATATATGGCTTTATCATTGTAAATATTAAACGTATAAGAAATACTTCTTGGTACACCATAGTCATATGTTTCAAAAACAGTATTACTGAATATTAAATCATTTATCTTTCGATCTTGTTCGAAGTCAACTAGGAAAAGATCATTTATTTTATTATAGTCAGCACCTTTAGCTAATAGTTTTTCTGCTGTATCCATAGTCTTGGGTGTAGTATTTTTAATGTATCTTTTTGTATCTAGCATAATACCTGCTAATAAATAAGTAGCAATATTACTGTCATAACCTATTTTATTAAGATTTAATAGTCCAGCAATCATTTCACAGGCACTTGATGCAGTAGTGTCAATAAAACTATATTCTGTTTCGATACTATCTTGAGTAGGCTTGTGATGATCTATTACAACAACATTTTTAAATTCAGGAAGATTAGCATTCAAATCAATTAAATGTTTCCTATTTGTGTCAACTACTAATAATGTTGGTGATGAAGTTCTTTTCCTGTTATTAAATTCTTCTAAATCAATTATGTTATATTCTTCTTTTGAGTCATATTTTACTCTTTTTAGGCCTGGTTCTAAGGACTCATCTGAATCATTTAAAACAATAAATATCTTGCTTCCATCAATATATTCTCTACATAATCTTGCCAGTCCAAGAGCTGCTCCTATTGAATCAAAGTCAGCAGTTTTATGACCAACTATATATACTTCTGAAGAGTTTTCTATTATTTTTGGAAGTTCTTTATTAGCCCTTTTAATTATAGATAATTCTGGCATAGTATTCTCCTTTAGCGAGGCTTATAATACCATAAACTACCTTATTTGTAAAGGAAAATCACTTTAACATCTTTTCTCTATAGATTCCATTTTCAAAGCTTACTCGTTGAACTATAGTAAGAGCTGCGATTAAACAAAGCGTGAAACTTCCACCATAACTCATAAATGGAAGCGGCACTCCTGTTAGAGGAATAAGTCCAAATATTCCCATTAGATTGATAGCTATATGAACAAAAATATAGATAGCTATTCCATAACACATAGTAGCTCCCCTATTAGTTGGGCTTTCCCTACCTATTCTTAAAATTCTATACAAAACGAAGATATAAGCTAATATTATAGCTACTCCGGTAATTAAACCTAACTCTTCAATAATAATTGCAAAAATAAAGTCTGTATATGGTTCAGGAAGATAGAGATATTTTTGAGTTGAATTACCTAGACCCACTCCTGTTAAGCCTCCATTATTGATGGCTATATAGCAGTTACATACTTGATTACCACTTTCTAATAATTTAGCGCATGGATTAGAATAATCAAATCTTTGAAGTTGTCTTTTTAAAAGAAGAGTCTTTCCACTACTTAAAAGGGCAATTCCTGCAAATACGACAAGGCCAAGAGAACCAATAATAGTTTTAAACTTTATTTCCTTACTTATAGGTACTGCTAAAAAGATCATGCCAACTATAGAAAGATATAAAATCATAGTTCCTAAATCTGGTTGTAAGAAGATAAGAAATGCTATTATGGCACAAATAAATATAGGAAAGAGGCTTTTAGTATAAGTATTTAGTTTTTTTCTATTATTTTCATAATAAAACGATAACCAAACTATAGATATAACTTTAATAAATTCACTTGGTTGAAGACTAAAGGGTCCTATTTGAAACCAGCTTTGGGCTTGATTTTTTGGTTTTACATAGATAAGTAATATTACTAAGCTAATAGTAAAAGTAATTAAAAGAAATCTGGATATGTAACCGTAGGCTTTAGTTGGAAAGAACATCATTATTATAAATAGAATAAAGCCAATAATTAAAAATATTCCTTGCTTAATAAAATAGTTATAGGGACTTACTTCATGGGACATATAAGCAATTACGTTAGATGATGAGAATACCATAATTAGACCGAATATAAATAATAGTGCTGTTATAATTAGTAGTGGTTTATCTATATATTTGATTATCTTCTTCATAGTATCCTCCTTTATTCTTTTATATTATAAATATAACACAAATTTTTAATTTTTGATATGTTATTTTAACCTAGGTCAGTTTTATTAACACATTTTGTCATTTTACATATTTTATAGTAGATTATGAAAAGGAGGCTTTAGTTATGTATTACTATGGTGGTGGATCTAGTTGCTGCGGAAATCAATCATATCAAATGCCATACTATCAAAACTATTGTGGTTCTAACAACAATTCAATCTATGCAATCATTTTAGTATTATTTATCCTTTTAGTTATAGTTATCGGTTCTCGTTGGGCTGCTTAATATATCTATAATTTAAACTGGATTCATTTAGTTAAAAAATCAGGAAATTATTTTTCCTGTTTTTTAATTTTTTCTTTATTTTTTAGAGCTTTTCTGGTAAAATATTTGCGTTAGAGGTGGTTTATAGTGTTAAAAACTAAAGATATACTAGATGAAAAAGATAAAAGACTTCGTCAAGTAAGCAAAGAAGTTCTATTTCCCCTATCTAAAAAAGATAAGGAATTGATTGATTCAATGATTGAATATCTTAAGAATAGTCAAATTGAAGAGATTGCTGAAAAGTATGATTTAAGACCAGGAATGGGACTTGCTGCTGTACAACTTGGCGTTTTGAAAAGATTTTTTGTTGTTGTAGATGAAATTGATGAAGGAGAATTTGATACTTATATCATTATTAATCCTAGAATTATTAGTAATTCACTAGAACAAATTTATGTTGAGTCTGGTGAAGGATGTTTAAGTGTTAATAGACCAGTTGATGGTATAGTTCCAAGATTTGCTCGTGTTACAGTAGAGGCTTATGATTTAGAAGGTAGGAAGATACATGTTAGAGCTAGAGAAGAACTTGCAATTGCAATGCAACATGAAATAGATCATTTAAACGGTATTATGTTTACAGATCATATTGATAAGAAAAATCCTTTCAAAGGAAAAGACCAGATGAGAGCCATCTAGGTCTTTTTTATAATACTTCTTCGTGCTCTTCTAATTTTACACTTACTAATTTAGATACACCTGATTCTTGCATTGTTATACCATAAAGAGTATTGGCATATTCCATGGTCTTCTTTTTATGGGTAATAATTAAGAATTGGGTTTTGTTTTTGTAATTGTCTAAATATTTACCAAATTGGGCAACGTTAGCTTCATCTAGAGCAGCTTCCACTTCATCAAATAGACAGAATGGAACACTTCTTACATTTAAAATAGCAAATAGTAGTGATATGGCAGTTAAGGTCTTCTCTCCTCCTGATAAAAGAGAAATAGTAGTTAATTTTTTACCTGGAGGAGATGCTACTATATCTATACCTGTTGTTAATAAATCATCTGGGTTAGTTAATCTTAAATCAGCACTTCCACCATTAAATAACTCTTTAAATACTTTCTTAAACTCTTCTCTTATCTTATCAAAAGTTATTTTAAATTCCTCTTTCATTACTTCATCCATTTCATTCATTATTTCTAGTAATGTATCTTCGGCTTTTAAAAGATCAGCTTTTTGATTAGTTAAGAAAGTATATCTTGTATTTACTTGTTCATACTCTTCAATAGATGCTAAATTTACCATACCAATTCTTTTAATATTAGCTCTATAAACATTTACCTTTTTTCTAGCTTCATCCGGCTCAATATCTAATTCATATTCAGCTTTAGCTTTTTCAAAAGTTAATTCATATTCAGAATTTAGAATATTTAACATATTATCTATTTTTAGATCAAGACGATTAATTATTATTTCATAATTTTTAGATTCTTTTTCTAAATTTCTTAAAGTACTATTATTAAGTTTAGTAGTAGCATTTTTCTCTTCTATTTTAGCTTTTAATAAATCTATCTTTTTATTTAAATCAACTATTTTAATTTGAATAGTTTCTTTCTCTAGATTTTTATCATGATATAGTTTTATTAATTCTTGTTCTTTTTCATTTAGAGAATTATTTTTTATAGAATTTAGATTTTCACTTTCTTTAGTTATTAAAGCTAGCTCATCTAATTTAGATTTTAAGTCATTATTTTTATTATCATATGACTCTTTTAAATTAAACTCAGCTTTAGATAATTCAAATAGTTTTTCTTCTGTTTTAGACTCAATATTAGATATTTCATTAATTTCATTTGATATATCTTTTAATTCTTCTTCTAATGTTTTCTTTTTATTTTTTAAATTAAGTAGTTCTTGTTTAATAGTAATACTGCTTCTTGATTTATAAAGTGATCCTCCACTCATTGATCCACCAGGATTAATAACATCTCCATCTAAAGTTATTATTTTATAACGATTTCTGATTAAATGACTAAGTCTAGTAGCAGAATCTATATTAGGAGATAATAAAACTATGCCAAATTGATTCTTAATTATATTTTCATACTTATGGTTATATATTAATAAGTCGCTTAGTACACCAATATAGTCTGGATTAGAATTTATTCTTGTTAGAGTATCATTATCTATATACCTTTCTTTTATGACATCTAATGGGAAGAATGTGGCTCTACCTAAGTGATTATCTTTTAAATAATTAATGGCTTTTTTAGCTGATAATTCATTTTCTGTTATTATAAAGTTTTTATTAGCCGCTATAGCGGTATTTAGAGCATTTAGGTATTTATCATCTATTTCTATAACATTAGAGATAGTATTATGGATTCCAGATAATGAGGTATTATTTATAACACTTCTAACACTATTTGGTAAGTCTAAGTTTTGATCCAGTTCATTTTGAAGAGATAATATTTTATGATTTATGGAAACTAGGTTTTGATCTTGCTTAGAATACTCACTGTTTAACATATTACGTCTAGTTCTTAAATTAGTAAAGTTCTTTTGATGCTCAGTCATCTCATGTTTATAGTTATCTATTGAAGATGATAATTTGCTTATTTCTTCTTTTAAAATTTCAATACTACTTTCAATACTATATTTTTTATTTAGAGCCTCTCTTATTTCTTCTTTTAACTCATTTTCTTCTTTAGTAGTCTTACTTTGTTCTTTTAATAATTGTCTTTCACCATCTATTTTAGCTACTTCTTCTGTTAAAGATAAAAGTTGTTGATTGTAACTAGATCTTTTTGATTCTAATTTTTCTAAATTATTATTGTCTTGTAGAGACTCAGTATCATATTTTGATGATTCATTGGAAATAGTTATAATCTTTTGTTCTACTTTTTCTTTCTTTTCTTTGATCTGTTTTAATTCCTGAGTAAAGTTTTCTATATCATAAGCTAATAGAGCTACTTCATATTGATCTAGTCCCTTTTTATTTTCTAAGTACTCTTTAGCTTTTTTACTTTGTTCTTCTAGTGGTGAAAGTTGTATTTCTAACTCATTGATTATATCATTAGCTCTTTCAATATTGCTGTTAGTTCTTTCTAGTTTTTTTAGAGCTTCTTCTTTTCTTTTTTTATACTTTAATATGGATGAGGCTTCTTCAAAAATTGTTCTTCTGTCTAGAGGGGAACTGCTTAATATTTTTTCTACTTCACCCTGTGATATTATATTAAATGATTCTTTTCCCATACCTGAGTCTATTAGTAAATTGGTTAAATCTTTTAGGCGACATTTTTCGCCATTAAGAAAGTATTCATTTTCACCACTACGATAGACTCTTCTTTTAATAGAAAGCTCGGTATAAGGAACGTTTAAAAAATGATCAGAGTTATCAAAAATTAATTCTACACTTGCTACATTTAGAGGGTTACGACTTTTACTACCAGAGAAAATTACATCACTCATAGAGCCGTCACCACGTAGTGATTTAACAGACTGTTCTCCTAATACCCATCTAACAGCATCAACAACATTACTTTTACCAGAACCATTAGGCCCAACAATACAAGTTGTTTTATCATTTAATTTTATATCTAATTTGTCTGCAAAAGACTTAAAGCCAGTTGCGATTATTTGTTTTAAGTACATACTCTTCACCTTCTATAAGTATACTAAAATAAGCTCGTAAAAACAAGTTTTTGTTTGAAAGTAAGCTTTAGTACTATAATTTTATATTTTTATTAACTTTGTTATTTTCTATAAGATAAAAAGATTCAGAATTTTCTATTCTAAATCTTTCTTTTAATTTATTAGTTATTTGATAATCGTATGATTTTTCAAGTTTCGCATTAGATATAAATCATCTTATAATGGTTTTTGTAGTATCTATATCACTAACTGGTCTAATATTTTTCATTGTTGATATAACTATTGGTAATGCTAGTTTTAAAATTTTTTTTAATTTTATTAGCTATTTTTTCTTATCTTCATGTTACTACAAATATTGTTTATCACAATAAATCAATATAAAACACAATTCGGGCACTTCGCAAGTCATATTTATTAATTGTTTTGTAGTTGCTTTTTTCTGTATGATATGAAAGTAATTGATCCTACAGCTATTATTAATAAACCAAATGTTGTATAAAGAATTGTTCCTAAACCTCCTGTTGATGGTAATAGTCCCATTTTAGTATTAGTGACTTCCAATTTTAGATATCCATTATTAGAAGAGTCTATTGTTATACTGGCTATATCAGTAGACAACTTGTATCCTGTTGCGGCCTTTAATTGTTTTACATAATATGTTCCACTAGGAAGACCGGCATATCTACCGGTAAATTGATTATCTACTGTCTCATCTATATTTAATTCTCCAACTTTATTGGCATCAGTACAATTAGCATCTGTATAGATACCAAATATAGCTCCTGATAGGTAGTTATTATCAGATTGACTCTTATTTGATATTTGTAAGCCATAGGTTAGGGCTTTATTTTCTAGATTTATGGTTTTAGTAGTGACTGGGTCAGTATATGGATCCACTGTAAAAGTGAAGTCAGTCTTTATGACGTTACCACTAAGCCCAAACGCCAATTTTTCTTTATCACTATTTAACTTTACTCGAACGGCTAGCATCATAACATCAGACATTGCTGAAGTTGGCATAATATTTATGACTTTAGTTGAAGTTCCATCATCAAGTGATAATTCTTCAACTGAGACCGTAGCTGCTACGGCTTGTATACCATCAGCATTTGCTTTATCAAGTAATTTTCCATCTGGTGTAGTTTGAATTGGAGCACTGCCAGGTTCAAATATATTATATATGTTATTTAAATCTGTTTTATCAGCTAAAACTAGACCACTAGGTAATGTTATTTGCACTTTCTTATTACTATCATCATATATATCATTTTGACTAATCATTATTAATAATAAGTATTCTTTATTGCTGTAGAAATCCATGTCTATTCCAATATTATTGTCACTAAGCTTTTCCATATCAAGGTTATCAATATTGACATTTACAAGTACTGACGTAGCAGTATTACCAGTATCCTTGGAACTAACTTCACAATCACTCTTAGTCCATACCCCATTTTCAACTTTATAAATTGCATTAGCGATTAAAGCACCATAATAATTGTAATTTAAAGCATCATCACTAATATATGGATTGTTTGCAAGTACAGCCGGTAAGACTATGTATGATCCAATCTCAACTGTTGCGGTTTTAGATACTCCGACATTATTTGTTAGTTCATATGTTTTTGGTAATGCATTTGTTCCTTTCTTTATGTATTTGGCAAATTTTTCTATCATATTATTGTATTCTTTTTTGATATTATTTTGTTCTTCAATAGAAAGATTGGAATTAATATTACCATAGGCTATATAATCATCAATTGTTAGACTAGAAAGTTTACTATCACCAGATGATTTTAAGAAATTTGAAAATTCCGGTGTAAAGTTATATGACATAACATTAGTTGAAGAATCATAGTAGGCATCTAAGACTTTGTAAGCTTTAAATATATCAGTATTGTTATCACCTACCTTAACAATTAGGTTGGTTGTATCTACTACTTTTTTATTTTCATCCACATTAATTATTACTTCTGCTGCTTTTACATTTAATAAATTACTAAATGGCAAAAGGAGCATAGTTAAAATTAGCGCTACACTTGTTACTTTTTTTAAGTACTTTAATTTTTGGTTTCGATTTAAAATTAAGAAAAGTATTGTTCCTAGTATACTAATTATTAATATACTAGTTAATAAAGTACTCCCCACTTTGATTTTTGACATCATTAATATCGTATTTTTCATATATTTTTACCTTCTTTCTACATTAGAGATTGTATCATATTATTTTTAATTGTCATAGATAAAAATATATTTGTGATGTAAAGTAGACAAAACACAAAACAAGTGATGTTGATATCTATTAAATTATTTTTTAGTTATAATGTTAATATTATTCTTTGAATATTTTGCAAACTATATTCGTTTCTTATTCAACTAAATAAATCACCAGAACAGTCTAGTGATTTACTTAATTTTTTATAAATCTTATTCATGAATCTTTTTTAAGAGTAGACTAACATTACTCACTTCAATATTTGATGTTCCTATATCACCAGTTATAGATACTGCAATACTTAAGGTATTTATATTTTCAAATCTAAATAGAATTGTCCTTGAAAAGTTCATTTCTTTTGCTCCATCTGGATCGATTTTAAAGTCTAGATCTTTTATTGCTGATGCATTAATATCTTTTAAATATACTTCTACACCGTGAGTATTATCTATTCCAGATACAAAACTTGATAAAGTTATTTCATAAATACCTGGTTCTATTTCTATTTCCGTATCATTCTTTATAGTAAAGTAAACGCTTGGATCAGGTACTAACCAGGAATCATTTAGTTTCATGTCTCCTTCATCTGATGTATCCATATAATTAGCATGTAGTAGTCCTTCATATGAAGCGGTTGCGACTGGTCCTATTTCTCCTTTAGGACCGGTTGGGCCAGTGGGGCCGGTAAGACCAATAGGACCTATTTCACCTTGGGGACCAGTAGCACCTGTTGGACCAATTGGACCAGTTGAAGCGGCTGTATTAGGACATATTCCAAGCATTTTTAATCTTCTACTAAGTTTTAAATTCTTTTCTATTTCCTCAAAATTATTACAAGACATAATAGTTACCTCCCTGTATATAATATATGGTGATAATACTATTATGTATAAACTAAGTTATTAGATATTGTTAGCTATTAACTTGTTTTTTAGAATATTTTATTATTTCATATGCTCCTATTCCTATTACTATCAAGCCTATTAATGTATAAAATACTGTTCCTAGTCCTCCAGTTGATGGAAGTAGTCCCATTTTATCATTTGTTATTTCTAATGAATAGTAACCATTATCATTAATATTTTCAGATGTAATGTTAGCTGTATAAACATTACTATTTAATTTATATCCACTAGTTGCTTTAATCTGTTTAATGTAATAGTCACCTGTAATAACCCCTTTTATACTAGCAATACCATTACTATCTGTTGTAAATTCTCCTAATTTATTACTACACTCTTCATCTGTATATAGACCAAATGTAGATCCATTTAAATTCTCATTTGAATTACCTTTATTTGTTACTTGAACACCATAAGTTGTAATATTATTTTCAAATGTTAATGTTTTTTGGACCGTTGGATCATATTGATCAGGTCCAAACTTATAAGTTACGTTAATTTGGTTTGCATTAAGCCCTAAAGCAATATCATCATTTATTTTTATACCTATAGCCAACATAAACCAATCAGAAAAGTCACTTACTAATGAATTAATCGTTATTGTTCTAGTTTTATCATCATATGAAATACTAGCAATTTCTTCATCATCTGCATATATTTTCCCATTAGATATAGAGCCATAACCTTCGCCAATAAGTATAAGAGTATCATCAATACTGCAATCAATACCTTTTGGAAATGTTATAGAAAGTTCAAAAAGTTCTTTATTTCTTACCTCAGTAAAATAATTTATCATGGACATATAAGTATAATCAGTATTCATTTGAAGTTCTCTATCAAAAACAAGAGCTGTTGGATAATCATCTTCATTTAGAGAACCAATATAATTCATAGCCTCTGATGCTTTTGTTTTAAGAATAATACCCTCATAACCTGTACCTGCTCCACTTCCCTTTGAACTAACGCTGCATGTGGATAAAGTCCAATTATTATTGGAAACCTCAAAAACAGCATTAGCAATTAAAGCATCATATATACTATAAGCGTTGACAAATAAGTCTGGCACACTAAAACCATACTCCGGCAATCTTTTACTAACAAGATTAGATGGTAGAACCAAATAAGAGCCTACTTCAACACCCGTTGCTGTAGCTTCATTATTACTACTTATTAAATCAAATCCTGTAATTGTTTTATCTGATTTTATATACTTAGAAAAACTATCAACTAACGCCCTAAATTTATTTTGCTTATCACTATCACCATTTAAGCCAAGATATTCTTCAATTGTTAGATCAGACAAATCATATGTTTCAAATGTACCATCATATTTCTGCCAATCTACCACTTGAGCGTAACTACTCTTTTTATAGTTTTGAAAAAGAATTGTAAATTTATAAGACATTTCATTAGTATCTTTGTCATAATAGACATCTAATATTTTAAAAGCCGTAAACTCGTCAAGTTCTATATCTTCACCAGTAATATCTGTAACTACAATATCAGTTGTATTAGTTACTTTTTTATTATCATCTGTTGTTATTGTTACTCCTTCTGCTTTTACATTTAATAAATTACTAAATGGTAAAAGAAGCATAGTTAAAATTAGGGCTACACTCATTAGTCTTTTTAAGTATTTCAGTTTTTGGTTTCGATTCAAAATTAAGAAAAGTAATACTCCTAGTACACTAATTATTAATATACTAGTTAATAAAGTACACCCCCCCCAACTTTAATTTTTAACATTGGTAACATTACATTTTTCATATATTTTTACCTTCCTTTTACATTAAAATTTTATCATACTATTTTTTCTTATCATAGATAAAAATATATTAATGGTGTAAAGTGTACAAAAAAGCTTTCATCTAATGATGAAGGCTCTTATAAATTTATTGTTATTTCTTGTTGTTCATATCCTTTATTACTTATATTTAGAATAGTTAATTTTATTTTATCTCCTTTTGATTTAGATTTTAATACATTAGATATTGTTTCTACTGATTCAATGGATTTATCATCTATTTTCATTATAACTGATGATGTTTGTAAATTGTTTTTACTAGCTAAGCTATTTTTTTCTATACTAGCTATATAAAATCCTTTTTCATTAGCAACATTTACTATATATCCTGTAATACCTAGGGTTATATTATCACTATTACTTTCTGTAGTTTTTTGATTTGCTAAGTCATTTATTAAATCTTTTATATCTGTTATGGGTATAGCAAAGCCCATTCCTTCAACACTTGCTTCATCAGATGAGGATGATGAGTATTTAGCTGAGTTAATTCCTACTACTTCTCCATTACTATTTAATAGAGCTCCTCCACTATTTCCTCCATTGATAGCGGCATCTATTTGAATCATTTTATTTGTATTATTATCAATTGTTACTTCTCTATCTAGGGCACTAATAATTCCTGTTGTTACAGACTGTCCATAACCTAGGGCATTTCCTATAGCTATAACACCATTACCTACTTTTAATTTTTTACTATCTCCTAAAGTAGCTACTTTTATGTTATTCTTAGTGTCATTATCTAAATCAGATAACTTTACGCTTATTACAGCAACATCTTTTTCAACATTAGTTCCCTTTATCGTTGCTTCCGCTGTTTTACCATTAATGAACTGAACTATTAATTCCTTGGCGTTTTCTATCACATGGTTATTAGTCAACATTAATAGCTCGTCGCTTGTATTACTGATAATAATACCAGAACCTGCTCCTTCAGCATATCTGTTTTCTGACCAATAGCTTGGACCAAACCTACCACTAGATACTAATGTCTTACTAGTTATCGCAACAATTGAGGGCATAACTTCTTCAACAACATCAGAGACATCAGTAATATAAGTACCACTTTTAGTATCATCATTTACCTTAGTATTAGTGTCTGTATACTTTAATTTAACTGTTTCATTACTCTTTGATTCATTAAATATATAACCTTTAGTATAATATCTTCCAAATAGACATGCACTTATTATTAAGATTGGTAGTAATATTTTTAATATCTTTTTTCTTTTATCTTTATATTTTATTTCTTTTTCAATCATTTAAATTCCTCTTCCTTTCTACTTGCAAGATAATAATATACATTGAAGATTAAATGAAGATTAAATTATTTTTCAAAATTTTCACTTAATAATTCATCAAGTGTTAAAAGAGTAAAACCTCTTTGTTTTAAGTAATCTATGATAGTTGGTAGTTCTATTTCTGTTGATTGATTTATTGGTAGAGATACAATTGAAGCATTAGTTAGTTTCTCTTTAATATCTTTGTATGGATAGTTTTTAGCTAGGATTGTTGGCACTATAGTATGAAGCTTTAGTTTAGAACATAATTCTATTATTTCTTTTTGATCATAAGTAGCATAACAGTATTTTGGAGATACATTAGTTATTGATGATAAATAATTTAGTGAACTTCTAAAATATACTTCTTCATATCTATTATTATAACTTAATATTTCTAATTCATACGGAGTCATTTCTTTTATTAGATTAAGATTATTTTCTAAATAAAGTCCATCTATAAAAAATGTGGCTTTGGTATTTTTATCTTTTAGAATAGAAATAATATTATTGGGGTTATTTTGATCTTTTAATTCGAATACTAAAGCTACACTTTTTTTTTCACTATTTCCACCTACTACAAATTTATCATAATAATCATTTATAGATACTGTTGGTTGTAGTTCTTTGAAGGTAGTCAAGGCTTCATTATAGTTCCCATATTGTTTCATCTTTGAATAACTTTCATCATAGTCTATTTGTTTGCCTGATTTACCAGGAGTTATTTTATTGCCTACTATTTTGGCATCTACTGGTTTTATAGTGTATTTACTAGTAGTTAGCTTTATCCTCTTCATAATGGGATCTATTTCTCTTATTAATTCTATTGATTTATCTGTATAGTAAAAACTAAATGCTAAAAGCATTATTACTAGAACAGCTTGAAAGATTTTTTTCTTATTCAAACATATCACCTGTTTAAGTATATGAAAAAAAGATTCAAAATTGAATCTTTTGAGTTATTTAGTTTTTTCTTTTGATTTTTCTTTTTTCTTTTCCTTAACTTTAGGTGATGAGATGGCATCTTTTCTTGAGAAGTTTTGTCTTCCTTTTTTGTCAGGGCCTAAAGCTTTTACTAGGATTTCATCGCCTAATTTAACGGCATCTTCTACTTTAGCTATATGATCTTTTGCTAGTTGTGATATATGAACTAAACCTTCACAGCCTGGCCATAGTTGGACGAAGCATCCAAAGTCTTCTATTTTTACAACTTTAGCATTGTATATTTTTCCTACTTCTACTTCTTTTACTATGTCTTCAATCATTTGACGAGTTTTTTCAATTATGTCTTTATCAGTATGATAAATTATTACACGACCATCGTCTTCAAGATCTACTTTTACAGCATTTACATTAGTAACTTCTGTAACGTTAGAAGCTTCACAAATTATTTTAGTTATTGTTTCTCCACCACGACCAATTATTTCTTTTATTTTACTTGGATTAACTTGGAATGTAACCATCTTTGGAGCATACTTAGATACTTCTTTACGTGGTTCTTTAATTTGTTTTTCTATTACTTTTAAGATTTCTAGACGAGCTTTTTTAGCTTGGGCTAGGGCTTCTTTTAAAATTTGTTCTGTTATACCTTTTATTTTAATATCCATTTGTAAAGCTGTAATACCATCTTTTGTACCAGCAACTTTAAAGTCCATATCACCAAGATGATCTTCCATACCTTGAATATCTGTTAGAATTGTATATTTATCTTCATTAGTTATTAATCCCATGGCAATACCAGCAACTGGGGCTTTAATTGGAACTCCAGCAGCCATTAGGGACATACATCCAGCACAAATTGAGGCTTGAGATGATGAACCATTTGATTCTAAGATTTCAGATACTACACGAATTGTATATGGGAATTCTTCTTCTGATGGTATAACTTGAGCTAGAGCTTTTTCACCTAGGGCACCATGTCCAATTTCACGACGTCCTGGTGCACCATAACGGCCTGTCTCGCCAACTGAGAATGGTGGGAAATTGTAGTGTAGCATAAATCTTTTTTGATCTTCCATACTTAGTCCATCAATAATTTGATGTTCTCCTAAGGCACCTAATGTTGTTGTTGATAGGGCTTGAGTTTGACCCCTAGTAAATGATGCTGAACCATGAGTTCTAGGTAAGATATCTATATCAGTTGATAGCTTACGTATTTCATCCATCTTTCTACCATCAGCTCTTACTTTTTCATTAACAACAATATTTCTAAATAGTTTGTATTCTATATCACCTAGAACCATTCTTACTTTTACTTGTAATTCTTTTAATTCTTGTTCTTTTAAGATATCTTCATTTTCTTTAGTATATAGATCAACTATTTCTTCTTTTAAATTATCTATTGCTGTATACATCTTTAATTTATCTTTAATACGTAGAGCTTTATCCATTTTCTTTGTTGCTAGAGACTCAATTCTTTTTCTCATTTCATCGTCTGGAGTTAATGTTTCATATTCCATTTTTTCTTCACCAATATCTTTGATGATTTTTTCTTGGAATTTAATTAATTCTTTTACAGCCTTATGTCCAAACATTAAAGCTTCTAGCATAACTTCTTCTGATACTTGTTTAGCACTTGATTCTACCATGTTAATAGCATCTTTAGTACCAGCAACTGTTAACTCTAATTCAGAATTTTCTAGTTGTTCTGGAGTTGGGTTGATAATAAATTTACCATTTACTCTACCTACTTTTACTCCAGCTATTGGACCATTAAATGGAACTTTAGAAATACATGTTGCTAGAGATGATGCAAACATTGCAGTTAACTCTGGTGAGCATTCTTGGTCAACAGATAAAACTATTGATGTTACTTGTACTTCATTTTTAAAATCTTCAGGGAATAATGGACGCATAGGACGATCGATCATTCTTGCTGCTAGTGTTGCAGCTTCACTTGGCCTTCCTTCCCTTTTAATAAATCCTCCTGGTATTTTACCAACAGAATATAGTTTTTCTTGGTAATTTATAGTAAGTGGGAAAAAATCAGATAATAAGTTTACGTTTTTACTAACTACTGTTGCAGTTAAAATTACTGTATCATTATATCTAACTAAAACAGCTCCATCTGCTTGTTTAGCATATTCTCCATGTTCTACTACTATTTTTCTACCATGAAAGTTTAATTCATACTTTTTCTTTCTCATATAACTACCTTTCTAAAAAGAAAATAAGACACCTAAAATAAGTGTCTACTTTCTTAATCCTAATTTTTTTATTACTTCTCTATAACTTTGAATATCTTTTTTTGCAAGATATTGTAGTAAGTTTCTTCTTTGTCCAACTTTTCTTAAAAGGCCTCTATTTGAATGATAATCATGGATATGAACTTTTAAGTGTTCAGACAAATTATTGATTTCTTTTGTAAGTATTGCTATTTGTACTTCAGTACCACCTGTATCTTTTTCATTTCTTGCAAACTCTTTAATTATTTTTTGCTTTTCTTCTTTTGTTAAAGCCATCTTTAACACTTCCTTTCTTTATTAATTCACCATAACTAAGTAAAAAGTCGGAAATTCTTTGAACCTAGAAGTGGCAACACATATAATATACTAGAATTTATAATATTTGTCTAGTATTTTTGATAAACTTTTGAATCTGGTTTTAACCGTCTGTTGCGATTATCTCTAATTGTAGGTAGGGCTAATGGCATTGGTGAGTACACTTCATCATATAATTCTTTATTGGTTAAGCAAGTTCCATATTTTGACTGTATGACTTGAAGTCTTGGAATACTAAATTTTTTCTGATCAAAGCAAAATTCTTGAACTTTTGATTTATTATCTTCCAGTCTTTCTTCAACTGTCCTATAACCTAATCCTCTATCTATAAAGCATCTAATATTATGATTTGAATTAGGATAATAGTAGTATTGTAAATCAACTTCATCTAAACTTGGATCTTCTAATTTTCTTACTGAATCAATAAAACTAGTATATGCATTATTATTTTCATATAATCCATTTTCTCCAACTATATAATTTCTTGTTACAACACGATCTTCAAATATTTTTTCTGTTCCTCTGCCTGGATTAGCATGTAATAAGCTAATCATTGCTTCATTATCAAATTGATCTCTTAAAAATCTTCCTTTATAGAATATTGGTATTTCTCCCTTTAAAATAACTAATCCTGTGTCTTTATTATCTGTTTCTGCTCTTAATATTCCATCTATTGACTTAGTATTTTCTAAAAACTCATCTACTAGCCGTTGCACATAGTCTGGGTTAATTCTTGATTCTATAATATTTTTATCAGAATATGAGTCACCATATATCATACAGTTAACAATATAAGTTGCCTCATATTCACTCATTGGTTCGTGTACTGCTCCTAAAATTTTACTTATATTATTATAAGTCATTTTTATTCATCCTCCCTTGCGTGCTACTGATTATATCACAAGTTTTAATTTTTTTCAAGTTTTTATCATGAAATTGTTTTATTCCTTTTAAAAATATGATATGGTTGTTATGGTGATTTTATGAATGATAATACTAAAAAAGAGTTGAAATATTTTATTAGATTGCTGATAGTTTTCTTTTTATTTTTCTTTAGCAGCTATCTACAGTATATTCCAATAATGTTATTTAAAATTAAAAATATTGATGGTACTACTTCAGTATTGTTAAGTTCCTTTTCTAACATAGTATTATTTATAATATTGGTAATAATGTATAGAAAGGATTTAGTAAGGGAATGG
>CAKPJX010000018.1 GCA_934163035.1 uncultured Bacilli bacterium | reverse complement strand
AGATGAACGAGCAATTGGAACTAAAATTGAATATTTAAAATTGCAAAATACTACACTAAAAAATATACTTGTTGAAATAATAAGGACAATGCTAATTAAGCATTGTCCTTATTACGTTTTAATCTTTCAAAATATCTTCTGTATTAAATGTTGTAACATTACCCATAATATTAATTCTTACGATAGTATCCTCATCTTCAACTACATAACGTCCTTGTTCTTCTGAATACTTATAATTACCTGCTAAAACATATCCACCATAACCATTATATTGGTCAGTATAATTATTTACTCCTAACTTTGTATAATCGTATTTGTATCTAAAATATTTGTTAGTTTGTGAATATGTAATATTTGAAGTATCAAAATCTTTTATGAAAAATTTTGAGAATTTTACCAAATAATTTAATAAGTCATCCTTTGTTTTTAAATCTTCTTTTATTTCAATTTTAGGGTCGTGTAACTCTACATAATTTGATAATTCTTCAATAGTAGGAATTTTTCCATAATTTATATCCGAATAGTCTTTCATAAAGATATTATTAAAATTTATTTCTGCATTAAAACTTTGAGAGATTATTTCGTTAAGTTTTTTTACCTTATAGTCTTTTACATAGTTTTCTAAATCTGTTATTCCTAGTTTTTCTTTATAATACTCACTTAAAAAATCATTTTCATAAATTTCAAAGTTTTCTTTTCTTAAACTAACTATAAAGTTTTTATTCAAATAATCTGTACTCATTGTAAATTCATAACCATCAACACCTGGTCCCATCCAAGCACAACCGTAACAAATATCTTCCTCAACCATTTCTACTATTTCAAAATTGCCATCCCCGTATTGCTGATTTAAAAGAGTAATTATTTGTTCTTTTGCTTTGTTTTCAGCAATTTTATCATTTTTTTGTTCTATTTTATACGCTAAATCTTCTATAAAAAGTGCTATTAAGAATACTATAACAATAGTTAGTGTAGTAATAATTAAGCTTTTTTTCAATTTATTTTCTTCTAATTTTTGTGTTTTGTATTTTTTATTCTTTATTACTTTCATTATAATACTAATTATCAACATTAAAACATATACAGCACCAGTAATAATATTAATTATTAGATACACTATAAAATTCCAACCTATATAGTTCATATTTACCCAAGAATATGTAAAAAATACTATGACAAGTGCAATTGATGTTATTATTGTTGATAACAATAATGACCAATTCTTTTTATTAGTTTTTTTAACTGTTTTAACTAACATAACAATTTGAACTATTAAAAGTAAAAAATAAAAAATTGTAATACTCATTTTTATCACCCCATATTTTATAGTAATTGTACCATGAATTTTAAAAACTTACTATACTCCCATTGAAATATGATTAAATCTAATATATAATTGATTTATCAGAGAGATTTAATCAAATCTTATAGCCTTAATTTTGTAAACGTGTATAGTTAAGGCTACATTTGAAATCAACTTACGGACTTAAAAGTTCGTAAGTTTTAATTTTATATAAAAATTTCTAGGAAACATCATCTACTGAATATAGGGCTAATGAAATATCAAATAAGCTATTTTATATTAAAGAAATTGCACAGTTATATATTTTATTTATTTGTAAGTAAGTATGAATGGTAAATTTAATATTTCTCAAAATTTGAAAAAAGGAGGAACAAATTATCAAAATAATTTAATCCTCCTTTTGTATTTTTTTGAATATTGAAATGAAATTTATATTCTCATACTAATATAAAGATTATGTATTTGTATTTTTAAAATTATTTATAGTATGTTATATCTTCCAAACTTCCATGAGTATTTATACTTTTAATATACGTATTATCATAATAAAAATATTTTCCTAATACCGTTCCGTATGATTCTTCCTCCATAAGTGCAATAATAGCAAATTTCCCTTCAGAAAAATAATCTATATAAGCTCCTTTAGCAGAAGGACATCTTTCTTTTGCATCTAATGCTATTTTTTTAATATCTTCATTCTCTATAATTATTTTATTATATTCTGAATCTCTTGTTGATATTTCAATATCATTAGTATATATAATATCATAATTTAATTCATTAGTAGATAATCCTTTTCTGTTAAATAAGTTCTTTTCTAAAGTTATTGATACGGGTTTGTTATTTATAATAGCAATATAGGTATCATCAGATTGTATAATGCCATATTGATAATTATATTTTAATAAATAATTACAATTGTTTATTATATATAATTCATATATATATGGAATTATGAAGATGATAACTGGTATTATACTTGCAATGATATATTTTTTGGCACTTGAACTATTACAGTCAGTATTATTTAATTTTTTAATTTTCTTATTTATACAGCAAATACTTACTATATGAATAATGAATGTTATTATAGAAATTAGTGACAAAAATAATACTTCTAAACCTGTATCTACTATTTCGCTATTACATAAATAAAAATTAATGAAATTAAATATTGTATGTATAATTATGAGTTTTTTAATTCTCTTTAAATCACTGTTTTTTCTTAAAATTTTTTCCAAAACTAATATTGACATTATCAATAATATAAAAACATTACAATATATTGCGCTTTTTAACATAACTACATACTTCCATTCTTATAAAATTATTTTTCTAAAACTTTTTTCTATGTCAATATTAGACGCTTGTCTATCATTACATATCTGTGTGATGATACCATCTTTAATTAAAAATGATTCACCATAAACTGTAATAGATTCATCTGTTTCTAATATGTGAGAGCCATCATTCAAAGCATAAATGGGTCTTTTTTTGGATTCTTCTAGTAAATGTTTTCTTTGATACATCTCTATTTCATCAAATCCACTTGTATCTAAAACAAAATGGGGTTCAATATTAATATTACTTAGTCCAAGACCTTCGAAGTAAATAGGTTCAGATAAGTCACCTTCTTCCGGGCTATTATAAACTGATGCAGCCATATTTATAGATCCTGCGCTTTGGCCTATAATAATACCATCAAAATCTTGCAATAACTCTTTTAAATGAATTTGATTAAAAAACTCATTTTCTATATAAGTATCTCCGCCACTTAAAAATATGACATTTGATTTTTTTATATATTCGCTAGCATCATTCCTAGTTCTATTATCCAAAACAAAGTATTCAGAAAAAGTTATACCTGATAATTTTAGGCCACTAAAAATTAAAGCTGCATAGCTATCTACTTTTTCGCTGTCATCTGGGTTAGCAGCGATATATAGTATTCCGTTGTTAGAGGTCATTAATTGCTTAATTTGATCAACAATTCCATTAGTATTATCTATTTCATTAGGAAGTTTTTTGCCATCGGTTTTATGATAATGCTTAGTGTTACTTGTAAAAAATAGTTTTTTCATATTTATTTGACTCCTTTCAATAAAAAAATTATACCAAAATTAATAGAAAATAGATATGTATCTATTTGAAATAATTATAATATCTGTTATGATTTAATCAATCTTTGAAATAAAGAGTTAAGATTACATTTAGAATCAGCTAGCTAAGCATTTGTAATTTTTTTATATAAATAATATCAAAAAGAGGGCAAAATTATCACAATAATTTAGTCCTCTTTTTATGCTTTTTTGAATGTGAGATTAAATTTTCTTTCTAGTCAGTATTTATTTGTATTTCTCATAATTATAGCAATAATTTTGTTTAGTGATAATTTATCAGTTAAAAAATCATAAAAGTAATTGACACGTGTGTTACACACGGATATATCATTAATGTAAGGATAATCATTGGGAAACGATTAAGGCTCATGGTTTTATGGATATTGCACCATGTGACATTATGGATGAAGAAGGTTAAATTGAAATTCCTATTAATGGAGGAGAACGTTTACATAACAAGAATATTGTAGGCAGTCATATCCAAAATTATGATTCTATGTTAATGTTATTACATTTTAAAGGACATGCTATGGGTGGTTTTGGTGAAGCTTTAAAAAATATGAGTATTGGAGTTGCATCTAGTAATGGTAAATCTTGGATTCACTCTGTTGGGAGAACTAGGGATATTAAAGAAATGTGGAATTTAATAGAAGATCAAGATGGCTTTTTAGAAAGTATGGCAGAAGCAGATAAGGCAGTTGTTGAATATTTTAAACCAGAAAATATGGCTTATATTAATATTGCCAATAACATTTCGATAGATTGTGATTGTGACTCTAATCCTGCTGATCCAGAAATGAAAGATATAGGAATATTTGCAAGTATTGATCCAGTAGCACTTGATCAATGTTGTTATGATGTTATTATTAATTCTGATGATCCTGGTAGAGAAGTCTTAGTTAATAGAATGAAGGAAAAACATGCTATTCATACTATTGAAAGGGCTTATGAACTTGGAATTGGAAATCGTGAATATGAAATTATTGATATAGATTAAATCCTAATTTATATGGTCATTTTATAAATAAAAAAACAATGTTGGTTTATGTTCAGCATTATTTTTTGTTGTATGTTTTTCCTTTTAAATTGTTTACTTTTATATATCTTTCTCTGAACTCATCTTTATCTTTTGCTAAAGACGCTATTTCTTTTAAAAATATTTTATAGTCTGGATCGTCAAAATACATCTTTTCTGTTGCATATCCTTTTTCACCAAATTTGTCCATGATATGCTGTCTTGATGATTCAATTATTTCATCTAATGTTGAATCGGGGTTATGTTTGAGTCTATAGGCATATGTCCTCTTTAGTGGACCATTTACTGATACGTTTCGATCAGCAGAAGAGACAATTTTTCCGTATATACTTCGAGGCTCACTTTTCATGCTGGATCTGTGATCATATACAGCTTCTGACATAACTTTTATTTGTTCGTCAGTAAAGAAGTCTTTTAATTTTTCATCTGCTAGTAACATTTCTGCTGATACTTTTTCATGATTTTTGGCGTCTATATAATGACCTATATCATGATATGCAGCAATAGTATATACCATATCATAGTCTATATTTTCAATAGTGCTAGCAAAGTTTAGACTTCTTTTTATTACATATTCAATGTGCTCTAGATTATGTCCTAAATCATTTTTTCATAGCTTGGTAAAATGCTAGTTTCAATATAAGTTTGTAAATCTTTTCTTATTTGCATAAAAATCTCCTTTTCCTTAAATTTATTATAGCATTTTTTTAGCGAATTTTGTATTATTTTATATATACATTATAAGTGACATGAGTGGGATTTTATGATATTAAATGTTAGTGGTAGAACAGATATAGTTGCTTTTTATTCTGATTGGTTTATTAAAAGATATAATGAGGGTTTTGTTGATGTTAGAAATCCATTTAATCCTAAATTGGTTAGTAGAATTTATTTTGACGATGTTGATTTAATTTTATTTTGTACTAAGAATCCTATTCCTATTTTAGATAAATTAAAATATATTAATAAACCTATATTATTTCATGTTACTTTAACTCCATATAAGAATGATATAGAACTAAATGTTTTATCAAAGAAGACTGTAATAGAGGCAATAAAAAAATTATCTGATATAGTTGGAATTGATAATTTAGCTATTAGATATGATCCTATCTTTATAAGTGATTATTATAGTGTTGAATATCATATTAAGGCTTTTGATAAGTTATGTTATTTACTTAATGGATATGTTAATAAAATTATTGTTTCTTTTATAGATGATTATAAGAATGTTAGGAAAAACGAGAGATCTTTAAAGTTTAGATCATTTACTGAAGATGATTATAGCTTGATAGGGGAAAATTTTAGTAAAAGTGCTAGAAGTAATGGAATGACAGTGCAGACTTGTTTTGAAGATAGAAACTTAGTGGAATATGGTTTTATAAAAGGGGAATGTATTTCGCATGAGGCTACTTTTAAATTAACTGGTAAAACTTATAAGAATTGGACTGCTAGAAAGGGTGGTAAATGTAATTGTGTTCAATTAGTTGATATTGGTGTTTATAATTCATGTAAGCATTTTTGTAAATACTGTTATGCTAATTATGATGAAAAGCAGGTTATTGATAATTTTAATAATCAGAATCAAAATATGAATAATTCTATGAATAATCAACAGTCTTATCAGAATCAAGTACCTAATAATAACAATAATGTTAATGGCAATAATAAAAAAAGTAATAAGACAATACTAATTGTAGTTATTGTGATATTAGTACTTGCATTTTTGTATAATTCAGCTAATAAATCAAATGGTGGTGGTTATATTATCAATAATCAACAAAGTGGTGGTAGTACTGGAGATAGTAGTTCCTATTCTTTATATGCGACAGTTAGTGCATCTGATTTGACATCATACAGAACAGTATATAAATAAAAAAGTAAAAGTAACTGGCTTAGTTGTAAGAATTGAAGATGGAAAAACTTCAATTTCAGCGCCTGGCCTTAAGTATTTTACTGTTTCTTGTAATAATGAATCATCATTAAGTTTAATTAATGGTGCTTCTGTTTCTATTACTGGAATAGTAAAAAAAGGTACATTTACACGTGATGGTTATTGGGTAATGAATAGTTTTTCTTTAGAATAATATAATATAATATAACAAAATAAAAAACTGTTTTATGAAGTATAAATCATTTAACAGTTTTTTTGTATATTTTAGTCTTTAAAACATTTTTCCATTAGTGGTTTAATTGCTTCATAGATAAATAAGGCAGATGCATTTATTAAAAAGACTATTATAATTATTTTGTAGTTAATACTTTTAATACTTATTAAGCTACCAACTGGTGTCATAAATACTAGTAGTTCGATTATTAGTATTAGTATTAGACCTAAATTCATTATTTTATTCTTAAATATACCTTGTCTTATGATAGGCTGTTTTAAATTTCTACAAGATATGGCATAAACAATTTCTTGAGCAACCATTGATAGTAGAGCAAGAGTCATTGCAGTTTCTTGACCATACATTTTTAAACCTATATAATAAGTTCCAATTACAAATATTGTTTCGATTAAAGCAGATGAGACGATACATGCTTTTATAAATGGAGTAAAGAGTGGTTTGTTGATGCCTCTTGGTTTTTTATCCATAATATCCTTTTCACTTTGTTCAAATGATAGACAAATACTTGGAATAGAATCTGTTACTAAATCTATAAATAAAATATATATTGGTAGAAGAATGGTGTTTTTAGTTAATAGACCAATTATGATAGTAAATATTTCTGCAAAGTTACTTGATAGAGAAAAGACAATGTTATTTCTTATGTTATTGTATATTCTTCTTCCTTCTTCAACTGCTACTATAATGGTAGAGAAAGAATCGTCCATTAAGACTATGTCTGATGCTGATTTCGTTACATCTGTACCGGTTATTCCCATACCGACTCCAACATGAGCATTTTTAATAGCAGGGGCATCATTAACACCATCACCGGTCATAGCAACAACTTTACCGTTTGCCTGTAAGGCTTTTACAATTCTTTCCTTGTGAGTTGGATTTACTCTGGCATAAACAGAGTATTTTTTTACTATTTGCTTTAATTCTTTATCGGTATATTTATCTAATTCACTACCAATGATTGCCTCTTCATCATTTTGAATGATTCCTACATCTTTAGCGATGGCTATAGCTGTATTTATAGAGTCACCTGTAATCATTATTGGCCTTATTCCTGAAATTTTACACATTTCAACGCTTTGTTTTACTGTTTTTCTTGGTGGATCAATCATACCAATAATACCAGCAAAGGTTAAATTTTTTTCTTCTTTTATAATGTCTTCAATATTATTTGGAATAGTTTTTAATTCTTTATATGCAAACCCAAGTGTTCTTAATGCTTTAGTAGATAATTGTTGTTCATGTTTTTTAATTTCATTTTTTTCATTATTATTTAAGTTACATTTTTTAACTAGGTTATCGATACTTCCTTTACATAATAAATATGTTTTATTACCAATTTTATTTATGGTGGTGAGAATCTTTCTTTCACTATCAAAAGGAATATCTAGCAGTCTTTTGTTTTCTTTTCTTAACTTTAAAGGGTCAACACTTTTTTTATATAAATAGTCATATAGACAAGTCTCGGTTGGATCTCCTACATATTTTTCCTTATATATTAGTCCTTCATTACATAAAGCACAGATATAATTTAGCATTTTTTCATCATATATTATTTCTTCTTTAACAGTCATTTTATTTTGGGTTATAGTTCCTGTTTTATCAGAACAAATAATATCTACGGCGCCTAATGTTTCAACAGCTTGCATTTGTTTAACAACGGTTTTTTTCTTAGCTAGATTAGATATGCCGACTGATAGGGTAATAGTTATAACAGCTGGTAGACCTTCTGGAATAGCTGCGACTGCTAGAGATGAACAAAGCATAATAATTTCTAGAATGGTATAATTATTTATTAAAGCTAGAATAAATACTAATATTAAAATTATAAATACTATTAGAGTTATACCTTTACTTATTTCTTTTATTTTTAATTGAAGTGGTGTTTCTAGATTTGATATTTCATTTAGAGAAGAAGCAATTTTACCAATTTCTGAAGTCATTCCAGTATTTACAACTATTCCATGACATTTTCCATTTGTAATATTGGTTCCAAGAAAAAGCATGTTTTTTTGATCTTGAATTATCAAATTATCATCTAAAGTATCAGGACTTTTTTCTACTGAAAGACTTTCGCCAGTAAGAGGAGCCTCATCAACTTTTAGATTTTCACATGATATTATTCTAATATCTGCTGGTACTGTATCTCCTGATTCTAGTATTACAATATCTCCTGGTACTAGAGTATTTGTATTTACTATCACTATTTTGTCATTTCTTTTTACCTTGCACGTTGATGTTTCAAATTTCTTAAGGCCTTTTATTACAGCTTGGGCTTTTTCCTCTTGAATGAATCCTACAATAGCATTTATAAAGACAACTATTAAAATTACAATTGTATCTGTATATTCATGGGAATAGAGTCTACCATATATATATAATAGTAGGGCAACAATTAAAAGAATAATAATCATCATATCTTTGAATTGTTTTAAGAATCTTATAATTATTGGAGTACTTCTTTTTTCAACTAATACATTTTTACCATTAATTTTTAATCTTTTATTAACTTCTTTCGTACTTAGACCATCTTCATTACTATCTAGTTCTTTAAATATTTCTTTTAAATCTTTGGAATACATTTTACATCTCCTATATCTTAATAATATTATTATAACATTTATAATTAGTAGTAGTAAATTAATTATAAGTATAATATATTTTTTTTTAGTTCATAAAATTATGATAGGAGGTGACTATGAGCGAATTAAATAATACAGTAACTTCTGTAGGTACTTATAATAATGTACCAACATCTCTTACTTCAAATACTTCTGTTGTTAATATTATTGAAGGGTTAACATTAACCAAATCAGCTGATAAGACAAATTGGAGTGGAGGTAATCTTACTTATACAATTGTTGTTAATAACCAGGCTGAACAAACTTATGTTAAGCCAATTATTACAGATGTTATTGATACTAGTTTGGTTGACTTTGTTGACGGTAGTGTAAAAATTAATGGGGCTGTAGCTACTGCATCACAATATAAGTATGATACAGATAGTCATACATTAACTGTTAATTTAGATGATGTAACACCCTCATCAAGTGCTACTCTTGAATTTCTCGTTAAGAAAAAAGATTAATATATATTTTGCTTTAAAAAGTTGTTGCTACTTAGAGTATGGGAGTGGCCATGAAATACAAAGCAATTATGTTACGGTTATAAGTCCTAAGATTAATTATTATGTAACTAATTATTGGTGTGGGGTATCTCACTGGAAAAGTTGAAATCACAATATATATGTGATTTTTTTCTATTCATTTTTAAACTTGTTGATAATATAGTTTTTTATTTCTTCGGAAGTTGTATTTAGAGAGATAGCTAATTCATTGTATAGATATTTTTCTGCTAGTTTAAAGTAAGTATCATCCTTCTCACTAATTTTTTTGTTGTTTAAAAGACGGTTATTGTTTCTTTCATAGGTTGTTTTTATAATTTTAATTAAATTTTCATAACTATAACTATTTAATAGTTCTTTATATGTTATTTCAACATTTTTTTCATTAATATTTTCTATTGTTTTAATGTCTTTGATGCTATCTATAATTCTTTTTGCTTCTTCTCTAGAGAGTATATCTCTTATATAACCCATTTTATTATCTATTGGTGTATTTATTATTAGTGAATTATCATCTATGGGATTTATTACATAGTAGTCTTTGTCCTTTATTTTTTTGATTTCTTTTATTTTACATACGTCGTGTCTATAGACTATGTAGTCATTTATTTTATACATATTTTTCTCCTTTATCAGTTTTATTTTAGCAAAAAGTTAATTTTTTCGTAAGTTTATTTTTTGAGAAAAATATATTAAAGTATTATAATTTATGCTTGTATGACGAGTGGCTTTTTAGAAGGCGTAAATCCAGTTTTTTGGATTTGCACCTTTTTTCTCGTTATGGAAAGAAGTGTTTATATGGAAAAAAGTCAAAATAAGATGGCAACAAGTCCCATTAATAAGTTATTTTGGAAGATGGTATTACCTATGATTATATCTATGGTTTTACAGGCTTTATATAATGTAGTTGATAGTATTTTTGTTGCGAATGTGGATGGTGTTGGTGCTATTGCTAATCAGGCGCTTACTTATGCATTTCCAATTCAAATTTTAATTATAGCTATTGGGGTTGGTACTGGTGTTGGACTTAATGCCTTGCTTTCAAAAATTTTTGATGAAGGTAATTATGATAAGGTTAATAAAACGGCTGGTAATGGAATAATTTTTAGTATACTTATCTAGCTAATTTTTTTAATATTTGGTCTTTTTGGTTCAAGATGGTTTATATCATTATTTACTAATGATGTAGAGATAGTAAATATGGAATCTAATTATTTAAAAATATGTACTTGTTTTTCTCTTGGTTCAATAGGTTATACAGTATATGAAAGGTTTTTACAGGTAACTGGTAAAACAGTGTTATCAACTATTTCACAAATAACAGGGGCTATAATTAATATTGTTTTGGATTATGTATTTATTTATACTTTAAATATGGGAGTAGCAGGGGCAGCATGGGCTACTATTATTGGTCAGTTTGCTTCACTTATTATGGCTATTTATTTTCATTATAGAAAGAATAAGGAAATAGATGGTGGTTGGCACTATATAAAATTTGATTTAAATATTATTAGGGAAATCTATAATATAGGAATATCAGCTGCTATAATGCAGTGGTTATTAGGGTTATGATGGCTGGTATGAACAGTATTTTAGGGCTTGCTAGAGTTGATCAAACAATATTGATACTGTTATTATACTTTTTATTATAACTATAATTTCACAATTATTTGCTTATCCTTTATCAAGTTTATTTGGACTTGCTGGTACTTCATCAAAAGAGATTGTTAGTGTTTGTACATTAGCTCTTAGAATATCAAGTCTTGGTTTTGTATTTATGGGTATATCTATTTCTATACAAGGAATTTTACAATCACTTAATTATGCTTTAAGACCTTTAATTATATCTCTTTTAAGACTTGTTGTTTTTGTTTTTCCAATTGCTTATTTATTTACATTACTAGATAATGTTAATAGTCTTGTATGGTGGACTTTCCCGATAGCTGAAGTATTGACTGCTGTTGTAGCTTTATTTATATTAAAAAATTCATATGATCAAAAAATTAGAAAGATAAAATAAAAGTTATTGTATGTAATTTTGGTATTTGATATAATTTTTCTAGATTATAATATTTTTAGGAGATTTATATGAAAAAATTTGTAATACTACTTTTTCTTTTAATTTTATTTACAGGGTGTAGTAAGGGTACAACCTTATATAATGGAGATAGTTTAGATATTATTTCACAACATGATAGCTATGTTGTAGCAGTTGATCAAAAGTATTCTGAAGCTAATACTTATGCAATGTATAAAAATGTTAGTTATAATGATTATGAAATTGTATGGACTTTTGATATAGCTAATAATGTTGATATAGAAAATCATAATATTATATGGAATGATAATGCTATTTATCTACTTGGATATGATTGTGTAGCTTATGATATTGATAGTGGTAAAGAGATATCAGTATGTAGTGATACCCTTATGCCTTTAAGTGATGATGATTCTGGTAATGGTAAAATGGATAGTATTTTAGGTATTAGTAATTCTTATATTTATTACAGATATAGTAGTAACTTAAATCATTATGTAGCAAGAGTATCCCTTGATTTAAAAAATGTTGAAGTTATAAATGATACTGATATTCCAGGTGATATAAAAAAATAATACTAAAGGTTTTTCCTTTAGTATTTTTCACAACTATCTTTTAATGTTAATGGCACTTTATAAGATATTACTTTGTTGTTACTATCAGTAGCATTAATTTCTAAATACAAGTTATTAGTTTTATAGTTCTTACAAGTTCTAGAATAATTGTCATCAGATAAAGTTATAGTTTTTAGAAAGTCTTCTAATTTGATGCTTTCTTTTTTATTGTAACTACAAGAGTCTATTTCCTTTTTTATATTTTTATTTACTTCATATAGAGTGCATTCTATTTTTTTATATTCTTCTTCGTCATTACCACCACAGTAGTCTATATTTGAAATATAGATGGCTGTTTTATTTTTATTGTAACTTATACTTCCAGATATATTAAACTTTGTACATGATGATGAAAGGGTTTTAAATTCAAAATCTTTATCTTTTGTTAGATTTAATATTATTAAGATAATAATTACTAAGATTAAGATGATTCCTAAAATTAAAGTAGTTATTTTTGTTTTTCTTTTAGTAGTTATTTTTCCTTCAAACATTTCATCTAGACTAATATTAAAGTCTTTAGCAATTTTATTTATTAAAATGGTGTCAGGCATATTTTTACCAGTTTCCCATTTACTTACAGCTTGATAAGTAACATTATATTTATCAGCTAATTGTTTTTGAGTTAGATTATTATCTTTTCTAATCTTTTTGATAAGTTTACCAAATTTCTCTTGATCCATAAAATCACCATCTTTAAAACTTCTTTTTTTATTATTTTATCATATTAAGTAGTTATTGATAAATAAAATTATGTCTTTTTCTTATAATAATTTCATTTATATTAATGGGAGGAAGTTATGAGAAATAAAATGTTAAATTGGATTGAGATTTCTTCTTCTAATTTAGAGAATAATATTAATCAAATAAAGAGTATAATACCTGATGATACAAAAATAATGGCAGTAGTTAAAGGTAATGCATATGGACATGGGAGTGTTTTAGTAGCAAGAAAGTTAAAAGAATTAGGTATTAATGATTTTGCAGTAGCTACTATTGATGAGGGAATAGAATTACGTAAAAATAATATTGATGGTAATATTTTAATTCTTGGTTTTACTGATATTTCTAGATTGAATGATGTTATTAAGTATGATTTGATACAAACTGTAGTTGATTATAATTACTTTTTAATATTAAAAAGAGCTAAATTAAGTGAAAGACTTAAATGCCATATAAAGATAAATACTGGAATGAATAGATTAGGAATAGATTATAATGATTTTAGTCATTTAGACAAAATATATAAAAGTAATAAACTCAATATACTTGGAACATTTAGTCATTTATGTGTTAGTGATTCTTCTTTGGATAGTGATATTTTATTTACTAAGAGGCAAATAAAGAATTTTGATGAATGTATTTTTTATTTGAAAAAGAAATATAATGTTGGACTTTTACATTTACAGGGAAGTTATGGAATAATCAATTATAGTTATTTAAAATATGATTATGTAAGAGCTGGTATTATAATGTATGGTGTTAATGATCTTATTAATTCATATCAAAAGATAAAATTAGATCTTAAGCCAGTTTTATCTTTAAAAGCTAAAATAGTTAGTATTAGAAATATTCAGAAGGGTAGTAGTGTTGGCTATGGTGGTAGTTATGTTGCTTCTAAAAACATGAAGATTGCTACTGTAGCGATTGGGTATTTTGATGGAATAGATAGATTATTATCTAATAATTTAGTGGTTAAGGTTGGTAAGTATTATGTGAATGTAGTGGGAAAGATTTGTATGAATCAATTAATGATTGATATAACGGATACATTTAATGTTAAAGTTTTAGATGTTGTTGATTTTATTGATGGTGATTTAAGAGTAGAAGATATGGCTTGTAGAATAGATTCTATTTCGCATGGGATTTTATCTAGACTAAATAAAGATATAATTAGAGTATTAAGATAATTGGTCAACTGTTATGTTACGCAATGATGATACTATTTGATAAAGTAGAAAACAAAAAGCTTTTAATAATAGAATTGATGTTCTTGGACTTAGGTTTCTATTAACACTTAATTCTGGTAAACTAACTAAGAATGTATAAGATTTACTCTTATGCTTTTTTACATCTTTTGACGGTATTATCAAATGAAATATTATATATATTAAAAATATATGATATAATTGTTGTGGATGTGGTTATTTTGAAAATAAAGATAAGAAATTTAGATATAAATTACATACAATATGGTAGTGGAAGTGATATTTTACTATTACATGGATGGGGTCAAAATATTGAAATGATGAGACCTCTTGGTGATAATTTATGTTCTAATCATAGAATTACAATTGTTGATTTTCCGGGATTTGGATTGAGTAGTGAGCCAGATTATCCTTGGAGTATTAATGATTATGTGTTGTTTTTAGAAGAGTTTATAAAAGAAGTTGGTATAAAAAGGCCAACTATTATGGGGCACTCTTTTGGTGGAAGAGTTGCTATTGCATATTCTGCTGATCATACTATCGAAAAATTAGTCCTTTTTGGAAGCCCTTGTATTAGAAATGATAGTCATGTTCCATTAAGTGTAAAAATATTGAAGTCTTTAAAGAAAATACCAGGCATGAATGGTATTAGTGAAATAATGAAAAAATATATAGGTTCAGATGATTACAAGGCTGCTAGTCCAATGATGAGAAAAGTATTAGTCAATGTAGTAAATGAAGATTTATCAAATTATGCTAAGAAAATTGAAGAACCAACACTTTTAATTTGGGGGGATAAAGATACGGCTGCTCCAGTAGAAGATGCTAGAGTATTAGAAAAGATTATGATAGATGCAGCTTTAATAGTTTTACCTGGAACACATTATGTTTATTTAGAGTGCTTACCTCAAGTTATAAGAATACTTGAATCATTTATTTAGAGGGAGTGGTTTTATGATTTTTGAATATCTTTTAATGTTTAGTCTTTTTATAGCACTATTTTTTAAGACTAAGAGAAGTCTACATATGTTACAACAAAATTTATATAATGAAAATAATAGATTTATGAAATGGTTATTTAAAAATATAAAGCAATTTGCTAGTGTTGAAGTGTTTTTTGTAATAGTTTCTTTAATAGGTGTTTTTGTTATATATGACTTAGAAAAGATTAGTTATTTATGCTACTTTCTAATGATAATAGTTAGTTTAATAGATGCATTTATTTGGTATAAAGTTATTAGTACTGATCAAAATAAAAAACCTTTAGTTGTTACTAAGAGGATTAAAAGATTAATTTTTACTATATCTATAATATATTTAATACCAAGTATAATTTATATTAAAAATATAGGTAATTTAAAATTAGAATGGATTTTATTATTAATAATTAGTATGATGATTTATTTAAATCAATTAGTTATTTTACTTACTAATATTATTAATAAACCTATAGAGAAGTTAGTATACTTTTATTATAAAAATAAAGCTAAGAATAAATTATTAAGTATGAGTAATTTAAAAGTTATAGGTGTTACTGGTAGTTATGGTAAAACTAGTTCTAAAAATATATTAAGTAGTATTTTAAATATTAAATATAATGCTTTAGCTACTCCAAAGAATTTAAATACTTATTATGGTTTGATGATGACTATTAATAATAATTTAGATAAGTTTACAGATATTTTTATTGCTGAAATGGGAGCTTATGTTAGAGGTGAAATTAAAGAATTATGTGATTTTGTTAAGCCTAAGTATGGTATTTTAACTAGAATTGGTACGGCTCATTTGGAAACTTTCGGTAGTGAAGAAAATATTGTTAAAGCTAAATTTGAACTTATTGAATCACTTCCTAGTGATGGATTTGCGGTACTTAATGGTGATGATAGTAAGCAAGTTAACTATAAACTTAAAAATAAAGTTAGAACTATTTGGATAGGAATTGACAATAAGGATGTTGATTATTTGGCTTCTGATATTAAATGTTCTAATAAGGGTACTAGTTTTAAAATATATTTTAAGAATTTAGATAAGAGTTATGATTTTCAAACTAAGTTACTAGGTGTTCATAATGTTTATAATATTTTGGCTGCTGTTGCATGTGGTGTGGAATTTGGTATTTCCCCAGATGAATTAGTTATGGCTGTTAAAATGGTTAGACCAACAGAGCATAGATTGGAACTTAAAAAACTTGGTAGATTTTATCAGATAGATGATGCTTATAATTCTAATCCGGTTGGAGCATCTAATGCATGTAAAGTACTTAAGATGATGCCAGGTATAAAGGTAGTTGTTACTCCTGGTATGATAGAGCTTGGTGATAGGGAAGAATTTTATAATAGAGAATTTGGTAAAGAGATTGCTAAGGTTGCTGATTATGCTATATTGATTGGGGAGAAAAAAACAAAGCCAATTTATGAAGGACTACTTACAAGTGGTTTTGATAAAGATAATATAGTTGTTTTTAATGATGTTAGAAAAGCATACACTTTTATTAATGCATTAACAGGTGATAAAGATGTTTATGCTTTATTTGAAAATGATTTACCTGATACATATAATGAGTAGGGAGGATTTTTATGAAAATTAAATTAGGAGTTATTTTTGGAGGAGAGTCTGTAGAGCATGAGGTAAGTATTATTTCAGCTATACAGGCAATGAATAAATTAAATCAAGATAAATATGATATTATTCCAATTTATATTACAAAGAATAATGAATGGTATACTGGGGATATGCTTAAAGATATAGAAGTATATCAGGATTTGTCTTTAATCAAGAAGTATGCTAAAAATGTTGTTTTATATAAATATAAGGATAGATTTGTACTACAGAAGAAGGGATTCTTTAAAAGAATTGTTTCTGATCTAGATATAGTTTTCCCAATAGTTCATGGAACTAATGTTGAAGATGGTGTATTACAGGGTTATTTACAGTCTATTGGTATACCATTTGTTGGAAGTAACGTTTATGCATCTGTTGTTGGTCAAGATAAGTGCTATATGAAGGATATTTGGAAGAATGCTGGTATTCCAATGACTAAATATGTTTGGTTTTATGATACTGATTATAAAAGAGATAATGAAAAAATCATTGATAAAGTTAATAAGCTTAAATATCCTGTTATAGTAAAACCTGCTACTACTGGTTCTAGTGTAGGTATTAGTGTTGCTGATAATGAAGAAGAACTTATTGATAGTATTGATGATGCCCTACAGTATGATAGTAAAATTTTAGTAGAAGAAGTTGTTAAAAATTTGAAAGAAGTTAACATTGCTGTTATGGGTAACTATGAATATCAGAAGGTTAGTGAAATAGAAGAAGTTCTATCAACTCATAAATTTTTGACATTTAATGATAAATATATTGGTGGAGGAAAAGGTAAGTTAAAAGGTGCTAAGGTACCTGTTAAAGGTGCTTCAAAGGGAATGGCTTCTACTAATAGAAAATTACCAGCTGATCTTGATGATAAGATTAGAAGTGAAGTAGAGGAGATTGCTGTTAATGCATTTAAAGCTTTAGGTACTTCAGGAAATAGTAGAATAGACTTTTTAATTGATAGCGAAAGTGGTAAAGTATATATTAACGAAATAAATTCAATTCCTGGAAGTTTAGCTTTCTACTTATGGGATGCTAAGGGAATTAAGTTTACTGAGATGTTAGATGAAATGATTAACATTGGTGTAAAAGACTACAAAAAAAGAGTTAGTAAGACTCACTCCTTTGATTCAAATATTCTACAGGGCTTTACTGCTAACCAAGGGGTTAAAGGTGCTAAAGGTATTAAGGGTAAATTAAGATAGATCAAATTTGATCTATTTTTTTATAGATATTTTTTTAATATTTCTAAGCTCTTTTCTTGCATTGATGTATATTCTTTTACAATTTTTAGTACTTCTTTATCTAGTTCTTTGTTATTTAGAATTTTTTTACCTTCAATAATTCCCATATTGGTTCCTTTTATTAATAATTCGGCAATTTTTGAATTACTTTTATCTAAGAAAGTTTTCATTTCTATACCATACCATGTCATGGCTTTATTCATAGCATTTGTTTCATGAGGAGTATCTTCACTATTGTATTTAGGATATATTTCATTAATTTTATTTGATATGGCTTTATATTTATCTTTTTCTTCTTGAAGAACTTCTTTAAATTCCTCATCTTCTACTTTTTCAATTATAAATGTAATGGCATCTATTCCCATTGTAGCACCTTTATTCATTTCATCTAAGGCATTAATATTTTCTTTCATATAATCACGCTCCTAATAGTATTATGTTTGTTGAAAAATTTATTTATACAAAAATGTAGAAGAATTTATATATTTAGTTTTAAACTATATGATAAAATATAGTTAATATATATTAGGAGAATGGAGATTTTGTATGCATTTTTATGAATTAATAAGAAAATTGACTTTGGATAAAAAAACAATAATTTATTTTGATATGGATGGAGTAATGGCTTCTTATGATTTTGGCAAGCCACTTGATTTTGTTAATAAAAGGCCATTATTATCAAATATTAAAACAATTAGTAAATTGTGTGAGTTAGAAAATGTTGAACTACATATACTATCAATTTGCAGACGTGATAGTCAGGTAAAAGAAAAGAACGATTGGTTAGATAAATATGCTCCTTTTTTTGATAAAGATAAAAGAATGATTATTTCAAAAGAGAGTAATCCAAATTATACTTCTAAAGAATTAAAACTTAATTATTTGAAATCTTTAAAGGTTAGAGAACAGATTGTCTTTGTGGATGATGATAATGAGGTTTTAAGTACTGTTCATGATGGATTAAAGGATGTAATTTTATATCAAGATTCGGAACTTATTGATTAAAGTAAAGGCTTGAAAAAAACACACCATTGTTGCCGCTTTTAATGGCATGGTGTGTTATAAAATCTTTGCGAAAGCGCTTGCATAAAGAACAAATGTTTGATATATATGTATATAGGAACATTTGATAGTTGGGTGGGGTCAAACTTCTTTGGAGAAGGGAGACAATAAAATGAAAAAGAAGGAATTTTTAATTCTATCTCTAGTAATAATTATCTTCCTTTTATTATTCTTACTATTTGTAGTATTGATATAAAAGAAATTCACCTAACTCAGCAATGATTTAGGTGAAACCCATTTAATTGGCAACACTCAACATGCAAACATTGAATGTTCCTTTTTTATTTTATGCAAGTTTTCTTGCTTACATACTAATAGTAGCATAAATTATAGTTGTTGTCATAGTTTAACTAGAGTGATAAAGGTCTGTAAGCTAAATTAATTTTATGTTGCCAGTGAAGTAGTGTTATTAAATTTATATATAATTTTTTGTTTTTAACAACTTTTATGTATTGACTTTTACAAAATGTATAAAGATGGTTGATCCTCTGTAAAAGCTATGATAATGTTAATATAGGAGAAATGATTTATGGGAAAGAAGAAAAATGACTTGGATTCTAAGGAGGAAAAAGTATTAAATATTTGTATGCCAATAGGAGTTATGATAGGAACAGTTGTTGGTATGGGGTTATCATTCGCTACTGATAATTTTATGTTTTTGGGTTGTGGTTCTGTTTTGGGGTTATTCGTCGGAACTCTATTAGGAACTATTACTACTGAAAAAGTTGTTATTAAAAATGATTTTGCTAAGAAGAAAAAGAAATCAAGTAAGAAAAAATGAAAACATATTTTTAACTTATGTTTATATGGTGACTAGAGAAAGTTGCCACATTTTTTTCTGACTGTTATTGCCTTTTTCAATAGTACTTATTATTAAGCTGTTTTAGTTATAGTTAAATACTACAGAATTTATATATAATTTTTGATACTTTTTTGCAAAATGCATAGAAAATCAATTCATCTTGCAAATAGTACTTTCTTGAAGTTTTTATAATTTAAAGTATAAAAAAATCTAACAAATTATATATTTGCTAGATTTTATAATTTCTTTAATGGTGGGGCGTTAGGGATTCGAACCCTAGACCCACTGATTAAGAGTCAGTTGCTCTACCAACTGAGCTAACGCC
>CAKPJX010000017.1 GCA_934163035.1 uncultured Bacilli bacterium | reverse complement strand
ACATCATTCATATAACCACTCCCAAATCAACAACATTATATCACATAAACTAAATAACTCCAAGTAATAAAATTGTCGATAGAAAATAATAATTAAAAATAACTAAAAGCATATTTTTAACTAAGGATGTGATTATTATTAAAAAAACTATCGGAATACCAAGAGCCTTACTATATTATTATGATAAAGATCTCTGGCTAGAATTTATAAAGTATTTAGGCTATACCCCTATAATAAGTGATTATAGTAACAAAAAAATATTAGAAGACGGAACTAAAATTGCTCCAGATGAAGCTTGTCTTTCATTAAAATTATATTTAGGTCACATCATAAATCTACAAAATAAATGTGATTATATACTAGTACCAAGACTATATTCAATAAGAAAAAATGAACAGGTCTGCACAAATTTCAACTGTTTATATGATTTAGTAAATAATTTATTCGACATGGAAATCTTAAACTACAATATTGACTTAGAAAAAAAAGAAAACCGTCTAATGGCCTTCTTAAAACTTGGTGAAACACTTGGTTCTTCATATATCAAAAGCTATAAGGCTTATAAATATGCTGAAAAAATAAATCTTATGAAAAGAAGAAAACAAGAACAAGAACAAGAAGAAGTTCTTAAAAGTTCCAATCTAAAAATCCTACTTGCTGGTCATCCATATAACCTATATGATGAATTAATTGGTAAAAGCATAACCAAATACTTAAAAGAAAACAATATTAGTATTATTTACAGTAATAAAATAGATCACCTAAAAGTAGATAATGAATGTAAAAAACTATCATCAGATATTCATTGGACCCATAGTAAAGAAGTAATGGCTAGCGTCAACTATTATAAAGATAAAGTAGATGGTATTATCATCATATCATCATTTCCTTGTGGACCAGACTCTTTAAGTAACGAACTAATAAGTCTAAAAGTTAAAAATATCCCTGTTATGACTTTAATCTTTGAAGACTTAAATAGTGAAGTTGGCGTTATAACAAGACTAGAAAGTTTTATTGATATACTTAAAAATTTAAAGGAGGAAAATAGATGAAAAAAATAATTAGTTTTCCTCACTTAGGTGACTACTATATACCAGTTTCAATATTTTTAAAAAGAACCACTAATCTAAAAGTAGTACCAGCTCCTCCGATTACTAAAAAAACTATTGAATTAGGTGCCAAGTATTCACCAGACTCTGTCTGCCTCCCTTTTAAATATAACCTAGGTAACTTTATTGAAAGTCTAGAAAATGGGGCTAATATTCTCTTTACTGCAGGTGGTGGTTGTAGATATAGATATTATGCTGAAGTAACTGAAACTATTTTAAGAGACTTAGGATATGAATTTGAGTTTTACAAATTAATTTCTAGAAACAATTTAAAAGTACGAGAAGTATACCAAATATTTAAAAAACTAAATAAAAAATTATCATTCCCCTACTTCATCCATTCTATATTATATACATTAATATTCATATGGCAAATGGATAAAATAGATAAAATAATCAGAAAAAACATTGGCTTTGAAAAGAAAAAAAATGCCCATTTAGTCCTAAAGAAAAAAATGTTAAAAAAATTTAAAAGTACCGATTCCATCATAGAACTAATATATTATTATTTTAAATATAAATACTTAATTAAAAAAATACCTCTTCGCAAAGAAAAAAGATTAAAAGTAGGTATTATAGGAGAATTATATACAGCCATGGAACCTTCATCTAGTTACTTTTTAGAAAAACAATTAGCCAATATGAATATTGAAATAAAAAGGTATACTAACTTATCATATCTTTTGTGGCAAAAAAAATTTTTAAAAAAACATATGTTAAGAAAGACCAAGAAATATTGTAAATATAAACTAGGTGCTGATGGACTAGATAATATATATAGAACTATAAAATTAATTGAAAAGAAATATGATGGTATCATTCACACTAAGCCTTTTGGTTGTACACCAGAAGTTACCGCCATACCAATAATTCAAAAAATAGCTAGTGAAAATAACATGCCTATTATATTTTTATCATATGATGTAGAAACCTCAGATGAAGGAATTAAAACTAGATTAGAAGCTTTTTATGATTTATTAAAGATAAGGAGAGATAAAAATGATTAAGGCTTATTTAGGGATAGATATCGGATCAATTTCCACCAAAGGAGTAATAATTGATAAAGATAACAATGTTCTAGCCAGTACTTATATTTGGACTAAAGGAAATCCAATTAAGGCTGCTAAAGAGGTTTTAGAAAATTTAAAGAAACAAATAGATACCAAAAAAGTAAAAATTGTATCAGTTGGTACTACTGGATCAGCTAGAAAATTAATTGGTAAAATATTAAATGCCTCTATTATAAAAAATGAAATAACTGCTCATGCTATAGGTACCTTATCAAAATATCCAAATATAAGAACAATAATTGAGATTGGCGGTCAAGACTCTAAAATAATTCTAATTAGAGATGGCATTGTAATAGACTACGCTATGAATACTTTATGTGCTGCCGGAACAGGTTCCTTTTTAAGTAGCCAAGCCAAAAGATTGGATGTTAAAATTGAAGATTTCGGTAAAATAGCTTTAACTAGTAAAAATCCAGCCTTAATTGCCGCAAGATGTACCGTTTTTGCTGAAAGTGATCTCGTTCATAAAGCTCAAATGGGTTATAAGAAAAACGATATCATAGCTGGTCTATGTAAAAGTATTGCTCTTAATTATTTAAATAATGTTGGTAAAGGTAAAAAGATTCAGTCTCCTATTATCTTTCAGGGTGGTGTATCAAAAAATATCGGCGTGAAAAAAGCCTTTGAAGACATCCTAGATACAGAAATTATAACAGATGAAAATGGTCATTTAATGGGTGCCATAGGAGTAGCCATACTCTCAAAAAAAGAAAAAGAAATAAACTTCAGTTTTAATATCGTTGATGATAAATTTGAAACAACAAGTATCAATTGTTCAAATTGTCCAAATAACTGTGAAATAATCTGCGTAAAGAAAAACGATAATTTAATTGACTCTTGGGGAAATAGATGTAATAGAGGCAAAATAACAGTCTAAAAAAAATAGGAATCAATCCTATTTTTTGCTATTTAGATAATCTTCATATGGAACCGATCTATCAATAATTTTACCATCATCTAATATCTCAATTACCCTATTAGTAACAGTATTATTAAGTTCATAATCCCTAGAAGTAAATAAAACTTCTCCTTGAAAATTAATTAAACCCTTATTTAAAGAAGTAATACTCTCCAAATCTAAATGGTTAGTAGGTTCATCCATTATCAAGAAATTAGGACTTTCAAGCATGATTTTAGATAACATGCAACGAGCTTTTTCACCACCTGATAAAACATTAACTTTCTTGAATACATCATCACCAGAAAATAACATTCTACCTAAAAAGCCACGAAGTATTGTCTCATCTTTTATATCATAATACTGACTAATCCATTCCATAATATTTTTATCAGTATCAAAATACTCAGTATTATCCTGTGGTAAATAACCACAAACAATAGTTTTACCCCATTCAATACTACCCTTATCATATTTTTCCTTACCTGATAAAATATTAAATAAAGTTGTTTTAACCATATCATTATTAGCTATAAAAGTTATTTTATCACCCTTTAATACTGTAAATGATACTTTATCTAAGATCCTCTTACCATCAACAGTCTTAGTTAAGTTTTCAACTTTTAATATTTCCTTACCAGAAGGCTTTTCTATTTTAAAATCAATATAAGGATACTTCCTAGAAGAAGGAATTATTTCATCTAATTGAATCTTATCTAATAGTTTCTTTCTAGATGTAGCTTGCTTAGACTTAGACGCATTAGCTGAGAATCGTGCAATGAATGCTTGCAATTCTTTTATTTTTTCTTCTTTTTTCTTATTTGATTCTCTCATCTGCTTTTGTAAAAGTACGCTAGATTCATACCAGAAATCATAGTTACCTACATATAATTTAATTTTACCATAATCAATATCAGCAATATGTGTACATACTTTATTTAAAAAATGTCTATCATGAGAAACAATAATAACTGTATTATTAAAGTTAATTAAAAACTCTTCTAGCCACTTAATAGCCTCTAAATCCAAACTATTTGTAGGCTCATCCAAAAGTAATATATCTGGATTACCAAAAAGTGCTTGAGCAAGTAAAACTTTTACTCTTAATTTAACTGGAATATCCTTCATCAATAATTCATGATAATCTGTTCCAATTCCTAAGTTATTAAGAAGTGTCGCAGCATCAGACTCAGCATTCCAACCATCCAAATCCATAAATTCAGCTTCCAAATTAGCAAGCTTCATGCCATCTTCTTCACTAAATTCTGTCTGCTCATACATCTTATTTTTTTCTTCCATTATTTTATATAGTTTATCATTTCCCATAATAACTACATCAATAACCCTTTTATCATCATACTGATAATGGTCCTGTTTTAAAATTGATAATCTTTCATTTTTTGAAATTATAACTTCTCCAGTAGTTGTCTCAACTTCACCAGATAATATCTTTAAAAATGTTGATTTACCACTACCATTAGCCCCAATCAATCCATAACAATTACCATCAGTAAATTTAATATTAACATCTTCAAATAAAGTCCTTTTCCCAAACCTTAAACTAACATTACTAACTTGTATCATCATATCACCTCGAATAAATAATTAAAGCATACTAACTAGCTCTAATTTTTTCTATAAAACTATTAATCTTAGTAGGCCAGCTTTTCCCCTCTGCATACTTAGAACCTATAGCTTCAACTGTATTAAGTCCTTTAGCATAATAATTTTCAGATAAATTAGTAATAAAACCAATTATTCCTTCATCTAAAGTTGAAAAAGCTTTATACCCACCTCTTCCACAAGAAGGAGCTCCTTTTTGTCCACCAACATTATTACAATTCCTAGTTAAGGAAGAACATCTACTTCCACAACCAGTCTCATGTAACATAATTGCCACTGCAAGATAAGGATCAACACCTTTTTCAATACATTGACTAGCAATTAAACTACCCTTTCCAGCAATATAATCAGTACCTAAATTTCTATCTAACTTAGCACTAAGTTCCTCTAAAGTAAGATTATCATAAACCTCAACTCTAGGTGGGATAATAACTGAAGCAGGAGCAATTTCCATCTCACTCCCCACTACTTTTTCACTAAGTCTTTCACTATAGTTATCATTTCTAATTACACTTCCACTATAAGCTATATTATTAATATTAACTTCCCTAAAATCAAGTTCTACACTAGACTCTAAATCACTCTTTCTCTGTATAATAACACCAGTTATCATCATTGAAAAAGAAAGTAATAATAAAATAACGCTAATAACCTTCGGCTTTTTCAAAATATTCACCTCTAATTAAAATATAACATTATAATTTTATCATTTATGAAACAGTATTGTCAAATTTCTTAATTAAGTCTAAACGTATAAGGAGCCCTCTTATATACTAACCAGATAGCTATAACTATATATAAAATAGTCCCTACAATACCAATTATTGAAAATAAAAGTGATGACATAACAAGATCTTTAATACTATAAGCAATAAAATATGTAGCAATAGATACCACTGAATAAGATATTTTCTTTACTTGCATATCCTTATTATATGGCTGTAATAAATAATAAAGAACCAAGTGATGTACAGAAAAGAAAACACTAAGAATAATTATAAATAAGAAACTAGTAATACAATTAATTCCAAATAAACCACCAGATAAGTATAAAATAATATCAATACCTAATCCAACAACAATAGCTGGAACCAAATTAACTCTAACAACAGTCATAAGCCTTTTTTTAAATAGACCTAAAATAACATCTGGTTCCCTATAAAAATTATAAGTAAGCATAGCATGATCACAATTATAAAACATAGCTTGTGTAATAATAGAACCCCTGTTTATAAAATACATAATAATAACAAAATAAGCTAAATGATTATCTAAAAAACTATAAGTAATTTTTGCAAAATCCCCATTAGTAACAACAAAATAAGCTAAAACTATTACAATAACACTAATAACTAAAGCATACTTTTTAGCACTTCTATAAAGAATCTCCCTATGTCTTTCAAAAAAGATAGTATTAAATAAGTCATAGCCCTTTTTACCCTTAATCTTCCCACTATCAATATCTTTATCTCTATTTCTAACTTTAAGCATCTCTTGTCTAGAATAATCACTACCGTTGCTACTCATTACCATAGCTTTTGTATTAAGATGTTTAAAAATAATCTTATAGTCATGAACATTATATAAATAAACAAGTCCAATTATTGATAATATTAAAAGAATACCTAAAAATATAAACATTATATTTTTATTTATAAATATATTAAAAAATGGTAAAGATGAAACAAGTAATAAAAAAATCAAAATAGAAAAGTACAAGATAGTATTATTATGCCATAAATATTTATATTTTCTATAAAACCAAATATTAAAAGACTCCCCAGTAATCCTAGTAAATATAGTTAAAATAACTAAAAGAATAATATCCAGTAAAGAATAATTAATATATGCTTTAAATAAAACAAATAATAACGTATTAAAAATAAATATTAAAAATAAATTATACCAAAATATAGCTCTCATATATTTACATGCATCCATATTAAATAAAACTATAGAAGTATACTTTTTTCTACCAGGAATTAATAATTTATTATTAATAAACATACCAATTATTGAAAATACAAAAAATACATGAATAAAGGATTTTACTAAATTAGTAGGACATATATAAATACATATAAGATAAATTACTAAGAAATAAAGCCCTTTCATAACAAGCATCCTAGTAAAAGAAAGAATTAAACCAAAAATTCCAATTATCTTCTTTAAAGCTTTATTTTTATAAATATCATCAGTAAATAAATCTCTAAATATTGGTAATTTTCTAAGTGAATAAATAAAACTATTTACGGAAAAAGCTATATCTATTTTTAAATTCATTCCAAGTGTTTTAATCATTTTTAACATCCTTTAGACTATCTATTATTTTCTTCTTATATTTTGCTTTATTTAAATTATCTTTCTCTACTAACTCAATATGTCCATCATTAATAATAACTATCTCATCACATAAATCTAGAGCTAACTCTAATATATGTGTAGAAAAAATTATAATATGATCACTCTTTAACGATTTTAATAATTTTTTCATTTCTTCTTGTACTACTATATCAAGTGAAGTTAATGGCTCATCTAATAAGATAATCTTAGGATTAGTAATTATATTTATAAGTATTTGCATCTTATTTTTCATACCATGTGAATAATCCTTTAACAATTTATCCTGATCAGCCCTATTAATTTTAACTAATTTAAAATAATAATCAATATCATGCTTAACTTTATCTTTATTTATCTCTATAAAAAACTCTAAAAACTCTCTAGCAGTCAAAAACTCAGGTACAACAGGAGTAGAAATTACATATCCTATATCATTACTTTTTAAATTAAAAGCAATATCATTATCAATTAATTTAAAAGAACCTGTATTAACTTCAATATCATTATTTAAACAATTAAAAAAAGTCGTTTTACCAGCACCATTTCTACCAATTAAAGCATATATTCTACCAGACTCAAAAATAAAATCAATATTTTTTAGTACCTCTTTTTCACCAAAACTTTTAGATAAATTAGTAATTTCTAACTTCATAAAACACCACCTATTAATAACTAAAAGATATTATAATATATAAATCAAAATAAAACAATAACAACAAAAATAGGTATATATAATTATAATTTAATTATTGTTATTAAAGTTTAAAAATGATACAATTATTTCATAATAGAGGTGCATTATGGATAATTCTAAAAAAGTTAATATTACAAGAGAAGAATATCGAAATCAGAAAAATAATCAAAATAATATAGATGATAAAAAAGAAAAAATTAATGAAACAAAGACAAAAATTGAAAATATCATAGAAGAAAAATCATCTAAAGAAAGCAATAAATTTATTAATGATCACTCTTATAAGTTTGATGAAGATGAAGATGAAGATAATGATAATAACATGGCTAATATTTTAGATGATGAAGAATTTCCTAAAAGAAAAAAAAGATTAAGGCCATGGGCCTTTTGGCTCTTTCTAATAATTTTTTCTAGCCTACTTATATTTTCAGCATTATCTATATATAACTGGTTAAAAGACAACAAGAATATCAAAAATTTAAATGATGAAATAAGTAGTAAAGTAAAACCTGAAAAAATTAACATAGAAGGAAAATTAATAAATCCACCTGAAGGAAATAAAGAAAGTGATTATTGGTATTATGTAAAGCTCCCCTTTTATAGTGTAGACTTTGCTGAATTAAAGAAAAAAAATAGTGATACGGTAGCTTTTATTCACATGGATCAAACTAATATAAATTACCCAGTCGTTCAAACAACTAATAATGAGTATTATCTAACGAGAGCCTTCGACAAAAGCAAAAATTATGCTGGCTGGGTATATATGGACTATAGAAATAGCAGTACAAATTTATCAGACAATACTGTAATTTATGGACATGGCAGACTAGATAAAACTGTCTTTGGCTCATTAAAAAATGCTTTAACTAAAGAATGGCAACAAAAAAAAGATAACTATGCAATATGGTTATCAACGCCAAAAAAGAATATGCTTTTTCAAATATTTTCTATTTATACAATAAAAAGTGAAAGTTATTATATAGAAACAAGTTTTAAAAGCGAAGATGAAAAACAAAAATGGATTAATACCATGCTAGAAAGAGATACGGCCAATATTAAGACTCCTGTCCAAGTTAGTGACAAAATATTAACACTATCTACATGTCTAAATAGTAATGGTGATAGAATCGTTGTCCAATCAAAACTTGTAAAAGTACAAAATAGAACAAAAGATTAGAATGGATAATTCTTTCTTTTTTTTACAAAAAAAAGCACTAATTAGTGCTAATCAATAATATTACAGTATAATTATATACTACTTTTCATGTTGTTTTAATACATATCTATATGAATCCATACACATATCATCGATACCATATTCAGCTTTCCAGTTAAGTTCTTTTAAAGCCTTACTTGGATCAGCATAACAAGCTGCTATATCACCTGGTCTTCTATCAACAATTCTATAGTTTAATTTAACACCATTAACCTTTTCAAAACTATTAACAATGTCTAAAACACTATAGCCAACACCAGTGCCTAAATTATAATAATTAATACCTACAGAACTAGCAACTTTATCAATAGCTTTTATATGACCTTTAGCAAGATCAACAACATGAATGTAGTCACGAACACCAGTACCATCATGTGTATCATAATCATTACCAAAGACATTTAATATTTCCAACTCACCACTAGCAACCTTAACAATATATGGCATTAAATTATTAGGTATACCATTAGGATCTTCCCCTAAAAGTCCACTTTTATGAGCTCCTATTGGATTAAAATAACGAAGTATAACAGCCGAAAATTCACTATCTGCAACACAAACATCCTTTAAAATTTCTTCATTCATTAACTTAGTAGATCCATATGGATTAGTTGTAGATAAAGGAAAATCTTCCTTTATAGGTAAAGCTTTAGGTGAGCCATAAACAGTTGCACTAGATGAAAATATAAACTTTTTACATCCATGTTCTCTCATAACCTTACATAACCTAATAGTAGATAACAAATTATTTTCATAATATTCCAATGGCTTTTTTACACTCTCTCCAACTGCTTTATATGCAGCAAAATGAATAACTACATCAATCTTATTCTCTGAAAAAACCTTTTCCAATAATTCATAAGAACAAACATTCCCTTGATAAAATTTAATATCTTTACCCGTAATAGCTTTAATCTTATCAACAACATCAATCTTTGAGTTGGATAAGTCATCAATAACAACAACATCATACGAAGAATTTAAAAGTTCAACACAAGTATGACTACCAATATAACCAAGGCCACCAGTAACTAATGCTTTAATAATAAACACCTCCAAAAATTCTATTATATTCATCAATAACTAATAACATCTCATCATAAATATTCTTATCTATTTTTTTATTTTTTAGTCCTTCTTCTAAAAACAATCTAATATTTTTAACAGGAACATAAAACAATTCAAAATCAGTTTGTCTCTCCAAAATATCATAATTAGTTTTAGATAAATCAGGCTTTTTATCAGTAAAAAGCTTATAATAATAGATTTTACTATGAACATTTTTAGATGTATTAAAATAATTCTTATAATAAGCCTCTATTAACATAAAAGGACCACTAATATCATTCATAACAATACCCGTTTCCTCTAATATCTCTCTAAGTAAAGCTTCTTCCATATCTTCATTTTCTTGTAGATGTCCACCTATAAATTGAAAAGTATTATTATTATGAGCAATTAAAATTTCATCTTTTTCATTTATAATAACCCCTTTTACTCTTATCACCTCATAATCTAAATCACTTTTAGCTAAGTTATCATTATTTATAAAAATTCTTTTCAGAGAAACTCCCCCTTACAAAAATCTTTCCCAATGTTCAACAGTTGAAGAATTAACTGTATTGAAGTATACATCTATAATTTTAGACATATAATTTGCCTTATTCCATATTGGTAAATTATAATTCATACATGAAGCCTTAGTATCAGCCATCATATATTCAAAAGTAGAAGCTCTATCCTCAAATTCATTCGTTTGAGCATAATCATTAACAAAATAACTATTAGCGTTACTCGTTCCAGCAAATGACAAGCTAGAGTCAAATGAACCATACCTAAAAGTTGAAGGATTATATTGTTGCCAAGAAGTAAATACGCCACCTTTTATTTTTATATAACGCTCCATATAGTGATATGCCTCATGATTAAAACTTTCACTAAAAGGATAATACGTTGCGATAGAAATAATAACATTATTTGAAGATGGATCTGTAACTCCAGTAACATCAGAATCTGAATAACTATCTATAAGATATATAGTTAGACGTAAACCAATACTATTAAATTCCTTGAAAAAACCATCAGGATAATTAGCCAAATTAGTTGATAAATCAGATAAAGCTTTACTAATTTTAGAAGAATCAGAAATAATAGAAGTACTCATTCCCCCTACACTATATCCACTAGTCTCATTACCATACTTTATACTAACTCCATATTTATTTTGTAACTGTGTTCTTAAATCATTATTAACATCATCAATAGTTGGTTCAGTAGGTTGTGGAGTTGGAGTTGGTGCCGGAGTTGGTGCTGGCGTCGGATTAGGCGTTGGTCTTGGAGTAGTAGTACTGGAAGAGGCTCCATTGTTATTATTACTATTATTGTTAGCAGTACCATTGTTATTAGCATTCTCTCCAGTATTACCAGTTTCTGTATTAGAATTATTACTTTCTCCACCATTATCACTAATAGGCTTTTTTTCATCACCATTATTAGTTACATTGACTAAATCAGATTTATCAGCTGTTGATAAAATACCACTAAATGGATCTATTAACTTATCTTTATAAGAAAGAAAAAAGCCTGCACCTATAAGACTAAATGAAAAAAGAAGAATTACAGATAAAAAATATCTCATGCCCTTTCCCATAATAATCCTCCTATAACTATGCAGCCTTCTTAACCAAAGTCATACTATTTATTTTATTATATATTTCTTCTGCAGCCTGTTTATTACCATGACTATATAAGTCATTAGCTTTTTCGATCATAGCTTCAACACTCATATTGTCATCAGAACTACTTGCTCCAAAATCCAATTGCTCAGTTTGCAAGCTCAATGAAGATACCAATTTATTAAATTGACTATCATTAACTATAATAGCCTTCACAGGGCTATCTGAAATTCTTCTAAACTTTTCTAAGCTAGCAATAGCCCTAACATTAACATCAGCAGGATTACTTGGAGCAATAACCTGTTCACTGCTACCTACACTAGCTGTATCCTCTGAAGAGACACTAACAGGGACTGTACCCTCTGGAGGAACACTAACAGGAATTGCATTTTCTGAAGAAACATTAGTAGGAATTGCCTCTTCTACAGCAACAGAATTATTATTAATAGTAACACCATCTGGCGATTTAGGAGTAACCTCAGTGTTTGCTGGAGCACTAAAAATTAAAGATCCAATATCAGATTGAGTAGAAGTATTACTATTATCATTTATAATAGAACCAGAACTAGGAACTGAAGTATTTTCAATCACAGGCTTAATACTATCTTCATTAGTAACACTAGAAACATTTTGAACAAAAGTATTACTACTATCATTTATAATAGAGCCAGAACTAGTAGGTGTACTACTAATTAAAGGAGCACTAAATACTATACCAGAAGCATTTGTAGTTGTCTCTTTACTACTCTTATTCTCTTTCACATCAAAAGAATTATTCTTTTCAATAACATTTTCATCTAAATCATTAAAGTCTTCTACACTTTGAATCAAATTCTTCATATTACTAATTGTTCCCTGTAAAAGTAAAAGACGCTTCTCAAATGCATCATCAATTTTCCCAGAAACCTTCAATTCATTATATGAGGCAATTAATGAAGAAACTTGACTATAAAGAAGATCAAAAGAAACACTCTTAAGATCATTAATATTCTCTTGAAACTCCATTATCATCACCCCTTAATTTTTATTAGCAATTCTCTTTAATAAACTCTGAACATAAAGCCATTCTTGATCATCACTAATTTCATCAAGACGCTTTTCATCTCCAACCTTATAAAGTCTAGATATATATATAACATGTTCATTATTATTACGTATTTCATTCTTAGTATAAACAATATATTGACTCAACTTATCATCAGAAATCAAATAAGTAACAAGCTGAACCTGTTCAACTTTTCCCTTTGAATCGATAATTTCAACCAGTTCTCTATTATTCATACAATCCCTCTATTCTTATTTTATTATAACCTCTTTTTATGAATAAGTAAACAACTTAAATTGAAACTTACCTAATTTAATAACTGGACAGTAAAATAAAACTAATGTTTATTAAGACTACTAAGTCTGTTAAAGTTATTGGTAAATGATTTTAAAAACTTATTAAGCTCTTCTTTAGTAGTTAAGTATGATAAACTAATTCTTAAACTACTACTAGCTCTATCTTTATCAGAAAAGATAGCTAAAAGTGCCGAAGAATAGCCTCCAGAAGAACAAGCTGTCTGTGTAGACACATATATATCATCTTCTTCTAGTGCATGAAGCATAACTTCAGATTTTATATTTTTAAGACTAATATTAATGATATGTGGTACACAATTATCTCCACTATTAATAAAAAGATCAAACTCCTCTAATTTAGTAATTAAATAATCATGCAATTCTCTAACTTTATTATATTTAATATCAAAGTCTTCATAACTAAGTCTTAAAGCTTTTGCTAGAGAAACAATAAGAGGTGTAGCAGGTGTTCCACTCCTAAAAATAGTTGTAGATTTTCCACCATGAATTAAAGGCTCAATAATAATTTTTTTTCTTTTAATCAAGCATCCAATACCCTTCATTCCAAAAAACTTCTGAGCCGAAAAACTAGCTAAATCAACACAATTAAGATTAATTTTTAACTTACCAATAGCTTGAGTAACATCACTATGAAAATATACTTTAGGATATTTCCTAATAACTTCACTAATCTTATCAAGTGGTTGAATAACACCAACTTCACTATTAACCGCCACTATTGAAACTAAAATAGTATCATCTGTAATCTTATTATCCAAATCAACTAAATCAACTGTACCATCATCCAATAAATTAACATAATCAACTGAAAAACCATTCTCCTCTAAATAAGATATAGCCTTAGTAACAGAAGAATGTTCTAACTTTGTTGTAATAATATGTCTTCCCCTATTTTTATATTTAGAACAAATACCCTTTATAGCTAAATTATTAGCTTCACTTGCTCCACTAGTAAAAATAACTTCTTCTGGTAAAACTTTCAAAATAGATGCAATTTGTCTAACAGATGCATCTATTAACTCTTTTGATTTAAGTCCAAGCTTATGTAATGAATTAGGATTACCAATATAATCACTGCATACTTTACTATAAGTATCAATTACGCTCTTATCAACAGGAGTTGTTGCACTATAGTCCAAATATATCATACTATCACCTCAAAAAAATATCATATACACAAGTATACAATATTTTTAATACAAAAGAAATAAATTTAAATACTAGTCACCACTAATATGATATAAATCATAATTTAGTTGAGCAACAGCTAACTCAATAGTCATAAGTTTCTCACTATCATCAAGATTTTTATTTTCCTCTAACTTTTTTACAATCTCTTTAGCTGTATTAATAATTTCATCTTTATTCTCTAATAAATTAATTTTATCTAACATATAATTCACTAAATATCACCTCAAACTCCTATTTATTAGTATTTTGATAATAATCCCTCTCAGATATGGACAAAGAAATCATTTCAAGTTCAAAATCAAAAGATGCCTCTTCATATCCGACTCTTTCTATCTCATATAAAACTTCTTTTAAAGTAGAACAATGTAAATAATCAATATTAAACTTTCTAAGTACTCTAATCTCATCATTGGTAAGCATAATAGAACCACAACTAACTAAACTATTATTAAAATTAATTTCTGAAATTAAGTTATCTATATTACTATCCATTATTTACACATATACCCATTATTTTTCATTCTACTCATAAATTCGCCCTCGCTGTATTTATCTGAGATACTAAGTGTAACAACATCACTACTTTTAGTGTTAGGATTAACCTTAACAACTAAACCATCTTCATCAAAAAACTCTATATTTTTCAAAATAATAGTTTGATCATCTTCAATATTAACACTAACAATAACTCTATCAGATTCTATATATACTTTAGCAGACTTTCCTAAATAATCATAAGCCTTAATTAAAGCAAATTTAATTTCCTCCAAATATTTATCTGAACTTAAATATTTTTCTGGAAGTATAATGGTCTTAGTAAGTTCCATTTTCTTTATTTTATTATTATCCAAAGTGGTAACCAAATCTTCAACCAATTTAATTCCTAAGTCATCAACTGTACTTCTACTACAAGAAACATAAGGTTGTCTAACACTACCAATCAAATAGATTATTATAACTATTATTAAAACAGTCATAATAATTGGAAATACCATATTTCGTCTTTGGCCCATAAAATCACCCTCTATAAATACAATTATAACAATCTAGGACATTAAGTCAAGAAATAGAAAGAAAAAAAGAGCTAAAAGCTCCTTAATTAATTTCAATGATTTTCTTATTTTCTTGTTTTTCTTTCTTAGGTACAACAATTTTTAACATACCATTATTAAATTCAGCATTAATTTTATCTTCGTCTAGATCTCCAACATAAAATGATCTCTCATATTTGCCACAAACCCTTTCACGACGAATATAATTTCTCTTGCTGTCTTTATCTTCAACTACATTATTTTTAACAGCTGATATTGTTAAATAACCATCTTTAACCTCAACTGAAATATCTTTCTTATCAAACCCAGGAATATCAACTTCTATATGATAATTATTATTCTCCTCATAAATATCACATTTCATATTTTGCTCTTTCTTAGTAGATAAGAAATCATCAAAAATATCATCTAAATAAACTTTTCTTGGAAATAAATCCATAATATCATCTTCCTTTCGATTACATTATTATTGTATCACTATTATTAGCACTTGTCAATATAAAGTGCTAATAATTTGACTATTTATATTTTATGCAAAAATATAGATTTTATAAAAAAAAGACTTAAAAAAGTTTAATTTTGTAATTGTCTTTTCCTATATGATACAAAAGCAATTGAACCTAAAAAAACAATAAGTAAACCAAATGATGTATAAAGAATTGTACCAAGACCTCCAGTTGATGGAAGAAGTCCAGCTTTAGTACTAAGAATGTCAACATTAGTTGTAGCTATATCATCACCAACAGTTACCTTATCTAATGATTGAGCTACTCTATAACCAGTTGGAGCCTTAACTTGTTTTAGATAATATTCACCTGGTACAACACCAGATAAAACCCCAGTACCATCAGATGAAATAGTAATAGTACCAATTTTATTTGTATAGCCTGAATCAGAATAAACATCAAATACACCACCACTTAAAAGACTATTATCTGTAGCATCTTTATTAGTTATTTGTAAATCATAAGTAGTTATCGTATTCTCAAAAGTTAATTGTGGATATTCTGCCCAAGTACTAGGTTTTGGGGCATATTTATCTTTTACATAATATAAGGTTGACTTAATTATGTTACCAGAGTTTCCAATAACAGCTTCATCATTTAACTTAATGCCAAATACAAAAGCATTAAGATTATCATTAGAATAAGTTAAAAAATCAACAGTAACTTTAACACCATCAGTAACAGTCTCAGTTGTCAATGTAGCAATTTGAACACCAGCATTATTTAAAACTTTGTTACCAGATAATGCCACATTTATATTGTCACCATCTTCATTTATAGCCTCATTATAATATATTTTACTATTATCTATACTAACACCCGTTGGAAATAAAATTTCTAATCTAGCAGGATTTTCAGGAGTAGAATCAGTTACTGGACCAGCATAATATGTATATTCCCTATTCTTATAAAATGGTATATCAAAATTAAAAGTATTGTCATTCTTATGTTGATTATAAAAATTAGGATAATTATCAACTGTAGTATCAAACAAATAATTAACCATAAATGTATTTCCATCTTTTGGGTAACCTTTAGGAGTCAAAGTACAATCAGATAACACCCATTGATTATCAAAAACTGTAAATGTAACATTCGCTATAATTGCACCATAACTAAGAATAAATGGAACCTTGGAGTCTCCAACATCTAAAAACCTATCAGCAACATTAGATGATAAAATTAAATATGAACCGGCTTCTACCAACTTTTTAGCAGCACCATCTGCAGTATCTAAAGCTACTGCAGCAACAGAATTACCAGCAGCAGCTGTTGCTCTAATATATTTAGCAAAACTAGTAACTAGCAACTCAAACTTCTGAATATCACTCTCAGTATTCTCACCTAAAGCAACATACTCATCTATACTCATACTAGTAAAATCAGTACCATAAGTACTCTTTTGAAAGTTAGTAAATAAATCTGTAAACTTATAAGAGACTTCATTAGAAGCACTGTCATAATAAACATCCAATATCTTATAAGCATTAAAAGTATCCGAATTAATATCATTAAGAATTATATTGGCAGTATTGGTTACTTTATTATTTTCATCTGTTGTAATTGTTACTCCTTCTGCTCCAACATTTAATAAACTACAAAATGGAGCAGTTAAAATCATCAATATTAAAATTATACTTGTTATTTTTTTTATCTTCATAAACTACCTCTTTTCTATTTTTGTATCAAGCATTATATCCAAGATAATAATCAAAGTCAATAACATAAATGTAAAGAAATTGTCAGCTTATGCAACAATTTCTTTATCACTACTACTACTATTATTATCACTAACTGACTCATTATACTTTTGAATTTTATTTGCCTTATCTGTTAACTCATTATATAAATTATTATAAGTATTAACTAAGCCATCAGTCGTAAAATAAATTTGACCATCAGATATACTCCAAGAATTACTATTACTCTTTAACATTAAAAGAATTTCCTTAGCTTTATTTAAAAACTCTTCAAGATCAATTGATAAATTCATCATTTCTTTTTTTGTTGCTTCAAGATCATCTTTATCAGAATCAGTAAGCATTAACTCTTTATAAAAATCAATATAATAATCATCTACTTTATTTTTATCAAGTAAATTTAAAACAGTTTCTTCATTACATAAATCAATAATACTATTCATAGCTTCTTTTACATTTTTAGTAGTATCATCAATAAGAGCTAAACTCTTAGTAAAATTAGGTCCATCACTAGTAATATTATTAGCACTTAAAATTTGAAGAAATTCTTGGTTATCAAAAACAGAACTAATATTTTTAACACTATCAGATAATTTTAAGTAAAAGTTCTTTATAGCCTCTTCTACATAAACATAATCACCTTTAGTAACTATATTAATAGAAAAATCATCCTTATCTAATTTTTTATTTGAAAGAGTAACTACTTCTTTCTTTAACAAATCTTCTTGTTTTAAATCATCATAAGCCATATAGAGAATAACACCAATTATAACAACAACGACAACTCCAAGAATTCCAAAAGATATCAAAAGATTTTTTCTTTTCTTCATTTTCTTATTTAATATAGCTTCATCATTCATACCTAATTACCCCATTTCCAATTTAATATATATGGCATATCCTCACCATACTCATGAATATATCTTTTATGCTCAGCCAACATATCATCACACCACTTTATTAAAGTAGTAGAACTTTTAGAATATCTCCTCATTTCCATTAATGCTGATTTAACTAGATGGAATCTATCAATTTCATTCTGTACACGAATATCAAAAGTTGTTGTGATAGTTCCTTCTTCTTTATAACCATGAACATGTAAATTTCTATTTTCCCTCTTATATGTCAACTGATGAATTAATGATGGATAACCATGGAAATTAAATAATATTGGTCTATCCTTAGTAAATATCTCATTATATTCCTTATCACTCATACCATGTGGATGTGTATCTGGAGATTGTAATTTCATTAAATCAACAACATTAACAACTCTAATCCTAATACCTTTAACACATTTTCTCAATATATCAACAGCAGCCAAAGTCTCAAGTGTTGGAGTCTCACCACAACAAGCCATTACAATATCTGGATCCCCCATATCATTACTAGCAAAATCCCAAATACCAAGACCCCTAGCACAATGAACTTGAGCTTCACCAACACTAAGCCATTGTGGTCTAGGATGCTTTGATGCAATAATAACATTTACATAATTCTTGCTTTTTACACAATGATCAAAGCAAGACAATAAACAATTAGTGTCAGGAGGCAAATACATTCTAACAATATCTGCCTTTTTAGTAACCAAATGATTTAAAAAGCCAGGATCTTGATGTGTATACCCATTATGATCTTGTTGAAAAACATGTGAACAAAGTAAATAATTAAGTGAAGCAATTGGTGCTCTCCAAGGAATTTCTTCACATACCTTAAGCCATTTTGCGTGTTGTGAGGCCATTGAATCAATGATTCTAATAAAAGCCTCATAACTATGAAAAAAGCCATGTCTACCAGTAAGCAAATACCCCTCAAGCATTCCCTGACATAAATGTTCAGATAAATAAGAGTCCATCACTCTACCATTACTAGCTAAAAATTCATCATTCTTAAAAGTTTTATAGTCCCAGGTCCTATTTTCAACTTCAAAAACATGATTAAATCTATTAGATAAAGCCTCATCCGGCCCAAACATTCTAAAATTTTTATTATCCTTATTAAGTACAAATAAATCCTTTATATACCTACCAAGTTCCATCGTATCTTGAGCAATAATAGAACCAGGTTTATCTATTCTTAAAGTATAATTTTCCCATTTAGGAGTAATAATTTCTTTAAGTAAAAGACCACCATTCGCAAAACTACTAGCTCCCATACACTTAGAAGGTGTAGGACACAATTCCTTCAATTCTTTTAAAAGGTGTCCCTTATCATCAAACAACTCTTCAGGATGATAACTCTTAAGCCATTTTTCTATCATCCCTAAATTAATAGGATTATCTCTAGTTATAGAAATAGGAACCTGATGAGATCTAAAACTACCCTCAACCTTCTTATCCAAAACTTCCTTAGGACCAGTCCATCCTTTAGGAGTAGTTAATATAAGAACAGGGTAACTTCCCTTACCAGTCTCTTTTATTTTTAAAATATCTTTAACCACTTTGTCTAATGTTCTAGCCATAACTTCGTGTAAATAATGTGAATCACTTCCACTAACAAAATAAGGTTTCCAACCAAGTCCATAAAAGAAATCTTCTATTTCTTCTTCACTCATCCTACCAAAGATAGTTGGATTAGCAATCTTATAACCATTTCTATGTAAAATAGGTAAAACTACTCCATCTGTTTTTTTATTCAAAAACTTATTAATGTTCCAACTGGTCGCTAAAGGACCAGTCTCAGCCTCACCATCACCAACAACACAAGCTGCTATTAAATCCTTATTATCTAAAACTGCACCTGCAGCATGAGAAAGACTATATCCTAATTCTCCACCCTCATGAATAGAACCAGGTACATTAGGTGCAACATGAGAAGAAACACCACCAGGAAAACTAAACTGTTTAAATAATTTCTTCATACCTTCCTCATCCTCAGTTATTTCAGGATAAAATCTAGTATAAACACCTTCTAAATAGTTATTCGCTATCATTGCTTGTCCGCCATGACCAGGTCCAGATATATATATCATTTTCAAATTAAATTTCTTAATAATTCTATTAAGATGCATATATATAAAGTTTTGTCCAGGAGCTGTACCCCAGTGACCAACAACATTTGGTTTTATATCAGTTATTCTTAAGTCTCTTTTTAATAATGGATTATCAAGTAAATATAATTGACCAACAGATAAATAGTTTAATGCTCTAAAATATTTATCCATTCTTTTTAATTCTTTTTTTGACAAAGTAGCCATAAATACCCCTCCTATTCTATATAAAATTATATCCTAATTTATAATAAAAAAAAAGGGAAAAATTTCGGATATATAATTTTAGTGTGTGTAGAGTGTTTAACTCTATATGCACTTTTTTTCATAATAAAAGACATATAAACTTAAACCTTGATACAATATAAGTGACCAAACCAAATTGAAAGAAGGTATTTATATGT
>CAKPJX010000016.1 GCA_934163035.1 uncultured Bacilli bacterium | reverse complement strand
TAATACTTATATGCCTGTGTGGCGGAATTGGTAGACGCGCTGGACTCAAAATCCAGTGGTAGCAATATCGTGTGGGTCCGAGTCCCACCACAGGCACCAAATAAGCCTTGCAAGTCCCTAGAAATAGGGACTTTTTTAAAAAAATACTGCGAAAAATACTGCAACATGATATTTAAAATAGTTTTGCCGTTGATTCTGCAACTTCCTTTCTAACTTTATTTGATAAATGACCGTATCTATTTACAGTCGTATTATAGTTACTATGACCTAATCTTTCGCTGATGTGATAGAGTTCCCAACCTTGTTCCATGAGAGTAGCTACATAAGTATGTCTAAGGTCATAAAGTCTTATTTTTGTTACTTGTGCTACATCAATGTAGTGGTTAAATAATCTTCTTAATAATGAATCAGAATACGGTTTAAGAGATTCTAAATTCATGATGATAGGATAAGTATCTTCTAATTTTATCATTAAAGCATTTTCTATAAATAGCTTATACTTTTTTATTTCATCTAATAAATTTTTAGAAACATCTAAAGACCTTATTGATTGCATATTTTTTGGCTCTTTATAAAATTCGCTAATTCTCGGGTCATAACTTATAGAATGACTAATATTTATTTTATTATTAGCATAATCTAAATCACAATATCTTAATGCTCTAGTTTCTCCTATACGATTTCCCAAATTTAATTCTAGTAAGACCAGTATTTTAAATGTATATGCGTGATATTTTACATAAAAATCGTTACTACTAATATCATTGTTAAGAGTATTTAAAAATTTTTTCGCTTCATCAATGGACCAGTATTTCATTTCCTTTACTACAACTTTGATTGGTTTTATTGAGGCTATCGGAGAATAAATTATGTATTTAGATTTTATACACCAGTTGAAAAATGCTTTCAATACCTTTAATAATTCATTTTTCCAGTTGTCAGTACAATCCCAATTATCTCTTAATTCAATTATATCTTTTTCGGTTATTTTAACCACTTTTTTATCTTTTAAAGGGTAGAAATAATTATTATATTGACCTTTCTTCTTTTGAAGCCTTTTGTAACTATTTAATTCTATTTTTTCTGAATAATCTAAATATTTATTATATAGCTCTTCAAATGTGTTGTTTGCAACTACTTTGGTTTCCATTTTATTTATTTTACTTTTATAACTATTTCTTAAATCAATAGCACTATTAATATCAAATATTTTATTTCCATCTATTTCCGAAATAGTCATATTTGGTCTTGTGAAATTGATTATATAATTTTTCTTTTTAATATTATAATAGATATTTTGATATCTAGTTCTTTTATATATTTTTTTATCCATTTTATACTCCTTTTTTTACACAATTAATAAATTGTGTGGTAAAATGAGTATAGAAAGGCTACTAGTTGACGCTATGTGAGTTTTTCTAGAGTATTTCTATACTCGTTCCTCTAATCCATGCCAGTGGGTTAGGGGATTTTTTATTTAGTTAAAAAGAGCCTATCATTGATAAGCTCTTAGTAGCAGCCTAAATTGTTTTAGGCAAGGTACCTTCTATTTTGTGTATTGCATAAATGCAACCGCCGAAGCTAGGCTGGGGCTACCATCTCCCGTAATATTATATGCTGTTGTCTGCATATCAATAGTATCACAAGCGAGACTTTAGTTCAATTATTTGAGCTTATAATAATTAATTTACTTATTTGCTTAAAAAAACAATAAATATTCGCTCCTTGTTGTTAATAATATCATTTATAATTGCAAAAAGCAATACACAATATGTGTGATGTTGAAACTTTTTTAAATTTTTACTAAAATTAAAAAGGGTGTTTTGTGAAAAATTTTGATAAGTTTTATAAGTATTTGAAAAAACATAAGCTTTTAAAAAAATTTATAATATTTATAAAACAAAGTAAAAAGCACTAGTCGTTAGTGCTTTTACAACAAATATCAATAAATAATTTACCATAGTCTGTTAAATATAATATGTTATGATGACATACCAGTAAATCATTTGGAAATTTTTTGTTATTTTTTACATATTCTTCAAATCTTTTTTTTATAAATTCTTTTTGTTGTGGCAAAACTTCATTAGAAGTTATTTTTATGAGCCCAAGCCTTTCAAGATTTTCTAAAGTCACTTTTTCAACTCCATAGTCCACTTCGCTCTTGTTGTCATTTATAATTATTGAATTATCTAATTCTAAATATACATGACCTATTTCTTCTGCAATTCCTTCAAGAGTAATTGTACACAGGGAAAACTGTCTAACATGCCATTTTGCTAAAAAATTTAATAAATCAGCATCAATTTTACTTAATTGAGATACCACAGAGCTAAACGACGGTAATACATTTTTTTGCTTTCTAGTGTCAAGTTCACCAGTTATTATATTGTTGAACATTTTAGCTAAATAATCTTCATCGTATGAATACTTTAAATTATCGATTGCATTTGAGAGTAAATTAAGTCTAGGAGATGATATAAATTCTTCTGGTATTTCTTCAATGCTTTCCCTTAATTTTTTCTCCCATTGTATTTTCTTTAGTTGATAATTGCATATTTTATCAATTCTTTTTTCTCCCATTGTGGCTTTTATATATTCAAAAATTCCTGTTTTAACTTGAAATTTATTGTTAAAATTATTGTTTTGCGTTAGTTCTACATTGCTTTGGGCCGAGTTATTTACAAGTCCTATGTTAATATTTTTTCCTTCAATTTTCACATTAACCTCATTTATTTTATAAATTCTTTATTATTCTTTATAAATTTCATTAATTTATCTAGTTCTTCATCACTTAAATCTTCGTTTTCTTTCATATATCCAGCGCTGATCAATGAGTGCCTTAAAATTTCTTTTTCTTTCAATTCTTCATCTTTAAATAAGTTGTTTTCGTTGTCTGCTAAATAATCTATTGAAACACCAAAATAATTAGCTAATTTTTTTACAGTTTCAAAATCAGGTTCTCTTCTTCCTTGTTCATACATACCTATTGTGCTTGTTGATATTCCTATTTCATTTGCTAATTCTTTTTGCAAAAGTCCCTTTTTTTCTCGTAGCATTCTCAGTTTGTTTCCGTTCATTCGTACACCCCGTTTCAGTAATAAGATACCACAAAAAGTGTAAAAAAAAAACAAATCACACAAAATGAAATATTATTATTGACACAACACATTATGTGTGATAAACTTAAGCCATAGTAAAGGAGGTATGAAATGAAAGATTTAAAAGAGTTTCGAGAAGCAATAGGAAAAACTCAAGAAGAAATGGCAAACGAATTAAAAATGTCTAAGTCGTTTTATTCTAAAATCGAAAAAGGTGAACGAAAACCAAGTAGAGAATTTATAGAAACTATAAAAAATAAATTTCCTTATATCGATGTTAATATTTTTTTAACTTCTAATCACACGAAGCGTGTGTAAGAATCAAAATTAGAAAGAGGAGAAATGGAGATAACTGCTAATATTTTAGAAATTGAAGTATTAAATGATTATGTAGTAATCATAACGGAAAAAGAAAGAATAAATTTTAATCTTGAAAACTTAGAACAAATAAATATTAAAAAAACTAGATAGTGCTAGTATCTAGTTTGTAAATTTAATTGTTTGCATTAGTTTTTATGACAGTTGGGTTTTCTTGGAATAATTTAGTTAGTTCTTTGTAGATAGCATCCATACATTTTGCTATTTCATCGCCAGATTTTTCTGTTACTTGATGATCGCAGTTTGAAAGCATAGCAGTAATTATTTCTTTTGTCATTTTGATAACTTCATAGTTTTGGATCATGTTGTATCACCTCACTTTCTAATAACCATTTTAAGGAATAAAAAGGCTAAAATCAATAGCGTCAACTAGTACAAGGAGGGTTTTATGTTAACTTACAAAGATATCATGAAAATAACAGGATACAGCCGTAGTAAAGCTTATGCGATTATACGATATTTAAATAAAAAATTTAAAGAGGAATATCCAAAAGCATTAACTTTTAAAGGGCGCATTCAAAAAGATTATTTCTATAAAAGAATTTATGGTATAGAAACAAAAAAAGAAAACGCCGTTCAAAAGTTTTCTTGAAACAAATATACCACAAAATTAATAATATTTCAAATTAAAAGGAGAATTTATGAAAAAAAAGATTAGGTGGGGGAATTGGTTATTGTTAATAGCATTAATTATAAGCTTAATCATAATAGGAACAGATGTATTTAAAATTGCTATACAACCTTTATTTACAGGCTATAGCGTATCATTTACAACTTATGGTCTTGTTACTCATTTATTTATCTTACTAGCTGGAATTAGTTTAAGTGATTATTTCGAGAGTCTAATGGAATATGGCAACTAAGAGAATGTTTAGCTTGAATGTAATAGATACAGATAATTTTTTGGAAATGCCAATGTCGGCAAGATTGCTTTATTACGACTTAGGCATGAGAGCTGATGATGATGGGTTCATTGGAAATTGTAAAAAGATATTACTATTTACTGGAGCTAAGGAAGATGACTTAAAGATTTTAATTACAAAAGGATATGTTATTCCATTTGAAAATGGCGTAATTGTTATACGGCATTGGAAGATGAATAACTATCTCCAAAATGATAGAACTAAACCTACAATTTATCAGCAAGAATTGAAGCAATTACACCTTGATAATAGTGGTGTATACAATTTGTATACAAACTGTATACACAGTATAGAAGAGAATAGTATAGATAAGATTAGTATAGAAGAGAATAGATCTAATACGGTGCCTGTCGAAAAAAATGAAGAATCGGAGAAAGCGAAAACGGAAGAACGATTATTTGAAACCGAGTTTGACAAACTTTGGAGCATTTATCCAAATAAGGTCGGAGAGACTTATGCCAAAGAAAGTTACTTAACTGCTCGCAATAGCGGTACTTCTTACGAAGAAATAGAAACTGGTTTAAAAGGGTATATTGAGCATATTAAATCTTACAATATTGAATCTAGATATGTTAAACAAGGCGGCAATTGGTTTAAGGAACAATGCTGGAAAAATGAGTACAGAGCAAGTTCTAAAACAAGTTCAGAACCTAAATGGTTTAAGACAGAAATAAAACGAAATGAAGCAACTTTAGAAGAACAAAATGAATTAAAAGAATTAATAAAAGGAGTGTCAAATAATGAATGATGATGAATTAAGAGAATTAACAAAAAGCAGTATGACTAGAATTTTAAATAGCCTTGTAGATAACTATATGAAAATCTACGATGAATATTACGCAGAAGGTAGTCGAGAAAGTGCGTTTTTAAAAGACTTGGCAGATAGTATATTACCAATATCAGAAGTTCTAGAAGTTTATACTAGAGAAAATTATATTAATCCTGATTATGCGGTAAGGAAATTAAAGTATTCAAAAGATATCATAGAAAATACAATTAAATTTTTTGAATTAAAATAAGAAAAGGAAGGTCAAAATGAAAGAAAATAATAAAGATGAGTTAATTGTAGTTAAACAATTACCCATTATTGAAGAAAATTTAAAAAAACTAAGTCTTGAAATAGACGAAAAAGTTAAAAATGCTCTTGCATTGGTTTGTAATGAAGAAACCATAAAAGATGTAAAAAATGTAAGAGCATCGTTAAACAAAGAAAAAGATGAGTTAGAAAAACAAAGAAAGCAAGTAAAGCAAAAGATTCTAGAGCCATACGATGAATTTGAAAAAATATATGACAAATACTTAAAGGATAAATTTGACTCTGCTAATAAAGAGTTAACGAAAAAAATCAATGATGTAGAAAGCGACTTAAAAGATGACAAAAAGAAAAGAATAGTCAAATACTTTGACGAGTATAGATTAAGTTTAAATATTGATTTTGTTAAATTTGAAGACGCAAATATAAGTGTTGATTTATCAACAACTGAAAAGAAGCTAAAAGAGCGTTCAAAAGAGTATTTAGATAAATTAGCTAGCGATTTAGCAACTATAAAAACCTTAAGCAATAGTGATGAAATTCTTATTGAATATAAGAAGTCAAAGGACTTAAACAGCGCTATTACACTAGTAAATAATCGTCATAAAGAATTGGAGGAACTTCAAAAGAAAAAAGAAGAACAAACTAGAGCTCAAGAAGTTAATCAGGCCCCAAAAACAAAAGTTAATTTTAATGGAGGAGGCCTATATGCTCCTAAAAGAGTACAGGCTGAGCCAAAACATTTAATTATTGACTTTGAAGCTACCGAGGATGAATTGAAAGAATTAGTAATATATTTAAAAACTAAGAATTATAAATTCAAACAAGTTTTTCTAACTAAGAGAAAAGATGGAGGATATGATTATGAATAACAAACAGGAATTGCAAAGAAAAGAAGTTATGGTTTCTTATGAAATAGACGGTCAACAAATAAAATTGACACCTGCCATAGTACAAGAATATTTAGTTGGTACATCAGCTCAAATAACTATGCAAGAGTTCAAACTTTTTACTGAATTATGTAAGGTAAGAAAATTAAATCCATTTTTAAGAGAAGCGTATTTAATAAAATACTCAAGTAATCAGCCTGCAAGCATTGTTGTTGGTAAAGATGCTATTTTAAAAAGAGCAGTTTTAAATAAAAATTATGATGGTATTAAATCAGGTGTTATAGTAACTGGCATCGATGGAAACATCATAGAAAGAAAAGGAACATTTAAATTGCCCAATGAAACACTTGTAGGTGGTTGGGCTGAAGTTTATAGAAAAGATTGGAAATATCCTATTTACTGTAGTGTATCTCTAGAAGAAACGATGCAAAAGAAAAGCGATGGCAAACCTAATTCTAACTGGACTAAACAGCCTGCTACTATGGTAGAAAAAGTAGCAAAAGTAAGAGCGTTGAGAGAAGCGTTTGTTGAAGATTTAAGCGGTATGTATGAGGCTGAAGAAATGAATGTCGATTTACCTGATAACCAGCCTAACATTACTGAGGCAAATATTACCGAAATAAATCCAGAAATTGATAAAGAGGTTTCAAGGAACGATAATAATGTTTCAGAAAATCAAAATCCATATTCAGATAAAAAAGAACAAGTATCATTAGATGATGATGTTAAACAGGTAAGAATAGATGACTTACTCAATAATTAATACAGGATCAGATGGAAATGCTACAGTCGTAGAAGATATACTTCTTCTCGACTGCGGTCTATCTTATAAAAAAATTAAAGATTATGTTGATAAATTACAACTAGTGTTGTTAACGCACATTCATGGAGATCATTTTAAAAAGTCAACAATTAAAATGCTGGCTAAAGAAAGACCAACATTAAGATTCGGGTGTTGTGAGTGGTTGGTTCAAGATTTGATCGACTGTGGAGTTAATATTAAAAACATTGATATATATGATTTTGATAGTGTGTACATCTATTCTGAAGCGTTAAAGATTCAACCAGTTAAACTCCATCATGATGTACAACAATGTGGTTATAAGATAGAAATAAATGGTTATAAAGTGTTCTATGCTACAGATACTTGTACCTTAGATGATGTAGAAGCTAAAGATTATGACTATTACTTTGTTGAGGCTAATTACTTAAGCGATGAGGAATTGCATGAAAGAGCCTTGAGTATTGAGTATGAAGAAAGAGTTAAAAATACTCACATGAGTAGAGAAGATACAGCAAATTGGCTATTTAAGAATATGTCTAATACATCATTATATGTATTTATGCACGAACACAAAGAAAAATAAGAAGGAAATAATTATGGTTTATATTAAATTGGATAAGAACACAATTGCAAAAGTAGAGAAAATAACAAAAGTAGATTATGAAAATAACGGTACAGATTTAGTAGATATAAATGCCGTTAATGGTATGTTATTTGATTTACTATTAGAAATTGATAATTTAAAAAAAATAAATAAAAACTTAGAAGAAGATATGAGAGATAACTATAAAAGAGTTACTCCAGAAGAACAATTGCAGTAGAAGGACATATATGAGTTATCTAAAACTATTAGGAATATTATTTATAATATTTAAACTAATGGGCATTATTACATGGAATTGGGTATTTGTATTAGCACCGTTTTGGGTTCCTTTGGCAATTTCAACATTCATAATTATGCTTGGTTTAATATTATCTATTATGATAACTTTACTAGCATTATTAGGAGTTAAGAAGTGATTGGAACACCTGAAGAAATTTTAAAAGAGTTGCCAAGTTTAAATCAAAAGAAAATGTATGAATTAAAGCCTTATCGTTTTAAAAGAGGCAATAAGGCTAATTCTTACTTATGGGTACTGTGTAAAAAAATTGCCGATATAGTTGGAAACACTAAAGAAGATGTTTACAAGGATTTGATTAAAAGAGTTGGCACTTTTGAAATAGTATCCATTAAAAGTGAAGCTGTAGAAAAATTCATGAATAATTGGCAACTACGGGGTCTAGGTTGGTTAGCGGAAAAAACAGGTTGCTTTAGTGATTCGTATGAAGAAGTAGTCGTTTATTACGGAAGTAGTAGTTATGATTCTAGAGAAATGTGGATATTGATTAATGAATTAATTAATGAAGCACAAGAGTTAGATATTGATACTACTTTAGAAAATAAGTGGAGAACAGATAATGATATACGAATTGATAGATTTGACAGATTGGAAGAAAGCTAAAGATTGTGTCAGTGAGTTAAATCAGGGTGGTATTAGGATAGATGAAAAGCAATTAAAACATTTAGTTATAGTAAATAATATTAATTTTATAAATCAAGATACTGATATTTATATTGCTTCTAGTAGAAAAGGCTATATGGCAATAAAAGATAGAAATGAGATTTTATCAACCTTTAAAGGACTGGTGAATTAAATGATTAATGTAATATTATCTATAATCTTGATAGCTGTAGGAACTATATTAAATGCTATTGCTTACATCTTAAGAGAAGAGATAAGGATAGAAAGGGAAAAAAATGAAACTGTTTTACAAGAAAGATTATGAAAAAGCTGTATCTGAAATAGAAAATTTAAAGTTAAAAATTAACGATTTAAAGAAAAAAATCGAAGAGTTAAACCTAACTAATGACAACTTAACAAGAGAAAATAATAATCTTATTACGCAAAATAAATTGTTACTATCTGATAATGAAAAATCAATAGATGAGGTTAAATCTTTAAACTTGAAGATAGCTCAATTAGAAAAACAGTCAAAAAATAGTTATACCCTAACAAAAGTTAGACCTGGTAGGCCTGTTAAACCGCAAATGATGAAAATTAAGAGTAGTGTAACAAGTCGAAGCCCAGTCAGAAATTATATCAATGAGGAGTTTAACTATGAAGAATCTTGATTTGTATGTAAAACTCTTTGAAATCTTAATTATGTTTATTATTGAGGTCCAGATAATTAAATATTTTCTTGAAGAAAGAAAAAGGAATATAAGTGATTTTAATAAAGTTAATAATCATAAATCTATTGGAAAAGAGAGGGCTTTTAAAAAATGAGTGATTCAACTATTGATACTGCGTTGATACAAACAACACCATTATTTGACAAAGAACTTAGAAGCCTTAAATACTACTGTATGAGGAGTTACAAAGACTTAATGTTTAATATTGGTGCTGCTGGAATAAGAAAAGTAAAGAAAGGAATAAATAAAATTAATATCTTTACAGACTCTATATTTAAGACCATTTATGGTCAAATAAAGGTTGTTTATGAAAGACAAGGAAAATATATCTATTTACTTTGTATAGAACCAGAAAATCTATTATTAGTAGGTCACAGTAAGCGCTTAGAAGTATGGAGAGGAGTTCCTATAATGAGTGAAAGAGATAGATTTAAAGTTGAAATTTTAAGAAGATTGGAGATATTGAATGATAATTGTTAAAAAAGTAGAAGGGGAGATAGTATGACAAGTTATATTATGGGGTTAATTACAGGTATTATACTTATGTGTATTTTGGCTGCTAGTAGAGATTAAGAAAGGGTTTTAAAGGAATGTATAAAAGATTTGATTTTGACTTTGAAGGATTAAGCGTTTCCGAAATAATAATGGCATTAACTGTAGTATTGACCGTGTTAATAATTGTCATTGCATTTTCTAAAGAATTATCTTTTGGAGAATATAGTGGAATTGTAGTTGACAAGCAATATCAGGCTGCTTTTGTAACTTATACAAGTTCTAATGTTATTAGTATACCAACAACTTATCCAGAGAGATGGACTATTAAACTTCAAAAGGATAATAAAGCACTCTGGGTAAATGTGTCGGAAAAGGAATACGAAGAAATAAAAATAGGCGACTGCTACAATTGTCAGGGAGAATGATAGTAAAATGATTTATAAAATAAGCGTATTAGACAGCCAAGGCTGGATGGATTATCAATCAACAAAGGATATTAATAGAATGTATCTATTCGTTAGAAAAATAGTAGCAGAAAATAGTTATTATGGGGTAATGGTTAAAAAATATAACAAAACTCAAAAGACTGAGAAGATTATACTTTTGAGAACTTTAAATAAAAGTAAAAGATTGGTTTTAAGAAAGGAAAATTAAAATATGAATTATAAGGGATTAACTAAGAAAGAATATATTAATTTATTAAAAGAATGTGGAATGTGTACTAAAAAATGGACTTTATCTAAACTAAAGCAATTTAACAAAAGAAGAATTGAAGTAATAAATTCAAGAAAAACTATCAAAACAAAGGAAGAAAAATAGTATGGAAAAAGAATTAATAATAAATGGGGTTAAATATGTTAAATTGGAAGAACCTAAGACATATAAAGTGTATGATTTAGTTAAATATAATGGTTATAAGTGGATTGTCATTAATGTTAAAAATGATAAATTAACACTTATGATGAAAAATTGTTTATCTGAAGAAAAAATGAAAAAAATATTTGACAGTAAGTATCTATGTGCTAATTTTATAGCATATTGTTTGAATGACAATCGTGAATATAATTTACTTAAAAATTCAGACTGGAATATAACTGAAATTAAGAGAGGCCTAAATACCGAATTTTTGAAAGAATTTAATAAGAATGAATTGATTGGGATGAAAATAAACTTCGATTTAGATAAATATTCATACGATTATATAAGAATACCAACTGTTATTGATATTTATGAATTATGGGAGTATAAACGCATTATGCCTGATTATAATTGTTGGACTATGTCTCCAGCAATATACACTAACGATTGTCGAAGCATTTGGACAATTGATTCTGATTCTGATTATTTTGATGATACTGGTAAAATGTTTAGTGATGAAACGACTGACGGATTTGCAGGTGTCCGCCCAGTTATAACTCTGAAATCTGACAATCAAAAGATAGAAAAGGTAGGTACTGTATGAGTGCAAATGAAATGTTTAATGAATTAGGATTTGAATTGTTAAAAACAAGTAATCCTAATTACGAAAGATTAGTTATGTATCAAAGAACTACACCACAGCATACGCAAAGAATTACATTTGACAACACAAGCAAAAAATTTGCTTGTGCTTGCCTCGATGATACTTATGTAAAAAAAGGCTTTAGAATGAAAAATACGCCCATGCACTGTGATATTAAAGTGTTTATGGCCATACAAAAACAAATAGAAGAATTGGGGTGGTTAAATAATGTTGACATTACCAATTAAGAAAAAACGGTTTGCGATAGATATGAGGAGATAAAATAACAAATGAAAATAAAAGAGTTAGACGAATTAATAGAGTTAGCAAAAAAACTAAACGAAGAACCAGATATTGAGGAGTTTGATGATGATTGTATAATACAAACTTTTATTGAATTAGTTGAAATTTATAAAGATTTTTTACATGAAGACGAATAAACATATAAAATATTTGTATTTAAAAGAAAGGTGAAAAAATAAATACGGAAATGGATACACATTATGAATATTTGGATAATTTTCTACAAATGAAATACTTTGATAGTGAAGATGAAAATATATTTTGCAGTAAGGAATGTTTTTGTAATTATGTTCAGCTAGAAGAAATTGACCCATTAGAAAGTGAGTAAAAAATGGATTTAAGAATTGGAATGTATGTTAGATTTGAAGGCAAAATCAATAAAATTTTGGAAATAGAAGATAACTATGTTGTGTTTGATGATTTCTGGACCGATCATTGGGCTGATACTATTAGTAGTATGGATATTAATAGATTTATAAACGATTATGAACCAAAAATGAGTTTTAATGTTATAGATTTGATAGAGCCTGGCGATTATATAAACGGCGAAAAGGTTGATTATGTAGTAAAACCTGATGTGTTAGGCGATGAGGAATTGAATGAAGGCAAAATACATTTAACTGGTCATGAAAAATATAGTTTTATTTACATTAAAGATATTGAAACCATAGTTACAAAAGAGCAATTCAATGATATTGCTTATAAGGTGAAGAGATAGTAAGAAAAATATTGTTAAAAGGAGAAAATATGAAAGGAATAGAAAGAATAAAAATTTTATCTAGTGAAATTAAGGATAAGGCTTTGCTAAAAATAGTTGAATATTTATTAAAAAGAGAGGATATGAATGACAAATATTTAAATGAAGAAAAAAATTTAACGCAAATGGTAGATTTTATAAAATCTTTGGCATTAAAACAAAGTAAAAATGGGATGGCTATTATTGAAGATGAAGTTGTATATAGTTGGGCTATACATTATTGGGATGAAACAAATAAAGATCTAAACATAAGACCAAATAAAAATGAGGAAAAGAAAGAGATTGTTACAGGAACATTAAAGAAAGCAAATGAATGGGTTCCTGAAGGACAATTAACATTATTTTAATGTATATTAAGAAAAAACTAAAAGAAAAAATAGATAATCTTAATAATTATATTGATAGCTATATAGATTCTAAAGATTTTAAAAAATTTTTAGACAATCAAAAAGAATACATTTGCATTAAAGATAAAAACAATTGCTATTGCTCATGTTGTACAAGTGAATTTCAAAAAAAATGTAAAATTAATGAGTATATTGAGTGTCCAATTTGTAAAAAGAAATTATTAGTTAAAAGAACTACTAATTATATAAATAAAGGTTATTTTATGTATTTAATAAAATTCAATGATAAATACATAATAAGAAATTATGAAATAGTAAGTTCTTATTTAAAATCAACTAAGAAGATGAATTTTATAGTTACTGAATATGCTAGACAAATTATTAATAGTAACGGTACTATAGAATTGAAAATAATAGCAAATAATATGAGAAGGAATATGGCTGGTTATTGGTATATTAATTATTGGGAAAAAACTAAATATTGGAAACCTGAATATTATGTAATGATATATGGGAAATGCTTTGTGGATAAAGATACATTGATAACCAAATATTATGATCCAAAATTAATATTTGATAATGCTGAGATTAATGTTTGCGACATATTAAAAGGAATAAATGAAAATAATTATATTTTAGAGCTTTTAACTAAAGCAAAGCTATATAATTTAGCGGCTAATTATTTTGAATTTAAAAAAGGAAAATTTGAAGATGTATTTAAACTTGATAGAAGTTATTTAAATTTTATGATAGAAAATAATATTTCATATAATGAATTGGCTGTTCTGCAAAAATTAAAAATTATGGATTATGAACTTGTTAAATATTTTACTGATGTATATCGATTAGATGAATTATTGAAGTATTGCAAACCATACGATTTAATGAAATACAACATTAGAGATAAAGATATTTATATGTATTTAGATTATATATCGATGGCAAATGAACAAAAAATGAATTTAAAAGATAAAAAAATACTGTATCCTCAAAATTTAAAGAACCAGCATGATACTTTACAACATCAACTTCAAATAAAAAAAGACAGAATTATAACTAAAAAAATTAGTCAAAGATATGCAAAAATTAAAATAAATGAATTCCAAGATAAAAAATATGTCATATATCCAGTTAAATCTATTGAGGAGTTAATTGACGAATCTAGTCAGCAAAACAACTGTGTTAAAACATATGCTGAAAGAGTAGCAAAAGGTCAATGTGATATTTATTTTATGAGATTGATAAAAGATATAAATCACTCTTTAGTAACTGTTGAGGTTAGAGAAAATAAAGTAGTTCAAAAGAGAACTAAAAACAATGAAAAAGTTACAAAGGATCAAAACAAATTTTTAAATTTGTGGGAAAATACAATTTTAAAAAGAATGATTGCTACGGATGTTTAGAAAATGAATTGTGATTACATTTAGTTAGATAGGAAAAAGAATTATGAAATATAAAAAAGAAGATTATATAAATGCTATTGACGATTTATTAAATGATTATGATGCTTATTATTTTATAAATAAATATAGTGAATTAGATAAAAATACTCACCGAACTCAATTTAGTATGTTATTTGAATTATTAAAAGATGATGAACTATCTATGAGAGCGTTATATTGGATAAAGAATGCTTATGATTGCTATTATAAAGAAGAAGTAAAAGAAGATAATGATAACGTATTTAATTATTTAAAAAAAGTTATAGAAAAAAAGTTTTGCGATGAATAATGAAAAAAAGGAAGAAAATAATATATGGAAACAAAGTTTAAAGTAGGAGATAAAGTTAAAATTAGGAATGATTTGCTACCTGGAGAGATATATTATAGTCAAAATAATAATTGCACTATTAATCCCCAGTATTTTCAGGCTTTTCTAATTTTTAGGTACTATTTTAGGTACCAATAATTACTATAAATTATCTAATAAATCTACAATTTTGTCTTGAATACTAGGGAATAAGTGCATATATACATCTTGCATTACCCTTATGCTGTGCCCCATGCGTTGCGACATCATCAAGAAAAATTTTGTGCTGTCAGTTCCGCCAGAATTTATATATTCATTTATACATAAACTTACATGCGAGTGTCTAAATTCATGTATAGTTATTGGCGTTACTTTAGCTAATTCAAAGTATTTCTCTTTTGAATCTCTTATCTCAAAATCTCTTAAAACTGTTCCATTTCCGAATACAAACCAATTACTAGAATAATCTGCATACTTGGAAACAAATTTATTATACTTAATTAATTCTTCTTTCAGACCTTTAGACATACTAATTTCTCTATTCTTGCCTGTTTTAGTAGAGGTTATTTTAAATGGTTTCTCATTCGTTATAAATGAAACGGTTTTATTAACAATAATTTTATTTTTTTCAAAGTCTATATCTTTCCATTGTAGTGCACATATTTCACCTTTACGCATACCAGTAAAATATAGTGTATAGTAGAAACAATGCCATAAATTATCTTCAATAACATTTATAAATTTACAAAATTGATTATATGTAATATAGCGTATTTTTTCTTTGTTATCAACTACATTGTCATTTTTATGTTTGATATTTCCAGCCAATGCCACTGGATTATATTTTAATTCATATTTTCTGTTTGCATAATTAAATATTTCTCTTAGGGCAACCATGTACTGATTGCAAGTTGAAACTTTGCAGTTTGACATTAACTGTTGTTTCCAATTTTCAATATCTAATACGCATATATCATCTATAAACTTATTTTGAAAAAATGGTTTAATAAGTCTAATATAATTGTGATAATAACTAATATAAGTGGATTCTTTAATAGTTTCTTTTGCATATTTAAAGTAATCATCAGCTACAACGCAAAATTTCTTTTTTACAGGAGCGTCTCTATTAAGTAAAAATACTCTTTCTTCTGCCTTGGCTTCACGCTCTAGTAAATAGCGTTTAGATGTGTAAGGTACTAATTTACCTTCTGAATTATGATAGTAGACTTTAAATCTCCATTGTCTACCATCTTTTGTTTTTTCTTTGTCTTTAAAAGTTGACATTTTAGCACTTCCTTTATTTAATTTTTAGTGCTATAATGTAAGAGGAAACCTAATTACATTATAGCTTAATTGTTGTTTTGTTAGTCTTATACGGTTTTCATTTTGGCTCATAGAGTTGCACCTCTACGGGTCTTTTTTTATTTAACTTATTATTTTTTATATTTATAATAGTTTTTGGGAGGGGGAAAAGTGTGAGTAATTTAGAAAAATACTACGATTATTTATATAGGAACGATATTGATATTGAGCTATTTATTGTAGTAGTAGAATATTTCTTATGAGATATTCTATTTATCTTTCATAATAAATTGTTTATTAGCCTTAGCAAACTCAATTAATCTATCATAATCTTCATCACTTAAATCTTCATTATCATTTAGGAAACCTTTATCTTTTAATATTCTTTTTAATATTTCTAAATCATTTTTTCCATCAGTTGCTTTATATATAGTCGGAAAAAAGTTGTTTATAGATACACCAAAAATTTTTGCTAAGGCAAATAAAATATTTTGATCGGCTTTCCTTTCGCCACTTTCGTACCTTGCTACGGTTTGTTGTGTTGTGTTGAGGAGTTCTGCTAATTCTAGTTGAGTTATATTTTTTCTTTCTCTAAAATATTTAATTTTCTTTCCAACATAATTTGTTATATTTATGTTATCCATTTTCTCACCTCGCTTAAAATTATATCATTGTTGACACCAAAAAGGAATATTTTTTTTGAAAAATCCAAAAATATGTTGACTATAACACCAAAACGGTGTTATGATTAAAATGTCATAGGACAGGAAAGTAGGTGATAACTGTATGCAAGAAAAATTGTTATTGATAAGAAAAAATAAAAATATTACTCAGCAAGAACTAGCAAAATGTATTGGATTATCAGTAAATCAGTATTCATTGAAGGAAAAAGGGAAATACTTGTTTAATTGTGAAGAAATGTTTAAAATAGCAGAATTTTTAGGGATGAATATTGATGAAATTTTTTTACCCCCAACACACCAAAACGGTGTTAAAAGCGAAGAGGAGGGAATGTAAACATGAGTACAGGTGTACAAATAACATTGATTATTTGCGTTACATTGATAGCCATTGTATGGATAGCTTCAAAGACTAATGATTCAAATAATAATGAAAAGAAAAAATAATTAAGACTAACAAAACAGAGGGTGCAATAAATATGGAAAAACCATACTTAAATAGAAAAGAAATTATCGAGCTAGTCGGTAAAGGCCGTGCCTTGGGAGATATGGTAGTTAAAGATTTGAAAGATAAAGCAAAAGCACAAAATTATTATGTACCAGAAACTAAAAGGCAAATACTTATACCAACGCACTTGGTAAAAAAAGAATTAAAAATATCAAAAATAGACTGAGTGATGAAAATGGTAAATAAAAAAAGAAAACCCCATTGCAAAAGTTTTCTAAATATAAATTACCACAAAATCACTTAAATTTCAAGTAAAGGAGAAATTAATATGAAAAAAGTAAAAATTAAGTGGGATAATTGGTTACTACTTGTATTACTGAATATATGTCTTGTTATATTAGGCATGGATATATTTAAAATTGCTATACAGCCATTGTTTACTGGCTATAGTGTATCATTTACAACTTATGGCCTTGTTACTCATTTATTTATTTTACTAGCTGGTATTAGCTTAAGTGATTATTTTGAGAACTTATTGGAAGATTAAAAATGAATTCATTTACAATCTACGAAGAGTATTACGATTTAATAACTATATTGCCTGATGTTAAAGAGCAAGGTGAGTTATTAGTGGCTATTTGCGATTATATGTTTTACAACAAAGAGCCAAACCTTAATACTAATCAAATGAAGATATTCAGAAATCTAAAACGACCACTAGATGTGTCGAAAAAGAACTCAAAAAAATCAAAACAAGAGCCAAATGATACCCAAACGGAAACCAAAGAAAATCCAAAAGGGTATCCAAACGAAAACCAAACAGAATCCAAACAAGAACCAAATAATACCCAAACAGAAACACATCAAGATGTCAATGTCTATGTTAATAGTAAATGTAATAGTGAAAATAATAGGGGTATGGGGGAAGAAGAAACATTAGCGAAAACGGAAGAACAAATACTTGAAACCGAGTTTAGCAAACTTTGGGAAAAATACCCAAATAAGGCTAGTGAATCTTATGCCAAGGCAAGTTACTTAACTGCTCGCAAGAATGGTGTTTCATACGAAACTATAGCCCAAGGACTTGAAGCATACCTAGAACATTTAAAGACTAATAATGTGCCTGCACAGTATATCAAAAAGGGAAATAATTGGTTTAAAGAAGGTTGCTGGAATGACAAATACCCAACAGCTTCCAAAAAGGAGCCTGAGTGGTTTAAGAAAGATATTAAAAGTGTAAAAGCTACTGATGATGAGCAAAAAGAATTAGAAGAAATGATGGAAGGAATTATTATAAATGACAAATGAAAAGTCAAAAACTTTAAATGAGAGCATTATTTCAATTAGAGTTAAATTGCAAAATTCAAAATTAAAAAAGAGTGGTAAGAATTCTTATGCTAATTTTGATTACTTTGAGCTAGCTGATTTTTTACCTAAACTAAACGAATTAATGCTAGAAGAAAATATCAACGATATATTTTACATCAAAGATAATTATGCAGTATTAGAGCTATTAAAAGATGGTGATAAGAATACTTATACTATTCCGTTTGAAAGGTTTAGCACTCCATTAAACAAAGGAGGGTTGCCTTGTATGCAAGATATTCAATACCTAGGTGCTTTAAATACATATTATAAACGATATTTGTACTTAAATGCTTTTGGAATTACGGACGGTGATGTTATAGATGGTTTAGATAACAGAGAATTAAATGGAACCGATAATAAGCAAAAGGAAGTAGAACCATTAGCAACACCTAGGCAATTAGAAATATTACAAAGGTATTATCAAAAAGAAAATTTAGAAAAGTTATTAAAATTAAATAAAATTGATAAATTAGAAAATTTGCCATTGAAAAAGGCAAGTGAATTAATAGCAAAGTTGAAAGGAAATGAAAATAAATAATGAAAAAAGAATTAATTACTATTGATACAGAAGGTCATGCACTGTTAGATGAAATGGTTTCGATTCAAATAGCTGAATTTGAAAGCGTTGTAAAAGAATTGAAAGCTAAGGAAGATGAATTAAAATCAAAAATCCTTCAAGAAATGGAAGCAAGAAATCTTCTTAAAGTTGAAAGCTGTGATTTATCAATAAGTTACACAGCACAACATACAAAAGAAACATTTGATAATAAAAAATTTAGAGAAGACTATCCAGATTTATATGATGAGTATGTAAAGTTTAGCTCAGTAAAATCAAGTCTTAGAATTAATTTGAAATAATTGATGAGGAAAGATTATGAATTATACAATTTGGGAAAATATAGCTGGTCATAGTTTAGAGTATTTAGATGACACACATACATACTTGGTTGATGGTGTGCTAGTGCCATCTATAACACAGATTTTGAAGATAAAATTTGGTCAAAAATATAATTATGTAAGAAAGGACACTTTAGAAATAACTAGAGAAAAAGGTACCGAGGTACATAAAGCTATCGAAGAGTATTGTAAAAATGGCGTAGATGTAGAACTTAAAGAACTTAAAAACTTTAAGTTTCTACAAAAGCATTATAATTTTGAAGTTCTTGATAATGAGGTTCCTATAATACTGTTTTTTGATGATAAGCCAGTTGCTGCTGGAAGACTTGATTTAGTATTAAAGACTGAAAATGATATTGGCTTGGGCGATATTAAGAGAACAACTACTCTTGATAAAGAATATTTAGCTTATCAATTAAATTTTTATAGAATTGCATATCAACAATGTTATGGTGAAGAGATTAAATTTTTATCTGGTTTGCATTTAAAAGATAATATTCGTAAGTATGTCAATATCCCAATTAATGAGGAATTAGCCTTAGAATTACTAGAAAAATATTTAGAAGGTGAAAATAATGATTAATGATGTAAGAAGTCAAGTAGAAGCCATAAAATTAAATCTTGATAGTGAAGTTGATAGATTAATAAATTATGCTACTGATTTGGAAAATCAAGTAGAAGAATTAAAAAAAGAAAAAGAACACCTAGAAGAAAAGCTTAAAGATTTAGAACAAAATTTAGAAGATAATTACAGACCTATTCCTGTTGAAGAACAATATGAGATAAGTGATAGAGATTTTATTTAGAAGGAGTGTATAACAATGACTAAAGAAGAACTTTTAAAATTTATAGAAAACTTAGAAATCGCCGAAGTGTCGGGATTTAGTCTTTCATATTATAACGAAGAAAAAGATAGATTTAATAATTTTGGCAATAGAGATTTAAGGAATATAAATTATAACTTTAATGTAAAAAAAGAATTGGAATCTATAAATAGAAGTATAGAAAGTAACCAAGAAAAATTAAAAGAAAGAGGTATTAAATAATGGAATTTTTAAAAGAATTAGAAGAAATGATTTTAAAAGAATATGTAAATAAAAATTATGTTAATGGGGATATTGATAAGTTTTTAAAAAACTTAAAAGTTTCTGATGAAAGGAAAGAATCATATTTAATCGAAGCAATTTTAGAAGACGAAAACGAATCTACAAAAAAATATATAAAAAAATTTGCTGGCATTAGTAGAAAACTTAAATTAATATGCGAAGTTTTGGCTAACAAAAAGCTAGAAAGAAATAGAAAAGATTTAAAGAAAATTGGAATTGAGTTGATAGAAATAGCCAAAGAAATAATTGACATGGGAGATAGTGAAGATGAATAGTGCAACATTGGTAGGAAGATTAGTATCTGACCCAGAATTAAGATATACAAGGGATAATAAAGAATATGCTAGAGCTACACTTGCTGTCAACAGAATGATCAGTAAAGAAGATAAAGAAAACGGTAAACAAAGTGCTGATTTTATAAGTTGCGTGTTTTGGAACGAAACTGCAAAAGCTTTAGCTAATTTTACAAAAAAAGGCAGTTTAATTGCTGTCTCAGGAAGAATTATGACGGGAAGTTATGAAGATTCCGCTGGCATTAGAAGATATACAACTGATGTTAGAGTAAATAGACTAACTTTTTTAGATAATAAGTCAAGCAGCGATACAAGACCAGAGCCAGAATATGATGTATTTGGTGATATATCAGGAAATGAAATTAATCAATTTAATGATTATAATGGAAATCTTAATATAAGTGAAGATGAATTACCATTTTAAAAAATATGAGGAGAATATATATGAAAAGAGAAATATTAAATAAAAGCTTAGAAAAAATAATTGATGGAGCGGAAGTTATGATTGTCAGCACAAACAAAGGCACCTTTGCTGGCGGTTCTTCTACAGAGATAACTAATTTGTTGGGGACTATTGTTGCTAGTTTAGCAATTAATGATAGTTTTGATGAAGAAAAATTAAGAGTAGCAATTAACAAAGGGTTTGAAATAGCAAAAAGTTTAAGAGCAAATAAAGGGGCAATAAAATCACAAAATTTTACTGATTTTTTAAATGATTTATTTCGAGATTAAATAAGGAGGAAAACTAGTATGAGCACAATTTTATTATTATTAGGGGGATTATTCATAATTTTGAAATTAACAGGAGTTATTGCTTGGAGTTGGTTATTGGTACTATTACCAATATTGATTGCATTATTTTTGCTTGTTATAGTCTTGATTTTACATTTCGTAATAACTTTAAATGCTGTAAAGATAATAAAGAAAAGATGATTGGTACACCAGAAGAGATTTTAAAAAAATTGTCAAGTTTAAATCCAAAAAAATTATATGAGATAAAGCCTTATCGCTTAAAAAGAGGCAATAGGGCTAACTCATACTTGTGGGTATTATGTAAAAAAATTGCTGATGTGGTTGGCAACACAAAAGAAGATGTTTATAAGGATTTAATCAAAAGAGTTGGCACTTTTGAAATTATATCTATAAATAGCGAAGCCGTAGGTAAATTTATAGAAAGTTGGCAATTAAGAGGGTTAGGTTGGTTGGCTGAAAGAACCGGTTGCTTTGATGGTTCGTATGAAGAAGTAGTCGTTTACTATGGCAGTAGTAGTTATAATTCTAAAGAAATGTGGATATTGATTAATGAATTAATTAACGAAGCTCAAGAATTAGATATTGATACTACTTTAGAAAATAAGTGGAGAAAAAATAATGATATACGAATTGATAGATCTAGCCAATTGGAAAAAGGCTAAGGATTGTATAAATGAGTTAAATCAGGGTGGTATTAGGATAGATGAAAAGCAATTAAAAAATTTAGTTATAGTAAATAATATTAATTTTATAAATCAAGATACTGATATTTATATTGCTTCCAGTAGCAAAGGTTATAAAGCCATAAAAGATAGAAATGAGATTTTATCA
>CAKPJX010000015.1 GCA_934163035.1 uncultured Bacilli bacterium | reverse complement strand
CTATATGAGTTATATGTCGATATTACGGGGATTTTAAACAATCCTCTTTTTTAATATAATAGCCCCCTGAAGAGAGCGAAAGCTCTCATTTTTGTTTATATTAAAGGGTTTTAGAACTATTAAGTAATTTTAGGTCCACTTTTAGGTCCGCAAATTAAAAAAAGATCTAAAAAAGTATGTTTGAAAAATATAATGCCAATTATATTTTTTACATAATTTAATTATTGGAGTAGTAGCATAAAGATCATCACAAGTAATAATGAACTTATATTTAGGATAATTCTTTTTGATTCGTTTAATCATTCTTTTAAAAGCATTAGTTTCACAATCTTGTTTTTGTTTATCAGTTAACATCTTTTCATTTTCAATAAATTAGGTATCCAAACTAATAACTATATTGCCAACAATTAATTTACATTCTAAAACATATTTATAATATGAAATCTTACCATCTCTATGTTTTCTGATTAGGCAATTATTATTAAGATTATAATCATGATTAGATAAACCAGTACCATCGAATAATAATTGAAAGCAACCATTAAATCTATATTTGTCGAACATTTTAGAACGAATTAAAGCTTTTACAATATATTTTTGAATATTTCTTAACTCATCTGTTTTAATTTTCATAAATACATCCTGGATAGTTTCCCAATAAGGAAGTTCTTCCAAATCTTGATTACATATATTAGATAAGTTTTTTATACAATTATCAGAGTTAAAGTCATCAGAAGAAATATCAGTCATAGTGGTTAAACCACAAAGAAGACCAAATAGTCTAGTTACACAGATAGTTTTCATTTTATAAGTAACGTAACTTTGATTTCTAGTATCAGTCAAACTCCCAAGCGTATCTAATAATTTAGGAAGATATTTATCAATAATAGAATATAATTTTTTTACTAAATCCTTATCTTTTCTTAATTTTCTTCTTTCTTTTCTATTCATTACTGTACACCACCTTTTATTATGCAGTAATTATATCAAAAATATTTGCGAAGAAATTTTACTCTTTTTCTCTGTAGTTTAGTATAAATATTGCTATTTATTGAAATTAATGGTATTATTTCTTTGATGTTATGATTGAAATGATAGGAGGTTTACAATGAATAGATCTAAAAAGTCTTCAGGTAATAGTTCGAAAAATAATAATAATTCATTTCAAAGTTTAAAGAGTAAGATTTTAAGTGATATTGAGAATGATTCTTCTCAATCGGAAAATTTTGTTAGTGAGCCTCTAGACAAAGAAATACAATTAGTTGGTGATATAAATAATATAATAAATAATAATGATACAGTTGATGACTCTAATAGTGATATTACTAATTATAATGATGATATTTATTATGGCAATGATGATGACTATGGTAATGATGATGATTATAGTAGTGATGATGATTATATGGATGATTATCTAGCAAACAATGTTATCAATGATGATTTTACAGATGATAATGATTCTGCTAGTGATCAGGAATTGTTAAAAGCTTATATTGGCAAAAGCTATGAGAAGATTCTTTTACCATTTAATATTTTTGGTTTTCTTTTTACCATGCTTTATGCACTTTATAGAAAGATGTATAGTTATTCATTAATTGTATTAGCAATAGTAATAGCTGATTTTGTTTTTATAAAAAAGCCTATTGTAGTTTTTATTGTTTATATTGTTCTAGCTATTTTGGTTGGGTTTACTGTTAATAAATTTTATATATTTTCTGCTAGACGAAAAATTAGAAAAATTAAACAAAAAAATATTAATATGCACTATCAGGAAATAAGAGATATTTGTAGTTCGAATGGTGGAACTAGTATTAGAGGAGTAATTTCTATAACTTTGATAGCTGTTGTTTGTTGTTTAGCTATTCTATTTGTAATTGGTGGACCAGATTCTACTTTAATGGAAAATATAAATAAAATATTCTTTAATAAAGATAGTGACAAGGATAAGGATAAAAATAGTGATAATAAACATATGGATGAGGATTATCGTGGATTTATATCTTATGATCCAGGTGTAGTTATAAAAGATGAATTTTCAATACTAGTTCCTGATGTGTTTGTTAATGAATCATCATCTTATAATTATTATTATAAGTATTATACTGATGGTGATATATTTGGTAGCTGTAGACTTAAATTTGGTTCTGTTTTAGGATATTCTGATTCTAATCAATTAATTTCTAAAATGATTGATTATTATAGTACTACGTATGAAATAGAATCACCTATTAGTGGTAATAAATCTACTATTAATAATATTGATTGGACTTGGTTTTTTTATAAAAGTTCAAATGGTATTAAGTATTTTTATGCTACTATGAAAGGTAAAAAAGTTTATTTATTTAGTTATGAAATTGATGATGATAGTGCTTTAAGTGAATGTGAGGATTACAGAGAAACAATTTTAAACTCAATTGATGATAAATAGTTTGAAATTTGGACTGTTCAAGTAAGTAAAAATATGATATCTTTATACTAGGAGAGGTGATACGATGAAGAAAATAATAAAATGTTTTTCCTTTACATTTATTACTTTCTTGTTTTTAGGGGTATTAAGTGTTAATGCACTTAGTTCGGCAGAAGAAGAGAATCTATATAAGAAAGTAGTTCCTGATGGTAAGAATTTTGTAGTAAAGTCAGTTAAGCCAACTGATAGTGCTGCTGCGGAGGCATATTTAACTGCTGCTGCTAGAAAACTTTTAGATGAAGATGGTTATATTGCATATTCATATTGTTTAGATAATGATTTTATAAATTGCAAACTTCATATTGAACGTGATGGTGAGGAGAGCAATAAATTTAATAAGGAATATGATATTGTTGTAAAATATATTGAACCTGAAAAGAGTAATTATGTTACAAAATTTATGTCTAAAATGAAGAATTTTGATGATATGGGTTCAACGCAAAATCAATATTATCAAGTTACTGATATGGGTTTAATAAATTATTATATGACCAGTAGTAAATCAGAATTATGGAACTATGGAGCTTCTGGTAGAGCCGTAAAATATTCATCTGATCTTATAAAATTGTCCGATGGTGGAAATATATCTTTTGATCTTGATGTTAGAGCCGGAATACAAGATATTGATATTATGTATGAGAATGCATTTGGTCCAATGACTGTATATTATAATGGTGCTATTTATGGTTATAAGACACAAGGTTTATATTTTAGAAGAGTAATATATATTCCTCAAAGTACGCCTGATACAAAGGAAGATTATATTAGGGCTGCTCAAGAAAGAATTAATGAGTACTTAGGTAATGATGAAGTTAAGGTAGAATATGGTGGACTATTATCATCACTTGCCAATTTATATCAAGATGCTCTTGATACAATGGTTGATGTTAATGATACTGATGGTAATTATTATAATGTTACTGTTAAGGGGAAGACTTATAAATTCTATATTATGAAAGGTACTAAGGAACAATTAGTTGTACCTACATATTTAGGACTTGACGTTGATACAAATATTAAAATTACATCAGATAGTTCACTAGTTCCTTTAGATACTTCATTAATTGTTAGTCCTATCATAAGTGATAAAATTAAGTTTATATTGGGAACTGATAATTATAAGGCTTTTGATATTAAACTATATTCTGATGGTAAGGGAGCATTTATTGAGAAACTTGAGGATAAGTTCTTGGTTAGAATACCGGTTCCAGAAGAATATGAAGGTAAGAAATTAACTGTTTATTATATTAATTCAAATGATGAAAAAGAAGAACATAATGTTGTAATTGAAGATGGTTTTGCAACGTTTGAAACAGATCATTTTAGTACATATATATTAACTGAGACAATTAGTAATAATAGTGAGGTTGTAAACCCAGAGACTGGTGATAATATAGTACTATATGTTTCTATTGGAGTTATTTCATTAGTTGGGATAGTTGGTTGCTTATTATATATTAAAAAGAAAAAAATAAATTAGGGATAAATATTTATCTCTTTTTTCGTTCATAATAAAATTAACCAACATAATTTTTAAAGTGTCGTTAACTTCTAATTATGTCAATGATATAATGCTTAATATGAGGAGGATAATTATGCTTAGTAGATTAAATAAATTTTTATATTCATCAATTATAATATCTATATTAATGTTAATAATAGGATTTATATTTATGGTATTTCCGGAAGTGTCTTTTGAGACGATTACTTATGTTTTAGCAATTACTTTAATTGTGAATGGTGTATATTTTATAGTTGAAAAAGAAAATAGCTTATTAGTATTTAATTTTTTAACTTTAGGAATTATTGAGTTATTACTTGGAATTGTTTTATTATTAAGACCGGAATTTATGAAGATATTGTTTCCTATAGTTGCTGGTATGGTAATGATTGTAAAATCAACTATGGATTTAAGAATATCTTTACTTCTTAAGTCTTGTGGATATGATAGTTGGTTATCTATATCTATTTGTTCAATTGTATCTATTGTTTGTGGTTTGATAATTATAATTAATCCACAGATTGGTACTATAGCACTAACAGCTTCTTTAGGTATAATGATAATTATTTATTCAATATCAAGTATAATAGATATATTTATATTTAAGAAAAATATAAATACAATAGTAAAAGCATTAGAAAAGGATCTAAAGTAATAAATAGATCCTTTTTTGTATTTCCTTAAGATGATGATTACTCGTCTTAAATTTTTTGGTTTTATCTATACAAATATTGTATCACATGATACAATATTTGTAGAAGAGTGGTGATATATATACCGACAGTTACTAAAATTACTAAAGATATGATTTTAAATGTGGCATTTGATATTGTTAGAGAGAATGGATTAGAAGGGGTAAGTAATAGAGAAATTGCTAGAAGAATGAATTGTTCAATAAGACCTATTTATTATCAATTTAAGAATGTTGATGAATTAAATTCAGAATTATATAAAAAAATAGAAAAGTATTTTTATAAATTCTTAATTGAAGATATGATTGATGATGTACCTAAATATAAACAAATTGGTATTAATTATATTAAGTTTGCAAAGTGTGAAAATAAACTATTTCAAATTTTATTTATGAGTGAATCTAAATATTTACCAGAGGAATTTGTAAGTAAAGATGAAGGCTTTAATGAGGTGTTTCAAATTATTAAGAATAATACTACTTTAGATGAGAAAGATATTAAAAGCTTTCATACTGTTATGTGGATATTTTCTCATGGTATTGCGACATTAGTTGCGAATAATGCAGTTAAATTAAATGAAGAAGAAATTAGAGAATTATTATCAATTGAATTTAAAGCTTTAATGTTATATGAAGATAGTATGAAGAAGTAATATATTTATGTTAGTAATTTGAATATAATATTATGGGGATAATATGAAAAATATGTATTCAATATTATTTAATTTCATATCTTGCTTATTGTATGTTATTTCTTTTATTTACTTTAATAGTGGAAGAGTTTTACAAGGATTTATATTTATGTTTTTAGGAACTTTTTCTTTGTGTTTTTCTAATAAGAGATAAAATTATTTTAAAAGGAGATATAAAAATGATAGAGATTAAAAATGTTAGTAAGACTTATAATGGTGAAAAAAAAGCATTAAATGATGTTAGCTTTACTGTTAATGATGGTGAAATATTTGCTTTTATTGGGCATAATGGGGCAGGTAAAACAACAATGATTAAGTCTTTAGTTGGGATACTTGATTTTGAAGAGGGAGATATATTAATTAATCATAAATCTATTAAAGATAAGCCAATTGAGTGTAAACTAGATATATCATATGTTCCTGATAATCCAGATCTTTATGAAAATATGAAGGCTATTGATTTTATTAATTTTATATGTGATATGTATGATGTTAGTTCTTCAGATAGAAAAGAAAATGTTAATAAATATGCTAAAATATTTGAGATGGAGAATAAGTTGAATAATGATATTTCTAGTTTTTCTCATGGTATGAAACAAAAAGTTGCCTTAATAGCAGCACTTTCTCATAATCCTAAGGTTTTAGTTATGGATGAACCTTTTGTAGGTCTTGATCCAAAAGCTGTTTATGATATGAAAGAATTGATGAAGAAAATGGCTAAAGATGGTAAAACAATATTCTTTTCTACACACATTTTAGATGTTGCAGAAAAGTTATGTGATAGAGTTGCGATTATAAAGAATGGTAAAATAGTTAAGATGGGCAAAATGAAGGATATTAAAGGTGATGAATCACTAGAAGAAGTATTCTTAGAATTGGGTGATAAATAATGAAAAGGACATTATCACTTTTAAGAGCGGCCTTAAGTCAAGACATGAATATGTTTAAATATGGGACTAAGGCTAATTCTAGTAAACTTAAAAAAATTATTTTTCCAGTATGCCTTTTTATAATAGTTTGCCTATCATTAGGTGTTTATGCTTATATGATTGCTGATGAACTTTCTAAAGTTCATCTTACATATATTATGCTTACTATGTTTATCTTTATTGTTTCTATTTTGGCTTTTATGCAAGGTATATATAAGTCACAAGGAATATTATTTGAGGCTAGGGATAATGACTTATTATTTTCATTACCTATTTCTAGAAGTAAAATTCTTTTTGTTAGGATATTTAAATTATTATTATTTCAATATATATATAATCTAATGTTTTTATTACCAGCTTTTGTTATATACATATACTTTGAAAGACCTGGGGTAATCTTTTATATAGTATCATTAATTATGACATTATTGGTACCAATGATACCAATAATTGCTTCTAGTATTTTGGGGTATTTAGTAAAACTATTTTCTAGCAAATCAAGATTTAAAAAAATAATACAAACAGTACTTACATCTATTATATTTTTAGGAGTGTTTTTCTTAAGTTCTAATATTGAGAATTTTATTAAAGATATTGCAGTTAAAGCAAATAGTATAAATGATTTTCTTACTAGGGTATATTATCCTATTGGTCTTTATATAAATTTAGTTAATAAGTTTAATATTTTCGATCTAATAAAACTTATTTTAGTTAATATATTACCTTTTATATTATTTATATTTATTGGATCTAAGTTTTATTTTAAGATAATTGTTAATTCAGACGGTAGTTCAATAAGGGAGAATACTCATAATACTTTTATTAAAAGAAGTAAAATTATGGCTCTTGTTAGAAAAGAGATGAATAGATATTTTTCTTCACCAGTTTATATGTTTAATACTTCATTTGGATTATTGTTATTAGTGGTCTTATCAATAGCTTTATGTGTTAATGGTAATTCAGCTGTTACAAGTATGTTGTCTAGTTATAATCTTGATTCTAATGTATCTACATTTTTGCTTTATTATGGTCTTATTTTATTCTCAACATCAATGACTTCTATTACTTCTTCTTGTATATCTTTAGAAGGTGCAACTATAAATATAACTAAGAGTCTACCTGTTAGTGAAAAGACTATTTTAAGATCTAAAATTTTATATCCTTTTGTTATAGAGTTACCATTTATATTAATTAGTGAACTAATATTTTTTATTAAATTTAGACCTAGTTTATTATATATGTTTATAATTTTTAATCTAAGTTTATTAATGATTTTATTCTCAGGATTAGTTGGATTAATTGTTAATTTAATTTATCCTAAACTTAATGCTAGTAATGATACTGAGGTTGTAAAACAGAGTATGAGTTCTATGATATCTGTGTTTATTGGAATAGCAGTTTTTATACTTAGTATGTTGGGGATTGTTTATTTTAGTAAGTATTTAGATATTAATTTACTTATGTTAATTCATTTATCAATTCTATTAGTTTTAGTAATTTGTTTATACTTTGTACTTATGAAGTTTGGAGTAAAGGCTTATAAAAGGCTTAATGTGTAGTTAGAGGTGGTAGTATGTCATTAAAAAGGGCAAAAGAGTATTTAAAAGAATTTGGCTTTGAAGATAGAGTTATGGAGTTTCCTATTTCTTCTAAGACAGTAAGAGAAGCAGCGATTGCGATTGGATGTATGGAAGAAGAGATTGGTAAAACATTATCATTCTTAGTAGGTGATAAGCCTATATTGATTGTAGTAGCTGGTACTTCTAAAATTGATAATCATAAATATAAGGAAGAATTTTCTGTAAAAGCTAAAATGGCTCCAGTAGAGATGCTTTCAGAAATTATTGGTCATGAGGCTGGTGGTGTTTGTCCGTTTGGTATTAATGATGGAGTAGAGGTTTATTTAGATAAATCACTAAAAAGATTAGAAAATGTTTATCCAGCTTGTGGTAGCTCTAATAGTGGAGTTAAGTTAACAGTTGATGAATTAGAGAGGATTTCTAATATAAAAGGTTGGGTAGATGTTTGTAAGGATATGTAATGGAGGATATATGAAGAATGTAATTAAAGTAGAAGGATTAACTAAAAAGTATAAAGATTTAGTAGCGGTTAATAATTTATCTTTTGAAGTTCATGAAGGAGAAATTTTAGGTTTACTTGGACCAAATGGTTCTGGAAAGACAACAACAATTAATTGTTTATTATCACTATTAAAATTTCAGAGTGGTGATATTAAAATATTTGGTAGGAAAATGACTCCGGACTCTTATGATATTAAAAGTAAGATAGGTGTTATATTTCAAGAAATTGCTTTATTTGAAGAGTTAACAGTTTATGATAATATTGATTATTTTTGTGGACTATATATTAGGAATAAAAAATTAAGAAGTAAGTACGTTGAAGATGCTATTAACTTAGTAGGACTTGCAGATTTTAAGAAATTTTATCCAAAACAATTATCTGGTGGACTTTTAAGAAGACTTAATATAGCTTGTGGTATTGCCCATAAACCAAAACTAATATTTTTAGATGAACCTACAGTAGCAGTTGATCCTCAGAGTAGAAATAATATCTTAGATGGTATAAAAAAACTAAGAGATGGTGGAGCTACTATTCTATATACAACTCACTATATGGAAGAAGTAGAGATACTATGTGATAGAATAATAATTCTAGATAAAGGTGGAATACTAGCGAGTGGAACATTAGAAGAATTAAAAGATTTGGCTAAGATAGAAGAAAAAATAACAGTAGAAGTATATAATATAGATCCAGATATTTTAGAAAAAATAAAAAAGATTAAAACAGTAGATGAAGCTATTTTAAATAATAATACACTTATTGTTACATATAAGAAGGGTAATAATAATCTAAAAAAACTTATTGATTTTTTAGAAGATGAGAAAATAACTTATAGTAAAATATTTTCTGAAAGACCAACTTTAAATGATGTATTCCTTGAACTAACTGGAAAGGAATTAAGAGACTAATGTTTTTACATAATTTTAAATATACTTTTAGGTGTTTATTAAAAAATAAAATGTTATTGTTTTGGACTTTTATTTTTCCAATATTATTGGGGACATTTTTTAAATTAGCTTTTTCTAATATCGAAAATAAAGAAAAATTAGATGTTATAGATATAGCTGTTGTTGATAATAGTGAATTTGTAAATAATAAGTTATTTGCATCAGCATTTAAGGAGTTAGGTAATAAAAATAGTAAAAATCAATTATTTAATATTAAATATGGTAGTTTAGATAAGTCTAAGAAGTTACTTGAAGATAATAAGATAGTTGGTTATTTATATTTTACTGGGGATGATATTAAAATATTTGTTAATTCATCTGGGGTAAATGAGACAGTACTTAGATTTGTAGTTGATGAGATTAGTAGTTATCAGGAAATAGTTGATGGGGTTATGGCTAATAGGAAATTTAGAAATATCAGTGACTATCAAAAAATATATAGTAATACTTTTAAATTAATTAATAATAGTAGTGTTAAGTTTAATGATATTTCTAGTACCAATTTAAGTTATACTATGATTGAATATTATACTTTATTAGCTATGGCTTGTTTATATGGAGCGATAATTTCTTTAACTGTTACTAATAGTAGATTAGCTAATATGACTAGTGAGGGAAAGAGAATAAGTATTAGTCCAATTAATAAGAAGGCAATGCTTTTAGGAAGTTTTTTAGCTAGTTATATTGTTCAGATTATTGGGGTATTGTTGTTGTTTATATATACTGTTTTTGTTTTAGGAGTGGACTATGGTTCTAATTGGGGATTAGTATTACTTTTAATTGCAGTTGGATCTTTGGCTGGGTTATCTTTAGGAGTCTTTATTGCGACATTCTTCAAATTTAGTGAAAATACAAAGACTGGTGTTTTGATATCTGTTGTTATGGCATGGTGTTTCTTATCTGGAATGATGGGAATTACAATGAAATATATAATTGATAAAAATGTTCCAATCTTAAATTTAATTAATCCGGCTAATATGATAACGGATGGTTTTTATGCTTTATATTATTATAATACTTTGAATAGATATTACTTTAATATTATAAGTTTATTGATGTTTTCTATTTTAATGCTTTTAATATCTTATTATAAGTTAAGGAGGCAAAGGTATGACAGTATTTAAAACTTTTTGGAAAGTACTATATAAATATAGGGGAATGATTATTTTATATACTGTTATGCTTATAGCATTTGGTGGTATAAATACAACTGTTAATGATGATATGACATTTACTGATAGTAAACCAGATATTATAGTTGTTGATGATGATAGGGGAGCTCTTTCTAAAAACTTGGTTGATTATTTAAATGATAATACTAATATAATTAAAGTGGATAATAATGAGGATAAAATAAATGATGCATTATTTTACAGAGATGCTTCTTATGTTATTTATATACCAGAACAGTATAGTGAGAAGATTTTAAATGGGGAAGAGATAACTCTTGATATTAAGAGTGCAAATAATTATGATTCTTCACTGGCACAAATGATTTTAGAAAAGTATATTAAAGTACAAAACTTTTATGTAAAAAGTGGTCTAAGAGACAGTGATTTAATTATTTCTATTAATAATAGTTTAGCTAAAAAAAGTGAAGTTTCAGTAGCTTCTAAATTAAATGTTGATGCTATTTCTCATGTTTGTCGTTACTTTAATTTTGCTAGTTATAGTATTATGGCTGTTGTTATATTTATTATTTGTACAGTCTTATCAAGTTTTCATGATAAAAATATTAGTAGAAGAATAGTTGTTAGTAGTATGGATTATAGAAGACATAATAGGTTAATATTAAAGGCTAGTTTTATTTATGCTACTCTTGTTTGGCTTTTATATGTAGTTTTAGGTATTTGTTTATTTAAGGGTGAAATACTTACTGTTCGAGGTTTATTATTTGCAATTAATACTTTTATCTTTACTTTCTGTTCTTTGACAATGGCTCTTTTAATCTCTACTTTAGTCAGTAATAAAGGAGCCATATCTGGTATAGTAAATGTTTTAGCACTTGGATCAGCCTTTTTATGTGGAGCTTTTATTCCGGTTATGTATTTACCAGAATCAGTATTAAAGATTGCTCATGTTTTACCATCTTATTGGTATATTAATTCAAATGAATTATTAGCTAATATGGAATTTATTAATTTTAACAATATTAGACCTGTAATTATTAATTCTTTAGTTCTTATTGGTTTTTCACTAGTTTTTATAGTAGTTAATAATATTGCCTCTAAGGAAAAAAGAAGTATATAATATTATAAGTGAGGTATATAATATGAAGAAAATAGTTTTTTGTGATATAGATGGTACTTTAGCAACAAAAGGAGAGATAACTCCTCAAAATATAGATGCTATAAATAAGTATATAGAACTTGGAGGAGAATTTGTTTTAGTTAGTGGAAGAAGTGTTGCTTATACTAGATATATTGCGGATAAGTTTAAGAAAATAAGATATATTATTTCTAATAATGGTTCTATTATATATGATCTTATAAGTAATAAAGTTTTATATAGTAATGGTATTGATTATAGTAGTATAAAAAAGGTATATGATTTATGTAAAAATATGAATACTAAACTAGTTATAACAGGAATAGATTATGACTATGCAAGTATTGATCCTAATAGTTCTAATATTCAAAGATTATTTTCTAAATTAGATAAGAAATTATGTGAAGATAATTATACTACACAGCTTATTGTTACTTCTGATATAAAAGATAATATATTAGCATTAGAGGATGAAATTAATAAATTAGAAGATGTAGTTGTTATTAATAAGTCTAGATCTTTATATGATGATAGTTATGTAGAAAATAGTTATTGGTTAAATATAACAATGCCTGGTATTAATAAGGGATGTGGAGTTAAAAACTTGTGTGATATTTTGAAAATTAAATTATCTGATACAGTTAGAATAGGTAATGATTTAAATGATCTTTCAATGTTTTTTGATGAAGGGTTTAATATCGCAACAGAGGATGCTTATGATGAATTAAAAATAAAAGCTGATCTTATAACGAGTAAGTGTGATGCTGGAGGAGTAGCTTTAGCGATTAGAAAAATTATTAATGAAGAAATATAATACTTAGGTTATCTTAAGTATTTTATTTTGTCCTAGTATATGCTATCTTATTGGTAGGTGATAGATGTGGAGGCAAATCAAATGACTTTACTTTATGGAGTCTTTTTTACACTATGGGTTTTAAAACTATATTATAAACTATATGATAAAAAAACTAAAAAATATGTAATGTGGATTGGTTTATTAATTGTATTTTGGGTTTTAGTTAGAATTAATAAAAGTGTAGTTAGTTTGGATTTACAAAGAATATTTTGGTACTTGTACTATGTACCATTAATTTTTATTCCAGTAGCTTTTTATATGTGTAGTAATATGATTTCTGGTAGACTTAATAAAAGTAGAAAGATTTTTATTATTACTGTATCTATTATATTATTTTTAATGGTTATTTCTAATGATTGGCATCAGTTTGTTTTTAGATTTTATAATGGAATAGATCACTTTGATTCTTATAAACATTATTATGGTTATTATTTGATATGTATATGGATATTTTATTTACTTGGAAATGGTATGATCAATTTAGTTATAGATAGATTTAAAATTAAAAGGGATTTTAAAGCCTTTTTACCGCTTTTATTACTTTTAGGAGGATTATTATATACTGTCTTTTATGTTATGGGTATTCCAGTATTTAGAAGTAGTAATTTAACTATTATTTTAAGTACTTTAATTTGTTTAGGAATAGAATTGATGTTATATCTAAATCTAATACCTAATAATTCTAAATATATAAAGACTTTTGAAAATTCTAGATTGAATATGATGATTATTTCATTGGATGGAACTACTATTTATAAAACTAAAGCTTTTTCGGTATTAGATAATAATATTTTATTAGATATTAAAAATGGATGTGTAAAAGATACTTATAAAGATAATGATGTTATTTATAATATTAAGAAAAATAAAGATAGTTATGTAATATTTAAAAAAGATATTAGTAAGTTGAATAAATATAGAAAATTGATTTCTAAAAAACAAAAAAAATTATTATTACAACAAGATGGTTTAAAGAAAGAAGAGAAAATTAAAAAAGAATTATATAAGATTAATTTAAGAAAAGAAATTATTATAAAATTAGAAGATAGCTTAAATGATAAAAGAGAAAATATTAAGAAAATATTAGATAAAAAAGATATAAATAGAGATGATTTAGAAAAAATAAAGTTATTAATAGCTTATTGTAAAAGAAAGAGTTTTTTAATAATATCAGAATTTAATGATGATATTTATAATGAAGTTGGTATTAAATTAGTTGTAAAAGAATTATTAGATGATGGTCTTGTTTTTGGTATTAATGGAGAAGTTATTGTTAATAAGATGAAGATTGATAGTTTTATAATGGCAACTATTTATGAAGTAATATTTAATGTTATAGAAAATATTAATAATACTAATATTATGATATTTATAAAAAAAGATAAGGCTACTATAAAGATAAATATTATGGTTGAAGGTGATCAAAAAATTAAAGATAAATTAATTTTAGATAAAAATATAGTAATAACAGAAGAGGACTATGATAATGATGTTAATCTTAGTTTTACTATTAAAGAGAGGATATAATTATGGAAGTAGTTATTAGTTTATTATCTTTTCTTATAATATTAGAAATTTATAATGTAGTAGTTTTATATTTAAGAAAAGAAAAAAATATTATGAGTAGAGTTATTAGAACGATAATATTAGTTTTTAGTATATATGTTTGTTATAGGGATTTAAATTATTCAAATACTGAGTATTATGATGTTTCCTATTTTTATTTATCTATTATATTAATATTTTATATACTTATAACAACAATATATACAGTAATTAAAAAGAAGAAATATATTTCAATACTTTCTGTAAAGAAGGCTATTGATTTAGATATTAATGGTATTATGTTTTTAAATAGTGATGGGGATATAATTTTAATTAATAATACCATGAAGAAGATATTAGATTATTTTAATATTAAGAATAATTATATAGATAGTATATTAAAATTAGAGTTTAGAAGTGATCATTTAATTAAATGTTTGGATAAAGTTTATCAGTTAAATATAGTTAATAATATTGAAATAGTTATGGTAGATGTTACAGATATTTATAAGTTACAAGAGGTAATAGAAGTACAAAATATTAATATAGATAAGAATAATAAAAAGATCTTAAAGTCTTTAGATAATCTTGAGAAAATAGAGAAGACTAAAAATTTAATGAAGTTGAAAAATGAATTTCATGATTTATTAGGACATAGATTATCATTATTTCAACAGTATCTTAATAATAAAGATTTAGATGTTGATAAAGATGACATTAGTTTTATGATTGATAATTTATTTTTAGATGAAGATAGAGATTTAGATAATAATTCTAAGTTAGAAAAACTTATTAGTGTTTATAAGTTGTTTGGTATTAATATAGAAATTAAAGGAAAGTTGCCTAATGATAATGATGTGGCTTTGATCTTTTTTGAAATAATTAGAGAGGCTATTTCTAATGCGATTATACATGCTGATAGTAAGAATATTAAAATTTTGGTAAAAGAGGATTTAGAAAAATTAGAAATGACTATTACTAATGATGGACAACCTCCTAATAAGTTTATAAATGAAGGGGAAGGTATTAAGGGTATGAGAAGGAAATTAAATGATATAGGTGGATATTTGACAATAGATTCTCATGATAATTTTGTTTTAACGGTATTAGTGCAAAAATAAAATAGGATTAATTTCCTATTTATCTAATTCTGGTATTATATAACCATTTCCAATACAGAAGACTAATAGTTTAGAGATACTTTCAAAACCTAGTTTATTTAAAATATTAGAAATATAATTTTTTAGAGTTCCTGTTGTTATATTTAATTTTTTAGCGATATGTTCTCTTTCATATCCAGAACATAAAAGAGTTAGAATTTTTAACTCTTTTTCAGTTAAATCCTTAAAACATTTATTATCATCATTATAATCTACATTATCTGGGAAAAGTTTATAACCATTTAATACTTGTGTTATAAAGACTAGTAGTGCATCACTTTCAATATTTTTATATATAAAACCATCTAAGTTAGCAGCTTTAGCTTCATTTAAGAAGGATACTTCAGGAATACCAGTTATAGCTAAAACTTTGATTTTATTACCATATTTGTCTTTAACTTTTTTACCATTAGAAATACCAGATGAATTATTTTTAGTACAGATATCTGTTAAAACTAAATCAGGACTATATTTATCGCAAAGATTTAACATAGTAGAGGCATCATCTGATGTTGCTACTACTTCGAATGATGAAGACAGAGTTTTTTTTAACATATCATTTAGTATTAGTTGGTCTTCAATTATAATTATTTTTTTAGACATAAAGTTTTCACCTCATTAATTACATTTATATTATCATAGATTAGATAAAAAGGGTATTTATATTTATAATTTGTGATTTTATTCACTTTTTTATAGTGTATTTTATTACTCTTGGCATGCAAGAAATAGTTTATATTTTAAGTATAATATTATTAGAGGAGTTGCGTTTATGTCTAAGAGTAGGTAAATAGAAGTAAAAGATGTGGATAAAAAAAGGAGGATAAAAATAATAATAAATTATTCATAGTTTTGGAAATTGTTTTATTAATTATTTTACTTTTCTTATTATGTTTTTTTAATAGAAAATTTGAAGTTAGATTTGACTATAATGATGGTAGAGATGATAAGATTGTTTATGTTAAATATAATAATACAATAAAAAGGAAAGATATTGATACTAAGAAAAAGCTTGGTAATTCATTTATAGGATAGTTTTTAGTTACTAAAGATAGTAATGGTAAGGAAAAGGTTACGAATAAGAAGTTTGATTTTAAGACTAAAATTAATAAGAAAACTAAGTTAAAAGCTATATATGAGGCTGGAGTTGAGCGTATTACTATTAATTTTGATAGTAGAGGTGGTTCTGAAGTGGAATCTATTACTATTGATAAGGGTAGTGAATTAAGTTTTCCAGGAAATCCTACAAGAGATGGGGATAACTTTAAAAACTGGGAAGATAAGGATGGTAATGTAGTTAATAATAATACTTTATTTGAAGATAGTAATACTTTATATGCAGTATGGGAAAAAGTTGAAGAAGCGAAAAAGGATGAAAAGCTTGAGCAAAAGCCAGCTGAACAGCCTAAAGTAGGATCAATTACTTTTGCAATTGATAGAAGTGCAATTCATAGAAATGGTTATGGAGCAAATACTACGGCTAGCGTTGTTAATGTAACTGGTGAAGTTAGATATGAGTTAGTTGATACTGATAGTAGATGTGTTACAGTAACTTCTAGTACTGGTGACATTAGAGCAACAGGTTCTGAATGTAGTGGAGGAGTAACTGTTACAGTTAAAGCAGTTCTATCTTCAGGAAATAGTGCTACAGCAACAACATATATAGAAAAGGATTTAGGTGTTTGTTATACATTTAACAATAATACTTATTATCAAAATTTTACTAATGATGAAATGGGGGGGGAGAAGACCTAATACATTTACTTTGGTTGCTAACCAAGATGTAGCTTGAGCTGGTTCTTGTAATAACTCATATTCTGCAAGTATTGGTTATACAATAGTTAGAGGAGAGGGCTCTGGTACAACTTATAATAGTGAGTATATTTGTTATAATGCATCAGGTGATACGAGGAAAGCAAATGTTAGAGTAACTGCTACTACGAGGAGTGGACAAAAATTAACGGCATCTATGGTTAAATATGTAGCATAACAAATTACTTTAGGAGATTTTAAATATATGGCAAAGACATGATTCTTGTCATATATTTTTATGTATTTTTTATTACTTCTGGCATATATACTAAAAGTACTTTATTTAATATAATTAATTATGAAAGGAGAATATATGAAAAATAAAATGAAGAAGTATTTACTAACATCATTATTTACATTTGTTGGACTTTTTGTTGTAGGTGTTATGAATGTAGAAGCTAAAGACTATGATGTTTATGTAAAGGGAGTACGTTTAACTGATACAACTAATGTGGTTACTTGTGGTGATGGAACACTTACTTACAATGATAGTACTAAAGAAATTATTTTAGATAATGCTACTATTACCTCAGATCTTGAAACTGTTGATATTATTAATATTACTAATACTACAGAAACATTTAAAATTGTGTTAAAAGGTAATAATACTATTACTGTTACTGGTAAGGATTCTTTTGCTATAAGAACAAGTAAAAATATTATAATATCAGGCGATGGAAAATTAACGGCACAAACAATTCATCCAACTATTAAAGGAGAAATTATAACTATTGATGGTGCAAAATTAGATTTGATTAATACCCAGGAAAATTCACATGCTATTGAAGCTGTAAATGGATTATTTATTAAAAATGGTTCTAAAGTAGAAGCTAAGGGTTGGGGTTCTGCCATAGCATCATTTGCTAAGATGGAAATAAGTGATAGTGAATTGTTTTTGGAAGCAACTGGAGATCAATCTAATGCTATTTTTGTAAATAAGGATTCTGGTGATGGTACTTTAGTTATTAAAAATTCTAAAGTTAAAGCTAAAAGTGGTTTTGCTAATGTTTATAGTGCTGGTACAATGACGTTGTCAAATTCTACATTTGATTTAGAAAGTATTGCTGGAGGGATTTGGTCTGATTCGACAGTAGCTCTTAATAATTGCAATGTTTATTTGAAAGATGGTAATTATGGTATTGGTTCAAATGATGGAATTGATATTGATGGTGGTTCATATGAAATAAATGCTAGAAATTATGCTTTTATGGGGACACCTACATTATCAAATTTTGAAAACAAGGTTGTATATGGAGGGAATAGTAAGGAAGATTCATATCTTTTAACAGAGCCATATAGTTTGGGAAGATATAGTTATGTTAAAACACTTTCTAAATTTACTTTTAGTGTAGTAACAGATGAGAATAGCGAATCTGATATAACTGATGAATTAATTATTGTTGAAGGTGAAAACAAAGAAGTTAATATTAAGGCCAAAGATGGATACAGAATAAAATCACTTTTAGTAAATAATGAAGAAATACAGTTACCAGATGATGGTAAGTTGACATTTAACAGTATAGATAAAAACATAGTTATTAAAGTTGTATCAGAGAAAGTACCTGTTGAGGTAGTTAATCCAGAAACAGCTGACAATATTTTAATTTATGTAATAACTTCAATTTTATCAATATTTGGATTAGCTGGAGTTATATTATTAACTAAAAAATATAATAAAATGAATGCATAATAGTTTTATTTAGTTTATATTTTGTGCATTATGGAGGTAAATAATATTTGCTTCCTTTTTTTATCTTATAGATAAATTCAAAGTTAGTAAGAATTTAAAAGTAATGAGAAACTGAAAAACTGGATATTTTTTCTAAACATATTAAACGTGATATAATATAAGAAGGAGGAAATATGAAAAAAATAATAATTGGTACAATCATACTATTTGTATTAGCGATACTTGTTTTCTTTTTAACATATATAACATTAGAAAATACTTTAGATAATGAGATGATGTATTCTCCAAAGTTTGATGAAACAACATTCGAATTTTCTGGGAAAAGTGAAAATTTTAGTTTTGATACGGGAAAAGTATATTTAGAAGGTAATGAGAGAAGAATATATATATCTGATTTCAAGCAAAATAGAAAAATTTCAGATTTAAAAAAAGAACTTGTTTATGTATATTTTGAGGATGAGATATGGCAGACTAGGGAAAACAACAGCAAGCTAAATAAAATTAATTCTAGATTGGAAAGTTTGAGTTTTTATGAAGGTGGACAGGTTTGTACGGAATGTGAACAATCAGTATTAGATAGCGTTACTGAACAAGATTTTAAAGATAAAATCAAAATAATAATTGAATATTGTACATCTAAATCTTGTAAAAAAGAAAAATTTAAATTAAAGTATGTATCTTAAAAAACAATTAAAAATAATAATTTGATAGTATAATTTTTTCTGTGAATTATGAAGGCTAGAATATTCTAGCTTTTTATTGTATAATCATTTAGGTGATTTAAGTGGATGTAGATAATAAAAAGAGATGTTCTTGGTGTAATTTGAATAATAATCTTTATGTTTTATATCATGATAATGAATGGTGTAAATTGAACTTAGATGAAGATTATTTATTTGAAATGTTAATTCTTGAGTCATTTCAAGCTCGTCTATCTTGGGAATGTATTTTAAACAAGAGAGATGATTTTAGAGTAGCATTTGATAATTTTAATATAGATAAGATTATTAATTATGATGATATTAAGATTAATGAATTATTAAATAATAAAAGAATAGTTAGAAATAAACTTATGATTAAGGCTGCTATTAGTAATTCTAAAGTATTTAGAAAAATAGAGGATTAGTTTGGATCTTTTGGAATTTATTTAAGGAGTTTTTGGAATGGTAAAATTATTTATGAAGTTAATAAGACTACTTCGAAATTATCAGATAATATTTCTAATGATTTAATAAAAAGAGGGATCAAATTTGTAGGTAGTACCATTATTTATTCTTATTTACAGGCTATTGGTATTGTTTATGTCCATGTTTTAGATTGTTTTATGTATAATGGGTAGTTTTTTATTATTTGTTTAATTCTGGCATTATATAACCATTTCCAATACAGAATACTAATAATTTCGATATGCTTTCAAATTATAATTTATTTAATATATTAGAGATATAGGGTTCCCGTTGTTATATTTAGTTTTTTAGCAATATGCTCTCTTTCATATTCAGAGCATAAGTATGTTAAAATTTTTAGTTCTTTTTCAGTTAAATTATTAAATTGATGGTTGTTATTATTAATATTATCTGGAAATAGCTTATATTCATTTAGTATTTGTGTAATAAATGTAAGTAGGGTTTCACTGTCAATATTTTTATAAATAAGACCATCTAAATTAGCTTTTTTTGCTTGACTTAAGAAAGTTATTTCTGGTAAGTCTGTTATGGCTAAGATTTTTATTTTGTTACCATGTTTATCTTTTATTTTTTAATCATTAGAAATTCCAGACGAGTTATTTTTGGTACGTATATTTGTTAAAACTAAGTTTGGTTGATGTTCATCACATAATTTTAACATATCTTTAGCATCATCACTTGTTGCAACTACATTATAAGTATCGTTAATAAACTTTTTTAGTGATCATTTAATATTATTTGTTCTTCAATAATAATTATTTTTTTTCTTCATAATATCACCTTTTTTATTTATAGTAACATTGATTTATTAAAAATGGTATATTTATTACTACTATTTGTGATTAATTTCACTTTTATTTATTTGTTTTTATGACTTTTGCCATATAGTAATTATTTTATATATTACGTATAATAGTTTTAGAGAGGAGTATTTTATGAGTGAGAATGATAAGGAATTAAAGGAAAAGGAAAAAATTCTTAGTAAAAGCAAAGTTTTTTTTATCATTTTTGGATTATTAGCTGTGGTAGTTTTAATATTTTTGCTATGGTTTTTTAATAGGAAGTTTGAGGTTTCTTTTGATTTGGGTAATGGAACTAAAGGGGTAACTATTAGTGTTAAATATAATAAAACCATTGATAAGAGTGCTATTAAGGATAAAAATGATTTAGGTGATGACTTTATTGGTTGGTATGAGGTTATAGGAACAAAAAATGGAAAAGATGTTTTAGCAAAAGATGTTTTTGATTTTAAAAAGAGTATTGATAAAAATATTAAATTAAAAGCTGTATATAGTAAAAAACCAGAGACAATCACTATTACATTTGATTCAAATGGTGGTAGTAAGGTTAATTCAATTACTATAAATAAAGGTGTTGAGTTAACATTACCTGAAGAGCCCACTAAAGATGGATATAAGTTTGTTACTTGGGAAGATAAAAATGGGGTACCAGTTTATAATAAGGCCTTATTAGATGAGAGTATAACTTTGTATGCTAAATGGGATGAGGTTGAAGAAAAGGTAGAAAAAGGCAAAAAAACAGAGCAATCTAAAAATAATGAAAATAAAAAAGATTCTCCAAAAGAAGTGGTTTATTATTGTGATAAAGGCTATACATTAGAAGGAAAGAAATGTACTAAAACTGAAACTAAAAATGCTAATGGAAGATGTCCACAAGGATATAATGGTGGTGCCTGGGATCGTGAATATTGTTTAACAGAAATAGATGTTGATTATGAATGGGGCTGTGTGGATCACGATAGCTATAAAGCTAGTGAGGCAGTTTATGATGAGAGTAATGGTATGTGTTATTATAGAAAAGATTATAATGAATCTAATCCAGGATATTGTTCAAGTCATGGAAGAGTGTACTATAATGGGGCCTGTTATTATGCTTCTTTCCGTCATGAAGAAATAGGATTTTGTCCATCTGGTGGTACAAAAAATTCTAGTGGCATGTGTGAGTTAAGAATAAATAAGCTCTTCTATTGTGAAGATGGTTATGAATTAAATGGTAAAAAGTGTAGTAGAACGTTAACTGTCGATGCTAAGAAAAAATAATAAAAAAAAGTCTATCAACTTTTAAATTGTTGTTGAAGAGGTATATTATAAAAGATATACTTCTTTTTTGGTGAAAATTATTAGTGAGAGAAGTATATTAATAATTTTAGTAGGTATTATATATTAATTATGCAATTATGTATATTTAACATAAATTATATTGAAGTTTGCATTATTAATTATTATATAATATGTGATTGGAGGGAGTCTATGCATAATAATTGTAATTGCGGTGGTAAACATGAAACTCCAACTGGATATAAATATTGTTATATACAGGGACCAAAAGGTGAGAGGGGTCCACAAGGACCTTCAACTATTGAGGTTGGAAAAACTGATACTTTAGATGCTGGCAGTGAGGCTGTAGTTGAAAATGTCGGAACAGTGCAGGATGTTGTTTTAAATTTTAAAATACCTAGGGGAATAAAGGGTGACAAAGGTGAACAGGGAATTCAAGGTGTTCAAGGTGAAAAAGGTGATGTTGGAATTCCTGGCCCACAGGGACCAAAAGGTGAAAGAGGGGCTCAAGGGCCTTCTACTATTCAGATAGGTTCAGTGGAAACAGTAGATTCTGATGAAGGAGCTGACGTTATAAATGTTGGTACTCCTATGGATGTTGTTTTAGATTTTAAAATACCTAAAGGTCCAAAAGGCGATAAGGGTGAAATGGGTCTTAGAGGATTACCGGGAGAGATGGGGAGAAGTGAACATATTGCTATAGATGAGACGGAAACCCTTGAGCCAGGGGAACCTGCTCAAGTAATGGATACGTTTGAAAATTGGGTTCATCATCTTTCATTTCTTATACCTAAAGGTGCTAAAGGCGATATAGGACCTCCAGGCCCTGCTGGTCCTTCTTTTATATCTGCTTATGGACTTAGATATTCGATGATTGAAACTCAGCTTAGTTTGGTACAGGGAGTGGATACGGTCATACCTTTACCTGAAAAGGGCGTGGCTCTTTTTACTGATTATCCTGATAATAATTCCATAAAGATTAAAGAAACAGGAGTTTATTTGATTTCGTATTTGTTATGTGGTGCTACTAATGAAGATTGTTCTATAACATTGTCTATTAGAGCTAATGATTTGCTTCAGCCAGCGACTAATGCCACTAGTGAGTTTCAAGCTCAGATAATTAATAGTATAAGTGGTACAACTATTGTATCACTTCAAGAAAATGACGCTGTGACGCTGAATGCTAAAGCGTCTATGGCCGTTAATTTAATATTTAATGGTAGTACTAATGCTATGTTGAGTGTTATTAAGATACATTAGGTAAAATAGCATAATATAAGTTTAAGCAGTTAATTACCTATAAATGAGGTCTTAACTGCTTTTTGGCTACAAATTATTGGATAAAATATTAGAAGGTTATTGCATATTATTCCTTTATAAGTGGATTGAAATTTTCAATTGCTTCAACTAATTTTGGATGTTCAATAATAAAGTGTATTGTTGGATTTGAACTCTTTGAAATGATTACATAATGATTTTTAATAAACGTTATAGTTATGTTTTTGAATGTCTTGTTATCTGCATAGTTCATTTCATAATTATTTACTTTTGTTGTATATTCATTAGTTTGTTTTAGATGTTCCATATACTCTTTATAGGTATAATTTATTTTTTTATCTATGAATAAATTATTTAGAGAAAGTGATGGAGTAT
>CAKPJX010000014.1 GCA_934163035.1 uncultured Bacilli bacterium | reverse complement strand
GACCAAGGGGTTGCAGGTTCAAATCCTGTCTTCCCGACCATAAGTAATTTAACGTTGAGAAATCAACGTTTTTATTGTGTAAAGAAAACCACCCAGATAGTCTGGGGGTTCAATTTAGCTTTAGCGATGAGTCTTTAAGGAAAAAATTAAGTATGATTGGTATGAGTAGAAATTAATGGTGAAGTTTCTATACAAGAAAAATATTATATTTCAGATTTAAAGATGACCGGTGAATAGTTTGCAAAAGTAATAAGAAGTCACTGGACTATAGAAAATAATTTACATTGGATTTTAGATGTTCATTTTAGAGAGGATTGGAGTTTACCAAAGAAGAAAATGCTTTAAAAAACTTATCAATTATAAGAAAGACTTGTTATAACTTAACTAAACTAGATCCAATAAATACTAAATTAAGTTTTAAGAAAAAACTAACATTATATAATCATAATTTAGATAATATAAAAAGACTAATATTTAACGTTATTCCTAACGAATATTAATCCTTATATTTTTATGCGGATGCCCTAGTATTCGCACCAAAGTATAGGAGAAGATTATTTTATAGTAGGAAAAAATGAACAAAATATATAGATAAGCAATTAACAGAAGATCATATGACAGAACAATTGACATTAGAGAAAATTGACCCATTTACGGGGAGTAAGCGATAGTCTGCAAGAGACAGACCACGGAGCGCTGTAAAGCGTGCAGTTGCAGACAGCCTTATAGGCTTGGGAGAAAATCTACCGTCTAGGACGGTAGATTTTTATACTGCTTAGGACAATTTTAGGACAAAAATCTATACTATGATGGCAAAATTAAATGCTATATACTAGTTCAAATAGATTTTTAATATCTTCTCGCATTAATTCAAAACTGGCACCATGATCATATGACTTACCAATATTAACACCTGTTCTATGAACACCAAATTTGATTTCCAGTATTATTGTGCCATTTAAAAGTAATTGTAAGAAGTGATCAAACCCTTTAATTCTATAAAAATAAATACTTTTATATTTAAAATGTTCACTACCATTGAAAAAAGAATTACTCGACTCAACAAAAGCCAAATACTGCAATTTTTTTAATAGTTTATCTTCGAGCATTTGAAAGGTCCACCATGCATCTTCATTAATAAGTTTTTTGTATTTATATATTCTTAAACAAACCTTTTTTTGAACATAATCAATATATAGAATCATGCTTATTCCATTTTTCAAGTAAGTTGGTTTATTAGCAGACACTTTAACTCTTAATATCTTTACATTAGAAAACTCTCTATCAGGCCAACCAAATTTTTCTTTAATTTCATATAAAATATACTTTTTTTTACCATCACAGGCACTGCTAAATAGAGTAATATAACAATTTTTAGACACACGATTTGTTTTAATTTCTATCCCTTTAAAATCCGGAATAGCTAAATTATTTTTCTTCAATCCAAGCATATTTTCAAAAGTATCACCAACAGATCCGGTGCCAGATTCGGTACTCCTTATCCATCCTTTACGTCTAATCTTAATAAATTCATTTTTCAATTCATCAATATTTTTATCAATCACATTATCACCTCATTATATTATTAGAACAATTAAAACAGTATTCTACAATAATGTACATAATTTATTAAAAACTCAAAATAATTAAAAAAATAAAGGCATATAATCTTATAGGTGATTTGATGAAAAAGTATATAATAATTATAGGTTTCTTTCTATTATTATTTCCACTAAAGATTATGGCAATACAAGATACATCAAAATCAAGCATTGTTATGGATATAAATAGTGGACGAATCCTATATGAAAAAAATTCTAACCAGAAAAGGCTAATAGCATCAACAACAAAAATAATGACAGCAATAGTAACTATAGAAAATATAGATATTAATAAAAAAGTAGTAGTTGGAAATGAAGTTCTTTCCATGTATGGAACTAACATATATATTGAGGTTGGGGAAGAAATAAAAATAATTGACCTCCTATATGGTCTTTTATTAAGAAGTGGCAATGATGCATCCGAGACATTAGCAATAGTAGTATCTGGTAGTGAAAAAAAATTTGTAGAATTAATGAATAGTAAGGCAAAGGAAATAGGCATGAAAAATACAATCTTTAAAAATCCACATGGACTTGATGAAAAGACTCAAAATTATTCAACAGCCGCTGACATGGCACGGCTTTCTAAATATGCCTCACAGAATAAAATATATAAAAAAATTACAAGCACAAAAAAAAGAACTGTCTCAACTGGGAAAAAGACGTACTTATGGTATAATAGAAACAAACTTTTAAATAGTTACAGTAATTGTACAGGTGGAAAAAACGGATATACCCCATCAGCAGGAAAAACATTAGTTACAACAGCAACAAAAGATCATTTAAATTTAACAATAGTAACATTAAACGACCCAAATGAATATCAAACCCATCGTTCCTTATATGAGTTAATGTTTTCAAAATATAAATCATACACAATTATTGATAAAAATAATTTTTATATAGACAAAGCATTTTACGATGGTGAAATTTATATAAAGAAGTCTTTCACTTACCCTCTAACAGACGAAGAAATAAACATGATTAACACTAAGGCTGAAATCGTAAAAAAAGCAGGAACATCTAAAAATGCAAGAGTAGGCAAAATATTAATCTTTTTAGATAACAAAAAAATAGGTAGTATACCTATTTACAAAAAATAAAAATTACTTTTTAATAATGGAAATAATTTCCTTAGCTGTTAATTATTTTGTAGAAGAAAGCCTAAAAAAGTTAATACTTGGTTGACACATGATTCTTACACCATTACCATTTGTACCAATTCCACTAGAAATATACAAATTAGTATCCTGAATTTTATAAAATGAGTCATAATAATTTTTAGCTCCCTTAATCTTAATCAAGTCTTTTAGATAAGGTATTCCAATGTTTCCATTATGAGAATGACCAGCCAATATCAAATCAGATTTATATTTATTTAAAATCTGATCGGTTAAGTCAGGCTCATGTATTAAACTTATCGTATATACATCTTTATTATTGGTATCATCGCTAAAATAACTATATGCTTTATTAATATCGCTTTTGCTTTTTAACATACTTGAATTTCCAACAATTAAAATAGGGCTACCATTATCTTTAAATATCAAATCATAACTATTATCAAGAAATACAAATTCACTTTGATTAAAAATAGATGACAAATCATCTCTATCCTCGTCACCACCTATTGCATATTTTCCCAATGAGGCATTGATATTAGATAATGACTTTATTATTTTTTCCTGCTCATTATCTTTAAGCTTATATGAAGGATCAATTAAGTCTCCAGTAAATACAACTAAATCAGGGTTCCTACTGTTAATCAATTTTATAAGTTCTTCTAACTCATTTAGAAATATATTGCTACCATAATGCAAGTCAGAAAACTGAACTACCTTTACACCATCGAAGTTTTGAGGTATTTTTTTGCTAATAATTCTTTCTTCTTTAACAATTACCTTAGCTGTAGAAATATAAGTGTTATATAAATAGAATAAAAAGAAGGATACTATAAGTAGTACTATAATTTTAAAAATGAATAAGACAATTTTCTTTCTTTGCTCTCTATAAGCTTCATCAGTAATTTTCTTTTGTTTGTCATGATTCAATTCTTCACGAGTCATATTATCACCATATCAATTGTACCAAATTCACGAGTTTAAATAAAGAAGTATTGTAAAAAATAAATTTTATGATAGAATCATATTATAAGGAGAAGCAAAATGAACAACCATTTAACTAAAAAAAATACAAAAAAAATACTAATGCCCTTAATAATAATTACAGTATTTTTATTACTAACAGGCTGCAAAAAAACAAAGTCAGAAATTAAGGAAGACCTTCTTAATATAAACTATAATAGCAATGGGAATGTAGTAGACCTAAAACAATATAGTACGGAAAATCCAGTTGCTGCACTATACATAGAAAAGTATGGAACAATAGTAATTGAATTATATCCAGAGTATGCGCCTAATACAGTTAATAACTTCATTTCATTGATAAAGAGTGGTTTTTATGATAATAACACGTTGCACAGATTAGTAAAAGGCTTTGTCTTACAAGGAGGAGATCCAACCGGAACTGGTATGGGAGGACCTGATTATACCATAAAAGGCGAATTTTCAAAAAATGGAGTTAACAATGAATTAAAACATAAAAAGGGAACTGTTTCTATGGCAAGGACTGCCAATTCATATGATTCTGCTGGGAGTCAGTTTTTCATAATGCTAGACGAAGCTACACATTTAGATGGTGAATATGCAGCCTTTGGTAAGGTAATAGATGGTTGGAATAATATTGAAAAAATCATCTCTAATGAACAAGTGGCTGACAATACAACAGGACAATTAAAAACAAATCTAAAGATAAAAAAAGCCATAATAGATTTAAAAGGAAAAGAATATCCAGAAGTAGAAAAGATTACTGAATAATAATAAAAAACACCAAAATTAAAAGTACAATAAATAAAAAGCATAGTATCTTATGATTTCTATGCTTTTAATCGTTTAGTGATAAAACAATCTTCTCACACTTTGAACTGTCAAATTTTCTATATCTTACGGCACATTCATTAAACATTTTAATTGAGGCTTCCATTTCATCAGTATGATTATCATAATCATATGAATGTGAGTAAATAACTTCTTTAATACCCGATTGAATTATTGCCTTAGCACACTCATTACAAGGAAAATACCTTACATATATTTTTGCTCCCTGCATATCCATTGTATTGCCACGATAATTCAAAATAGCATTCAGTTAACTATGACACACATACATATATTTAGTTTCTAGCTTTTTTCCGTCTCTCCCCCAAGGAAATTGATCATCATCAAATCCATTAGGAGCGCCATTGTATCCAACAGATAATATTCTATTATCACTACTAACTATACAGCATCCAACCTGTGTATTAGGATCTTTACTACGAAGCGAAGATAGTTTAGCTATGCCCATAAAATATTGGTCCCATGTTATATAATTATCTCTTTTTAAACTTTTACCATTTTCACCAGCTTTCATACATACTCCTTCAACAATATTGTATCATGAAATATGATGATTAACAATTTACATACTAATAAAATTATAATATAATCTACTTGATATATACAAAGACATCTGGTAATATGTCAAGATAAAAAATATGGAAGTTTTTAAATAATTTCTCACTTACCAAATGAATTATTCCATGCTAAAAAGTGCTTAGTATAAAACTAAACATTAGTTCACTTTAAAACGAACTCAGTTTATTAAAGATTGAATATTCGAGTCTAATGGACAGTAATATTGATTTTTTCGCAGTAATCCAAAAATCAATCTAACAAGTTTACGAGCAGATAAAACGAGCACACGTTTATGTTGATGTTTAGTAGATTCCTTAAATTTAGAAAATTTAGAGTCATAAAAATTCTTAATAAAAGGAAAATTCATTCTAACACAAGAAGCAGTGGCCTCAATTAGGTAATAACGAAGATACTTATTTGCATGCTGAGAAAACTTTTTATCTTCTTTTTCAAATTTACCTGATTGAGTTCTATTCAAGTAAAGACCTGCATATTTAGCTAAATTAGAATTGTGTTTGAAATAATCAATAGAACCAATTTCAGCTAAAATACCGGCAACATAAACTTTACCGATACCACGAATAGAAAGCAAAGAATTATAAGCATTGGAATTCAAACCATTAACAGTATCTAAAATTGCCTTATCAACTTGTTTAAGTTTATTTTCTAGGAATCTAATTGTGCTTAAAGAAGAAGCGACAGCAATATTGATACCATTATAAGCTGTTTGATCTAATCGATAAGAAGAGCGAGCAGCTTTGTTAAGTAAATCAATCTTCTCATTTGGGTTTTTAGTTCGATTTTTCCCAACTTTAGAAATTAAATCTAACAAAGAATCAACAGGAGTTTGTGCAATTTGATCTGGGGAGTCAAAGTTATCAAAAATTGCACAAGAAGTAGCACCAAACATATTAAAAAATGGTTTGTTCTTCTTGTCAGCAATAATTAAACCTGAGAAAGATAAATAAATGCTATTCATAACATAAAGTTTTTCTTTAACAAGGTTTTGAGATATGATATCTTTGTCTAGTTAAACGTTGAAGAGCAATGTATTGTGAGCCACGAAAAGGATGTAATGGTTTAGTTCTGCCAACTCTCGCAAAGTCGGCAAGGATATATGCGTCTGAGGGATCTATTTTTTCAATATCAGAGAAACATTCTTTCTGAGTAAACACCATAAAGAGTTACAGGAGACGTATGAATAGATCTCAGTCAAAAATATTTCAATAATATTTTAACACTAGAGTATCTCAACCAATAAATAAATAAATTTGTTAGTTAAAAACTAACTATAAAGATATTAAATTGTAAGTTAAAGCTAACTTACAAAATATATTATACGAGGGGATGATAAAATGAAAGAATTTTTTAAAAACTTAAATCAGGCATGGCACTACGGAAAAAATCAAAAAAAACTAATCTATCTCTATATATTTTTTAACATAATATTTATAGCAATTAACTTATTTATTCCAATATTAAGTGCCAAAATAATTGTCCAGCTAACGGCTAGTAAGTTTAAACAAGTTTTACTAATAAGTATAGTTATATTCTTTATAGAAATATTTAGAAATTTTGCTAAATATGCTACAAGTTATTTTAGACAGAAAATTTACAGAGAAACATTTAATGAGGTTCAAACAAGACTTGGAGAAGAAATATTAAAAATAGAGAATAAGTGCCTTGATGAAAAAGGTTCTGGCGTCTTTATCCAAAGACTTACCAATGATGCTAGTAAAATAGCCGATATCTTTGTTGTTCTAAATATTTATTTGACAAATATACTAACCGACATAGGGATTTTTGTTGCGATATTCATAATTAACAAGATACTATTTGTATATTTATTAATTATGGTTTGTTGTATTTACTTGTCAGAAAAAAGAAGAGTTATTACTATTAATAAACAAGATAAAGCTTATCGAGTTAAACACGAAAAAGTATCCGGATTTATTGGAGAATTAGTTCGAGGAGCTCGTGATATAAAAATGCTTAATGCTGAAAAGAGTTTTGTAAAGGAATTGAATTCAAAGATTGTAAATTTAAATCAGGAGAAATATCTCATGAACAAAACAGATAGAAACTATGTGTTACTTTCAGGGTGTATAACTGATATATTTGATACAGGAAACATTTGCATATCAGTGTTTCTTATTATTAAAAATATGTTATCTATACCAAATGCTTTGGTAATTCATAACTACAGTGCAAGATTAACATCAATAGTATTTTATGTTAGTCAGCTATTAGAAAAAGCTAAAGATTTTAATTTATCATCTGAACGTATATTTAGTATTATAAATGGGGATGAATTTAAAAAAGAAGAATTTGGAAAAAAGCATATAGATAAAATAAATGGTGATTTTGAATTTAAAAATGTTACTTTTAGTTATAAAGATGATGTTCCTGTTATTAAAAATATGAGTTTTAAGATAAAGGCTAATTCAACAGTAGCTTTTGTTGGAAAATCTGGAGCTGGAAAAAGTACAGTATTTAGTCTATTGTGTAAAATGTATGACATAGATAAAGGTGACATAACGATAGACGGTATAAGTATTAAAGAATTGGATAAAGACTCAATTCGTGGAAATATAACAGTCATCAGTCAGAATCCGTATATATTTAATATGAGTATCAGAGAAAATCTTCGCCTGGTAAAGTCCGACATAACCGATGCTGAAATGATAAAGGCTTGTAAAATAGCTTGCCTTGACGATTTCATAACATCCTTACCAGAAGGTTATAATACAGTAGTAGGCGAAGGAGGAATAAGCCTATCAGGAGGACAAAGACAAAGACTAGCAATTGCTAGAGCTTTGGTTCAAAAAACAGAAATAATTCTTTTTGACGAGGCAACCTCTGCATTAGATAATGAAACACAATCAAGTATCAAAAAGGCAATTGATAATATGAAAAACGAATATACAATATTAATAATAGCTCATCGTTTAAGTACGGTAATAGATAGTGATAGAATATTGGTGTTAGAAGATGGCAAAATATCTGATGAGGGAAGTCACAGTGAGTTACTAAAAAATAGTGAAGTATATCGTCACCTTTATGAATCAGAATTAAAAAATAAATAAAATATTTGTTGAAAAATTAAATATGTTAAGTTATAATAACACGTAGATGCAGTGAAACTGAGGAGTAAATACTTATTTTCCTTTTAGAGAGCTTATGTTGGTGAAATTAAGCAAGAGAATAGTATTGAAGGTAGCAGTGGAGCATAATTACTGAATAAAGTAGGTAGTTCCGGGTAATTCCGTTAAATATATCAAGCTACAAAAGTAGAAATTAAGGTGGTACCGCGAGCAATTCGTCCTTTGGATGAGTTGCTCTTTATTTTTAAATTAATTAAGAAGGGAATGATAAAAATGCTAGATAAGAAGTATGATCATAATGAAGTTGAAGAAAATAAATATAATACTTGGATGACAAAAGGATATTTTAAATGTGACCCAAACTCTGATAAAAAACCATATTGCATCGTTTTGCCACCACCAAATGTTACTGGAAGACTACATTTAGGCCATGCTTGGGATGTAACCCTACAAGACATAATAATAAGATACAAAAGAATGGAAGGCTATGACACACTATGGCTTCCGGGAATGGATCATGCTGCTATCGCAACAGAGGCGAAAGTAGTCGGCAGAATTAAAGAAAATGGTCAAGACAAATATAAAATTGGTAGAGAAGCATTTTTAGAAGAATGTTGGAAATGGACTAATGAACATGGTGACATTATCCGTGCACAGTGGGGAAAATTAGGTGTTTCTCTAGATTATTCAAAGGAAAGATTTACTCTTGATGAGGGATTATCTAAAGCTGTCAAAAAGGTTTTTGTTGATTTCTACAATAAAGGATTAATTTATCGTGGAGAAAAAATAATAAACTGGGATCCAGCTGCTAAAACTGCTCTATCAAATGAGGAAGTTATTTATTCAGAAGAAAAAAGTGCATTTTATCATATAAAATATAAACTTGAGGATAGTGAAGAATTCTTAGATATAGCAACAACAAGACCAGAAACTCTTTTTGGCGATAGTGCTGTAGCTGTAAATGAAAAAGATGAGCGATATAAAAAATATGTTGGTAAAAATGTAATATTACCAATTGTAAATAAACCAATACCAGTAATAACAGATGAACACGCAGATATGACCAAAGGTACAGGTTGTGTTAAAATAACTTGTGCACACGACCCTAACGATTACGAAGTGGGTAAAAGACACAACTTAGAAAAAATAGTAATTATGAATGATGATGCTACAATGAATGAAAATTGTCCAAAGAAATACCAAGGAATGACACGTGAAAAATGTCGTGAAGAAGTACTTAAAGACCTTGAGGAACAAGGACTATTACTAAAAGTTGAACCATTAGTTCATGAAGTAGGGCATAGTGAAAGAACCGGTGTAATGGTTGAACCAATGATAAAAGAACAGTGGTTTGTAAAAATGAGACCACTTGCCGATAACGTTCTAAAAAATCAAAAAGATTCTAAAACAAAAGTTCATTTTGTTCCATCAAGATATGAAAAGACAATGAATCACTGGATGGAAATTACCTATGACTGGTGTATCTCACGTCAATTATGGTGGGGTCATAGAATTCCAGCATGGTATAAAGATGGTAAAACTTATGTTGGAATGGAAGCTCCAAAAGAAGCTGGTTGGGAACAAGATTCAGATGTTCTTGATACTTGGTTCAGCTCAGCATTATGGCCTTTTGCAACACTTGGTTGGCCTGATGATACAGAGCTATTAAAAAGATATTATCCAAACAACGTGTTAGTAACGGGATATGATATTATTCCTTTCTGGGTAAATAGAATGACTTTCCAAGGTGAAGAACTACTTGGAGAAAGACCATTTGAACATTGCTTAATTCATGGATTAATTCGTGACAAGCAAGGTAGAAAGTTCTCTAAAAGTTTAGGCAATGGTATTGATCCATTTGATATGGTAAGTGAATATGGGGCTGATGCATTAAGATATTATTTAGCAACCGATGTAGCAAGTGGTACAGATATGCGCTTTGATGAAGAAAAAATTAAGTCTAATTGGAATTTCATCAACAAAATTTGGAATGCTTCTAGATTTACTCTTATGAATATTGAAAATATTAAAGAACTTAATTTAGAAAATTTAAAACCAGAAGACAAGTGGATCCTTACAAAGTATGAAAACACTATAAAAGTAGTAAAGAAGTTTATGGATAAGTTCCAATTTAATAACGCTGGAGCAGCAATATATGATTTTGCGTGGAATTATTTCTGTGACTATTATATTGAAATGGCTAAGTACTCAATAGAAAATGAAACCACTAAATCAGTACTATATGTAGTTTTATCAGGAATATTAAAAATGCTTCATCCATTTATGCCATTTGTAACTGAAGAAATTTACCAAATGCTACCAATAAAAGATGCGGACTCAATTATGATTTCAGACTATCCAAAATATCAAAAAAAATATATATTTGAAAATGAAGAAAAAATAGTTGATGATCAAGTTGAATTTATTAAAAGTTTTAGAAATGTAAAGGCTGAAAACAATATTACTAAAGATATGAAAGTAATGTTTGATACAACTGATGATAATGAAATGATTGTTAAAATGCTAAAACTTGGTGATAGCCTAGTTGATAAACCATTAGGTATAAAAGCATATAAAGTTTTCTCAAGTAGAGTAAAAGCCCAAATCTTTTTTGAAAAGCTAGAAACTGAAGCGGATAGGGCATCAAAAAAATTACAAATAGAAGCTCTACAATTATCTATCTCAAGAAGAGAAAAATTACTATCAAATGAAAACTATGTAAATAAAGCTCCAGAAAAAATTGTTGCTCTAGATAGAAAAAAATTAGAAGAAGAAAAACAAAAACTAGAAGAATTATTAAAATAATTGCCATTTTACTGTTTTTTTGAGTTTAACTATAATAAAAACGAAAAGAAAGTATATAAAAGTATTAACTGCGATTAACAAGAGGAGTAGACTATCTATTTATTAAAGAGAGCAAATGTTAGGTGAAAATTTGTATAAGTAATAGTTGAAGGTAGCTTGGGAGCATTTCTTTCGAAATATTAAGTAGAAAATTACGTATTACTGCGTTAAAGTATCAAGTTGCATATTATAAAAAAATAATATGAATCAAGGCAGTATCGTGGACTCAAAGTTCATCCTTATTAAGGGATGGACTTTTGTTGAAAGAAAAAACATACCAAATATAACAAATGGAATTAAGAAATATTAACGATGGACAATTTACATTAAAAATATTATAATGATACTATAATAGCAGTAAAGGGTTGTGAGAGTATGAACAATAATTTAATTAAAGTATCAGGGTTAATAGGTTTAATTTTTGGAGGAATTGCATTCGCATTAGGATCAAATATATTATTTATAGTATCAATTGCTGTAGGAATCAATTTGATTCTTTTGTCACAGAGACCAAGAGAAGAAATTTGCAAAAAGAAAACAACTATTATAATAATAGCATGCTTGTCTCTAATTATCTGTCCACTTATTAGTATATTGCTATTTATTAGTTTAGATAGACTAAAACAAACACCAGATCAAAATGCTCCACCTAAAGAAAATAGTAATAACTCAAATAAAAAAGAAAACAAGCCTATCAATAAAATGAAAGTTTTACTACAGCTTGGAACACTGTTAATTTCCATTTCTGGTATTTTATTTGCAACAACAAACTGGGATACTATTAGTTCATCTACTAAAGTGTTATTTCTCCTTTTTGCGGCCTTCTTCTTTTTTGTAATGTCATATTTGGCAGACAAAAAATTCAACTTAGCAGATTTATCAAACACTTATTTCGTTTTATCAATGACATTCTTATTTATCACTACAATATCAATTTCATATTTTGAATTACTTGGTAAATGGTTATCATATAATGGAATGGGTAAAAATTTACTTATAAGTATTAATTTTATTGAAGCTGCACTTATCTCAACAATAATCTCAAATAAAGTAAACAACAAAGGTCTTATGTACATAACATACGCCTCATTATATATTGCTACTTATTTTATCCTTAACTTTTTAAATATTGAGAAAAATGTCATTATATCAATACTTATGACAGCATCATTTTTAATTAATTTTAAAGGAAACAAAAATTTACCAAAATACCTAGTTGAAATAAGTAAAATGTCTATGTATATATATCCAATATTCATATTAATGAATTATTCAGAAGATATATATTCCAACCTATTAGTAATTTCATTATATATATTATTTGGCTATTATCAAGTACTACAAGATCGCAGTGACTACAAAGATAATATCATCATGGCATGGTCATTTGTATTATCATCAGTTCTCTTAGAAATTATATCCGGAACTAGTCACCAGGTTATAGCTTATATAATACTTATTAGCCTATTATATTTACTAGTTGAGTTGCTAAAAAAAGATCGTCATACATTAATTGTAAACAAAATTCTATATAATATCTTTTTCGCCTTTACTACTTTAGTTTCTTTGGTAAAACAAGAACCAATAACATCTTTTTGCATCAGTCTAATATACCTAGTAATTAATTTCTTATTTGCTGAAAAAGTATTAAAGAAAAAGCCAAGTATTGATTACTCAATATTACAACCAATTGCAGTATTAATGTTTCTATCAATTACTAATAGCCTTTTATTAGAAAATAATATAGATATAAATACATTAGATTTTGTATCTCTATCTATTCCAATATTCATATTATTAAAAATAAATAAGGATAAAAAAGAGTATCTAAATATCCATGGACTATTAATATCAATACTATTATTATTTAGTATTAATATTTTTGACCCAAGCATATTATCAATAATTTGCTTGATACTTGGTACTATCTATTTATTTATGACAAGTGGCAATACTGTAGTAAAAAAGATATCTTATGGCATTTCTCTTTTATCAGTTATGCTCTTACTTAAAAATGATATATTTGAAATACCATGTTATTACAAAGATTTAATAATAATTTGGATTTATGTTATAAGTATCATTATTGCTGAAAAAAATAGTATCTACAAAAAGATATCCCAGGCTCTATTATCAATTTGCATATTATTGTTTATAGAAGATATTGAAGTAGATTTTACAGCAGAAACTATATTTATAAACTTGCTATTAGTATACGTTCTACATCTAATAATATCATTCTTTGCTAAAAATGATAAAGCTAAAAACATATTAGCAGCAGTAGGAATGAGCATAATAATGTTATTGGTAGTTTTTACAACTGATATAGTAATATGCATATATTTAGGAATATTAGCTCTTATAGTTATACTATTTGGATATTACAAGAAAGAATACTCATACCTTTTCAAAGTTGGTATAACAGCTGAAATTGTCAACGTGATTTATCAGTTAAGATCTTTATGGAGAGCAATACCTTTCTGGCTATATCTTCTGTTGTCAGGCCTATTGATAGTAGGATTTGTAACATATAAAGAGTTAAAAAAAGAAAATAATAAAGAAAAAAGAGTTAAATAAAAACTTCTTTTTTTTTCGACAAAAAAAGCCTGCTTGATTTGCTAATATGATAATGGTGATGATATGAAGAAAACGCTTATATATGGATTTATTTTTACTACACTTGGTGCTGCATTCGGATTTAATATGTTTAAAGATTCTAAAGATAAGGTTTTAGATGTATTTAAAGATGGATCAAATTATTATGTTCTTCAAGAGGGGGTTTATTCAAATGAAAAAATAATGCAAGAAAATATTAAAAATTTAAATAGCAAAATAATTGAAGAAGAAAAAGGCAAATATTATGTTTATGTTGGAATAACAACAAAAAAAGAAAATGCTATAAAACTAAAAAATATATATGAATCAAAGGGTTATCAATTATATCTCAAGAATCTAAAAATTGCTAGTGAAGAATTCTACAATAATACAATACAATTTGATATGTTAATAAATAAAACAACTAAAGAAGATGAAATTTTAACTATTGAAGAAGTTGTTTTAGCAAATTATGATGAAATCGTAAAAAATAGTAAGTAAACCTAAAATTATTGCTAATAATATAATTAGAGGTGACTATGAGCTATTACACAATAAAAAATATACCAAAATCTGAAAGGCCAAGAGAAAGACTAAAAGAAGTAGGTAGCATGAATTTAACAGATAAAGAGTTATTAGCAATAATACTAAAAACGGGTACTAAAAATTATAGTGTCATGGATTTAGCGCTTGAGATATTAAACAGATATAAAATTCAAGAATTACAAGAAATGACAATTAATAAGTTAACTGAAATTAAAGGAATAGGAGAAGTAAAAGCAATCGAGTTATTAGCAACAATTGAATTAGGAAAGAGAATATATATAAAGAAGAATAAAAAAAGGGAAAAATTATCAGATCCTAAGTCAATATGGGAAACTTCTAGATATTTATTTGTTAATTTAAAACAAGAACATTTTTACTGCCTATACTTTAATAATAAACAAGAATTATTAGAAAGGAAACTTTTATTTATGGGAACTATTAATCAAAGCATAACCCATCCGCGTGAGGTCTTTAAGGAGGCATATCGATTAAGTGCTTCAAGTATTGTATGTATGCATAATCATCCTAGTGGTGATCTAACCCCAAGTAGAGCAGACATCAGTTTTACTGAAAAATTAATAAAAATAGGACAACTTCAGGGAATTCCAATCTTAGATCATATAATAGTAGGTGAAGATGAATACTATAGTTTTTATGAAAATAATAATATTCTAAATTTGTAGGGGAGGTCTAAAAATGCATAAGAAAGTAAAACAAAAAAGAGAAATTTTAATAATACTTATATGCATTGTTTTAATAGCAATATCAATGGTTGTAATTAAAGATCCTAAATTAGATGGTTTATTAAAAGAAGCAACAATATCAATCAACAAACTAACAACACCAAAGGTAATAATTCAAAATGATGCAGAAAATAATGCCACCACCAATGAACTAAAAAAGGAAATATCAGAGTTAAAGGAAGCTTTAAAACTAAGAAAAACATTAAGTGAATACAGTGCTGAAACAGCAACAATATTATCAAGAAACAAATCATATTGGCTAAACAATATAATAATAGACAAAGGAAAAAGAGATGGCTTGTCAGAAAATATGGCAGTAATTACCGGTAGCGGTATGATTGGAATTCTTTCTAAAGTATATAAAACATCAAGTGAGGTAAAACTAATTACCTCAAATGATACAGCAAATAAAATAAGTGTTTCTATAAAAGTAGGAGAGGCAGACACATATGGTATATTAAATGGATATAATAAAAAAGATAATTTAATTAAAGTTATAGGTGTAGATAAAAATATAGAAATTAAAAGTGGCGATGTAGTACTAACTAGTGGTCTAAGTGAATATATTCCAAGGGGACTTTATATAGGAAAGGTAAAAAAAGTGGAAAGAGATAAATACAGTTTAAGTAAAAGTTTATATATAGAAACAAAACAAGATTTTAATAATATTCATTACGTAACAGTATTAAAGGAAGCAAAATGATTCCTATAATTATTACAATTATATCTTTAGTATTGGATGGAATGATAACCAACTACTTGCCATATCTAGTAAATAATTTATCTCCACTAACATCACTATTAACAATAACAAGTCTAGTAATAATATATCCATTCTATAAAAAAAAGATAAAGAAATATTATATTTTAGCTTTTGTTTTAGGCTTGCTATATGATCTAATGTATACAAACTTATTTCTAACAGATGCAGCCATTTTTTTAATATTATCAATAATTATAAAGAATATATATAAAAATTTTAATACTAATGGTTTTAGAATACTATTATATATTACCTTTGTAATATGTATTTATGAACTAATCATAGCAGCAACATATCTGCTCTTTAATATTGTACCTATAACACCTCGATCATTATCGTATAAAATAATTAATAGCCTACTATTAAACTTGTTATATGGACAATTGCTTTATAATATAATAAGATTAATTCCTAGAAAGTATACAAAATTAAAAATTAATTAACATATATTTCATTTCTATTCATAAGATTAAACGAGGAGAATAACATGAATAGAAAAAAATATAGAAAAAAATTAGTTTTAAAACCTAGTATAAAAAAAAGTATAAATAGACTACTTATAACAATATTAATTGTCTTAATAACACTTATTGCTATAAAGAAAAAACCAGAGTTAAAAAAATATATATCAGAAAATATCTATCAAAAGAGTTTTAAGTTTACAAAAATAAGATCCATTTATGAAAAGTACTTTGGAAGTCTTCTACCAATAGATAAAATAATAAAAGAAGAAAAACCTGTTTTCAATGAAAAATTGACTTATAAAAAATCAAATTCATATAAAGATGGTGTAGCTTTAAGTGTTGACAAAAAATATATGGTACCAGCTCTAGAAAGTGGTATAGTTGTTTTTATAGGCGAAAAAGAGGACTATGGAACAACAGTAATAATAGATCAAATTGATGGAGTAGAAGTATATTATTCAAATATTACAGTAGAAAACTTAAAATTATATGACTATGTAGAGAAAGGAAAACTAATAGGTGAAGTTAAAAGCAATAAAATATATTTAGTCTTTTCAAAAGATGGAAAGTATTTAGATTATAAAAACTACATTTAAATATCTTGAAATTGACTGGTTAGTATATGTATTCGCAATTATTTCCGTCTTAACAGCTTCATTCATTCCGTTTATAGTCATAAGCTTTTTAATTATAATCCATGAATTAGGTCATTTTTTAACTGCTAAAATGTTAGGAATAGAAGTAGATAAAATTATAATATATCCATTAGGTGGTATATCAAAATTTAAGCTAACATTAAACATTTCGCCAGAAAAAGAAATGCTTATTTTAATAATGGGACCATTGTCACAGTTTATAGCTTATTTAATACTTATGCATATTTTTCCATATGACATAGTCCTAATAAAGAAATACCATTATGGTATATTGTTTTTTAATCTATTACCAATTTATCCACTAGATGGTGGTAAATTCATAAATATATTTTTATCATTAAGACTATCATTTAAAGAAAGTCTACTTCTATCTATCATAATCTCATATATAACAATAACTCTAGTACTAGCTATAAATCATACTAACATCCAATTGAATTTAATACTAATGATAGCCTTTCTTATATATAAAGTAATAAAAGAGTATAGACAAATAGATTTTATATATCAAAAATTTATTTTAGAAAGATACCTATACAAGTATAAATTTAAAAAGGGAATAATTATAAATAATCCAGAAAAATTTCATCGGAATAAAAGACATTTGTTAAAATTGAATGACAAATATTATTTAGAAGAAGAATACTTAGAAAAAATATATAAAAAGGATTGACATTTAAAATTATACTGTGCTATAATTCAATTACTGACTGCGAAAAAGCAGATAGTTATGGGGCATTAGCTCAGCTGGGAGAGCGCCACGTTTGCACCGTGGAGGTCAGCGGTTCGATCCCGCTATGCTCCACCATATTGAATTTAGCGTTGAAAAATCAACGCTTTTATTTTGCTCTTTTTCATAAATATCGATTATTATTCTTTATAATTGCAAATCAAAAGAATTTTGTTTATAATGATATTATAAAATATGTGTATAGGAATGATGTTATGAAAGAACAATTTTTAATACTACTAGCTATTTTACCAGCTATAATAATCTGTAAATATGTTTATGACAAAGATAGGGAAAAGGAACCTAGAGGACTACTAGCAAAACTATTCTTCTCAGGAATATTAGCCGCTATATTAGTAATAATTATAAGCCTTATTTTGGAAACTTTAATTCCGTGGTTAGCGCTTGAAGACAATGTAAGCTTTGCAAGACTCCTTGTAATAACATTTATAAAAGTCGCTATGCTTGAAGAAGGAATGAAATTATTAATGGTTTACTTGTTTGGATATAAAAGTCAAGAATTTGATGAAACTTATGATATCATTATTTATTCTGTTTTTACAGCAATAGGCTTTGCAGCTTTTGAGAATATAGCATATGTATTAAGTAATGGCTCTGTAGTAATAGGAATAATAAGAGGACTTATGTCCGTTCCATCTCATGCGTTTGATGCTTTATTTATGGGATACTATCTAAGCCTTGCTAAAATATCTAGTCTAAAAGGATCAAAACAACTAGAAAAAGGAAATCTATTTAAAAGTCTTATGATACCAACAGTTCTACATGGAATATATGATTTTTGCCTTCTATCTGGTAATATTCCATTAATAGTATTTTCAATTGTATTTATAATATTCTTATACATAGTCTCAATTAATAAACTAAATTATGTAGTCAAAAATAATATAAAGATAATAAAAGAAAATGCCATAGAGACATCTAATTATAATATTAATAAAAATGCAAATTAAAAAGGAGAAGATATATTATTATATATCAACAAATATATGAAAGTATTGTTATATACAGAGGGAGAAAAATTAACTAGAAAAAGTGGACTAGGTAAAGCCATTAAACATCAAATGAAGGCCTTGGATTATGCTAATGTACCATATACAACAAATCCAAAAGATGACTATGATATTATACATATAAATTTCTATGGACCAAGGTCATATCATTTAGCTAAAAAAGCTAAGAGAAATGGAAAAAAAGTAGTATATCACGCTCACAGTACAGAAGAGGACTTTAAGAGTGGCTTTATCTTCTGTAAACAATTATCTCCATTATTTAAAAAATGGCTTATAAAATGCTATAATCTAGGAGATGTAATTGTAACTCCAACTCCATATTCAAAAAAGCTTCTAGAAAACTATGGAATAAAGAAAAAAATATATGCCATTTCAAATGGAATAGAACTTGATTTATTTAAAAAAAATGAAGAATCAGGAGAAAAATTTAGAAATAAGTATAATTTAAAAAAAGAAGACAAAGTTATAATTGGGATAGGACTTTATATTACAAGAAAAGGAATTACAGATTTTGTTGAACTAGCAAAGAGACTACCAGAATATAAGTTTATTTGGTTTGGATATAGCTCTCTTAAGTTGGCTACAAAAGATGTGAAAAGGGCTGTAAAAACAAAATTAGATAATTTAACCTTTGCAGGATATGTAGAACAACAAGAAATAAAAAATGCTTTAAACGGTTGTGATATATATTTGTTTCCAACATATGAGGAGACAGAGGGAATTCCAATAATTGAGGCCTGTGCCTGTAAGACAACTACAATTGTAAGAGACATACCAATCTTTGATTCATGGCTAGTAGATAAAAAACATGTATATAAAGGAAAAAATGTTGATGACTTTGAAAAATTAATTAAAGATATTCTAAATGGTAAAATAAAAAAACTAGGAGAAGAATCATACAATATAGCTAAAGAAAGAGATATAAAAAGAATTGGTGAAGAATTAAAAAAAGTATATGAAAGTCTCTATGAAGATTAACTAATAAAATATATTTATGAAACAGACTTATGTTTTTTAAAGTAAGTCTGTTTTTTAATGTTATATATTATGTAAATAATTGTAAATAATCGAGAAAATACTTGTTATATTTTCAAAATGCATATAAAATTAGATTATAAGGATATGGCTTCGGTTGGAAAACAAAGTAAATATTCTTAAGGTATAAAATATATTAGGAGGTGAAATAATGGCAGTTCATGTTGAAGAAAGTGCTTTAAATGATTTAAGAAAAGCATTAGAAACAGCTGGAGAATCATATAAGCAAAATTTATCAAGACTACAAAACTTAATTAATGAAATTACAAGTGGAGATATTAAAGGTGATCCAGCAGATGACTTATTAGCAAAATTCCAAGCAAAAGAAAATACTTTCAAAGCTATTCAACAAACAATTGATGAAGCTGAAGGATATATTGGAACACAAAAAACAAAATTCACAAGCTTAATAAGTGATTTATCATCATCAATGAAATAAAAAATTGAGAGGAAGGTGAAAAGTATATGAATATTACAATTAATCCAGGAGCTGCAACAGAAGATGCTGCTCAAATCGATAGTATTATAGAAAAAATTGATGCAGCTATGAAAGAATTAGATGCAGCAATTAAGAGAAATATTCCAGAAGGAATTGAAACGGAATGGTCTGAGCAAGTTAGATCAAATTGGAATGAATACTATGGTGGAGATGTACCAGAAGCTATGGCTGAGATGAAATTAAGTGCAACAAACTTAAGATTAGCAGTAGATCAAGCTTTAAAATATAGTAAAGAACAATAAAATATATACATTGCATATGCGATGTATAGTAAATAGAGAAAGCAATTTCTCTATTTACTATACATAACATGTAAAAAGGAAAAGGTGATATAATGGCGTACGGAATAACACGTGAGAGTCAAATAATTGACTTAAATAGTATTGAAAGAGGCTGTGCTAAATTACAAGAAGCTGCAGAACGCTTAATAAAATGTGGACAATCAGTAGCAAACATATCTGAAATATGCGATACTAATGCATTATCTGCCAATGGAAAGTCAATGGTTCCTGTCATCGAGGAAAAGGGTAACACAATAGTCCAAACAGGAAATGCATTAGCAGAATATGCTACAAGTCTACAAACAGCAGCAAAGGATGTATATAGAATACAATATAATGAATATGCTTCTTACTTGGACGAACAGAAGAATAAAGATGGCAATAACTGAGGAGGACAAAAATGAGTGGATTTAGTTATGATAAAGAAAGAGTAGCACAATCAATTCAAGAGCTATCAGCAATATCAAATGAAATAAAGCAAATCGCACCGGATGTAGAATCAGGACTAAGTATAATAAGAAACGCAAGAGGTATAAATTATATTGATTGGAAAAAAGACTCTGTTAATAGCTTTGTTCAAGATTGTAATGACGTATTGGATGAGTTACTTACAAATTTGAATAATCAAGTTTCAGCTATTGAAGCATATAAAGAGGGACAAGAAGGTTCATTCTTTAAAAGATTAGGTGCAACGGCAGTTATGGTATATTCAAAGTTAAGAGAAGGAGAATTAACTTTTCTTGAACAACTAGGTGACGCAGTCGTAGGTCTTGTTGGTTTTGCAGGTGGTATTTTTTTTCCAAAGTTTGGAGAATCAGTATCAGAGTTTGTAGCAAAAGATCTTGTTGGTGATTGGTTTAATGAACGGTATACATCTAACAATGCGTTTTCTGCTTGGGTAGACAAATATAGCTGGGATTGGATGAAATATGATAGTTGTGCAGCATCAATCCTAAAAGGCGTTGGAACAGCAGCCCCAACAATTATTTTAGCTTTGGCTACAGCAGGGTCATCACTAGCAGTCACAGGTACAGTAGCAGCAGTTTCAGGAACAGCAAGCCTTGGCGGAAAGTTGCAAAGTGAACTTCAAGATGGTACAGATTATTCCAAAGCCATTGGTAAAAGCTTGTTAACAGGTATAACGGATGCTGGTCTTACCTTTGCCCTTAGTAGTGCAAAAGGTGCAGCAAGTGCTAAAAATTCTCTCCTTGAAAGTAGTAAAACTCTCACAAAAGTAAATCAATTAAAGAGTGGAGCAAAAGATATAGTAGTAAACATTGCGAATAAAACTGGTCTTTCTAAGGTTGCTAGTAAGATTACATCAAGCAAAGCTGGAAATATGGTTATAAATTTGATGAAAAAGACTAAACCAGTAAATATGGTAACCAAGGCAGGAAAAGCTATAAAGGACACAGCTAGAATAACAGTGGAAACCATTGCTAAAAACCCTAAAGTTGCCACTGCAGTTGCAGCCGGTACTGCTGTAATATATACAGGAAACAAAATCAACAATGTATCAAATGGAACTCCAAGTACAAAAGGCAGCGAAAATGAAAATGATTTGCATATAGACACGCCAGAACCAAAGCCAGAGCCAAATCCTGATCCTGATTATACTGTAGAACCAGCTGGTAAAGATAACAAATCAAGTAATACTGGAAATACAGGAACTACCGATATCAAAACCAACGGAAATACTGGCAACACTAATGGAGAAATAGATACATCTCCACAGCAAAGAAGAAACACAAGTAATAATGGAAATGGAACAAACAGCGGAAATAAAAACGATGGAAATGGATCAAACAGCGTAAATAAAAACGATGGAAATGGCTCAAACAGTGGAAATAAAAACGATGTAAATGGGTCAAACAGCGGAAATAAAAACGATGGAAATGGGTCAAGCAGCGGAAATAAAAATGACGGAAATGGAACAAGCAACGAAAATAAAAGCGATGAAAATGGGTCAAACAACGAAAATAAAAACGATGGAGATAGTTCAAGCAACGAAAATAAAAACGATGGAAATGGATCAAACAACGAAAATAAAAACGATGGAAATGGCTCAAACAACGAAAATAAAAACGATGGAGATGGATCAAACAACGAAAATAAAAATGATGGAGATAGTTCAAGCAACGAAAATAAAAACGATGGAAATGGCTCAAACGGCGGAAATAAAAACGATAATAATGGATCGAACAGTGAAAATAAAAACCATGAAAATGAATCAAATGACAGTGACAAAACAGGTGGGCAACCAGTTCAACAACCTAGTAATCAACCTTCAGACAACAATACTCAACCATCATCCTCAGGATACACCCCACCGTCAAATAATGGTGGCTCATATGGTAATTACACAGATACTTCATATACTCCAGACACTAGTACAGACCAAATACCTAGTGACACAATAGAAATATTAGATGATGGCACAGGAGATGACATGTCAACAACTACAGACACAACTGATGAACCATATGATGAACCATATATTGTTGAACCACCAGTTGATACAACAACCACAACAACAAGCAAAAAAAGTATGGCAGGCCCAATCCTAACAGGAATTGGTTTAGCTGGAGCGGCAGGTGTTGGAGCAAAAGTATATCTAGATAAGAAAAAACAAAGTGAATCAGGCGAATTTGATGAAACAGTAGAAGATGATGACGAAGATAATTCGATTGTAACTGATGAGTGGAAAGATGACAATGATAGCGATAGTCCAGGGTATGAAGACAATAGTTCAGACTATAATAGTACTCCAAACTATGAGGATAATTCTTCGGATTATGAATATCCTGTTGATTAATAAATAAAGAAGGAGATAATGTTATGAAAGAAAGATTTTTACCAATTGGAACAATTGTAAAACTAAAGGGTGGAACAAAAGAATTAATGATAACTAGTTACTGTATTTTTCCAACCAATACAGAAATAGTGAATGGAAAAGAAGTGGCTGCCAAAAAGAAAATTTATGAATATGGAGGTTGTCCATATCCAGAAGGAATTGTGGACAGTAATCTTGCTTGTGCCTTCAATCATGATCAAATAGAAAAAATATCTTACCTTGGTTACGAAACTCCAGAACAAAAAGAATTATCAAGAATACTAAATGGTGGATATGAAATCTATAAACAAAAATATGAAAATGACGAACAATAATTTGTAAACAGAAAGACCCATTCAAGCAGAATAGGTCTTTTTATTTTCGGATAATTGTCAAATAGTGTGTGTAGACACAAATAAGTGATAATTATTTAAGTAGTCAATGCAATTATGCATTGGCT
>CAKPJX010000013.1 GCA_934163035.1 uncultured Bacilli bacterium | reverse complement strand
GCATAGAACACTACTCTGAATAAGAATACTATTACCATTTGAACTTGTTGAATGTCATTAGTTGTTCTAGTTATTAATGAAGCTTGCCCAAGTGTTTTTATTTCACTCTTAGAAAAACTTACTACTTTTTTGAATACTTTATCACGTAGTGTTTTAGATAATTTTGCGGCCATTCTTGAACCAATATAGACTGTTAATATTCCATCTATCATTATAAGCATTGCTATTAGGATCATTATAGCACCAGCTTTTATAATGTATAATGTTTGTATTTTGTTTACATCAATATTAATTCTTTTATATTCTGTTTTAACATAATTTACGGCTGCTTGATCAATAATTGTTGTTGGATAGTCTGCTATCTTTTCATCAAATGTTTTTAATATTTTCTTTTTTTCTTCATCAGGCATTACTTTAAGCAATTGATAGATATCAGTACCTTTTGGAATGTTAAAGTTTTCTGTTGTTTTGTCACTTTCTTTAGCTTTATCAATAAAACTAATTATAGTCATTGGTTTTCTTAAAATATTATTAATTTTTGTAGTATCTTTTTCCTCTTTTAACTTATAAATAGCTTCACCATTTACTTTTTTATTTGATTTATAGTATCTACTATTTATATATTTTTGATCACTATCAGACATTAATAATAGTATTTTTTCGTAGCTTGTTTCACCTATTTCTGTGATAGCAGCATTTTCTATTCCGGATTGTTGGATTCCAATATTTACTATTTTTGACGTATAGTCTGGTAAAGTTAAATCAAGTCCAGCTTGAATAACAAGTAAGAATATAATAGCTATACAAGATACAACTGAACTTTTCAAATATTTAAATACTTTAATCATTTAATCCTCCTTATATATTCCATAACATATTATGTCTAGCTTTTTTAGATATTGAACTTTTATTTCTTTATTTAATTCATTTTTAAAACATTCCGTTATTGATAAAAACAGATTATGTATAAACATACTAAATATAAATTCTAAATCACAACTTTTTATGTTACTACTATTAATATCTTCTTTTATGTGTAAAAATAGTAGATGTTCAAAATTTTTCCTTAAGTTACTATGCATATTATAAAAGATACCAATATTTTTTAAAACACTTTGATAATTATTGTCAAAAATTAGTGTCACTACTTGATCATATAATTTTATAAATGTATTTCTTAGATCACCTTGATTTTCTATTAACGTCCTTTTTACTATATTATTTAATTTTTTGTTGTATTCATCAATTATATATAAAAATAAGTCATCCTTATCTTTAAAATACATATAAAAGCTACCCCTTGGAATACTAGCGTTAGAAATGATCTTATTTATCGATACATCATAGTAATTATTATTTGAAAATTCTGTGATAGCAGCTTTTATTAGTTTCTGCTGCTTTTTAATATCTAAATTTAGGAATGTTTTTGTAGGCATAATCTTTGTCCTTTCTAGCTATAACATTAATATATATTATGCTATATAATTATATTATGACAGGTTGTCATGTGTCAATAAAAATTTTATAAAAGAAAAGACTTGGAATTTCCAAGTCTTAAATTATTATATTGGTAGCCTGTACGGAATTCGAATCCGTGAATGCTGCCTTGAGAGGGCAGTGTGTTAAGCCACTTCACCAACAGGCCATAAATGTCTCTAATTAAAAGACATTTATATCTTAACATTTTTTTGTTTTTTTGACAATAGAATTTATGATATTTTGGAATTATCTTTTTTTAAATATTCTCTTTATATTATAAATTTAATTAACCAGATCAATATAACAATTACATATAATACTATTGCTCCATAAAATAATGTGCTATAAGTATAATAGGCAGCTGTTTTTAAAAACTTGTTACTAGTGGCCTTTTTATATTCAATTGATAGTATAACAAATATTATAGTTGCAATTAGAGATATTATTATGCCTTTTTTTAAGTCTTTGTTTTTATATGTATATACAATACTACTATGCCCCTTTTCTACTTTAACACCTAGTAATCCTCCAAACATCTCAACAGTATTTTTATTTTTGTTATTGACTAAAACATTGTAGTTATCACTATAAGATACTGGTATAACTAAATAGCCATCTGTATTGGTAGTAACATCAATCTTTATTTTATTTTTATCAAATAAAATATTATAATTTAACTTATTATTTTTAATAAAATCTTCATATTTGCTAATACTCATGGTAGAAATAGTTAATTTAGAGATATCAATTGGTTTAATTAATTTTATTTTTATATTAACATTTTCATTATCATAAACTCCTAAACTATAAGTACCATTACTAGTTTTAGTGGGATAAGAATCACTATATAGTTTATCATTAATATAAATAAGAGCTATGTTTTTAAGTTCACCTTTAATGCTTTCATCTAAAGTTTTTAAAAGATCCAAATATAAAATAGACTTTTCTTTAACTTTGATGTCATACTCTATATAATTATCATTACTTTTGATAACTGTTCTTCCACTTTTACTAGTAGAAATGCCCTTAATATTCTTTGCTTGATAAATGCTAAATAAGTTATTATTAGAAGTGATACTATTATATATTTTATTTTGATAAGTAAAAGTATCGTCTTTATCTATATTAAAATTATTTTTAGCTAAATACAAATAATTTAGGTCATAATTTAACTCATAGAAGTTATATCCGCATTTACTATCTTTTAAAGTATAAAAATCACTTTCTATATCTTTATCTGTAAGAAAATATTTATTGGAAAGAATAGTGTCTGTAAATAAAGTACCACCATTAGAAAATATCATTGTCCAAAAGCTAGAGTAACCTAGTTTCTTATAAAATACTAAAGAGTTTCTATTTACTAGAGAAGTAAAATGATCAATTGACTGATAATTACTAACAATTCCATCATTAACAACAAAGTCTGTCATATCTGAAGTTTCTGTCTTTAATTTATAATAATTATTAGAATTTTTATTTTCTATATTATTTAAGACTGTATAAGAGTTTTTAATCATACCTTGATAATTTTTAATCCCAATATATAAAAATGTATTAAATATGATATTACTAATAATGACTATATACATTATAGGCTTGTATATTTTTTCGTTTCTAAATAAATTTAATCCTACATTGATAATAAATATTACTATTGATAACAAGGTAAGTATTATAAAGGCTTTTTTGGCATAAATCATTGTAATGTTATAGACTGCAGTTTGTATATCTCTATATACCAATTTAAATATAATAATGTAAATACCTATTAATAGGAAAATGCTTAGTACATTAATTATTTTTAAGATTTTATCAGATAACGAAATATTAATTTTGATATTTTTAATATTAAAGAGATAACTTCCACCTAAAACTAGTAAGTAAAATAGTATAAAACCATATCTATTAGGGAAAAATGAATAAGACATAAAATGAAATATTTTATTTAATGGTTCTACTATATAAGGAATAATTAATATTAAGAGTGCTGGTATATACCATTTAAGAAATTTGTCATTATTTTTTCTATTAATTATTAATAAACAAGTAAAAGTAACTAATAAAATAGATATATTAAAGAAATTTAATTTATCAAATAAACAGCCAAGTAAATTATTAAAGATATTATTAGAAGTATTGGAACGAGCTGATGAAAATATTTGTCTAAGTGTTGGATAAGAAATAAATGCAGTCATTACCATTGGTAATATTGTAAATATACCTAAACTGAGCATTACTTTTTTTTGCTTTTCTTTAGGAACATTACACTTAATATAAATAAATGCTATTAAAAATATAAATATAAGCATCATATATGATAAATAGAATGAGAAACATATGGCTAAAAATAATGTAATGCCATACATATATGGTTTATCTTCATCAATTAACTTTTTAAGTCCTACTACAATTAATGGAAACATATACACAATATCCATCCAAGCAGTGATTTGATAATTAATAAGACTATATCCACTAAAGGCGTATAATAATGCTAATGGGATAAACATTTTATTATCTTTTTTAAATAAATATTTTAGGGAATATAAACAAGTAATAGCAGAAAGGACAAACTTTATTATAACAATTAAAGAAATGGCTAGATAGATATCATTTCTTTTAAATAGGAGAATGATAAAATTAATTGGACTTGCTAAATAGTAAGAAAATATTCCAAAGAAGTTTTCTCCACCACCTGATGTATAATCTACAAGTAAAGATCCACTTCCTAAAATTGTATCCCATAAATGATAAAAAAGAGCTGATACTTGTGTATACAGGTCTCCTGCTAAGACTGTATTTTTACCAAATGGATAAATTCTAAGAATTAAAAATAAAATTACTAATATTCCTACTGAAATACCTCCAACAATGAAATAATCTTTAAATTTCTTCATAATTACCACCTAACTGCTTAAATAATACATAAAACAACTACTACTCTTTTGATTTTACATTATATACTTATTTATTAAACTTTTTAAAATATAAATAATTCTAAAGTAATTATAACATGATACATTATTAAATTTCTATAGAACATTTGACAATATATTTTTTACCATTCAAACATAATATTTATACTCGCAACTTTTTTAATTTATATTATAAAAAAGAAAATCAAGTTTATTGTATACTTGACCTTCTTTCTTAGACTTTTTTATGATAATCTATGTGTTACTTTAATTTTAAAAATTTTTCTCCTCAAAATAGGCAAATAAATAATCTAGGAAAGCTTTTTCAGTAGCATTTAAATAATGTTTATCATAGGCAATGCTGAATTTTGTTTTTGGTGTATCAAAATCTATTGGCAGAATGTATATATCTTTATCATTATCCAACTCCACTACTTTTTTTAATCCCCACCCTATTCCTAATCCTTCTTTTACTAATTGTTTTGTTAGCTCTTGGGCATAAATTGTTAAATCATTTTTTATTGTCATGTTTTTTCTTTTAAACATTTCTTCTAGAGCATTTATATCATCATATCCTCTAGTTGGTAGAATCAATGGATATTCTACAATAGATTTATTGTTGTTGATGAAGGAGTTATAATATTCTTTGTTTGTAAAGAAACAATTTTCCATTTCACAAAGTATTTTTTCGGTATAAATATTACTGCCCATAAAAATTGGGTACTGTAGTATAACAAAATCTAATTCTTTATTTTTTAGTTTTTCTTTTAGCTCATCTGTACTAGAAATATATATTTCAAATTTTACTTTTTTATGTAAATTTTTAAATCCTTTAATTAGTTTAGGCATCATAATTAAAGATATGTGTGAATATATTCCTAATCTTATACTCCCAGTTAATTCTTTACTGCTTTCTTGAAGTGCTTTTTCAGCCATAATAATATTATTAAAAGCTTTTTGTACATATGAATATAATTTTTCACCGGTTGTAGTTAGTTTAATATTACGATTTTCTCTTACAAATAGTTGACAACCTAGTTGTTTTTCTAATTCTTTTATGGTATGACTAATTGCTGGCTGTGTTATATGCAATAATTCGGTTGCTTTAGAAAAACTGTGACATTCTGCTACGGCATAGAAGGTACGATATTTATTAAAATCAAATTGACTATTATATATTCCCATACTTTCTCCTTTTTTATATAATAACATATTATGATTTTTTTACAAGTATTTTACTTTGTAGTTCCTTCTTTTTAGCTCCTTTAATCTTTCCGTCAACTACTATATTAGCTGGTATTTTTAATTTTTTATTCTGAAGATTTTCTTCCACTTCTAGAGTTGTGAAATCTTTATAGAAGTTAATTTTATAGGGCTGTTTATTTTCTACAAAGGTTAGTTCCATCCTTTCAGAAACACCTTTTATACCAAATGTTGCTAAAAGCTCGGCACGTTTTTGTAGTGTTATTTGCTTGTGATATATATCTTCTATAGCATCATCAGTTTCTCTTTTTACTGAGAATTGATATGATTTATTACCCTTATAAGTACTCTCTGTTATGATGAGATCTAAATCGGGGCTCTTATCATTTTTTAAATGTATGTCTTTTATGCTAACAGTTTTAGAGTTGTTGTCATTATATACTGATAAGTCTGAATTACAGGTATCAACGTAATATGTTTGAATATTTTTGGTTACAGTTCCATTTAATATATTGTCAACGTGTCTTATTACTGCATCTATTTTTTCTTCTAAAGTTGGAAAACTGTTAAATACTTTAATATTCTTGTGCCCTATCCAAGCTTCTATTGTTTTTTGATCTAGATCTTTTGCTTCTTCTAAATTTTCAAAGCGAGCCTCATTTGATGCTAGATCATATGAACCTTCCTCACAGGCTGCTAGAGAAAATAAATTGATTACATAGTCATAACTATCTAATAAGTTAATTTCACTATTACCATATTTTGTTAGTAGGTAGTCAAAATCTTCTTGCCTTGGTAGGTAAGCTTTATTATCAATTATTGCCCTATCAAATAGTATTACACATCTTTCTTCACCTTTGTTTATTCCTAAAGCTTTTTGAGCCATATCCTCTTTACATTTTTGCAAGCTATATACTATATCTTGAAAATCCATTATTTTTTTAGCTTCATATGGTCTTACCCCACCGTTGATCAATTCAGTTGCTGTTTCGGCAACAGCTATCAATTTTATACCTTTTTGGCTTATGTGTTTCTTTAGTGCCTCAAATACTTTTGTTTTTCCGGCACAGGGTCCTCCTGTTAAAACTATTTTAGTTAAATTCAAACAAATCCTCTTTCTAAAAAGAAATATTTTTAGGCCTAACTTCTTTTCAAATTTATAGTAACAGCAAACTATTAAAATATCCAATTCTTATTTTTTATATTATATATAAGTTTGATTTATACTAATTAATTATAACTTACTATTGTCTTAAGTCTTTTTATAACTTTTTTTTCAATTCTTGATATATAAGACTGAGAAATACCTAACTTTTCGGCTACTTCTTTTTGAGTTAATTCTTTATGTCCTAATAGACCATATCTTAAGATCATGATATCTCTATCTCGCGGTTTTAAATGTAATACTTCATTAATCATTAACTTCCTATCATCTTCTTGTTCTATTTCTTTTGTTACAATATCAGCATCAGTTCCTAAAACATCTTCAAGATGTAGTTCATTTCCTTCACCATCAAATGATAAGGAGGCATCAATACTAACCTCTGTTTTAATCTTTTTATTTTTTCTTAAGTACATGAGTATCTCATTATCTATACATCTGGATGCGTATGTTGCTAATTTGATATTTTTATCAGAACTAAAGGTATTTATTCCTTTAATTAAACCAATGGTTCCAATACTTACTAAATCTTCTAAATCAATTCCGGTATTTTCATATTTTTTAGCAAGAAAAACAACAAGTCTTAAATTATGTTCAATTAAAATATCTTTAGCCTTTAAATCACCATCATTTTTAAGTTGTACATAATATTCTTCCATTTCCCTTGATAATGGTTCTGGAAGCATATCTGTTGCGCCTACATAGAATATACTTTTAGCTTTGTAAAATAAATTTTTTAAAAACTCTATTATTTTTTTCATAGTTCCTCCTTTAATTTATTTGGCAAGATACAGTCTATATCAGATAATTCAAATTTTTCTTTACTGATACCAATTAAGTAATTATTATAAATTTTATTATTTACTTCAAACTTGTCAGGGATATAGCATTTTATAAGCCCATTAGTATTTAGAGCTTTGTATGGAACATATATACATTTTTCTTTTTTAATGTTAAAACCTTTATTAATAAGTATAACGGATCTTTTTTTATATGGATCAGTTAAGTGATTTCCAGTATCTATCATTCCTTTCATAATATATGTTTTTTTATTTATAGTTAGTTTTACATTTAAAATGTTTGAATAAGTATTTTTATAACTTTTGTTCTCCTTGACATAGCTAATTATAATTATTGGTATAGCTATAATAGATACTATAAAGTTTAAATGCAAGCCATTATTTATAAATAATATGCCTTTACTATTATACGAAAAGCTAATATTTAATAAATAAAGACTTCCTCCTAGAAAAATGCTTATTAAATAGAAGTAACTAATATTTTTTAAAAAGCCTCTTTTACCAAAAGTTGTATATATTATTAAAATACTAATTACTACTTTAAATAAAAATAATTCTAGGGAGTCTAAATTAAAAAAAAGTAAAAATATAGATGTTGATGCTACTAAGCTTCCAAGTAATAATCTTTTTATTGATGTTTTATTTTTAAGTATTTTTTTGGTTGCGAAGAGGATTAGGTAGTCAATAAAAAAATTAAGAATAAATACTAAGTCTAAATATACTTTCACTGTATCACCTATTTTAATATACAATTAAAAAAACGACTTATCTGTCGTTTTACGGTACTAGTTTAAATTTTTTTCTTATGAATAAATATTTTAATTATATAGGATAAGAAGATTATCATTATAATTACAAAAGCCCATTTAAAGATGAGATTTATTGTTCCTGATGAATATTTATCTATAATAGAAAATATATTTTCAGGTAAGTATTTATTAATAATATTTCTAATATCAGGAAGACCAATATTATTTTTAATAAAGGTTACTATTCTTAGGAATATATCAATAATGGCCATTAAAAAGACAAATGATGAAAATCTTTTAAAAAACATAATAACTACTAATATTAAAATAATTAAAACTATTAAATCTATATACATACTACATATCCTCCAATTATATTAGTATTGTATCATAAATTATTAATTTTAGCTACTCTAAAACATCTTTTGTTTTTATATTTTCATTTTTATTATATATTGTTAAAGTATTATCTTTATAGGTTGCTAGTAAGATATTTTCATATGAATTATAACCTTTAATTTTTAGTTGTTTTATGAACCATTCTAGGGATTTATCAGTATTTTTGATATTTTCTTTCATGAGTTTTGTATCAATAATTACGTTTGAGGTTAATGAGTCTTTTACAGGCTTTAATGATAAATCATTTTTAGTAGGCTTTTTATATTTGTCTTTTTCTAAGAAACTTATTTTACCATTAGCTTCCATAATAGCATATGATATTTCTCCAATATCGAAATAGCCTGATATTCTAGCTTGTTCTAGGAGATCGTTTATATCAATTTTTACTTTTTTCATAGAATTCATTAGTATTTTTCCATCTTGAATAATTACAGTTGGTACTCCAAATATATATCTTCTTAGGTTAATATTTTTCATTGAAAGATATGATACTAAAAAAGCACTTACACCAAAGGTTGCCATAGCTATTAGACCTTGAAAATATTCATTTAGATTATCTAAAATTATTTCAGCAGCAAAGTTTCCTATTGATATACCAATAATGTAGTCAAATAAACTAAGTTCTGATACTTGCTTTTTACCAACTATTTTTGTTACAAAGAATAATACTACTATTGAGAAAAGGCTTTTTAATATAACTTCTATATATTCCATTATAATCACCAGTATTAGTATTAGTAAAATATTAAATTATATACAAAAAAGGCTTAAAGCCTTTTATTTTTCACCTTCTTCTAACATTGTAGTTATGAAAATACCATATCCTCTTGATGTTGAATTAACTATAACATAATTGACAGCTCCAATAATTCTGTTATCCTGAATTATAGGTGAACCACTCATTCCCTGGATGATACCACCTGTTTTATCTAATAACCTGTTATCAGTAATTTCAAATAATATGTTTTTAGTTTTACTGTATTCATCTAATTTTAAAATATTAATTGTAAATTCTTCTACTTTATCATCTTCAATTACAGTTCGTATTTTTGCTTCTCCTGTTTTAACATTTGAACTTTTTCCAACTTCTAATTTATTATCTGTATTAATATCATAATTGTATTTTCCAAATATTCCTGATATTTCATTTTCTTCTATTATACCTTTAATAATATTTCTATTATAATTGGCATTTTTTTCGCCAGCTCTTCCATCTCTACTTTTTACTATGTTTGATACTTTGGCATCATAAATTTTCCCATCTTTAATTTCGAATTTTGAGGCTGTTGTTGATTCAATTATTTCATGACCTAGTGCACCGAATATTCTACTTTCAGGATCAATATATGTAAGTGTTCCTACACCATTTATTTTATCTTTTACATAAAGACCTGTTTTTAAAACGTTATTTTCATCTTCTGATAAATTTAAGTTTATTTCTTTAGTACTATTATTTCTCATGATGGTAAAAGTTGCTTTTTTATTTGATTTTTCAACTTCTGATACCATGGAATTAATATCTTCTACTGTTTTACCATTTACTTTTGTAATAACGTCTCCAATTGCAAATCCAGCATCTTTGGCTATAAAAGAATTATCAATTTTATAGAAACCAACAACTAGAACTCCTTTTGAATTAACTTCAATACCAATAGTTTCTCCACCTACAATTACATAATTTGAATAAGCAAAGATATTTAAGGGAATAATAAGAAGAAGAGTAAAAAAACTAATTAGTAGTTTGTTTTTAAATTTCATAAAATCACCTCTTTAAAAACTTACTACATTAATATTGTTAACTATATATGGCTAATTATTTCTATAAATTTTTACCAATTTTTAAATATCATTATATGTAAAGGTTTATATGTAATTACCTGTTTTTAGATATTAAATTTTAAAAAATTTATAAATAAAAAAGAGTTTATTTACTCTTCTACTTTAAAGTCTTCTATACTTCCATCAGCATTTACTATTTTAGTAATCGCTTCTTCAGCATTTTTTAATTTTTGATCACAATTTTTAGCAAGTGTCATTGCTTCATTAAATTCTTTTATGGCATCATCTAATGGAACTTCTCCACTTTCTAATTTTTTTACAATTTCTTCTAATTTTTTTAAACTTTCTTCAAAATTTAATTCTTTTTTAGCAGCCATAGTTACCTCCTTTATAATACTTCTACTTTAATGTTACCATCAGTTAATGATAAGTCTAATTGATCTTTTTTCTTTACTTGATTAACACTAGTTATTACTTTGTTATCTTTTTTAGTAATAGTATATCCTCTTTTTATTGTTTCCAGTGGACTTAATGTTTCAAGTTTTGATATTATTTGTAAATACTTATTAGATTTATTATCTATTATACTAAATGGTTTAGTAAGAACATATGAATTTTTAATATTAATTAATTTTTTTTCTTTAATATTTAATAGTGATGTAGCACTATACTTTAGTCTATCTATTAAATTATCAAATTGTTGTTCTTTTACTTGATAAATATTAATTGGGTTTTTAAAAATATATCTATCTGTTATTTCTAAAAGCCTTTGTTTTTCAATATTTAGTTTGTGTTGCATAGTTTTACTTATACGAATTTTTAATTGATTTAAGTAGTTTTTAACATCAGCTATTTGTGGTACGGCTAGTTCTGCCGCTCCTGTTGGAGTTGGAGCTCTTAAATCGGCTACAAAATCGGCTATAGTAAAATCTATTTCATGGCCAACAGCACTAATTACTGGGATATTACAATTAAAGATAGCACGAGCTACTATTTCTTCATTAAATGCCCATAAGTCTTCGATAGATCCTCCACCTCTTCCTACTATCAAAGTATCGAGGTTATAGTCTTTAGCGTTTTCTATTTGTCTAGCAATATCTTCTTTAGCGGCTGCTCCTTGTACTAGAGCTGGGAAAAGATATACTTCAACTAGTGGCCAACGCCTTTTTATGGTTGAAATGATATCTTTTATAGCTGCTCCTGTTGGAGCTGTTATAACACCAATTCTAGTTGGAATCTTGGGAATAGCTTTTTTATATTCTTTATTAAATAGTCCTTCTAATTCCAATTTCTTTTTTAGTTGTTCATAAGCAATATACAAATTACCAATACCATCTTCTAACATATCATTAACATAAATTTGGTAACCACCATTAGCTTCAAAGACACTTATTTTACCTGTTACTAAGACTTTCATTCCATCTTGAGGCGTGAATTTTACTTTTTTAGTTGCTGATGAGAACATTATGGCATTAATTCTACTGTTTTCATCTTTTATTGTGAAATAGAAATGACCTCTACTATGAGCCTTAAAATTAGAAATTTCTCCTTTTAAAAAGACCTCATTTAAATTAGTATCATTATCTATTTTATATTTTATATATCTTGTTAATTGAGTAACGGTTATATATTTTTCATTCATATATATTTATCTCCAATTAGTTTTCTTCATCATGATAAATTTTATCTAGGACACCATTGATCATTTTTATAACTGATTCATCAGAATATTTTTTAGCTAATTCTATTGCTTCATTTATCGCAACAATGCTTGGAGTGTCACTATATTTTAACTCATAAATTCCTAAAGATAAGATAGCTTGATCTACTTTACTAAGACGATCAATTGTCCAATTATTTAGATATTTATTGGCTAATGTTTCTATCTGTTTTTTATTTTGCAATATTTTCTTTACTGAAGTATTTACAAAATCATTTTGAATTTCTGTTTGTTCTAAAATTAATTTATCAATATCATATTCTAAGTTTGCTTCTTCTAAAATACTAACTTGATATATTACTTTAATTATTATATCTCTTAGTTCACTTCTATTTCTCATTTTATCACCATCCTAATTTTATCATAATATAGGTTATATTGTCATTAATTTATTTTAGTCTCTTTTCTTAGCTTTTTTATTTAATTCGTAGAGAAAATTCATAGCTTCCATTGGACTCATTTCGAGTGGATTAATATTTTTTACGGCTTCCTCTATTTCATTAGTTTTTGTTTTTGTCTCCTCTTCTGTTAGTTCAAAGAGTGATGTTTGAGTAAATGTTTCTTTCTTTATATTTTTCTTTTCATATATGTTTAGGATCTCTGTTGCTCTATCTATTAGGGATTTTGGTAGCTTAGCAAGAGATGCTACATGTATACCATAACTTTTATCTACTGCACCATTTTTAACTTTATGGAGGAATGTTATTTTACCATTTTCTTCAACGGCTGAAACGTGAACATTTCGTAATTCTTTTAAGTCTTTTTCTAAGACAGTTAATTCATGATAGTGAGTTGAAAACATTGTTTTAGCTTTAATATTATCATGAATATATTCTAGTATTGCTTGAGCTAGACTCATTCCATCATAAGTTGCAGTTCCTCTTCCTAACTCGTCAAAAAGGATAAGACTATTTTCAGTAGCTTCGCTTATTGCATAGTTAGCTTCTTTCATTTCAACCATAAAAGTAGATTCACCACTTACTAAGTCATCACTGGCTCCAATTCTTGTGAAGATTTTATCAAAAATTGGCATTGAACAGCTTTCACAAGGGACGAAACAACCTATTTGAGCCATTATTACTGTAATAGCACATTGTCGCATGTAAGTTGATTTACCAGCCATATTTGGACCAGTAATTAATAAAATATTAGAATTCTTATCCATTATTATATCATTAGCTATATATTTATTCTTCATAACTTTTTCTACTACTGGATGACGGCAGTTGATCATTTTTACTACTCTTTCAGTAGTTAAGACCGGTCTTACATATTTATTACTGTCACTAACGATTGAAAATGCTTGAAGCATATCTACTTCACTAATTATTTTAGCTGTTAGTTGCAGATTCTTTATATATCTTTTTACTACTTCTCTTATATCCATAAATATTTTATATTCAAGATTAATGATTTTTTCTTCAGCACCCAAAATAATACTCTCTTTTTCTTTTAATACAGGCATTGTAAACCTTTCACAATTAGCTAGGGTTTGACGTCTTTCATAACCATATTCTTCTTTTATAAGAGGAATTTGGCCTTTACTTATTTCTATATAGTAACCGAATATTTTATTAAAGCCTACTCTTAAATTTTTGATACCAGTTCTTTTTCTTTCATCTTGTTCTAACTCTAGTATAAAGTCTTTTGAACCACTACTAATTTCTTTTAGTTCATCAAGTTCTTTATTATAACCTGGTTTAATTAAATGGCCTTCATGTAATGTGAATGGAGCATCTTCTAAAATGGTATTTTCTAGGAGTTGATATAGGTCGGAAAAATCTATTATTTCTTTATCATAATTTAACTCTTTTAATATTTTAGATATATTTGGTAATACTTTTAATGAATTTTTTAATTGTAATAAATCTTTGGCATTTAAATTACCATAGGTTATTCTTCCACATAGTCTTTCTAGGTCGTAAACATTATCAAGCTCTTTAATTAGATCGTCTCTTAAAATGAATTCGGTAGAAAGTTTAGATACAAAATCATATCTTCTTTCTAGTTGTTCTTTACTTGTTAAAGGGTTTTCAATGTTATATTTTAAAAATCTTGAACCCATGGCCGTTTTATTTTTATCAAGTAACCAGAATAAGCTAAATTGTCTTTCTCTATTTCTAATAGTTTCTGTTAATTCTAGATTTTTCTTTGTGTTTATATCAAATTCTAGAAATTCTTTTTGCTTTATTATTTTACATTTTTGAAGATGGTGTAGATCTCCTTTTTTAGCATCAATAATGTATTTTAGTAAATGTTTAATGGTAGTTACTATTTTTAAATCTTCTATATCTGAATATATATAGTTATAGTCTTCATTATCTAGTGTTTCTTTAGTGATTGTTACTAACATATCATAATTGGTTCTAAGAATGGAAATTATTTCTCTATCTATTGATTCGTTGACAATTACTTCTCTAAAATTATTCTTAGTTATTTCTTTTATTACTTTATCTTTTTCGCCTTCAACTAATAAAGCATAGACTTCTCCTGTTGAGATATCAATATAGCTTACTCCATAACAGTATGAAAAGTCATAGATATTTGCGATATAGTTGTTGGTTTTGGAGTCAATATTGGCATCTAGTCTAGTTCCTTTAGTAATTACTTGTATGACATCTCTTTTAACCATTCCTTTAGTTTCTTTTGGATCTTCTAGTTGTTCACATATAGCTACCTTGTAACCTTTATCTATTAATTGATCAACATATGAAGAATATGCATGGTGTGGAACACCACACATTGGAACCTTTTCCTCAAGCCCGGCTTGTTTTCCAGTTAGAGTTAATTCTAATACTCTTGATGCTAGGATGGCATCATCAAAAAACATCTCATAAAAGTCTCCAAGTCTAAAAAAGATAATGCAATCTTCATAATTATCTTTTATTTCCATGTATTGGACCATCATAGGGCTTAATTTTGTTCTATCTACTTCACTACGTCTCATATACTTCACCACTACATATTATAGCAAAAAAAGTTAGGCAAAGAAAGAAAAATAGTAAAGTTTATCCTTACTATTTTAAGTACATGATATCTATATCTACATTTTCATCTATACCATCAATTTCTCCATTTTCACATAATTGCCATAGATAATAGTCTTTGGTATAATTAGTCTTTTCTGTGTAGTGTGCAAGCCATGTTTTATACTTTGTTTCTAACCAGATATTTTCTAGGTAATTTTTACTGCTGTAAAGCATGGAATCATAGCCTGCTTTTTTTAATTCATTCATGAAGGCATTAGCAATTTCAGTTAATTCATAAAAACTGACATTATAATTATTGAAGTTAGGCCAATCTTCCCAATCGTAGGCAATTGGTAAATCTATATCATAATCTTTAATTTGTTTTATTATCCACTTGGCATCCTTAATGGCCTGTTTTTTTGAATTAGCATAAGAATAAAAGTATAGGCCTACTGGAATGTTATATTTTTTAGCTTCTTCTATATTTTTTTGAAATTTTTCATCTATAAAGTGTTCTCCACCTATTCCCCTGGTTCCACCAATTCTAATTATGACAAATTCTACACCAGCATCTTTTATTTTTTGAAAATCTATATCTTTTTGCCATTTAGAGACATCTATTCCAATCTTTGTTTTTGAGGTTTTATGTTCTTCTACTATGTTAGAAAATGATGTTTTCGTTTTATTGCCAGTTCTAGTTTTACTCTTTTCGTAAACATTTAAAGTAAAATTAACAGTTGATGTGTTGTTACTGGAATCAATGGCTTTATATACTAAATTATATTCACCTGGTTCATTTATATTATAATCTCCTTCAATGTAGCATTTTGGGTTACTATCATAATTATCTCCACACATTATCGAATTGGTTAAATCATCTGTACTTCCAACTGGTATACTGTATCTTGAGTTTAACCAAATGACAGGTGGCGTTTTATCTACTACTTTATAATTAAACGAATAAGAGACTTTTATATTATTGTCATTTATATAGCTAAATTTTATACTATTGTCTCCTAGTTTTAGGGTGTTGACGTTTTTATCACTAATAATTTTACCATTAATTTTTTTTATAAAAGAAGAAATTTTTCTTTTCTCATTAAATTCTACTTCTAAATTATCGTTTAAAACTATCTCTACTTTTGCTAGAGACCTTTGCCTAATAATAATTATTATTGTAATGGCTATTATAAGTAATATTATGGATAGTATTATTGTTAATTTTTTCTTCATAGACACCTCTTATATTAAACTAAATATAGAAAAAGGAATACATTTTATATTCCTTATTTATTAATATACTCTTTATATAAATTTATTCTAGATTTTATTCTATTTTTACCTAATATTTTCATAATTGAAAATAGATCTGGTGATTTATTACGACCTGTAACCATTACTCTTAAAGCTTCACAGACATCACCAACATGGCCTTTATATAGTTCAGGATTTTTCTTATAGTCTTTTGGACTTGCTGCATAACCGTTTTTAGTTGCAAAATCTTTAGTCATATTAAACCATTCTTCATTAGTAACATCTAGATTTAGTGACTCTAAGTAATTCATAGCTAAATCAGTGTCATACTTTTTATCACCATCATATTTTGAATAGTTTTCTTTAATAAATAGGCTATCAATAGCATAAGAAAATTCTTCTTTAACTTCACTATATTTTGAAATATCCTTTCTTGGTCTTGGACCTTCTTTTTCAATATTTAAGAATTTTTGCATATCTTCTTTATTAGCTTCTAATAACTCTGCATATTCTTTATCATATTTTTTAGCCCAAGATAGAGTTTCTTCAAAAACTTCTGTTCCTTTTTTTCTAGAGAAATAAGTTTTACAAATGTTGTTGAATTTGGCCTCATCAAAACTTGTTCCACCTATTGCTTGTTTATCAAAACTAAATGTAAAATCTTCTATACTCTTATCTTGATTTTCTAGATACCACTCTTCAAAGTTAGTGTTAGTTATTGTTGCTAGATAAAGATGAAGTGCTTCTATTGGTATGCCACCCTCTTCATAAAATTTTACACCAGCCCAAGGGTCTTTTCTTTTACTTATTTTTCTGATTGTTCCTGTTTCCTTATCTTTTATAGTTATTGGGGCAATGTGGGCATATTCTGGTCGCTTAAAGCCTAATATTTCAAAAAGTTGAATATGTAGTGGTATACTTGAAACCCATTCATCACCACGGATAACATGAGTTGTATGCATTAAGTGATCATCAATTGCATGAGCAAAATGGTAGGTTGGGATACCATCTTTTTTTAATAATACAGTATCTACATCATGTTCAGGGAATTTCATTTTACCTTTAATACAGTCTACTATTTCAACTTGCTTTGTAGGATCACCTGGAGATTTTAGTCTTATAACGTATTCTAAGCCTGCTGCTATTTTTTCTTTTACTTCAGCAAGGGACAAATCACGATCAACTGCGTATTGACCATATATGCCAATTTTTGTTTTATTAATTTCTTGTTCTTCTCTTATTTCGGCAATTTCTTCTTCTGTCATAAAGCATGGATAAGCATATCCATTTATTATTAAATCTTTTACGTATGTTTGATAAATCTCTATTCTTTCACTTTGTCTATATGGCCCATAGATTCCATCGAAGCTATAGCCTTCGTTTGGCATTATATCAAAACCATGTAATACACCAACTATATTTTCAATTCCACCCTCAATCATTCTTTTTTGGTCAGTATCTTCAATTCGTAAGAAAAACTTTCCTTTTGATTGTCTGGCATAAACCATATCACAGAAAGCTGAGAATAAGTTTCCTAAATGAACACTACCAGTTGGTGATGGTCCATATCTTGTTACCATAGCTCCTTCAGGAAGATCTCTTTCTGGATATTTTTCTTCAAAATAACTACGACTATGTTTTATATTTGGAAATAGTAATTCAGCTAGTTCAATTCTTTCATTTTTTTCCATGCTACACCTCTTCTCAATTCATATATAATGATATAATAAAATATAATAAAAAGCAAATAAAAAAGTCCTATTTAGGACTACTTGCAAATTGGCTGCCCCAGTTAGATTCGAACTAACGCGTCGTGCGGTCAGAGCGCACTGCCTTACCGCTTGGCTATGGGGCAATGTGTTATATCGAACACATACTAATTATATCAAATATAATTTAAATGTCAAAATAAATTGTGTGAAAAAATAAAATTTATGTATTGCCAAGAACAAAAAAGTATGTTATCATTTATTTGTTGACTGTTTATGGCGCTGTAGCTCAGTTGGCTAGAGCAATCGGTTCATACCCGATAGGTCGTGAGTTCGAATCTCTCCGGCGCTACCAATTTTGTTATAAATCAAGCTAGAGCTTGGTTTTTTATTTGCTATATAAAATAAAACTACAAGTAACTATAGGCTATTTGTAGTTTTTATATATTAATTATTATTCTTTTCTTTAACTTTAACATTTCCTCTTTCTGTAGTTTTTATAATACCGTTATAATCGGATACTATATACTTTCCATCAGGAGATTTTTGACTGAAATTTTCGTTACCAAGATACTCTCCGACTTCACCTTTTGTATCTGCTAAGTGTAGTTCTGCTATTTTTAAACAAATGTTAGCCACTGCAGTATCACGTTCCTTTAGCTTCTCACCATCTGCTCTGGAAAACATAAGTCTATTATTACTTAGGCTTCTTTGAACAGAATAATCTACATTATCAGTAGAAATCCTAATAGTTTTGCTATCTGAATCTGGAACTAAAGGCAGAGTTAATTGTTCCTTATTGTCCTTAATATCTAGCATTTGTTTATACTGGATTAGTCTATGACATGCCATATCATACTCATTACCTAGTACTTCTTTTAAATATATTTCTTGTTCAGCTAGATCAGCAAGACTATATGTAATATCATTTATTTCAGTTATTAATAATTTGATATGACCTTCGGTTACTTCTCGTGATTGTTTACTGGCAATTCTATAATCTATAATCCAATCTGTTACTGAAAAAAAGTTTAGTTCCTCTGGAGATGTGAATTCAACAAAATCTTTTTCGTTAAGTTCTCTACTAGATAGTATTTTTTGCATTACAGTTTGTGGAATAGCTTTAACGTTGATTTTAGTTAAAGCCATTAAATCTCCTACTTGAATGTAGGCTTTTTCAAGACCATTCTCTTGATTAAATATTTTCATAAATTCCTCCGATTTTTATTAACGTTTACCCCTTCTTTATATAGAGTATTATACTTTGTAAATTTGCACATGATATTACCCTTAACATGAGTATAACATATATACTATATTATTTTCAATTATAACTATTTTTTATTTATTTGATTTTAAAACTAAGACTTTAGCTTTTTTCTTAACTGTTAATTGCTTTCTTCTAACTTCTTTTAAAGTTTTTCTAAGATATTTAGGGCAATCATTTATTTTTATATAGGCTTTTTTGAATAATTCATCTTCATGGCCTTTAATGGCATTTATTAAAATACTAGAATTACTACTTACGTTATTTTGACTGGTATCTGTTTGTGATATTATTTGAAGCTCCATACCGTTTATATTACCTTCTACTGTAACTTTATCTTTATTTATTCCACAGGAAAAGATGGAGCCCGGAATTTTAATATTACTACTATTTATATCTTTATATCCAGAGTATTTAGCAAGTTCGTCATATAAATTTGAAATTATACTTCCTGTTGTTCTTAAAATAATGGCGTTAGATGTGGCATCTAACTCTGTACGATTAATACATAATTCATTATTTTCTTTGGAAAAAACAATGTTTTTATACTGCTCACTTTCTATTAGAGGATTGGTTTTAATCCCTATACTTAATTTTTTAGAGCTTGAGTCAAGTTCACCAATTACAATGTTTATATATTGCCCACATTCTTCATATATTAATTGTTCCATTGAACGAGCGCATGTTTCTTTTAAAACATTTAATTTTTTTGAAGAACTTTTTAATAATTTGGTAATACTATATAGTGAAATGTAGTCTCTATTTTTGACGTTTTTATCTGAAATAAGCTTTTTTAGTTTTTCTAATATTTTATTATATTCTGATTCGTTCTTTATTGAAGTGTTAGCTAAAAGCTTTTTTTCTAGTTCTCTTTTATCTTTATTTTTTAATCTTTTTGTCATACAAATCCTCCTGTCTTACTGGGTATTTTTCATTATATCACAGTTTTTTATTTTGGACAAAAAAAGATTTTCATCGTTTTGAATATTCAACAATATTGTACCAGGTTACAGGTTCAATAACGCCGGTTGGCTCAATATTAGTCAAACTTTGAATCTTCATAACAGATGATTCCATTAAGTCATCAAATATACCATTTACTCTAATACCTGGGATATTACCAAATTTTTTACATATTTTTAATAAAAATCTTTGAATTGTTCTTACGTCATCACCACTCATACCTAGTGCTAATATTCTGCCAGGGAAGAGTTCATCCTCATATTGTACATATTCTTCAGGAATGTTATCTATTGTTTGTCTATATATTTTTACCAATTTGTCCCATGTAGCGGCATCTACTATACCGGTAGCTGGAAGATTATATCTTTTTTGAAAGTTTATTACCATGGCTTTTGTATTATCATTAAATACACTATTTAATCTCAGGCTTGGTAGATCTGGATCAAAATATGCTATAACAGATAATACATAATGTAGTACTCGTACTCCTAATCCTGTGTCAGAATATTTTAGTTCATTGCCATAATCAAATATTTCTTCTTCTTCAGCTATGCCTTCTGAATAGATATCATTAACTCTTTTTACTGCGTTATAAATATACTTAATTTTATACCATGTTGAATAATCCACTATTCCAGTTGGTGATAGGTTGAATATTTCTTGAAATACTTTAACAGCATCTTCGGTGTATTTACCAAAAACGCCATTAATTCTTGGTATTTTTGGTATAGCTGGATAATTAGTGGCTATTCTATTTAATTCTCTTTGTATTACTCTTACTTTATCTCCAGCATTACCTAATTCAATCGGATAGCCTGGATATGCACCTACTAGTTCACCAGTTGGAGCGTTTTCAAAAATATTTACATCATTTCCATAATAATATCTTAGTATTTCTATAGGAGTTTTGTTATTTCTAGCTAAGTCTACACTTCCCCATTGAGATAGACCTTCACATTTTGTTACTCTTCCATCACAATATACAGCGTTTAGTGGTTGAATCTGGCCTTCTCTATAAATGTAGTTGTTAAATATCTTGTCTACTTTTTTTGAAATTATATCAAATATTTCTCTGTCATCTATGTAAGTTTGATCATAAGCTGGAAGTGATGTTATATCAAATGAATAGCCTCTACTTGGATACCATTCATTATATATTCTATTTAAAGCGAAAGATATTTGGGCTAATATGTTTGCTTCTATGGCACTGTCAGGCCAGTTTGGATATATTTCACTTGAAGCTACATTTTTTATATAATCAATAAATGGTATACTTACATTTTCACCAGCTTCATTTGGAGCACCTAGATGGACAACTATTTCGGTTGGGATAGTTGGATAATTTATAATATTATTTTTCATTATTATCACTCTCTTGTTGACCTACTATAGGAAATTTTACAGATTGTATTACTTTCATTCCATCAAAGATTGAAATTTCATATTCTCTTACAGCTTTCGTTCTTGGACCAGTTGCTTTTAGATTATAAGTTGTGTATGTAATGTCTTCGACTGATTCGACATTATCTTTGGCTGGTTTAGCTGGTAAATAAATATCATCAATGATTCCACTGGAATTTGTTTTTCCTGTAAAGAAAGTCACCTTATCACCATTTATTTCTTTTGATATTTCAATATCAACATTTTCAACAGGATAAGCTTGATCAGCTATAAAAGCTTGGATTTTTAAAGTCCCAACTCCACTATTTTCATTAGTAAAATCAGGATACTTGTCAGTGTCAAATGTTTTATTATTCATTTTACTCTCCTCATATAATTAATTTTTGACCAATACTAAGTATGTTACTGGTCAGATTGTTTTTACTTTTTAAGGCACTTACTGTTGTATTAAATTTTGTTGCAATACTATAAAGATTATCTCCTTTTTGAACTGTATATGTTGTTTGATTAGTTTTACTTGGTATCTTTAGAATTTGGCCAATTGATAAATTGTTGCTAGTTAAATTATTAGCGGTTAGTATATCGTTTACTGTTACATTGTATTGTTTAGCTATACTGTAGAGACTGTCTCCTTTTTTAACAACATATTCTTTATAATTGTCTGATACTTCATAATCTGTTCTATAACATTCTTCTATTTCATCTGTATCACCAAAACCTTCTATTATTAAGGTTTGTCCTATGCTTAAAGTGTTGTTTGTTAAATTGTTATTTTTCTTTATTTGATCAACTGTTGTATTAAATTTTGTTGCAATACTATAAAGGTTATCTCCTTTTTTTACGGTATAACTAATGTAATCAGGTCTTTCAGGACTAGTAGGACTACTACTGTAGCATGGTATTTTAAGACGTTGGTTAATACTTAGATTATTTGTTGTTAGATTGTTATATCTTTTTATGGCATCGACTGTTGTGGTATATTTTTTGGCAATATTATATAAATTATCTCCTTTTTTTACAGTATATATTACACATTCAGAGGGATTTGATTCAGTATTTGCAGAAATTATAAGAACTTGGGATGGATATATATTGTCATCCTTTAAATTGTTTAATTCTCTTATCTTTTGCATACTAGTATTAAATTGTTTTGAGATACCATATAGAGTATCCCCTTTTTTTACAATATAGGTACTATTAGTCATTTTTTCTTCCTCCTATTAATATATATGTCCATATACTGATATTATTTATTTTTTGCTTTTCTTAATCTGAAAAGTAATGTATAATATATACTGTATATATTACTGGAGGTGAATTATGAGTCGTAAAAATATATATAAAGGATTTAAGCAGAATTGTTATATTAAAAATCTTCAAATCAAAGATGGATCTGTTTTGCTTGAGACTGATTATAGAATTGCTAATAGAGAATCTGAATTCTATTATAATGTACTAGGAGTATTATTAGATATAAATGGAGCAGTCATGTTAACACCTGATGAGGCAGATGGTTATTTGAGGGAATTGGCTGAGAGAAATCCTAATATTAATATTGAAACTTTGTCTTGTTCATGTGTTAATCCTCAAAACCTGGCATATTCTAAAACTATAACTAGAAGAGAACTTAGACAGCTTAAACGTGATGCAAAAAAATAAAGAACCGCTACGGAGACTGCTGAAAAGTAGTTAAAATAAGAACTGATATTTAGAAATATTTTCTAATTGTCAGTTTTTTTAATCAATTTAATAAAAATGATATAAATATAGGCTATAATTATCCTATATTTTTATTTTTTTCTTCATTTAATTTGATTATTCTTTTCATATTGGTTAAAAAGAGCGTAGTTGCCCCTTGTATTGTAATACCTAGTTTTCCACAAGCATTTGCATTTCCATAATTATAATTATTTTTTAATTCAGCATTTTTAGCTTCTATTTTATATCTTTCTTTATATAAATTTTTAAATTCTTCTGTTTTCATATATTTCATATGTTCTATATGCGTTTCAGTTTTTATTTTTACATTGTATGTTTTTGTTTTTGAGCCACCTTTATAACAACCATCTTTAAAAGGACAATGTTTACATTTTTCCACGTCAAAATAATATGTTTCAACTCTTTGGTCACCATATTTTGTGTTTTTTGATCCTCGGTTTGCTTTTCTAATAGCCATATGTCCTGCTTTTGCGTCTTGATCTTTTGAATATTCTAGTTCTATTTCTGTATCATTCATAGTTTCTTCTAAATAATCTATTTGTTCAAATCTGTTTGAGTTCTTTCTACTAAACCTCTGTCAGATAATTTGAAATATGATTTCAGTAACAAATATTTAAACCTTCTTATTACATCTTCACTTGTTCTTCCCATTGTTGAAGAATATTTATCTTTTAGTTCTTCATATACAAATGAAAAGTCTATCATATCATTTAATTGTCTGGTTTAATTAATATATCATATAATTCTGTATGTTTACTAAAACTTAGTTCCAATTGGTTTGATTTTTTTAGCATGTTTATCACCATAATCCTTACGTATATATTATATCAAAATAAAAAGACTACTGATATAGTTTACGATAATCTTTGTATACTTTTTCAGCAGTCTCCCATTACGTTCTTTATTTTTTTATTTTTCAATGTTCCAGAAAGGTCTCTTTATTTTTTTCTTAGTCAAGTTTGGGGCATGTAAATTTTTCTTTGTATCTACTCTTGATAGTAATTCTTCTGCTTGATCTTGAGTATATCCTCTTGTTTGAAAAGATTCTTTTTCTGTTATGATAAGTTCATCGTATATTCCAGCTACTTTAAATGATAGTCTCTCCAACTCTGTTGGACTGTTTTCTGGGTTGATAATTACTATTGGTTCAGTTCTATCAAAAATCACATCAGGTATATTTGCGTTACTATCATTTGAAATTATTGTTCCAAGATTGCTGTCGAAATGATAATTACATTTTTTTGAAGATAAATAGTTTAAGTAATTGTGTATTTTTTCTTGATATTCTTCCTCTGTAACATCTAAATTTAAGATTCGACCATCACCACTTATTGTAATTGCATTTTTATCTTTTGTACTAACAGCAGTAGCTATTTTTTGTACTTCGTTTGGTAAGCAAATTACTTTATTGGCAGCTTTTAGTTTAGGCTCTTCATCTATAACATAATCTCTTCCATCAACTTTTACAGCAGTTAGTTGCTTTATATTCCCATCTCTTACTATTATGTATGGCACATTAAAGTCTAACAACTGATTTACATATAATTTACTCTTACCAAATGGTAATTTTCTACGACGCATTGGTTGATTACTATCTTCCCATGCTTTTCTTCTATCATCTGTTAAATATTTATTCTCGGTTACTACTCCTATACATGGTGAATTAAATATAATACTGTTATTACTATACACAGTCATATTACTAGTATATGGTAATACTACTTCTACACATTCGTCGTTTCCAGATGCTCTTACAACCTTAATATCATTTGTCATTATTTTCTCCTTATTACTTTAAATTATCTTTTGCATGAATACGCTTATTATATCATAGTTTACTAATATATCAATCATTTAATGACTATATATCATTATTCTTTATTTAAAATATGAAGTCTATTTATTATACTAGTATATACTATTAAATATGATACTGATATTAGAAAGCCTGCTAGAACATCGCTGGTATAGTGTACTCCTAAATATATTCTACTTATACCTATTAGTACTGGTAATAGAAGTAATAGTGCAATTGATATCCATTTAATACGTTTATTCTTTACATTTTTATAAATTAGGTAGGCTAAAAAGCCATAGAAAGCCATACTTACCATTGAATGCCCTGATGGAAAACTATAGCCACTTTCATTTATAATTCTAAATTCTGTTGGTCTTGGTCTTTGAAGCATAAATTTAAATAATTGATTAATGACTGTTATAATAACTACATTACTAGCTACTAAGATACCTACTCTTTTATTTTTTAATGTGATAAATAATATTAATGTTAGAGAAATAAGACAATAAGCACTACCAAACCATGTTATTGCTTTCATGATTGGCGTTATCTCATCTCTAATTAGAAATTTAGATATTAGATTATATCCTATAATATCACCTTTCATTATATCGTGGTTAAAAACATCTTCTGCTAAGGCTAGAAAGGCTATTAAACAGAAAAAGCAAATAATTAATTTATAATTGCTTGATATTGCCTTTTTTATTTTTTTATACATCTTACCACATCCTATGACATTATATTTATGTGTTTATTTTATCATATTATAGTTATTTGGAATAGTGATATTATATTATTTTATATTTTGTTAATTTTTTATTTGTACTTGATTTATATACTTTTCTGTACCAGTCTATAAATTCATCAGTGGCACTGGTTCTATTATCTTTTCTATTTTCCCTTTCTTCATCAGTCATTTCAGCTAAAGTCTTTGAACAATTATTTGGCATAAATACATACCATAAATTTGACTTGGCTTTTTTTATTTCTTTGCCTCTGATATCATATGTTAGACTACCTCTACTAACTCCATAAAATTGATAATAATTATTTCCATCATAAAAAGTAAGACAATCTAAGAAAAAGCAACTTCTATTAGTAGTATTTTCCATTACTAATAATAATTTATCTATATTTGTACTAATACCGCTTCTTTTTACAAAAGCCCCTGGGTAGCCAGGATTATCCGGATAGTCTTCTATATAAAAACCTGTATCAGCAACGAATACTGGCTTTTTTAGTGTCTGATAAGCTTGTTTGGCTTTTTCTTTTGATATTAACTCTATATCATTTACTTCTGGTTCTTTTATATCACATTTAAAATAACCTATTTCAATACCCAATTTTTCAAATTTTTCTTTTACTGAAATATATTTACCATAATTCCCTGTAACATAAGTTAAATTTTCCATAATATAACATCTCCTTTAGATATAATCTATCATATTATGTGGCAATATATATGTCAGTTCTAAAAGTTTTCTAATATTTTTATAGTTTTGATCCTATTAACATAGAAGTGTCTTATTTCCTTTTTTAATTCACAGTATGAGGCTACTCCCCATTCATTGTTTAATAAAATTAAATGATAGGGATGAATAATTCTTTTAGTTATATCTTTTTTGTTTTTGGAGTAATACTCTATAAAACATTTTCTTTTAGCACGAATAGCTTTATTTATTGTATTAAAAAGCTCTTTGTTTTCTAAATTAATAGGTTCTGTATTTATATCTTCTTTTCCAATACTTATGTTTTGCTTTAAAACATATCCACCATATGGACCTTTAATTGTATCTATATATATACCGGCTTTTTCTAATTCTGTTTTGTATACTCTTATCATTCTTTGGCTGACTTCTAATTTTTCTGATAATTCTTTGATACTATATTTTCTTTTGCTACTTAAATATTCTAGCATCATAATTACGTTACTTATTTTAGACATCTATATCCTCCTAAAATATGTTATTGATTATTGTTTGGCTTTTTTGTATATGGTGATTTGGCGGTTTGTTCTCCTACTACTGAGGATATAGCTTGGTCTAGTAGTGAATTCATATTATTTTTGTATTCTACTAGTACCTTTTTAGTAGTAGTAATTATTTCTTCTTGACTAACTCCTAAGAAGCTAGATATTTCTTCAGCTGTAAAATATTTTCCATCAATATAACCTAGCTTTAAATATGCGATTGTTAACTCTTTTGGTGATAAGTTCATGTCCTTATTTATTTTGGAATCTTGTTTTAATATTTCAAGCAACCTCATGCAACTTTCATCTATTGAAGATGCATCATAAGCAATTTGATCATTATTTTCATCTTGATGTTGTTCTACTGTAGTAGCAGGTTTTCTCTCTTCTGCTTTAACAGTAGTATTAGTTATTTCTTCTGATGGTTCAACTTTTTTCTCTACTTTCTCTACTGTTGAATTAGTAGTTTGTACTTTAGCATCAAGTGAAGTACTATTCTTTAAATAATTTCTAATTTTAGGTACTATACCACAATAAAAGCGTTGATAGTCTTTCTTGTTGGTTACTGGTATATTTCCATTTTTGCGCTGTTCCACTAAACTAATATCATAGGGAGTTAATTTAGACACCATATCATCTATTTGTTCCATTGTATAGCCAGGGAAGAAGTCATAAAATGGTTTTAATTTCATATTCATCTCTCCTCGTTTTTTACTTTATTTTATAACATATTTTGATTTTATAAAACTATTTTTTAAATATAATAATAGTTTTTTTAATTTTAAACTCCTTTAGGAATGTGATTATTGTATTTACTTGACCAATTTAAATGCTTTGATATAATATTGTTGGGAGGTTTATTATGGAAATTAGTGAAAATATAGATGTGCCTATTACAGAACTTGAATTTTTATGTTTATTATCTTCTGTTATGGTTATTCAGGGTTGTAGTTTAGTTATTGATAATAATGGGCTTGAACAAAAACTATCCTTATTATATGATAATCCAAAATATAGAGACTTATTTAGATGTTTTTCTAATGGCAGTGATATACAAGACGATGATATTTCTATTAACTTGACTCCATCTTTTTTAACAGCATATAGCTATGGAATATTATCTCCACTAGAACAAGATGATGGAATGAAATCAACTATTAATATTTCTAGAGATGTAGCATGGAGTAATATTAATATGTTTGGCGTTAATACTGTTGCTAAAATGAATGATTTAGCTAGAGAGATTAATGGCAAGGGTGAAAAGTCTACTGAAGGCTTTTCCTATATTAAGAAATTGCCTCATCAGGATTAGATTTTTATCTTTATTATAGTAGGACTACTTTTCAATAAATGGGAAGTAGTTTTAGTTTTGATTTTTATTTGATATTTTCAATTTTAATTAAACTTTTATTATTATCAAATTTCAATTTAAATGTTTCACAATGATTCCAGATACCATTAAAGAAAATTTTATCGTTAAATTTATAACCATTTTCTGTTCTTTTACACCACTTGGTTAATAGGCTTGCAAAAGCTGTAGAATGACCTACTATTAATATCTTGCCGTCTTTATATTCATCTATTATACTCATTAGAGATGTATATTCTCTATTCATAACTTCATTTAGTGATTCACCATCTTTTAATTTATAATTAAAATCAGCAAATTGATTTTTTTCAAAACCTATTGGCAACTCATCCCAAGTATTTATCCCAAATTTTCTTTCTCCAAAAGAAGCATCAATATATACTTTGTCACTGGTAAAATACTTAGCAGTTGCGATCGCCCTTACATAATTTGACGATATAACAATATCAAAGTCTTTCAACTCTTTATTTCTGCTCTTTTTTAAAGCTAAATGTTCTCCTTCTACTGTTAATGGCCATTTTTCATTTTGTAATTGAAGTGGATCACTATTCTTGAGATTAATAGCTTTTAATGGCTCTGAATGTCTTATCAGATAAACTGTTGTCATAGATTATCTCCTTATATTTATATGTTGTAATTAAGATATATTTTTATTGTAACATATCATATATAGTGGCTACAATAAAGACTAGCCATTTGATACATAAATTTTCTTTATAAAACATATTAATATTTTTCATAAGTAAAAAAAGTTATTAATGATATAATTTTCTTAAGGGAGGAAGACATATGATTAAAGAATTAAATGAACTAGATAATATTTATAGGCAATATAATAGTGAATATACTAAATTATATTCTGAAAAGAAAGTTAGAAAAGCTAAAATAGAAGAAGAAATTCAACAAATACTTAGTGATAAATTAAAAGAATTGAATGATGATATTCAATCTAAGGAACTTGATATTGATAAAAGGTATAGTTCTGTTCTTGAAAAAAGAAGTCAATTATTAAAAGATATACATACTAATTCTAATTTTAAAATAAATGTGATTGGACCTATTCTTGCTAGATTAATTAGTAAATTTGAAGGTAGAAAATATACCTTTGAACGAGGATTAGTTCCAGTGACAATTATAGAGTTTTATGAAAACTATATGGTTCCAAAATCTGGTTATAAGTATAATTGTGCTTTAATTACTGATAGATCTTTAGCTGAATTAAAAAGAAAACGAATCGAACTATTTCCATCTGGGACTTTAGAAAATGAAATTGCAAAAAATGAACTATTATTATATTCTGGTATTTGTAATAGAGATTACATAAATTTCTATGATAAAAAAGGTGTATATACATTTGGTAAGAAATATCCATATGTTAAAGATTTTATTGATACTTTAATAGTAAGCAGAATGGATAATTCGAATGATTTTGATCCAAATACTGAATTAGATATATTTATAAAGCGTGAAAAAAGTAAAGTGAAGAAGTTTGGTGAATATTAGAAATTATATAGAAATAAGAAATATTTTAATTTATAAATGTTTCTTATTTTTTATATTTAATTTTTTTGTTTAATTGATGACTAATAAGCTAAAGTCAAAACTTTTATCTTACAGCTTCACAACAATTATTTGCCAATTTTTTGTTAATACGGGGTTACTATCATCTTTATCAAAATAAGATTTATATTCTTCTCTTCTTTTTAAGTTTTTTCTAATTTTTTTCATATCACTTAGTGAATATCCATCTAGAGTGTTTATATTTAATGGCATTTCTTGTTTTTTAGTACCATTAAATATATTAGAATTATCTATAGCCTCCAGGCTCTCTCTAATTGATAAATGTATGTCATGTTTTTCTGACTCTTTAACCTCATCACTTATAAGTCTCTAACCTAGACTGTAAAATACAGTTACTAAGCCTGTAACACCACCTAAAATACTAGCAAAAGTGTCAATTTCTTTTGGATTAGTAGAAAAAGTTGCAACCTTTAGCATATTAGCCCTGCTTGTTTAAACATCTGATTTAATAAATTTGTTTTGTTTCCTTCTGTTAAGGGTACCTACAAATTCGAACCATCTAAAAGTGTGACAACTATTTTATCATTGAAAATCTTATGATTTTTGATTAGTTCTTCTGATTCTGCACTCTTTATATAACTTACCTTCTTTAAAGCTATGTATCGTAATATCGCTTTTTGTTAAGTTTTTCAAATTATATATAATAATATAAAACAAAAACAGCTTTTTGACAGGCTGTTTCCATTATTGCATCGTTACACAATATATTAAGAACTCAAATTAATCAGTACAATTGAAAAATTCAAGTTTTCTAACAATCTGGTGCCGAAAGACAGAATTGAACTGTCCGCTGATCCTTACCAAGGACCTGTTTTACCACTAAACTATATCGGCAACTATTCATATTATATTATAGATAGATTTTTTTGAAAAGGGGTTTTATGAAAAATATTGATTATATAAAGAAGTTAACTATTGCTCATAGAGGGATTTATGATAATAAAAAAGTTCCAGAAAATTCTTTTTTTGCTTTTCTTTTGGCAAAGAAATCAAAACTTCCTATTGAACTTGATGTTAGATATACTAAAGATAAAAAACTTGTTGTTTTTCATGATAATAGTCTTTATAGAATGACGCAAATAAATAAAAAAGTTAATGAATGTACATTTGATGAGATTAAGGCTTTTCCTTTAATTAAAACTAGTTATAGGGCTCCTCTATTGTCTGAAGTATTATCTCTTATTAATGGTGATGTATTAATAAATATAGAGATTAAAGAAAAAAATACTAATATATGTTTAGACATTGTTGATATGCTTGATAATTATAAAGGGCAATTTATTATTAGTTCATTTTATCCTAGTATTATTAATTGGTTTAAAAAGAATAGACCTAACTATATTATTGGATTAATAATTGGAGTAGATTTTTCTTCTAGATTTACATTTTTTAATTACTATAAATATGATTTTATTGCCGTTTCTAAGAGACAAGTAAAGCTTAAAAAAGTTCAAAAGTGGAGGAAGAATGGGACTATTATACTAACTTGGACAATTCAAGGTAATGAAGAGGTATCTAAGTACCGGGACTATAGTGATTCTTTTATTACAAATATTAAACCTGATTAGTTATTTTTAAACATTAAATCAATGGCATCACTATATATCTTTTTGATTTTATCACTGATTTGATTATTTTCAAGCAATAAGTTTTTCATCATAACACCACTATTGATTTCTAATACGTAGTACATATTATCTCTTGTTTTTATAATGTCAATTGAACAGAAAGCTATATCTATTTTATCTGTTATTTGTTTTATTATGCTTTCAATTTTCTCTCTTGTTTTACTATCAATATCAAAAGATGCTACTGCACCGAACGATAAATTAAACTTCCAGTTATATTTGTATTCTTTATTTTTTACTAAGATTGTATCTTTATTTATATCATTATAATCTTTAAAATAACTATAGTTATGTTTTTCTAATAATTCTTTTATAGTATGTCTACCATCACCATAGACTACTGGTAGTATTTTTTTATACATTAGTCTTATATCATTATTTAATACTATTACTCTATACTCATTTTCTATATTATAAAATGGGCAGATACTATATGATTGATCTCCACTTAGTTTATTATAATATTTTCTTATATCTATTAACTTTGTAAAATGGTTTACATTTATACCACATGTACCTTTATTAGCTTTAATTACTATATCATTATTATATCTTTTATAAATATCTTTAATATATTCATAATTATTCATTTCTTTAGCATATTCATTTTTATTATTTTTTGAGTATAGTAGTCTATGTTCAACTACTGGTATATTATATAGACTTAATAATTCATAAGTGGCATATTTATCATCAAATATCTTGGAAAGTGATGCTTTATTCAAATCAAATTTATATCCAGTTATAGTCCTTATTTTATTATTTTTTTCTAGAATTGTTACCCAATCATTAGATATAAATGTACATTTTATATTTTTTTCTTTACTGATATTTTGAATTAGATCTTGAATTATATTGATCATATGCCATCACCTTTTAAATTACTAATAATTAAAACTTGAACAAATCGCTCAAGTTTATAATCAATATGGTGCCGAATAAAGGACTTGAACCTTCGACCTTTGCATTACGAATGCACTGCTCTACCAGCTGAGCTAATTCGGCGTATATTTTGAAAAATCATAATATTTTACATTGCAATGCTTTTTTGGCTTGCCAAAGATATCACCTATAATGGTGTCAATTTTTTCCTTATGTTCATCACTATATTTATCTAGTTTTCTAGTCGCTTCATCTTTTGAAAATGGTATAACAATCTTTTCTGGGTAGTTAATAGCTACTAGTGTTCCAACTGTACAAAATACTGTAATAGGCTCTATTAAATTAATTCTTTCATTTTCATTGTTTATACTCATCATTTTAAATAAAGAGGCATAACTAGAATCTAGTGCATATTCATATAACTTTTTTTCTAATCTTGACATATTAAAAGAATTTATTCTTCTTGATACAAGTTTTGAACAAAATAAAATTAAAAAATCATACTCACTAAGTGCTTCTTCTTTCATATTATTCTCTTTCATTAATTATTAATATAATTTTATTATAATACACTAGTCTAGATATGTAAATAAAATGACTTAATTATTTAATGATATATTTTTTAGTACTATTAAAAATATTTTCTTTTAATTGCATTGTATTATCATATAAAATTAAAACTGATCTATTTTCATAATGCTTTTTTTCATACTCTTATTAAACATTTTAAAACTCGAACTTTTATTGTTCGAGTATCGATCAATCTGGTGCCCTAAGGGAAGAAGTAAAACAACTTCTAGAACAAAAGAAATAGTTAGTAATAACTATTAACTAACTATATTATATCATATTTTTTACTATAAATCATTAATTTAGATAATTTATAAAAATTTTTTTAGCTTTAAAAGTTTTCTGATAATTCATTCCCTTAAAAGTTGTATATCTATTCTTTTCACATAAAATACTAGCATTACAACAAGTTAAATATTTATATAACATATTTATACCTCCACAGTATAAATATATGATGTATTATTTATTTTTTTTGTCGTTTTTAGTCTTTAATGTATTTGTTTTTTTATTTATTGTATTTCCATTTGCTTTTTTTTCATTTGCTACTGATGAAAAAAAATAAGGAATTGTTTGAGCTGAATTTCTTTTACTAGGTATAATTTTATTTTCTATTGGCATAAATATATTTGACGTTGTACTAATATACATTATTCGTCTCCTTTCTCGCGTTCCCACGAACCATTTCTAGCCATAACATTCATATTCATAGATGTATCAGGTTGCATGATATAATTTGCTATGAATTCATTTTTTATAAAACAATTTAATTTTATACTTTCCAAAAAGGCTAATTTTATTTCTTCTTTGACAGTATTTACTTTACCGATTTGTGGTAAAGGTTGTTTGGCAATTTTATCTTTAATCAAACCTTCTGGATCAAAAGTTTTATTAAATTCTAATTCTTCCATAATGTCTTCACAAATATCCCAAATAATATCTTCTATTTCAGGATCACTTTTTGCTATTGGTAACCCAATTTCTTTAGCTTCCTTTCTTCCTAAAGGATAACCATGATGATAAAATTTTGAGTTTAATGTTTCAGAAATAACCTTAGTTTTATTTTCATCAGTCATATGAGTAGCAAGTAATTTTTCACCCATTGTTAGCCCTAATTGAGAACTTCTTTTAGCAAAACCAATTGTAGTTGGCGCTATTTCAGATGTAAGTTTTTCAAATGACTTTTGTATTAATTCTTGATCTGTAATTCCAATGCCTTTGACAAATTCAATATATTTTATTATATCTTCATAACCAATAGTTGTTTGACCTTGTGGTGTAGTTATATTAATTTGTGGATCTATTGGCCCTAAATTTCCATATGGGTGCATTATAATTTCATCTCCGCCTAAAGCCAAAAGTGTAGCGGCACTATAAGCGGTATAAGGTATTAATATAGATACCTTATCAAATTTTTCTCTTAATAAAGTAATAATTCTCCAAGAAACTATTGGATCACCGCCATTACTTAAAACAAGTAAATCTATTTCTTTAACATCTTTATCTATTGTATTAATTTGTTTTATAAATTCCGGTAGAACATCCTGTGCCATTTGAGCAGAACATCCTGGACGAATAGATGTAACATATACCAGTAAAGGTCTTTTTCTCTTTTCTTCCAATTTTTTATATAATTCTTTTCTATCTATATAAGACATTTTACACCTCTTTTTTTATAATTAGTTTGATATAACTTTTTAAATATCATTTTCTATTATCCTTACTTTTTTCCAATCTTCTTTGTAATCTTAGTTGTTTTACTTCTTCTTTTCTAACTTCTTGTTGGTCAACTTGACTTGCTAGGGCATTTACCATTCTTTGATGTAGTGCTGTTTCTTCTGGCGTATATTTAGTAACACAGTCATTATGATGAGTTCTAAGCATATCAGCAACTGAAACCATATCCATTTTTTCACTTTGACTTGCTCTAGAAAAATATCCTATATAACATACTAAATCTTTAGAACCACCAGCTTTAATATATTCAATAATAAAACTTCTTAATCCTGGATCAGAATAATCAACTCCATACATCATAGGAATATCAATATTTCTTCCAAATTCTTTAGCAAAAATGAACGCTCTACGTGGTCCCATTCTATTTCCGCCTCTTTCAATTATTCTATACATAACACAATTAAGCATTTCTTCTTTTTGATAATTCCATTTTTCAACATCTTTTATGGTTTCTTCTAATTCATTACCACTAGGCAATGAAATACCTTTTTCTTTTAATAAATTTATAACATCTTTAATATGCATGCCTTTTAATTCATCATCTTTAACTTTGAAATTTGTATAACTTCCAATTTCTTCAGCTAATTCTACAAAACCTTTTGATGTTAAATGTAAATGGGCATTTCTGCGATGTGAATCAATATATACCAAATCTCTATATCTTGGTCTTCCAAATAAATATCTTTCATCCCATGACAAGGAATTTATAAATGCTTTAGCATTATAGAATTCATCCCAGTCTAATGCTCTAACATCAGCATTTTCATCAAATAATTCATTTATATATTTATTACTATTAAACATTACATCATTTATTTCTATTGCCTCTTGACTAGAACCAGGCATTAATCTATTAATTTCATAATCAGGATATCTAAGTTCATACCAAACAGCCATCTTTTCAATGAAATTTCTCATATCATTTGGCTTGTGAAATTCTCCAATATCAGTATAATGTCCTTTAACCATATTTTTAAAATACCATTCAATAAAATTATCTACTTTAGCATCTAAATTAACATTTCTAATCTTAGCAAAATGATTAGCCGTCGCTTCAGCTGCTGAAGATTTAAATCCTTCTCTAAATTTACCAATACTTTCTAACATCATTTTTTCTTCTTCCTCAGTTAATTCTGATTTTACGACAGTAGTTTTACTAGTAGTTGGTTGGTTTGATTTTCCTGATAATTTAGTTCTTAATTTTTTTAATTCTTCTTTTAGATTCATATAGAAACCTCCATCGTAAATTATTATATCACATATTTCTAAGTTTTTATCACTTTTAATGGTTATTACCCAGGATTTAAAAGGACAAGTCCTTTTACACATGCTAATTGATTATGTCAATTTGCAAGTGTGTTTCTAAATTATCAAAAATTTAGTATAAGCAAAGAATACGGCTAATTAAAATAGTCGTATTCTTTTTCTAAGGTTTCTTCTTTTATAAAATCATTGACTTCCATTTCTTTATCAGTATCTTTAGAACATCTATTAAATCACTAGCTTTATAAAAATCTTTTTCATAACATTCTTTTAAAATGTTTATTGTTTTTTCTTTATTAACTTCATTTCTAGAAAGTAGAATTCTTCTAAAAAAGTCTTTTAACATTTCTAATATCTGCTTAATAAAGCCAATTAAGTTATTATTATTTTGGTCTAACTTTTCACATTCTTC
>CAKPJX010000012.1 GCA_934163035.1 uncultured Bacilli bacterium | reverse complement strand
AAGTTTATATGTCTTTTATTATTAAAAAAAGTGCATATAATGTTTTATACATTACACACACTAAAAATTATACATCCTTATTTTCTAACATATCTTACATTTTTACTTAAAGAAATATTAATTAAAATTCCAACAATTATCATATATGAGAGAAGACTAGAACCACCGTATGATATAAAGGGCAGAGTAATCCCTGTTATTGGAACAATTCCTATAGTCATTCCAATATTTTGTATCTGTTGAAATAAAAGCATTCCAATAATACCGGCTAAAATATACTTATTTGTATCAATGGTTCTTTTTTTAGAAAGTCTAATAATATTAAAGTCAAAATAAGCTATTATCATAATCAATGCCAGACAACCTAAAAAACCAAAATTAGAAGTAAAAACTGCAAATATAAAATCAGTTGATGATTCTGGAAAATATATAGGTGTCTTTCTAAAGCCATGTCCAAATAATCCTGCTGATCCTATCGCAACAAGAGCATTTTCAAGCTGCAATCCGGAACCATTCTTCCAATTAAATACTCTCTCAATACGATAGTAAATTGAATTACCAAAAATACGTATAAATAAATTTTCTTTAAAAAAATAAATATATAAAAAACCTCCCCCAAATAATAAAACTATAAATGCTGCTATAAAAAACCATCTTATCCTAATTCCTGATGAAAATAACATAAATATATATATAACTAAATAAATAATAACTGCTCCAGTATCTGGTTGCATAAATGTTAAAATTGATGGAATCATAATAACAACAAGTGATTTTAAAATAAATGTAAATTCCTCCGCCAAGGTTGGATTAGTATACTTACTCCTAAATCTATGAATCAAATCAGCAAGAGCTAACATTATAAACAATTTCATAAATTCACTAGGCTGTATACTACCAATACCAGGTATTATATACCAACATTTACTATTATTAATAGGCTTTCCAAAAAGAAGCAGTCCAACTAATAATATATTTCCTATTGCATATAAAAACCACGTATATCTATAAAGATTTTCATTCCTAAACTTAACTAGTAAAATAACCAATATAAATCCGATAGCATACCAAAAACATTGCTTTAAAGCTAAATTACCAAGTTCCTTCGACGTATAAATTGAGGCACTATAAATACTTATAATACTTATAATAGCAAGAATAAAAACTGGAACTATAATTTTAAAATCAATTTTATATTTCATATTAATCAGATCCTTCTTTTATATTATGTGAAAATTAAGCAATTTTTATTTTTAAAACTCATAAAATATATAAAGGAGAAAATATTATGAAAAAATTACCTAAAATATACCAAAATAGTATTAGAAAAACTATTAATAACAACAAAACAGTATGTTATTTAAAAAGTGAAAACACAGCATACCAAACTAATAATATTGAAGATACACTGGATACTATATTTAATGGCATGGGATATGCCTACAATATACCAGTCACCTTAACTACCAAGTATAAAACTTACAATACAAGTCTAATAACTAAAACCAAAAACAATGTAGTAACACTTGATAATGACATAATTCCTCTAGTAGATATAATAGATATAAAAATAAACAAATAAAAGAAGATTGTAACTTTTAATACAACCTTCTTTTTATTAGCACAATTCAACAAATGTATCTGGAAGACATTGTATTGCTCCGACACAGTTAAGATCTATAGTAAAGAATTCATTAGTACTTAAATATCTTTCATTATCCAAGTATAAAATTCTACATGTACAGCAGCAATCGTCAATAGCCTCAACTCTAAATACTGTTGAATTATTTGTAGCATCATTTATAGTATAAGGAAAGCTCCAAGGTGTGCCAGTACAACAATTATATAGTGTTATTGGTCTTGTGTTGTAGCAGACACTATTACAAACAGGTCCTAAATAAGGCTTATCACAGCCTGAGTAACTTTCATTATCAAAATTCTGTTTTTGAAGAGCAAGAATTTTTCCTAATACCTCTCCGATACAACCGCAACTTCTTTTTTCTTCACCACAATTCATATCTACAACCTCCTTTCTATATATTTGAAACTACTACATCTTCAATACATTTAATAGCACATATACATCCTATATTAACTGTTATATATTTATTAGTAGATAAATAATTATTATCCTCTTCACTTAAAATTAATAAAGTTGCGCAATCGCCATCAACTTTTTCAACTCTAAATAAAGAACTAGTCTGAATATTACCACTATCATCTAAATAACTAACTGTAAATAAAGTACCTCTTTTATTATATAAAGTAACAACCCTAGTGTTATAGCAAATACAATTAGCAGTAGGACCTAAAAATGGTTTAGTACATCCGTCATCAGTAGGACAATTATTATTAGAATTATCTTGTAATAAACAAATAAGCTTTAATAGGTTTTTAATGCAACGATTTAAAGCCATAATATCCACCTCTTTATCTATTTCTAATATAAAGTATTCAAAACTTTTACTTTGGTGTTTATAAATACCTATATTATTTTATGCCCACAATACAAAATAAATATCTTTCTTTTTTAATTTATATATTGTATAATAATATTGGTGATAAAAATGGAATATATACTACTAGCAATAGTGCTTATAATAGTTTTATTAGCCATATTAAAAGCTAATAAAAAAGGAGCAGCCCTAGACTTTAATAAACTAGTTGAACTCTTAGGTGGAAAAGAAAATATTATAAGTACAGAAACAAATTTATCGAGATTTAAAGTCACTTTAAAAGATATTTCCAAAGCCAATAAAGAAGGAATCCAAAAATTAGGTGCTAAGGGAATAGTAGAGATTGACAATCAACTAAAAATAATTTTAGGACCAAACTCAAAACAATTAAAAAAGTATATTGACGAAATAAAATGACATATTTCGTCAATTTTTCATATTTCGACAAAATTCGACATAAAAAAGCATTATATTCAAATAAGAGGTGAATACAATGCTTAATATTGATAAAATAATAATGAGTAGCATTCTTCTTCTTTTTCCTCTAGCTGTCTATTTTTTATATATTACCCATGTAAAAAATATGGACTTAAAAGAAGAAAATTATATACTTGATATAGCTCTCATATCTTCATTATTTATTGTAATTAGATATGGATTAATAGAAGAAAAATATATATCAATCTTATCAAGTGCCACTTTGATAATAGCTTATTTAAAGAAACATACCAAAACAGCTATCTTAATATCCATCATTTTAATTTTATATTATAATATATATCTGAATATAAATATTTATTTACTACTCATAGAATACATATTATACTTTCTAGTATACAAACTTAGCAAAAATAACAAAAATATGATCAATGGACTAGTAAGTATAAAATCATTCTTTAATGCTTATTACATATATACTACTATTAATCCAAGTAATAACTTTTTAAATAATTTATTAACAGCACTTATACCAACTACTTTACTTATAATTTTTACGCATCTAATAATTTATATATATAAAAAATCAGAAGAAATAACTAATTTAAATATTCTTCTAAAAGAGACAAAAAAAGAACAAAAGCTGTATCAGTCTTTATCAAAATTAACTCATGAATTGAAAAATCCTATAACAGTATGTAAAGGCTATTTAGAAATGCTTGATAAAAATAATAATAGAAATGTTAATAAATATTTACCAATAATATCAAGTGAAATAGAAAGAGCTCTTGAAGTTATCAACGATTTTTCAAGTTTAAGTAAATTAAAAACATTAAATAAAGAAGAAGTGGATTTAAATCTTCTTTTAGAAGAGACTATTGAAGTATTAACACCTTTATTTAGAAAGAATAAAGATACACTAGTTTTAAATACTATTGAAGATGAATTATATATAAGTCTCGATTATACTAAAATTAAACAAGTCTTAATAAATATTATTAAAAATTCCCTAGAAGCAAAAAAAGAAAAAGAACCAATAAAAGTTGAGGTGTCAGTTAAAAAGTTTACTAATTTGGTAAAAATAATTATTAAAGATAATGGTATTGGTATGTCAAAAGATACTTTAGAAAAAATTTATGAAATATTTTATACAACAAAAAATAATGGCAATGGTTTAGGTACTGTTCTCTGTAAAGAAATTGTATCCCTTCATAATGGAGAATTAAACTATAAGTCAACATTAGGAAGAGGTACTACGGTTACCATAAAATTGCCATTATAAAAAATTAGAAAATTTTAATAGAAGTAATTATTGTTGAAACTAGAAAAATTATTAGGATAAGGACTATAGTATGGAGTAGGATATATAGGATAGAATCCACCACTACAACAAGGTTTATTACCATTATTAATTTGATTGTTATTAGCGATACCATAGCCTAAAGCAGTACCAGCAAGACCACCTACAACAAATGGTGCCCAGAAAAATCTTTCTCCATCATCAGCTGTATATGAAGTGTATCCAGTTGGAGTTTGACTAGTTCTATACATGTTGTTAGGCATATTATAATTACGTGTATACATAAAATCACATCCTCATCTTATCATATGAAAATAATTTAAAACGGTGAAAATAAAATTTTATAAATAAAAAAACTAGCCATACTATAAAAAGGAGAGTGATTAAATGAAAGAAAATGCTTGGCAAAAATATACAGAAAGTGATCTAAAAGAATTAGAGACAATAACAGAGTCTTATAAAAGATTTTTAACTAATTGTAAAACAGAAAGGGAATGTGTTAAAGAAATAATTAGTGAGGTAGAACAAAATGGCTTTAAGGATTTAAAAAAGATAATTGCCTCTAATGAAAACCTAGAACCAGGTGATAAAATATATGTTAATAATAGAGGCAAAGCAATAGCTTTATTTGTAATAGGAAAAAAAGATATAACAGAAGGAATGAATATATTAGGTGCTCACATTGATTCGCCTAGATTAGATGTAAAAGCTAATGCTATATATGAAGAATTACCATTTGCATACTTTGATACTCATTATTATGGTGGCATAAAAAAATATCAATGGGTTACTATACCACTTTCTATTCATGGTACAGTAGTAAGAAAAGATGGTAGAAAGATAGAAATAAAAATAGGTGAGGATGAAAATGATCCAGCCTTTATCATAACAGATTTATTAATACATCTATCAAGGGAGCAATTAAAAAGTAAAGCTAGCGAGGTAATAGAGGGTGAAAATCTTGATATTTTAATTAGTAGTAGACCACTAATGGGTGAAGAAAAGGAAAAAGTTAAGGCTAACGTTTTAAAAATTTTAAAAGATAAATATGAAATAGAAGAAGATGACTTAATCTCAGCCGAGATTGAAATAGTACCATCAGGTGCCGCTAGAGATTGTGGACTTGATAGAAGTATGATTATGGCCTATGGACAGGATGATAGAGTATGTGCCTATACTGCTCTAAAATCATTTCTAAAAACACCACCACAAGAAAAAACAATTAGTTGTATTCTTGTAGATAAAGAAGAAATTGGTAGTGTTGGATCAACGGGAATGCATTCAACATTCTATGAAAATGCTGTTCTAGAAATAGCTAGTCTACTTGGTAAAAAAGATATAACTACTATAGGTAGAATTTTTAGTAATTCGTACATGTTATCAAATGATGTTAATGCTGGCTATGATCCGTTATATAAAACAGTAATGGATAAGAAAAATTCTTCCTTTTTTGGTAATGGTCTAGCTTTTTGTAAGTATACAGGATCTGGTGGAAAGTCCGGAAGCAATGATGCTGACTGTGAATATCTAGCTAAACTTAGAAAAATAATGGATGATAATAATGTTTCATATCAAGTATCTGAACTTGGTAAAGTAGATGCAGGCGGTGGAGGAACCATTGCTTACATTTTAGCTAATAAAAATATAAATGTCATAGATTGTGGAATTGGCTTATTAAACATGCATGCCCCATTTGAAGTAGCTAGTAAATCTGACATATATGAAATGTATCGTGGTAACATAGCTTTCTTGAGTAATATTTAAAATGACAAATTTCTTCTAACATGATATAATCCTAAATAGAAGAAATTAATCGAGGTGTAAATATGGAAAGACTACAAAAAGTAATAGCTCAAAGTGGTATAGCATCAAGAAGAAAAGCTGAAGAGTTAATTATAAATGGCAAAGTAAAAGTAAATGATCAAGTGGTAACTGAATTAGGTACTAAAGTATCAGATAAAGATAAAATAATGGTGAATAATGAACCAATCTCAAAAGAGGTTAAAGAATACTATATATTAAATAAACCACGAGGAGTTCTAACTACAACTAAAGATGAACATTCTAGAAAAACAGTAGTTGATTTAATACCTACAAATGCTAGAATCTATCCAGTTGGAAGACTAGACTATGATACAACAGGACTTTTGCTTTTAACAAATGATGGAGAATTTGCTAATATATTAATGCATCCAAAAAGTAATATAGAAAAAGTATATATTGCTAAAATAAAAGGTATTCTAAAAAAAGAGGCTGTTGATGCCTTAAAAAGTGGTATTGAAATAGATGATGGTATCATTGTTAAAGCACAAAGAGTAAAGTTAAAAAAAGTGGATCTTAAAAGTAACACATGCATGGTTCAAATAAGTATTTGTGAAGGAAAAAATCACCAAGTTAAGAAAATGTTTTCTAAGGTAGGCCTTGAAGTCTTAAAATTAAAAAGAGAAAAAGAAGGTTTCTTTGATTTAAAAAACCTTCAATCTGGAGAGTATAGAAAACTAACTCCAAAAGAAATAAAAAAAGTTTATAGCCTAAAAAGTGAATAAAAAAATTAGCTCTCATAAAGCTAATTTTTTATTGAACAGAAATTGCCTCAGTTGGACAAGCATCTCTTGCTTCCTTAACAGCATCTTCTAAATCTTCACTAATTTCTCCATCTTTTACTTCAGATAATCCTTCATCATCAATTTCAAATACATCGTCACATATAGCAGCACAAGCTCCACATCCGATGCAAGCATCTCTATTAACTTCAACTTTCATAATATCATTCCTTTCATTTATCAATTATAACCTAAAAAACTCTTTACGTAAAGCAGTATTCAATCCTCTTTTGTTTTTATACAAATTATGCTAAAATATTTATAAAGTAAGAAGGTGATAAAATGGCAAGCAGAATGGATCGTTATAAAGACCCAAGTAGTAGTAAAGAACTAAGCCGCTCTGTAAAAAACAAAGAACTATATCAAAATATAGGGAGCAATACAAGATATACTAATATTACTGATGTCACTAATGCTAATGCCTATGAAATAAATGATATAAATACACAAGTAACAACAAGAGAAGGATATCATAGAGTGAAAGAGTATGCTACACCCTCTATACCTAAGAAAGAAAAAAAGGATTTAGAAAATTTCAAGTATTTGTATCAAGACCGTGAAAATAGAATTTATGATATTAATAGAGTACTAGAAGATGCTCATAAAAATAGAACTGTTAATGACGGAAAAGAAGAAAAGAGAAAATTAAAGGATGAAAGCTATAATATTTTAACATCCCTATCAAAAGAAGAATTGGAAAAATATCAAAAAGAAAGAATAAGTAGAGCCTTTAAAAATGATGAAGAAGAAATAAAAGAATTAATTAATACTATAACATCAAAAACTCTTGCTGGAGAAATATCTAGGGAGACAAGTGTTGATTTACTTAGTGAATTAATGGCTACTAGCGTCCTAGATAAAGTAGAAGCTCAAAAAGAAGAGGCTATTAAAGAAAACGATTTATCTTTATCTAAGGAGGTTCTAGACAAAGACCAACTAGAAAAGATAAAAGCAGTAAAAGAAAAAAAAGATCAAGAAGCAACAGGATCATTAAAAGGTGCAGATAATGACTTTTATACAAGAAGCATGGATTTATCAGATAAAGACTTTGAAATGGATGATGAATTTGCAGAGAAAAAAGTGCCACTAGCTTTTAAAATAATTGCAACAATAATTTTTCTTCTAGCGCTTGCTGCAGCAACATACTTCATATGGAAGAATATAAAATAATTAAAAATAATTAAAAATAATTAAATACCTATTAAGAGGAGAAAAATATGAATAATAATAACCCAATAAATGAAATGGATAATTTAAGCTCTACACAGAATCCTCAACCAATAAACGCCGTAAATAATAATCCGGAGCCACAAACTAGTAATAGTTATCAAACAAATAATTTAAATAGCTTCATGCAAAATTCTCAACCAGTAAAAACCGTAAATAACAATCCAGAGTCACAAACTGTTAATAGTTATCAAACAAACAATTCAAATGATTTCATGCAAAATTCTCAACCAGTAAACACCGTAAATAACAATCCAGAGTCACAAACTGTTAATAGTTATCAAACAAACAATTCAAATGATTTCATGCAGAATTCTCAACCAGTAAACGCCGTAAATAATAATCCAGCACCACAAACTAGTAATAGTTATTCAATAAATGATAACTTTGCTGGAAAAAGCAACAACCAAGCCCCTAATTCTTTCCAAACAACAACTTCAAATGTGCAACAGATAAGTAATTCTAATATTATGCCTGAACAAAATATAAATCAAATTAGTCAACCACAATTAAATAATACGACTTTATCAAATGAAGAAGAATTATTAAAAGCGTTTATTGGAGCTAATTATGATAAAATAACAACCAAAAAATTTAACTTTGCTGGCTTCTTCTTTTCAGTATTTTACATGTTTTATAGAAAGATGTTCTTATATGGATTACTTTTGTCTATTATATTAATTATCTCATCCATAGCAAGAGCTTTTGTAATTTATATTGTTTTTTCAATAGTATTAGGATTATTTGTTAATAAAATCTATTTATCTTATGCCAAAAAGAAGATTGCAAAAATCAAATGCCAAAATCCTCAAAAAAATATTGATGAGCTAAAAAAAATTTGTTCCGAAAAAGGTGGAACAAGTATTGGAATATTGATTTTGGGTGTACTAACTGAATTTGGTATTGCTTTTATCTTGGTAACTATTTTACTATTAATAATTTCATTCAGTAATTTAGACCTTATAAAAGTTAGTGATATTTACAGTAATAAAATAAATAATCAAGATTCAATCTCGCTAAAGGATGCTACATTAGTAAAAGATGTTAATGTTATGGGATATTTGTGTGTCAATTCAGGTTGTAGTATTTCTATTGAAAAAGAAGAAAATACAACGAATTATACACTTAATAAATCTAATGATGAGTTAATTAAAATACTAAGTAACTATAATGACTATGTTAAATTAAATATTTATTACACTCAAAAAAATAACAAAAAAACAATTATAAAATATGATGTTTTCCTAAAATCAAATAATGAAAATATAAGTAATGTCAAATCAGAAGATGAATTAAGAACTAAAATAGGTTTATATAATAAGGGAATATATACTGATACCTTTACATTATCCGAAATAGGAACGCCAGGTTTTGGAATGAAAGATAATGAATCATATTCATATGTTGATTATACACTTACAGATAGTAAGAATAATATGTATGATATGAAGTATATAATTACAGATGACGTAGACTATAATTATTTGAATTCAGTTTTAGTTAAAGGTAATAAATATACTGTTACTTTTGAAGTTAAGAAAGACACATTTGGTTATGAATACTACATTAAAGATACCAAATAGTCTATATAAATAAAATATTTAAGGATAAAGCCTCATATTTGAAGTTTTATCCTTTATTTTTATCCAAAAATTCCTATCAAAAATATAACAAATAAGTTATAATATAAATATATAACATGAACTTATATTAATAATTATCTATATCAAGGAGTTGAAATCATGAATATAAAATTTGTAATTAATGATTATATATTAATTTGGACACTACTATTTCAAGCTTCAGTATCAGAGCCTATTCATAAATTAAAACAGAAACTATGGATTAACTATAAAAATGAGTATAATAGTATATATAATGATAAACATCTTATTTTAAAAGAGGGAAAAAACTTTATTCCAAGTGATGATACAATATATAACATAGTAATGGAATCAAAAGAATATGAGAAAATAAAAAAAGCAGTTGAAAAGTATCATTTAGAGATAGTAAAATTATGGGATAATAAAACTATCAAAGTAAATGAACAATTAAGTTCAATTATAAAGATGAAAATAGAAGACTGTACTATATATGTTGTTGATAATGAACTAAATCTTATAGATAATAATAAAATGATAAATAAAAATATTATCACTCTAGGTAAAAAAATAGATAAGAAAAATCCTATGAGCCTAATAACTGATTTATCATTAGAAATATTAAAAAAGGAAGTAAAAGATTATAGAGCTATGGGATCTAATAAATTAATAGCAGATGCTATAATTGATTTAGCTATAAATAATGAACTAGCAACAAGGATTAGTAAGACGAGTACTTACTTTGAAGGAAATCCTAATCTAGTCTATATAAAAAGACAACTTTATCCATATTGGCTTATGTATTTAGGCGTAAAAAAAGAAGATATGACCTCTTTAATGTCTAGAGATAAAATAGCCTTTGATATAGATAAATTTCCGTATGAAGAAAAATTAAAAGTTATGAATATTGAAGAATTTATAAATTTCTGTATACTAAATAGAAATTATTTAGTAAAAGAAGAACAATTAGAAGTAATATAATATTGAAGTATATAGGGTGATAGGTATGAATAATAAGGTTAAAATATTATTAGATAAAATAGGTATTGATAATAATAATTATCAATATTTTTCTGATTGCGAAATTACTAAAATAACAATAAGTAAAAGTAGTGGCAATTGGACTATTTTTTTAAAGATGAATAATCTCCTACCATTACCAGTATATGAAGAATTAGAAGAAAAGAAAAATAGATTGGATGAAAATGCTGGATCGATTGATTTTATTTTTGATATAAAAAATCAAGATCTAGAAATGTACAAAGAATATTATAAGTATCTATTAAAGCTTTTAAAACCAACTCTAAAAGTTTTAGTAATTTATGAAGATGCTATGAAAATAGAAGATGATTTCTTAACTTTAATAGCGACAAACGAAGTAGAAAAAGAACGCTTATCATCATGTCTTGAAGTAATTAATCTTTTTTATAAAAACTTAGGATATGAATTTAATATTGATATTAATCTAAGACATGAGGATAATATTATTGATGAGATAAAAAAAGATCTTACTCCTGTAGAAATACCGAATAAAGTGGATACAAAGCCTGAAAAAGTAGAACCGGATAAGACAAAGCCAGTAAGAAAAATAAGAGAGCCTAAAGATCCAAATAGTGTTTTAGGAAGAGGAATAAAAGAAGAACCTTTAAAAATAAAATCTTTACTTGGCGAAGACAATAACGTTGTAGTTGAAGCAAAAGTCTTTGGAACAGAATATTTTGAGTCTTCTAAAACAGATTTTAAAATCATTACCCTAAAAATTACAGATTATTCTGATAGTATCTATTGTAAAGTATTTGTTAGAGATGATGAGGAATATAAAAGATTATGTAAAGAATTAAAAAGTGGTAATTGGTATAAAATAAGAGGTTACACTAAAAATGATCAATTTGCTAAAGAATTAGTTTTAAATGCTAGAGATATAGTAAAGATTGAAAAAACTGAAGAGACAGTAAAAGATACATCAGAAGAAAAAAGAGTTGAATTACATTGCCATACTAAAATGAGTCAAATGGATGGTGTAATTGATGAAACAGATGTTATAAAACAGGCTATGAAATTTGGTATGCATGCAGTAGCAATAACTGATCATAATGGTGTTCAAGGCTTCCCACACGTTTTTAGTATGGTAACAAATTATAATAAAAATCTAAAAGAGGGTGAAGAACCATTTAAAGCTATCTATGGTTGTGAATTAACCATGATAGATGATAATGTTGATATAGTAACGCGTCCTAATAAAGATGTTATGCTAGACCAAACCTATGTCGTTTTCGACTTTGAAACAACGGGATTCAATGCCGGTGGTTTTGATTCCATTATTGAAATAGGTGCTGTAAAAATAAAAGACGGCGTAATTATTGAAAAATATGATGAATTAATTAATCCTGGTAGACCTCTTCCTCAAAAAATAATTGATGTTACTAATATAACCGATGCTATGCTAGAAGGAAAAGATAATGAAGAAAATGCCGTTCGTCGTTTTATTGAATGGTTTGGTGATTGCCCAATGGTTGCACATAATGCTAAATTCGACGTATCATTCCTAGAAATGGCTTATAGGAAATATAACTTTGGAACATTTACTAATCCTGTTATCGATACTCTTGAATTATCAAGAACTCTAGATAATACTTACGCTAGACATTCTCTAAGTGCCTTAGTTAAAAGGTATGAAGTACCATGGGATGAGAATGCTCATCATAGAGGAGACTATGATGCCGAAGGAACAGCTTTAGTATTTTATAAGATGCTAAAAAAACTATCAAATCGTAACATCGATACAATGGATCAATTAGATACACTAGTAAGTAAAGAAGAAATTCATAAATATGGGCGCGCTCATCATATTAATATCCTAGTAAGAAATAAAACCGGCTTAAAGAATTTATTTAAATTAGTATCTCTTGCCAATACAACATATCTATATAAAACTCCAAGAATACTAAGAAGCATAGTAAATGAACATAGAGAAGGACTATTAATTGGTAGTGGTTGCTATGAAAGTGAAGTATTTACTCAAGCTAAATCAAAAAGTGATGATGAACTATCTAACATTGTAAGATTTTATGATTATGTTGAAGTACAACCACTTGAATGCTACGATCACCTAATTCAAACCGGTGACTTTGCTACTAAAGTAGAACTAGCTGCCAATATCGAAAAAGTAGTTCGTGTAACCGAAGATTCAGGAAAAATAATAGTCGCAACAGGAGACGTACATCACCTAAGAAGAGAAGACAAAATATATAGAGAAATAATTGTTAACCAGAAAGTACCGGGTGGAGGAAGACATCCTCTAGCCAGAAACGGTATTAAAGAAATTCCATCAAATCACTTTAGAACTACAAATGAAATGTTAGAAGACTTTAAATTCCTAGGTGAAGAAAAAGCCCATGAGATAGTAATTACTAATACTAACAAAGTTGCTGCTATGTGTGATATTGTTGAAGTAATTATAGATACAGGTGGAATACCATTCTCTCCACGTGTAAAAAGTGATGATGGTAAAAGTTACTTAGACTGTCCAGTTGTTGTAACAGACTTAGTCTACACTAAAGCTAAAGACTGGTATGGAGAGCCTCTTCCATATATGATAGAAGAAAGAATTGCTACAGAACTTTATGGAGATATAGTATTTAAAATAATAAAAGAACGGCATGAAGATATTAAAGATAATTTGGAAGAGTATGAAAAAGTTATTCATAAAGAACTCCATGATGAAATTTTAAAAGGATCAGAAAATATAAAAAACTTAGTTACAGAATATGTTAAGAAAACCTCAGAAGAAGAACTTGATGAGAAAGGTTTAGAGAAAAAAATAAAGAAGACATTAGGTGGAGTAATAGGTGGAGGATTCGACCCAATCTACTTAATTGCTCAAAGGCTTGTTAAACACTCTAATGATGAAGGTTATTTAGTTGGTTCCCGTGGTTCTGTTGGCTCCTCATTTGTTGCTACAATGATGGGAATAACAGAAGTAAATCCACTGGCTGCTCATTATCGTTGTGAAAAATGTAAACATAGCATCTTTGATGACGATGAAGGTAATGCCTTAGGAGCAACATACTCATCAGGCTTTGACTTACCAGATAAAGAATGTCCAAATTGTCATATACCTATGTTAAAAGATGGACAAGACATGCCATTTGCTACCTTCTTAGGCTTTAATGCTGATAAGGTACCAGATATTGATCTTAACTTTTCTGATTTAAATCAAGCAAGTGCCCATGCCTATACTAAGGTATTATTTGGAGAAGATAACGTATACCGTGCCGGAACAATTGGTACAGTAGCTGAAAAAACGGCTTTTGGTTTTGTAAAAGGTTACTGTGAAGACAAAGAATTAGGCGACATGCGTACTGCTGAAATTGAACGACTTGCTATGGGCTGTACCGGAGTAAAAAGGACTACTGGACAACATCCAGGAGGAATTGTTGTTGTACCTGATTACATGGAAGTCTTCGATTTTACACCATTCCAATTTCCAGCAGAAGATCCAACTGCTGAATGGCGGACAACTCACTTTGACTATCACTCAATTGATCAATGCTTATTAAAGCTTGATATCTTAGGACATAGTGATCCAACTCAGCTAAGACTAATTCAGTTGCAATCAGGAACAGATATTTTAAAAGTTCCACTAGATGATAAAGAAACGATGTCAATATTTACATCGACTAAAGCTTTAGGCGTTACAACAGAACAAATTATGTGTAATACAGGAACCTTAGGAATACCTGAGTTTGGAACACCATTTACAATTAAATTAGTAGAAGATACGAAGCCAACATCTTTTGCCGAATTAATTAAAATATCTGGTCTATCACATGGTACAGATGTATGGTTAGGTAATGCTCAAGAATTAATAGCTAAAAATATTGTTCCATTTAAAGATACAATCGGCTGTCGTGATGATATCATGGTTTACTTAATGTATAATGGAGTAAAACCAATAAAAGCCTTCAAGATAATGGAATTTGTTCGTAAAGGAAGAGCATCAAAAGATCCAGAAACTTGGAAAGAACATGTCAAAACAATGCAAGAAGCCAAGATTCCAGAATGGTTTATAAACTCTTGTGCCAAAATAAAATACATGTTCCCTAAAGCCCATGCTGCAGCCTACGTAATAAGTGCCTTCAGAATTGCTTGGTATAAAGTACATATGCCTGTATATTTCTATGCCTCTTGGTATTCATCAAAAGCAACTGATGTAGATGTTGTTGCTATGACAAAAGGTTATGATAGTATCAAAAGTAGACTAGAAGATATTCAAGTAAAAGGCTATGAAGCTACAAACAAGGAAAACGGTCAAGCTGAAAGTCTAAAGGTAGCTCTAGAAGCTGCCGCTCGTGGTATAAAATTTTTAAATGTTGATTTATATAATAGTGATGCCACCGTCTGGGTAGCTAAAAATGACACAGAAATATATCCACCATTTAATGCTATTGAAGGACTAGGTGATACAGTTGCTAAAAACTTAGTTGCTGAAAGAGAAAAGAAACCATTTATCAGTATAGAAGACGTTCAAAAACGCGGTAAAGTATCACAAACATTAATTGCTAAAATGCAAGAGATGGATATCTTAAAAGATCTTCCTGATTCTAATCAGCTATCGCTATTTTAAAAAATCTTTATATTTTATTCGCACCATGCTATAATATCATTATAATAGTAGAGGAGTGAAAAAATGAAAAAGAAAAAGATCACTATAGCAGTAGTGATAAGTATCCTAACATTATTTATTTTAACAGGTTGTGGTAATAAAACAGCAGCATCAATTGAAACATTTGAACAAGTGTCTAAAGAGCATGGCAATGAGATAATAGACATTACAGATCAATATCAAAGCTATGAGAACCTTGAAAAAGTCATAATTTCAAAAAATACTGATGACTGGAATGTTGAATTCTACATCTTAAATAGTGAAGATTCAGCTAGAAGTATGTTTAATCTTAATAAAGAAACATTTGAAAAAGAAAAGAAAGATATCAGTAGCCAATCATCATCTAGTTTTGGCAATTATGAAACCTATACTTTAACGACCGGTGACTACTACATGCATTTATGTAGAGTTGACAATACTTTCTTATATGTAAAAGTAAATAAAGAAAATAAAGACGCAGTTAAGAAATTAATCAAAGATTTAGGATACTAAAAAGGTCATATTCGTCATGAATATGACCTTACTTTAAAAGAGGTAAGTATGACAAATACAATATTAGTAAATAAAGATATTAAAATAAAAAGTACATATCAAAAAAAACTAAATTTAATAAAGATTAAAAACTTTAAAAATAATGAAATATATATAGAAGAAGAAACTTATAAATCATATCTACTATTAAAAAAGAAACTTCAAGAAAAAAATATAGAAATAGGAATTATATCATCATATTTAGATAATCCTACAAGTGATCATATAACCGGTCTAGCTATTGATATAACTATCAAAATAGATAATAGATATATAGAAAAAGAAAATCTAATAGACTATGAAGATGTTCTAAAAAAGATTCATAGTTATCTTCCAGAATATGGCTTCATCTTAAGATATCCAAAAAATAAAGAAACTATTACTGGAGAAAAATATACACCTTGGCATATTAGATATGTAGGTTGTTTTGTCGCAAAAATAATTGCTAAAGAAGATTATACCTTAGAAGAATATCATCAAAATTTTTCTAAGATAATAGTAGTTAATAAAGAAAAAGATATGACTTCTTTTGATGTAGTTAACTATCTTCAAAAACTATTTGGTCTAAAAAGAATAGGCCATACTGGAACGCTGGATCCATTAGCTGAAGGTGTATTAATTGTAACTATTGGTAAAGCAACAAAAGTAGCCGAATTATTAACTAAGGCCTATAAAGAGTATGAAGCAGAAGCTATTTTAGGAATAGAAACAGATACCCTAGACATAACAGGTAAAGTTTTAAAAGAAGATAAAAATACAAGTACTAAAAATCTAGATAAAGTAATAAAAGACTTTAAAAAAACTTATCTTCAAGAAGTACCAATGTATTCAGCCGTAAAAGTAAATGGTAAAAAACTATATGAATATGCTAGAGAAGGGAAAATAATAGATCCACCAAAAAAAGAAGTAACTATAAAAGACATAAAATTATTAAATGTAAATAATAATACTTTTAGATTTAGCTGTATAGTATCAAAAGGCTGCTATATAAGAAGTCTAATCAAAGATATTGGAAAAAGTCTAAATACTTATGCAACTATGAGTAAATTAACTAGAACAAAGCAGTATATATTTTCTAAAGATGACTCTTATACCTTAAAACAAATAGAAAATAATAATTTTAAAATGTATAATATAGAAGAAGTTCTAGAATATCCTAAAATAATAGTTAATGATGAACTAGCAAGAAAAATAAGAACTGGTCAAAAATTAAAAGATATATATCAAATAAATGATAAAGTTATTTTCCTAGATAAAAATAAAACTCTACTAGGAATATATGAAAAAGATAATGAAATACTTAGAGTTTGGAAGAATTTTTGTTAGATATGAAACAACTAAAATAACTAATTATTAATATTATATAAATTATTGTATACCTGAAATTGACATTATATGCCATTTGTACTAAAATATCAATCAGTTTCAGTTATAAGAGGGGGAAGTAATATGAAAATACCAAGAGAATGGGATTTAACACCAAAAGAACAAAAAAAATTAGAAGAAATAATACAATTATATGGAAATGATATTTTAAGTATAACAGACCTAACAGGTCCAGAAAAGCCATCAAAGCTTTTCTATACCTTGGCTCCATTTTTCCACTATTTGTTAGATACAGATCCAAAAAGTGATAAGTTTCATGAGTTTATGAGAGATCAAAATACTGACATGGGAATTAAGATACGTCGTGCCATAAATCCAGTTTTTAAAAAGATTGGCCCAAAATTTTTAGGAGCTGAACAAAAGTTTATTGATAAAGAAACACTAGAAGTACTTGATGATCCAAATGATAGAAAACTAGGTCTATCAAATGATCCTGTAATATATTGTTGTAATCATGCTTTTAAAGATGATATATTAGCAAGTGTCCTAGCCGCTGAAAAACATGCTTATTTAATGTTTGCCAGTCTCCCACAATTTTTTAATACTCTAGATGGTATTACTGCTTGGCTTAATGGAGTAGCACTAATGAATAGAAGAGTCAAAGAAAGCAAGAAAATGGGCTTTGACAAATCTGTAGATTTACTAGAACGTGGAACAAGTCTAATCGTCTTCCCAGAAGGTGTTTGGAATAAAACCCCTAATCTACTAATGCTTGAGGCATGGAAGGGTGCCATAGAACTTTCTAAAATGACAGGTGCTAAAATAATTCCAATGCTTCATCATATAGATGATCCAACCTATAATTCAGAAAATAATAGTATCTATACATTAACAGATAATCCTTTTTCATTTAATGGGCTAAGTACAGATGCAGCCAAAGAACTATTAAGAGACACTATGGCTAGTAAATATTATTTAATGCTTGAAAAATATGCTCAGGCTAAAAGAGATGACATAGTTGGCGCTTTTGCAACTTCAGAAGAAGCTTGGGATGATCAATTACAAAAAAGAATTGCTACTGCCGATAGGTATGATCCAAATATAGAAACTTGTGCTGATTATAGGGATAAAAGAATAATAAGACCAGAAGATGTATTTGAACCTATTGCTGATGCTATTTTAACTAAAGAAAACTGTGGGCATGTAGAATATGCTAAGAAACTAGTTAAGCAAGCTAGACATAGCGATTTCCAAAGAAGATATTAATGTAAATAAAGTGTATATAGATTAAAGTATAGATAAACTTTAATCTTTTCTTATGCTATAATTAGAATAGGTGATATATATGTCAGGAATACTTTTACCAGTATGTTCAGTTTTCTTTTCAACTTTATTAGTAATAATTTTCTTTTCCAAAAAAAGAGTAGACTTAATTGAAAACAATGTTTATTCATTAATGCTTATAATAACCCTTATTGATGGTATAATAGTAAGCTTTCTCCAGATAGCAGCTAATTATAATCTTTATGAAATAACGAGTCCAATTTTTTCAATATTAAATAAAATAGACTTTGTTCTATTAGTTGGCTTCTGTGCTTCACTATTTTCATATACTGCCATTATTTCACTACCAGAAAAGAAAACTACTCAGAAAAGAATTATCCAATCATCACTAATTATTATTCTAATTGGAGCTATTCTAATTTTTCTTGGAAAAGTAAATCTTATTTCTAAAGGTAGTAATTATAGTGTAGCTGGAACATCTATTATAGTGACCTATATTGTATGTGCTATCTTTATCATATCATCATTAGTATTAGCCTTCATGAATATAAAGAAAAAAGATAAAAGATATATTCCTATCTTTTCAATAATCTTAGTAATTCTAATCCTATTATTTTTATTCAGACTAGATCCATATTTAATTATTATTTCAATAACTATAACTTTTATAAATTATATAATGTATTTTACAATAGAAAATCCAGATTTAAAAATGATAGGTGAATTAAATGTCGCTAAAAACAATGCTGAAAAAGCCAATAGAGCAAAAAGTGATTTCCTATCGAGTATGTCTCATGAAATAAGAACACCACTTAACGCTATTGTTGGTTTGTCAGAAGATATGGCATCACGTACTGACTGTCCAAAAGATATGATAGAAGATTTAAATGATGTATTATCAGCCTCTAGAACTCTTTTAGAAATAGTTGGTAATATTATGGATATCAATAAAATAGAAAGCGAAAACTTAGAACTAGTGGAAGAAAACTATAACTTTAAAGAAACAGCTAATACTCTAGCTAAGATAAATGCTACTAGAATTGGTGATAAACAAATAGAATTTAAAACTACTATTGCTGAAGATATTCCATATGAATTAATAGGAGATAAGATCCATATAAAACAGATAATCAACAATCTCTTATCAAATGCCATTAAATATACAGATAAAGGGAATATAGAATTCAATTGTCGTTGTATAAATCAAAAGAATGATTGTATGTTAATAATAAGTGTAAAAGATACAGGAAGAGGAATAAAAAAAGAAGATGTTGATAAACTATTTACTAAATTTGAACGTCTAGATGTAGAAAGAAATACTACTATAGAAGGAACAGGTCTAGGTCTAGCCATAACCAAAAAATTAACAGATATGATGGGTGGAAAAATAAATGTTCAAAGTAGATTTGGTGAAGGATCATTATTCATTGTCCAAATACCACAAAAGATAAGCAAAAGAGAAAAACCACTAACCGAAAAAGAATTAATAAATACAGCAGAATTAGTACTAAGAGTAGAAAAAGAACAAGCAAAATTTAATAATAAAAAAGTTTTAATAGTAGATGATAATGAACTAAATATTAAAGTAGCTAAAAGAGCAATGAAAGCCTTAAATTTTGAAATAGATGAATGTTATAATGGCAAGGAGTGTCTAGAAAAGACATTAGAAAATAAATATGATTTAATTCTAATGGATATAATGATGCCAGTAATGAGTGGAGAAAGTGCCATGAGAGAGTTAAAACAAAGAGAAGGATTTAATACTCCAGTAATAGCTTTAACTGCTGATGCTTTAGAAGGATCAAAAGAAAAATATGAACAAGAAGGCTTTAAAGACTATATAGCAAAACCATTCACCAAAGATGAAATAAAGGTAAAAATAGATAAACTCTTTACAAAAGAGCAAGATATCGATATTATATAAACCTATGAATGTTCCAAATTCATAAATTCCACTTGAAAGGAATAATAGGTGTAATAATGACAATAGAAGAAAAAATACAAGAAATGGAAAAAGCCAAAAGTTTTTTAAGATTCATTGAAAGATATGGCTTTAATCCAAAAAAATATAAAAAAATTCTAGAGCTAGGTAATACGCCTGATACTTCAATGGCTAAGATATTAAAAAAATACAAACCATTTTTACTATCATATCTAGTAACAGAAAAAAGCTTAAAAGAGGCTAAAATACTAGGAATGCCAGGTGATATAGAAGATGGAAAAATTGTTTATCCAGATCAGAAAGCATCACAAGAGGCTGGCTTAAAAAATAGAATGGTCGAATCACCAACACATCCAAGTTTAAAAAGATTTGATGTAATAATAAGTAGAGGAGTAACAAAAAAGGCCTTTGATACTGTAGGAACTCCTCAGGATAAATTTATAGGTTTTTGCATAGATAGAAATGATCCATCTTACGAATTTAACTTATTAAGAACTCGCATCTTATTAGATGAATTAAATAAACATGAAAAGAATGAGTATGAATTAGTAACAAATGATAATAGCACTTCGTCAAAAGGAATGTGTTTAATAAAAAGAAAAGATATAAATTAAAAAAATATTTGTAAATATTTAAAATTATGCTATAATACCAATAGAAAGGAGTGGGAAATACACAAAAATCCCACTCTTATTATTTATAAGGAGGCATTATGAAAGAAAAAATCCAATCTCTTGTTGATTCAAAAATAGCAAAACTAAATGTATTTGTAGATGATGCATATATATCAAAAGAAGAAGGAAAAAATATTCTAAACATTGTCTTAGATAGTAGTAAAGTAATAGATCTAAACAGAGTAACAGATGCTTCTAGAATGATAAATAAAATCATAGATAAAGATCAAGAACTATTAAAAGATATTGATGAAGTAGACATATTTTCAAAAGAAAAGGGAGATGTATAACATGAACGGAAAAGAATTTAAAAAAGCACTTGATAATATCGTAAAAGAAAAAAATATTGATCCAGAAGTAGTTTATGAAGCTATGGAATTAGCTCTAACTTCAGCTTATAAGAAAAACTTCAATTCAAAAACAAATGTAAAAGTATTATTTGATCGAGCAACAGGTGAAATTAAAGTGTATTCATACTTAACAGTCGTACCAGATGATAAAATGACTAAAGAAGAATATGAAGATTATTTATTTGAACACTATACAGATGAAGATGATGAAAAAGAAGTAGAAGAGGAAAATGAAGAAGAAAAGACTCCAATTAGCTACTTTAATAAAGAAACAGAAATAAAAGTTAGTGACGCTAAAAAGATCGATAAGACTTTAGAAGTAGGAGACACAATCGATAAAGAAGTAACTCCAAAGGATTTTGGTAGAGTAGCAACTTCAACTGCTAAACAAGTAGTTATTCAAAAGATAAGAGAAGCTGAAAGAAATAGTATCATGGAAGAGTTTGGCGATAAACAAGATGAAATGTTAGTTGGTACTGTTGCCTTAGAAGATACTGATAACTATTTTATCGACTTAGGAAGAACAAATGGAATCCTACCTAAAAAAGATATTATTCCTGGTGAAAAAATCGAAATGGGTTCTCAAATAAAAGTCTATGTTTCAAAAGTTGATAATTCTGGTAAAAATCTACTTGTTCTACTAAGTAGAAATCATTATGGTTTTGTAAAAAGATTATTTGAACTAGAAATACCAGAAATAAATGATGGTACAGTAATGATTTATAGTGTAGCAAGAGATGCTGGAAATAGAAGTAAAGTAGCTGTATATTCAGAAAGAGATAATATAGACCCAATTGGTGCTTGTATTGGTGAAAAAGGAAGCCGAATAGCAAGAATTATAGAAGAGTTACATGGTGAAAAATTAGACGTTGTAAAATATGATAAAGATCCAGCTATCTTTATAGAAAATGCCTTATCGCCAGCTAAAGACTTAACTGTTGCTATAACAGATCCTAAAAAACAAGAAGCTATGGTAATTGCTGATGGAGATAATTTTTCACTAGCTATAGGTAAAAAAGGACAAAATGCTAGATTAGCTAGTAAACTAACACATTATAAAATTGATATAAAAACAACAGAACAAGCTAGAGAAGCCGGAATTAACTTTAGATAAAAGGAGGCACTTTTATGAAAGTAAGAAAAATACCTCTAAGAACTTGCATAATTACAAAAGAAAAACTTCCTAAAAAAGATTTGCTACGTATTGTTAGAACACCAGAAGGAGAAGTTAAAATTGATGAAACAGGAAAATTAAACGGAAGAGGAGCATATATTAAAAAAGATATTGCCATCCTAGAAAAAATAAAAAAAAGTGATGTACTTCAAAAAAAATTAGAATGCAATATAGAGGAAAGTGTATATGAAGAAATAGAAAAAATAATTAAAGAGTGAGGTGAAAGTATATATGATGAATTTAGAAGATTATGCTAATGACGTCAATAAAACAGTAGAAGAAATTAAAAAACTATGTGATAAGTTAGAAATAGAATATGAAAATGAAGAATCTATGCTATCACAAAATGATATAACTGTTTTAGATAACTACCTAGATGAAGAAGAACCAACTGATTCAGATGATGAACTTGATTATGAGGCTGATGATAAAGCTGAAGAATTAGCTATGAATACCAAGTTTGATTTAGATGATCAAAAAAAGTTTGAAAAAGTAAAAAGTAGAGCTACTAAAAAAGCAGAAAGTAATAAAAAGGACTTTTTAAAAGAAAGAAAGAAGATTTATAAACATAGAGAAAAACTTCAAAGTAATGAAAATGCTAAAGATGAAAATGTTATCTTATATAAAGATGGCATGACAGTAAGTGATCTAGCAGCTGCCTTAAATGTTGGTGGAGTAGAAATTGTAAAGAAACTAATGGGCTTAGGTGTTATGGCCTCTGTTAATCAAAATATTGATTATGATAGTGCTGAAATAATTGTATCAGAGTACAATAAAACTTTAAAGAAAGAAGAAACTGCTGATATTTCTAATTTTGAAAATTATGAAATAGCTGATGATGAAAAGGATTTAGTAAAAAGACCACCAGTAGTTACTATTATGGGACATGTAGATCATGGAAAAACAACACTTCTAGATTATATTAGAAAATCTAATGTAGCAAGTGGTGAAGCAGGTGGAATTACTCAAGCCATAGGTGCATATTCTGTAAAGCATAATAATCAATTAATTACTTTCATTGATACTCCTGGCCATGCTGCTTTTACTCAAATGCGTGCTAGAGGAGCATCAATTACAGATATAGTAATAATAATTATTGCTGCTGATGATGGAATAATGCCACAAACCAAAGAAGCAATAGATCACGCTAAAGCTGCTAAAGTACCAATCATTGTTGCTATTAATAAAATAGATAAAGAAGATGCTAATATTGAAAGAGTCCTAACAGGTCTAGCTGAGGCTGGTCTAACTCCAGAAGAATGGGGTGGAGATACAATAGTTAATAGAATATCTGCTCTAACAGGTGAAGGCGTTGATGAACTATTAGAAAACATCTTATTAATAGCTGAGATGGAAGAATATAAAGCTAATCCATCACGTTACGCAACAGGTGCTGTAATTGAAGCCAGAAAAGACAATAAGACAGGTTCTTCAGCAACCCTATTAATTCAAAATGGAACCCTACGTTTAGGTGATCCAATCGTAATAGGAACATCATATGGAAAAGTAAGAACTCTAAAAAATGATTTAGGTCAAAACATAGTAGAAGCTGGACCATCATCACCAGTAGAAGTAACTGGAATTTCATCAGTACCAAGTGCAGGAGACAAATTCATGGCTTTTGAATCAGAAAAACAAGCTAAACAAATAGCTGCAGAAAGACAAGAAAGAGCTAAAAAGCAAGACACTAACTTCAGTGGCATGACTTTAGAAGATTTGTTTGGTAAGATTCAAGAAGGTATTAAAGAAATTAATGTAGTTATAAAAGCTGATGTTAATGGTAGTTTAGAAGCTGTTAAATCATCATTAGAAAAAATAGATGTTGAAGGCGTAAAAATAAATATTATCAGAGGTGGAGTAGGGGCTGTAACAGAAAGCGATATAGTCCTAGCTAGTGCTTCATCTGCTCTAATCATAGGCTTTAATGTAAGAGCTGATAACAAAACAAATGATATAGCAAAACAATATGGTATTTCAATAAAGAATTACGATATCATATACAAACTAGTAGAAGATATGGAAAAAGCTATGAAAGGTATGTTAGATCCTGAATTTGAAGAAAAAGTAGTTGGTACCCTAGAAATAAGACAAATATTTAAATTCTCCAAAGTAGGTCTAATTGCTGGTTGTCATGTTTTAAGTGGTACTGTGAAAAATAATCAAAAAGCTAGAATTGTTCGTGATGGTGTAGTAGTATACAATGGTTCAATTAAAACCCTACAACATGAAAAAGATCAAGTTAAAGAAGTAAAAAAGGATATGGACTGTGGAATAACTCTAGAAAACTGTCAAGACTATAAAGAAAAAGATATTATTGAAGTATACGAACTAGTTGAAATAAAAAGATAAATAGTAACCTCATTTCGATTTAGAAATGAGGTTTTACTATTAAAAATAACAAAAATCACTTGAAATTATCAGAAAATATGTTATTCTAACTAGCAAAAAGCCTAGGAGTTAGTATGGAAAAATTAAGATATCATGGAAATGAATATAGAATATTAAAGCCAAATGAAGACACATTATTAAAACTATCAATTCTACCACCAGAAGTTTGGCAAAATTTTATTGAAAAAGATTTATCAAATGCCAATACTCCAATAGCTTGTAGAAAAACAGAACCTAGCGATTTCGACATATTTGGTGGCTATAAAAGTCCCCTAATGCAATATAGATCAGTTATAACTTTACCATTTCTATCAGGATATCAATCATTATTAGATAATACCTTCCCTGTAGCATATACAACAAAAGATATTCTAAAAATATTCAGAACCAATTTAGAAATATTAAAACAAATTCATGAAAAAGGTGTTTGCCATGGCGATATAACATCCAGTAATATAATGATTAATAGAGAGAATAACCTAGAATTTATAGATTTTGATTCTTGTATAATTGATGATTATATATCAGATGAAAATACAACTATTAGAAAAGAAAAAAGTAAAAAAGAAATATTTGATCAAGCTATCAGAGAAGATAAAGAAGCACTACTATTTTTATATATAACATATCTGGCTAAAGGTAATTTCATTCCAACTTTTTGCATTAGTTATAAAGATTTGAATTTCACTCCAACTGCTAAAAGACTTTTCCAAGAAATATTTAGAAATAAAGAACTACCAAGAGACAACTATTATGATGACTTTATAGAACACTTAATTTCTACTAATTATGAGTCGCCTAAAGTATATAGTAAAAATATTCTAAGTAAATATGGTTTTTAAACCATATTTTTGTTATACTAATATTGGAGGTATTAATATGGTTAATGTAAAAATTGAACGACTAAATGATTTATTTCAAAAAGAAATAAGTATGATATTAATGACTGAAGTAAGAGATGATGATATTAAATTTGTAACTATAACAGATGTAGATATAACAAGCGATTTAAGTTTTGCTAAAGTATATTTCACAGTACTAGATGAAGCAAAAAAAGATGAAATAACAAAATCTTTAAATAAAGCAGCTCCATTTATAAGAGGTAAGTTATCAGATAGAATAGAGATAAGACATACTCCAGAACTTAAATTTTTATATGATACATCAATAGAATATGGAAATCACATAGAAGAGATAATTAAAGAAATAAACAGTAAGGAAGATAATTAAAATGAAAAATCTATTAAAGAATAATAAAGGACTAACATTAGTAGAACTATTGGCTGTAATTGTAATCATAGGTATATTATCATCCCTTGCAGTAACAGCAATTTCTAAATTATTAGACAGATCAAAAGAAAACTATTATAAGGATCAAGAAGATAATATCGCTTTGGCTGCTCAAAGCTATGCTAATGACAATAGAACAGTTCTTCCATTTAAAACTGGTGCTAGTAACAGCGTTAAAATCACCTTAGACCAACTGCAAACTGCCGGATATATAAAAACAGTAAAAGATAAAAGCGGAAAACAATGTAATAAAGGTACTAGTTATGTAACAATAACTAAGAATTCAAAGGAAGACTACACTTATAAAACACATCTTGAATGTGAAGATTACGAAACAGCCAGTTAGCATTTGACAAAGCTACTATTTAGCGTTATAATTTAAACAGTTTTGTTGATGAAGAAATTATCTAAGTAGTTATTTAAAAATCTATACAGAAAATTATGGTTATTAGCTGAGAGCCATATTAGAGAGTTTAAATAATGAATTTCAATAATGGAGTCAAATCGTGATGAGCGTTATTCTATAGAGTGCTAAGTAATTAGAACAAAGGTGGTACCGCGGATTTAATAGTGATTCGTCCTTTTATGGATGAACACTATTTTTTATTTGTAGAAAGGAACTTTAATATGAAAGAAAAATTAGAAGAAATTAGAAATAAAGGTCTAAAGAAAATAGAAGAAGTAAAAAAATTAGAAGACCTACAAGAAATATCAAGAGAAATAACTGGTAAAAAAAGTGAATTAGCTGAAGCATTAAAATCTCTTAGTGAATTACCGAATGATATGAAAAAAACTATTGGTATGATGGCAACAGAAATAAAAAAGTTATTCGCTGATAAATTAAAGGAAAAAGAAGAAGAGTTAATAAATGCTAAAAGTGTTGTTGATAAACCACTAGATTTAACCTTACCAGGAACTAGTGTAAAAAAGGGAAGTCTTCATCCAATTACACAAATGTGTTATGACCTAAATGATGCTTTTCTATCATTAGGATTTGAAGTTTTCAGTGAAGATGATATCAGTAGTGAAAAATATGCTTTTGATAACTTAAACTTTCCAAAGGATCATCCAGCTCGTCAATCAATGGATACTTTCTGGCTTGATGGTACAGAAGAAAAATCAGGTACAGAGCGTCTATGCCTTAGACCCCACTTAACAGGTGGCTCAGTTAGATACTTATTAAAACATGGAGCACCAGCTAGATTCGTTTATCCAGGTAGAGTATATAGAAATGAAACAACAGATGCTAGACATGAAAGAGCCTTCTTTCAATACGAAGCCCTAATAGTAGATAAAAACATCTCATTCTCATCAGGTATAGTAATGATTCAAACTATCCTAGAAAAGGTATTTGGTAGAAAAATAAATGTTCGTATGAGAGAGGGATTCTTCCCATTCACAGAACCAGGATATGAAATAGATATGGAATGTCTAGTTTGTGGTGGTAAAGGTTGTAAAGTATGTAACCATAATGGTTGGTTAGAAATAATGCCAGGAGGAGTAATTCATCCAAATGTTTTAAAATCAGCTGGTCTTGATCCAGAAGAATGGACAGGATTCTATATAAATATTGGTCTAGATAGATTGGTAATGATGCGTTATGGAGTTGATGATGTTAGACTATTCCATAGTGGCGATCTTAGATTCTTGGAACAATTTAAATAAGGAGGAAAAACATGAAAGTATCATTAAATTGGGTAAAAAAATATATTGATTTACCAAGTAAAATAACTACTAAAAAAATAGCTTATGATTTAACATTAAGAACTGTCGAAGTAGAAAATGTTGAAAATACAGGTGACAAATTTCATGATATTATAGTAGGTAAAATATTAGAAGTAAAAGAACATCCTAATGCTGATAAATTAAAAATATGTATAACTGATATAGGTGAAGAAGAACCAGTTCAAATAGTTTGTGGTGGATCTAACTTATATGAAGGTGAATACGTAGTAGTTTCTAAACCAGGAGCAGAAGTTTATTGGCATGGTGAAGATGAATTAGTAAAGATAAAAAAATCAAAAGTTAGAGGCGAATCATCATATGGAATGATTTGTGGCGCAACAGAAGTATACCTAGATGGACTATTTCCACCAGAAGATGAAAGAGAAATAGTTGATTTAAAAGGAATAGACTGTAAGCCAGGTCAAAATATAAAAGACGTAATTGAAATGGATGATGTTGTCTTAGAAATAGATAACAAGTCACTAACTAATAGACCGGATCTATGGGGACACTATGGTATTGCTAGAGAATTATCAGCAATCTATCACGTACCATTAAAAGAATTACCAAGTCCTAAAATAGATTCAAAACTACCTAAATATAAAGTTGAAATAAAAGATACTACTAAATGTAATAGATATGTAGCTATAGAAATAGAAAATGTTTATGATAAAGAATCCCCTATGTGGATGAAAACGGCCTTAATAAATGCTGGTATGCGACCAATAAATGCTATTGTGGACATAACTAATTATGTTATGTTAGCAGTAGGTCAACCATTACATGCCTTTGATAGAACTCATGTTGATGGTGAAAAAATAATTGTTAGAAACGCTAAAAAAGATGAAGAATTATTATTACTTGATGATAATAGTATTAAACTTACAGAAGATGATTTAGTTATTTGTGATACTAATGATGCTATGGCTTTAGCTGGTATAAAAGGTGGTAAGAAAGATTCAATTCTAAAAGAGACAACAGGTATCGTATTAGAAGTAGCTAACTTTACAGCTGGTACTATTAGAAAATCAGGAAAAAGATTCGATGAAAAGACTGATGCTTCAATAAGATATGAAAAAAATCTTGATACTGAAAGAGTAGATCAAGGTATAGCCCTAGCTCTAGAATTATTTAAAGAAATCTTTGATGAAAGTAAAGTAGTAGCTTTTAATGATGTATATCCAAATAAAACTGAAAGAATTAAAATAGATGTACCAGAAGAGTTCCTAAATAATAGACTAGGAAAAGTATTAGAAAGAGAAACTATTGAAAGAGTTCTAACAGATCTAGGTTATGATATAGATTACAAAGATAAAATATATCATGTTACAGTACCAGTATGGAGATCAACTGGTGATGTATCTCTTAAAGATGACGTAATGGGTGATATAGCTAGACTATTAAGCTTTGAAAGTTTTGAAGCTAAGCCATTAACTATCAAATTTGATCATGCTGTATTACAAAATAAAGTTTCTCTAGAAAGAAGACTAAAAGAATATCTAGCCATAAGATGTGGCTTTAATGAAATATTTACTTATCCTTGGATAGATGAAAAATATATAGATGCAGCAGGAATTAATAAAGAATCATCTGTTAAACTTGCAACTCCACCATCACCAAGTGAGGCCTACTTAAGAAGCTCTCTAATTCCAGGAATGCTAGAGTCAATTTCTAAAAACTTAAGATACTATAATGACTTCAAATTATTTGAAATAGCTCAAGCATTTGAAAAAGGAGAGTATCATGAATCATCAGAAGATGAATCTCTTCCAATTCATAAAAAACTATTAACCGCAGCAATTATTGGTAAAGATGCCTCTAAAGTATTCTATGAACTAAAAGGTGTCTTAGAGGAAATGTCAGTATATACTCAGATGGAAGAAATTACTTTATCAATTACTGATGAAAAACCATCTTGGGCTGATGTAAACGTTTATCTAAATATCAACCTAGGTGATAAAGCAATTGGAAAACTTGGACTATTATCAATTAAGACAATGAGTGCTGCTAAAATAAAACGTACCAATGTAGCAGTATTTGAACTAAATATAGATGAACTAGTACCAAATGCTTCTAGAGATAATAAATTTACTCATATCCCACAACTTCCATTAGTAGAAAAAGACTTATCAATCTTAGTAGATGAATCTACAACTTGGAAAGAAATATCTGATTCTATAAAAAATAAAGTTAAAGAAGTTAAATTTATAGAAGAATATAGAGGTAACCAAGTACCAGAAGGTAAAAAATCTATAATGTTACGAGTAATAATAGATAATAAAGATGTAACTATGACATCAGAAGAAATTAATACAAAACTAGAAAGTATAATTAAAACTCTTAATAAAAGATGTAATGCTATTCTAAGAGAAGAGTAAAAAAATAAGGCTAATCGAAAGATTAGTCCTTTTAATTTAAATTATAATTCTTCTTTTAATTTTTCAAATATAGGAATATTACCCTTTAAACTTAAAGGTGAAATAGGAGATGGATGATAAATTGGTATTATTTTTATATTATCAAGCATAAACTCTCTACCAACAACCTCACTAAATTTTTTATATTTAACATCAAGTATTGTTTTAAAAGCAGCATCACCCAATACTAAAACAACTTTAGGATTAATAATATCTAATTGTCTAAGTAAATACTTCCTACAATTATTACCACACTTATTTAAATATTTTCTATTCTTTGGATAACATTTAATAGCTTCCAAAAAGAGTGTATCATCTAATTTAATATCTAATATGTCAAGAAGCTTTTGCATAACAACACCACTAGGTAATAACTTTTTATTAACATCATACCAAGCAATGCCACTTTTCCTCCACCCATTATTAGCAGGAGCTTCTCCTAATATAACAATATTTCTATTTTTACCAATTGAAACAGTTTTACTACTAGGAAAATGTTCAACCATATCTAAACATAAATTACACTTACTAATATCAGAATCAACATCTAATAATAATAGTTTAAGTTTAAGCATTAAATAGCGGTTCTTAGTATCAGAATTATTTAAAATATCATTATAATCTTTAATTATATAATTACTGTAATTAACCTCATATTCAAATTGTTCCTTAGTTAAATCAATAATATTATTATCTATTATATTAAAATAATGACTAATATCATCTATTTTAATTTTTCCTATTTTACCACCAAATCTCTCATAACAAATAAGTGTCGCAATAGCACAATGCCCATAAGATATATCATGCTTATCATAATCATTTAAAGAACCAGGGTATACAGTATCAATAGAATAACATTTTCTAAGTAAATTCTTAAGTGCTAAAATATCATTATTCAATATAATCACCTCATAAATATTATAATATAAGAATAATAAATTTCACTAAAAATCTTCCTTTTAATTACAAACTATGATAAACTTATTTAAGAATAGGAGGGTGTGTTTATGAAACAAAAGAGAACGAGTAAGAAAAAGAAAATTGAATTATATGATGATAGTTGGATGTATATCTTACTACTAACTACATTATTAATATTAACAACATCAGTTAAGAGCTTTACTTTTACTTTCTCATCAATAAGCTTAAGTTATTCGATATTCTTATTACCATTTTTTTTCTTTATTACAAACTATGTAACCAAAAAATATGGTTATAAAAGAACAATAGTCGCGATATCAGCTTCTTCTGTAGGAATGGTATTATTTAATGTATTAATGAGTTTAATAGTGGGAAAGAGTATAGATCTAGTTTTCTTAAGTAGTAGTTTTAGTGCATATATAACAAGTCAATTTGTTAATTTAACAATTTATTACTTTCTACTTCAAAATACTAATCTACCATTTATATTAGTATTCTTAACAAATATATTTTCTCTATTAACACTATATATGTTCTATACATTAATAAGTATATCAACTATAGTTATAGAAGATTATTGGAAAGGATATTTCTTAACACTATTATTCCAAATTATCCCATGTTTAGTTTTAGCTAGATTGGATGCATTGATAAAGAAATGTCAAGAAATAATTAAAGATTAAATGCTACATAGAAATATGTAGTTTTTTTGCCCACTTTACACTGTAAATATATATTAATTATCAAAAGTAAAAATAGTATGGTAATATATAGATAGTAAGTGAGGTGTTAAATATATGAAAAAAAGAAAATTAAGGTTGTTAAAGATTGTGGATAGCAAAAAAATAATAAGTATAATTCTAGTTCTAATTATACTATTACTACCATTTAGCAACTTATTAACTGCAAATGCGGAAAATATTGAAACAGATAATACTAAAGTGATGAAAAACAATTCTAATTTTGAGTATGTAAAGAATACAACAGACTTATATCTTCAAAGCATTGGAGATGAAGATACATTTAGAGCCTATAAAGTACTAGACACCTATTACAACAAAAGTACTAATGAAATATCATATGATTTTACAGAAGACTTTCAAGGCTTTATAAATTCATTAGATTCATCAGATGAATTTTCAAATTATACTGTTCAAAATTATCAGCAATTAACTAGTGATGATGCATCCAATACAATTGAAACTCCTTCAAAATTAAATATATTAGTAAGTAAATATGCAACATACATAAGAAAATCAAATGGAACAATTACAGGAATTTCATTTATTAATGAAAATTCAGAATTGACTATTAAAGGTATAGAAGCAGGAGCATACTTAATATTACCATCAAAGGCAATCTCAAGATTCACATATGGTGTTATGGTTGCTAATGCCGTATTTATTGTTGATAATGGTAGTTGGGTTTTAAAAGAATGTAAAGTTAGTGCGAAAAGTGTTGTAAATAATTTGACAAGTATTGTCGCAACAGAAAGTGATGGTTCATGGCAAGAAAGTATTACATATATTTCCGGTGAAAAAACATATTATGGTGGTTATGTCGCTCTTGAAAGACAAACGATACCAACGAATACACACTCAAGTATTGTGAACAATGAAGAAATCATGAAAACATTAGGAACAACTGAAGTGACTTTTCCAACAGGAATTACATATAATCCAGACAATATATTTTTAGCTGATAATCAAGATGATAGAAAGAAAGTAGAAATAAAAAATAATGCCCTATATTTTACTATTGATGGAACTGAGTACAAATATGCAGATGTTGTAATAGATCAGAATCCTACTAAAATAACATTTTCCAATGTTGATTGGCATGGTATAGTAAATGATAGGGTTTTGGTATTTGAATTAAAACTTGATAATAATATAACAACAGGAATTTCTGCTAATGCATCAGGCAACAAAATACTTACAACAGGATACTATCTAAAAGATCCATATGTAGACATCGGAACAAATCCAGCATCTGATGATATGGCTAAAGTGCTAGAAAAAATATCCATGACTAATGTAATATATGCTTATGGAGTTACTGTTACTAATAAAGATGGAAGTGGCACTTTAAATGGAGCAAAGTTCCAAGTATATTCAGATAAAGAGTGTACAACAAAAGTTGGAGACGAATTTGAAATAACGAAAAATGGAACATATACATTCAAGGGAATAAATGATACAGATACATATTATCTAAAACAAACAAAAGCTCCAACAGGATATAGATTATTAAGTGAAGTTGTTGAATTAAATCCAACAAATCTAAATAAAGAAGTAGGCCTATACAATATAGAAGTCACTAATACCAAAATGGGACTATTACCATCAACCGGAGGACTTGGAACAATATTCTATACTTTGGTAGGTTTAGTAGTTATTGGAATAGGAGCATACGAAGTAATAAAATATTCCAAAAAACAAGTTAATAATTAGATAAATACTGCGACAAGCAGTATTTTTGTTTTTATTAATTATATGATGATAAAATTATTTGATAAATAATCAAGTATTGTAATAAGAACAAAAGCTTGATATTGTATATATAAAGTAAAAATTTAAAAGAAAGGTCCAAGATTCAAAAAATGAAATTATTAAATATTGATGAAGAAGCACCAAAAATATTTTATATCTTTATTGGTCAAGGTAAAAATATATACAGTCAAATAAATTATCATAATTATAAATTAAGTAAGACTATTATATCCAGTGGCTTTACAGGAATTATTACTCAGCAAGATAAAATAGGAGATTTCATGGATGGAAATATTGTTTATGCACCATTTGTTCCCAATAAGACAACGTTGCATAATCCATCATCCCATAGCATGACTGTAGTTAATGGATATAACACAGAATATATATTAGAATATATTAGAACAAATAATTTTAAAACATATCCATCAAGATTTTCATGTATATATGCTTTTGGAGATTATGAAAGTTGTAAAATAGCCAGTAAGTGGTATGGTTGGGATTTAAAAAATGTAAAAAAGTTTAAAATAAAGAAAAATGACAATATCCTTGATTCATGTGTAAAAATAGTAAAATGTAACATGGAAATTGTAACAAGAATGTGGAATTGTGATATAGCAAGCTTTGATCCAGATTCTATAAATGAAATTGCCAAGGCTTATTGGAGAGGATTGGGCCAAATCGCAACAGAAAGACAAGATATTGATACAGGATTATATACTCAAAAAGTTAGTGATGTATTATATGAGTATCTAATAGAAGGAATATTGGAAGAGACTGAATAAAAAACATATATTAAGCATTATTGAAATAAAACATCAATTAAATGACTGTATAATTTACATTGTAAAAATATTTTTCTCTTTTGTCATAGGAAATAATATGCTAAAATTGTTAGTGTAGAAAGAAGGTAAAAATATATGAAAAATGCAATATTAATGATGTCAAAAGTTCAAAGTGGAGGGGGGACTTTATTAACTAGTATATTAGCAATTAGTGTACTAGGAGTATTATCTTTCTTAATTTTAAATCGAAACCAAAAACTGAAATACTTAAAAAAAATAACAAGTGTAGCTTTAATTTTAACTATGCTCCTTTTGCCATTCTCTAGTTTACTAAATGTAAAAGCTGAGGAAACTACTATCAACGTAGATGAAAACATTTCAAAAAGTGATACTGAAAAAGATAGCAAAAAAGTAATTAATACAGCTAATTTATATCTTAGTGATATAGCCGATGAAGATACATTTAGTGCCTATAAAATACTTGATACTTACTATGATAAGAATACTAATGAAATATCTTATAAATTTACAGATGATTTTCAAAACTTTATAAATCAACTTACCTCATCAGATGACTTTTCAAATTTGACTGTTGAAAATTACCAAGAATTATCTAGTGATGAATCAACCGATACAATATATACAACTAAGTCAACTTTAAATAAACTAGTAAGTAAATATGCAACCTATATAAGAAAACAAACTAGTGGAACTATTACTAGCATCAAACTAGTAAAAGATAGCACAACATCGAAACAAGTGGCCAATAATGTTCAAGCTGGTTCATATGTTATCCTACCAGACAAAGTTGTTCAGTATCAGAAAAAATCAGATGTTGGATTAACTGCCATAGAAGCAATGACATATGGTGTAATGATAGCTAATATAGAATTCACAGTTGAGAATAATACATGGAAATTACCAGACTGTGAAATTAGTACTAAATCATCTATAGAAAATTTTGGTAATGTTTTATTAAATGCTGATTTTAATAATATAATGACAGCTCTAGAAAATGGCGAGTTTAGTAGAGATCTAGTTTATGTTGCAGATGAGGGACTACTATTCATGAGTCAAAATGGTAATAAAATATATGAGAACGGTTGGGTGTTTCCAGCAAATACACACGATAGTATTAAAAACAATGCAACTATAGACAACCTATTGAGACAAAGAAAGTATATTTTTCCAAAAGGAATAACTCATGATAAAATTTATGTTAATTTTAACTATGAACTACAAATAAGAGATAACAAAGCATATTATACACAGAATGGAACAGAAATATTATTTGCTGAAGTAACGGAAAATAATAATGAATTAAATGCAGCCGGTGAAGTTATTGGAACAAGCATTACTTTTTCCAAAATAACATCAAGAGAGGCCAATATAATATTTGAACTTAAAATAGATTCTAATCTAAAAACTGGTCTAGATACAGATAAACCTGAAAACTCAGGAAATAAAATAATAAGTAGTTTTAGATATTTAAAAGATCCATACATGGATATTGGAACTAATCCAACAGATGAAGATATCAATAAGGTATTAGGAATTGCTAATGATACTAATATTATATATACATATGGAATGAATATAACTAATCAGGATAATAATTCAAATGCCTTATCAGGAGCGGAATTTCAATTATATTCTGATAAAGAATGTACAATACCAGTAGGAGAAAAAATAGTAATAGGTACAGATGGAAATGCAACATTTAAAGGAATGAATGACACCGATACATATTATTTAAAACAAGTTAAAGCAGCAACAGGATATAGATTAATAACTAATGTTATTGAAGTATCAAAAGATAAATTAAGCTTAACTAATGGCTTATATAACATAACGGTTACAAACACCAAAATGGGACTACTTCCATCAACTGGTGGCCTTGGAACAATATTTTATACTTTGGTAGGTTTAGTAGTTATTGGAATAGGATCATACGAAGTAGTAAAATATTCTAAAAAACAAGTTAATAGTTAGATATAAATACTGTATAGAAATATGCAGTTTTTTTTATTTAAATTTTTTAAAAAAGTGTTGGCAAAAGTTCTTGTTATTAATGTACTGTTAATAATAGATAGATAAATCTGATTATTTTTAAAATGCGTTATTAACAAAAAAATAGTAACAAAGAAAGAAGAGATTTATGAAAAATATAGAAAAGATAAAAAGTCTTAATCATTATTCATATGGTTAATGACTTTACCAAAGAAGGCGTAATGCATACATCGTACATGAATGACCTAATAGCAAAAATAAAAAAATTAATTAAAAAGTTTATGGAAGAAGATAACAAAGTATTACTCTTAAAATAGTCTCACAATAGTAATAGTTCTGAATTTAAAAAATTTTCTGTACATTGTATAGAGAAAACTAGTGAAGCAAAAATAGTATAAGAATTAAGTGACTATATAAATAAAGACAATGTATATAAGAAAAACTCAACTAGTGCTATTTTTGATCCAGACTTTATGAACAATATTAGGAAAATGAAAAATCTAAGAGAAGTAATACTTGCAGGTAGATGTATAGATAAATGGAATAATTATGAAGAGATAATAAAGAATGGTATAATTGTAATAAAAAGAGATAATATCAAAGTAAAACTAAATGCTCCTGATGTAATTTATATAAATAATGTTTTTTCCAATATATCATCTACTAAAATTAGAAATAATTTAAATAAATATAAATCATATCTAGATAAAAACGTGTATAATTATATAAAAGCAAACAATTTATATCAGAAGGGAAGTAATAATAATGATTAAAGATATAGTTGAAAAATTAGCTCAAAAGAATAAAACAATTTCCACTATGGAGTCATGTACTGGAGGTGGAATTGCTAACGAAATAACAAATATAGAAGGCTCTAGTAAAGTGATTAAGTTTAGTGCTGTAACTTATTCTAATGAGTTTAAAATAAAGATGGGAGTATCAAAAGATATAATTGATAAATACTCTGTTTATAGTATGGAAACAGCAGATGAAATGAGTCTAAATATTTCTAAATTTACAGATAGTACTTATGGAGTAGGTATAACTGGTAAATTAAATAGAATAGATGAAGATAATCCATATGGAGAAGATAATATTGTATTTATAAGTATATATGATAAGGAAAATAATAAGTTCTATAATGATAAAATCAAAGTAACAAAGAAAAGTAGAAAAGAAAATAAAGAATTAGTAATTGAAAAAGTTATTGAAATGTTATCAGTAATAATTTAAAGATGAGGTATTATGAAAAAAGTTAAAAGTTTTAAAACTTTTAGAAATAATAATGAAAAATCAATTTATACAGAACAAATAGTTAAAGAAAAAATGATTGCTAATGGCTTTGTTTATAATGATAAAAAATATGATTTAGCTATCGCAATTGGTGGGGATGCCTCATTCCTAAGAATGGTTAAAAATAACAGTTTTAATAGTAAGATTTTATATGTTGGTATTAATGCTGGAACTCTTGGCTTTGCCCAAGAAGTATCTATAGATGATATAGACGATTTTATAGAGAAATTAAAAAACCAATCATCATAGTTGATAAAATAGGTGTTCAAGAAACTAAAGTTTTTACAAAAGACTCTGTATCTAATTTTTGTTTACTAAATGAAATAGTAATTAGAATGGATAAAAAAGTATATAATAGTGAAGAAGAATTTTTAGAAAATTATGATCCTAGTATTTATGAAAAATTATCTATTACAACTGATATATTAATAATGAGTGTTTCAAGTGAAGAGGTTAATAATTATAGAAAATTATCAGAAAAGAAATTTAGTATTTTACTAGTAAAAAGAGATAACTATCCATTTAAAGACAAATGGTGTCTACCAGGTGGTTTTATTAAAATAGATGAAACTTTAGATGCGGCAGTCAAAAGAATACTTAAAAAAGAAACAAATCTAAAAGATACTTATATTGAACAATTATATACTTTTAGTGGTATAAAAAGAGATCCTAGAATGAGAGTAATATCAACTGCTTATATGGCTCTAGTAGATAAAAATAAACTAATAGATAAACTAAGCCCTGATGCTTCTTGATTCAATGTATTTATGATAGAAGATGATAAGTCATATCATGTAACACTTGAAAATGGTATTGAAGAGATTAAATTTGTAGTTGGCAAAAAATTAAGATTTCTAACAACAGATAGATATGATTTTAGTATAATTAAGAATAATAAATTAGCATTTGATAATCCTCTTGTTATAATAAGTGGTCTTGAAAGATTAAAAAATAAAATAGAGTATACTGATATAGTTTTCAATATGATGCCAGAATATTTTACTTTAGGTGAACTACAACAAGTATATGAAGTAATTCTAGGTAAAAAATTACTTGATCCAGCCTTTAGAAGAATAATAGCTGACAAAGTAGAAAAACTGATAAAGTCAAAACAGGTGGTGGTCATAGACCTTCAGCTCTATTCAGGTATAAAAGAAAAAATAATTAATAAACTACTGAACATAGTAGTTTTTTGTATACTTTACACTATCAATATATTTTTATCTAGTGATACAAAAAATAGTATGTTAAAATTTTAATGTAGAAAGAAGGTAAAAATATGATGTTAATGATATCAAAAATCAAAGTGTGTGTGGGTACTTTATTAACTAGTATATTAATAATTAGTATGCTAGGAACAATACTTTTTTTAATTTTGAATCGAAACCAAAAACTTAAGTATTTAAAAAAGATGACGAGTGTAGCTCTAATTTTAACTATGCTTCTTTTGCCGTTTTCTAATTTACTAGATGTAAAAGCAGAAGGAACAATAATTTCAGCATCTGATACAAAGCTGCTTGAAAGGGATAAGAATTTTAAATACGTTACAAATACAACTAATATTTTGTTAAATAATGTTGGCGAGTATAATGAAGAAGATGCAACTAAAATGGATACATTTAGTGCATATAAAATATTAGATGTTTATTATAATGAGACTACTAATGAGATGACTTATGATTTTACTAGTGATTTTAATACATTTAAAAAGAGTCTAGATTCTAACGATGAGATATATAAACTTGATGTTTCTGGATATTTAGAATTAACTGGTGATTCTAGTTCTAGCGTTGATACAAGCCTAACATTAAATAAATTAGTAAGTAAATATGCAACCTATATAAGAAAACAGACTAGTGGTACTTTATCTAGTATAAAATTAGGTCAGGGTAATAAATCAACTGGGAGAATTGCTTCAAATGTTGAAGTTGGATCGTATTTAATACTACCCGATAATGTTGTAGAAGAAAAAAAGAATGCTGAAGGACCATCTGCATCCAGTACTTTTATGTTATTTGCAAACACTTACACAGTCTTAGTAGGTAATGCAGTCTTTACTACCGAAAACGGTGAATGGACTTTAACCGATTGTAATGTAGAGGCAAAGAAAGATTATGATAATTTTCTTAGTATTTTAATTGATGATGGTAATGTTAATAACCTAAATAATGACATGGAAAATGGTAAATATGCAAATGATATGGTTTATAATACGAAAAATGGGATGATATTCTTCAACCTAGGCTTTAATGATGGATATGATGGTAACTGGGATTTCCCAGCTAATACTCATGATAGTATTAAAAATAGTACAAAAATAAATGAGCAATTACGACGAAGAAAATTCATCTTTTCCAGTGGTTTGGATATAAAAAATATTTATATTTCAGGTGATGGCGATACATTTCAAAAACTTACTATTCGAGATAATGCAGCTTACTTTATATCTAAGGATAATACAGAACAAAAATTTGCTGATATAGTGAAGAATTATAATGAATTAGACATTCAGGGTAGGCCTATTGGCAAGAGTATTACTTTTTCTAGAATAACTCAAGTTGATGCCACACTTTTATTTGAAATAGCACCAAATAGTAATGCTAATGTTGGAATTGATGCAACGCATCCAGAAAATTCAGGCAACAAGATAATAACTGAAATGACATATTTAAAAGATCCATATATGGATATAGGAACT
>CAKPJX010000011.1 GCA_934163035.1 uncultured Bacilli bacterium | reverse complement strand
CAATATAATTTGCTCGGAACATTTATATGAGTGTCACCTCTATTCTATTTTAGAAAGGAGGTTGATAAGAATGAAAACAAAAACCTTTGTCATAAAGGTCTTACACTCTCTTTCTTTCATTTTATTACTAATTATAGTTTTAATGCTTGTAATAAAAAAATAGACACTCATCTGTTTTGATGGTGTCATACCCTTTATTGAGGTGACATTCACAAACGAATAAATGTTCCTCTTTTTATTTTGTACAAGTTTCCTTGACATATTTATATTATCATATGCTGATATTTTTTACAATAATTTCACTTTTATTTTGTATTTTCTAAAACCTCTCTTAATACTTTCTTATTACCATACCATTTAATTAGATCAATAAATTCATCTATATCACACCATTTATATTCGATACTTTCTTCATTTAGTTTTACACTACCATTATATACATGTGATATAAACATATATTCAATACAATGTTTTCCTAACGATTCATACTTTAAGATATACGGTAGTCTATAAGTATCCTTTAATTCAAGATTAGTTTCTTCTTTTATTTCACGTTTAACTGTATCAATTAATGAATTATCACATTCTTCTGTAGAACCGGTTACTACATACCAAAATGATTTGTGAAACTGTGGATCATTATCTGAACCATTTAATAATAAAAATTTATTTTCCTTTTTTACTATTGTTAATATTTTTTGAATAAAATTTTTTTCTAAACATTTTAAATATATATTTCTTTTACCTCTTTTTAAATCAATATTATCTATATTTATAAATTTGTCTTTTACTAAATTATTGATTGAATAAATATTATCTGGATGAATTGTAGATATTGCATACTTATATCCATTTTTTACACAGTATTTATCAAGTTCTTGTAGCATTTGGTATTGCAGACCATTACCAATATATTTTGGATTTACAAAAATTGGTCCATAGTCAATAACTTCTTCTGGGTTTAAATCAATTTTAAAGCTTATTAGAGATTTTTTATTAGCTGGAATTAGCATCATAGAACATACAAATTCATTATTTAGATAATATATCCATATTTTAGAATTGTTATTTAATAAAAATAGTAGATCTTCTTTGGAAAAGTCACCTAACCATTCTGGATACTCCATATTTTCTTTAACTAAATCTCTATACTTAATATATTCATCAATATTTATATTTTCATTTATACATTTGAGTTGTTCTAACTCCATTTAATCACCTCTTCTATATTATAATAATAAGAATCTCATTCATTTTGAAATGAGATTCTTATCTAACTAATTATTAATTCAATTATATTACCATTTTTTGTATCTAGCTTTAATTGATAATTTTTATCATTAATAGTTGCTTTTTTGGTACTTAAATCTCTTCTTAAATTATCATTAAGTTCAGAAATATCTGTTTTATTGGATGTGGTAGTTATAAATATTGAATATGTACCTTTTTCTAATTTACTTATATCTATGTTATTATCATACCAAGCCCTTGTTTTATCTAAGTTATCTTCTTCTGGTAATACTACTTTATATAAGCCGTTGGTAATACTACCTAAATCAAATGAATAAAGCTTTAGAGTCTCTTTATTTTCAAATAGTATTTTTCTTTCTACTTTAGAATTTGTAGATAAATTCATACCATAGGAATAAGTAGCACCTTTTATATGTAGTTTATTATTAACAAACTCTAATGTTCTCCATGTGTCAAATTGGTTATAGTAACTACCAACTGTCTTTTTAGGGAAGTTGTCTCTTATATAAAGTGTTACTGCTGATGTTTTATTAGCATAATTGTTCTTTATAGCAACAGTTGTTTTTGATGTTTCATAGCCAGTTATTTCTGTTTTATACAACTTATTTGTTATTAACACTTTACTATATGTTTTATCAGATTCAGCAACAGCATACATAGTGTAGTTTGCTCTTGGAAGAGAATCTAGATCAATATCAATATAGAACCATGAATGAGTATATTTATAACCATCAGGTGAAGGAATTGGTCTTGTGATACCAGTTAAGTCTTTTATTCTTGTCGCTTTTTGTTCAAATGTTGTTCCATTTTCATCTACAAATAGAATCTTATAAGTAATATTTTCATCTAAGGTATTATCAATACCATTTAGTGTTAAGTAACCCCTTAGTTGTAGTTTTTTATTTACTTCCTTTAAGTAATCAAAGTAAAGATTTCCTGTTGTTTCAATTAATACTTTTTCTACTACTGTTATTTTTATTTCTTTTGTTACCTTATCACCATAATTATCAGTTACTTCATAAATAACTTTATACTCTCCAACTTTTGTTGTATCAACTTTTGTCTCTACAACTTTTAATTTATTTGTTATATCACCATCTTCTGGATCTATTGCTTTAATGCCATCTAGTTCATTATACTCTTCATTCAAATAAATTGTTTTATCAATTGCATTTATTGTAGGTAATTGATTAGCTACTACGGTAACATTTATTGTTTTAGTTACTGTTTGATTATAACTATCTGTTGCTTGATATGTTACTTGGTATGTTCCTAATTCATCTTTGTTAACCTTATTATCAATTACTTTTACTTCTATTTCTCCATCCTCTTCATCTGTTGCTTTAACATCTTTTTTAGGATTGAAATCTAATCCTTTTGTAATTATTTTATCATTTGCTGTTATAACTGGTTTTTTATTTTCAGTAACTGTTATTGTTATTGTTTTTTCTGTAGTTTTATTTTTACTATCTGTTGCTTGATATGTTACTTGATATGTTCCAACCTTATCTATATCTAGGTTAGAGCTCTTAACAGTTACCTGTATTGTTCCATCTTCTGGATCAGTTGCGCTTACATCTTTTAATAAATCAATCTTAGTACCCTGGACAATCGTTTTATCCACAGCTTTAATTTCTGGGGCTTTGTTTTCCACAGTATATGTGTATAAAGTAAAGGTTGCATCTTCTGTTTTTGATAGTGTCCAACCATAAATATTATTATTGGTTGATAGGCTAACTGGAACTTTATACCATAGTCTTCCATCAACTACTTTTTCTTCCAATACTGGAACGTATGAGTTATCAAAGTGACCACCAATTACGGTTGTTGAAAGTTCAACTGGTGTACTATTGTCCCAGGTATAGTAATTACCTTCTGGTGCCATATTGACATAAGCATATTTAGAAGTTACAAAGTCAATCGCATCAGCACTAACCCATTCTTTTTGATCATACAAGTATTCTGAAGTTACTAAGTATGATATTTCTTTACCTTTTTCATCATAAGCTGCGGCATAAACCATTACATACCTATCTTTTAATAATGTTTGATTTTTCACACTTTGTAGTGACGAATCATAATAGTAGTTAGTATCCTTTGTTGACTTAGCCACTTTTGGTTTTAATGTATTTTCATAATCATATAAATCATACGTATAATTTTTGTCTATATATTCGGTTACTGAATTTGGTGATATATATCCATTTTTTCCCTTATTGATCTTTCTAACATAAGCTGCTGGGATATAGACATAACTATTCCAATTATAATTTCCTGATGTTATTTCATTAAAATTAGAGTCAATATTTAAATCACTTACAACCTTATACCAAGTAGTATTACCATTTACTGCTTCTCCTTTTTTCTCTCCTATTATGACTAGAGCATCTTCTGCTTCAGTATACTTATAAACAAATTTCGAACTTTTTGAAGCATCACTCATTGCATTTGCTGAAGTAGCATCTGTTATAACTCCTAACTGATAATAATTATAATCTTGTAATCCTTTGGACTTATCAAAGTTATAGTAGTTTGAAGCCATCTTTTCACTCCAATAAGTATCTGAGGCATATTTTACATTCATTCCAAAACCTTTGTCACCAAATTGTGGACCAAAATAGCGCCAATCCCTAGGATGTACATAACCATATGTTACATATTTTGAGGTATATCCTAAGATACTACTTGCAAAGCTTGCGTACCAATTAGCATCATGATATGGATTACTATCAACGGCATTTAAACCAAATCCATTATTCTTTCTAATTGCTAGTGTACTTCTACCATTACCTGTTTCATTTCTACTTAAACTTAATGAAAGAAGAGCATTTACACCATATTTTTCTTGTGAGTAATAAAAGAATTGTCCTTTTCCATATAATCTAGAATTATTTCCTTTGCTTTTTTTTCCATAACTATCTTGTGTAATTCCCATATTATTTCTAATATATTCATCTATATTAGCGCTTGAGTATGATGTTCTAGTGTGATTTGATAAGTACATATAATAGTTATAATAAGGGTCGTTTTTATTAACAGAATTATTTCTGGTATTATTTTTATAATCTTTAATCATTGTTTTTAAGTCTTTGTAAAAATAATGACCGTCATAGCTATAATAATTTCCAACTGATAACATATCAGGTTTGGGACCTATTGTCGATCCTGAACTTCCAGAATATGGTTCCTGAATTTTCGCAACATAGTTGTGTCTTATAGAATCATTGGTTACTGTGTAATAGCTGCTTGATTTTATCCAGGTAATTGGAACTATTTCATAGTCATCTTGTTTTACCCAGGAAGTGCTATTTCCAATTAATACTTTTGCTGCCCAGACTCCTTTTGATGTATATTCTGTACTTAAAAAGGCCCCATCTACTCCACCATATGATCCTTTATTATTCATATACGTATAAGCAGAACCTAATTTGGTTGAATAATAGAAATTAATAGTTTTATTATTTTCATTAGGATAAACATTGAAGTCAATAAGTCCTACATTAGCTTCAAGTATTTTAGTCTTTCCATTTATCTTAGTCATTATAGCCAAGTCATCAGCACCATTATTAATCATAAAATTTCTTGCTTCTTCAAACGTATTATGACAGCTAACAGGATCAATTACTCCATCAGCGTGAAAACCAGCTACTTCATAATTTCCGCATAAACTCTTGTTTTTATAATTATCTGATGAAAAAGCTTTAATATCTTTGGCACTTAGTAAAACAAAAAGAGATATTATTAATAATAATCTTTTTTTCACTTTACCACCTCCGATATTATCCAACTATATTATACAGTTTTTTCTATTACTATTTTATATTTTTTGATATAAATACTTTTTATTTTACATAATTTGACAGATTTTTACTTATATAAATTTAGGGATACTCGGTATTGATAATTGCTTCTATTTTGGTTATAATATAGTATGTATAGTTTGACAAATAGGAGGTCTTTTATGTCAAAAGAAAAAGAGAATAATAATGGGATTAGCAAAGTTAAGAAAGTGATTATGATTATTTTATTGGTTATTTCACTTATTAGTAGTATCTTTGCTATATACGAAATATATATTTTAAGTGCTATTGAAAATACTATAAGGTATATAGTTATGGTAGTACTTGCTTTAATAGATATATTGTTAATATTTAAAACTAAGAAGATTTTTAAAAAGAGAAAAAAAGCAAAGAAAACTTCTCTATTTATTACCTGTATGATTATTTATTCTATTATTTCCTTAGCAGTTGGTGGAATTATTTTTTACCTGTATGGTAAACTTTCAAATATGAATAAGGGTACTGTTACTTATTCTTCTAGTTTAGTTGTTATGAGTAAATCTGATGTTAATAATTCTTCTGATATTAAAAATTTATCTATTGGACTTTTAAGTGATAAAAAATCTCCTGATGGATATATTATTCCACAAGAGATAATTAAAGATAATAATTTAAATGACGATAATGAAATTAAAAATTATGATGATTATTCATCTATGATTACAGATTTATATCTTTCTGAAATAGATGCTGTATTCTTACCTACTGATTATGTTTCTATGTTTTCTAACTTGAGTGGTTATGAAAATATTGCTACTGATACTAAGATCGTTATTTCGAAGGAAAAGAAAATGAAAAAGGCTGCTACTTCTAAAGTAGAAACTGAATCAAGTGGAAAAGATATTACTCAACCTTTTACGATGCTATTAATGGGAATTGATTCAACTGATGAAGTTCTTGCTAAAAATGCTGTTGCTAATGGTGATACTCTTATTCTTATTACATTTAATCCAAAAACATTAAATGCTACAATACTTTCTATTCCTAGGGATAGTTATGTTCCAATAGCTTGTTGGCCTAGTAAGGCTCAAAATAAAATTACACATGCTGCTGGATATGGTAACGATTGTATGATGAATACTATAGAAAACTATCTTGATATTAATATTGATTATTACGCAAAGATTAACTTTAAAGGATTAGTTAAATTGGTTGATGCTGTTGGTGGAGTTGACATTAATGTTGAACAACAATTATGTACTGATGATTCATCGCGTGGATCTGAGATATGTATAAATCCTGGATATCAAACTTTAAATGGTGAACAAGCTTTAGTCTATGCTAGAAATAGAAAAGCTTTAGTTAATGGAGACTTTGGAAGAAATCAACATCAACAAGAAATTATTATGGCTTTGGCTAATAAAGTTAAAACAATTAATAGTGTTGGTAAATTCAATGATATACTTAATACTGTTTCTAATAGTCTTGATACTAATTTAACACCAAAACAGATGCTTTCTTTCTATAATATTGGTAAAGATATTATGAAGAAAAGTTTATCATCAGATGAAGTTAATATAGTTAATATTCAACAACTTTATTTATCTGGTACTAGTCAGATGATTTATGATGAACGTATGAGAATGGTTTTATACGATTATGTCCCTAATAAACTAAGTAGAGATGATATTGTAAAAGCTATGAAAGAAAACCTTGGTTTAGAGGAAAGTGAAATTATTAAAGAATTTAGTTTTTCTATTAATCAACCTTATGAAAAAGAGATTATTGGTAAAGGACCTTATAAAACATCAAATGCTTATGATCTTTTACCTAGCTTTATTGGTGACAGCGAAGCAACTGCTAGGGCTAAGGCTAGTAGACATGGTATAAGTGTTACATTTACTGGTGGTAATGGTACTGTTATTGCACAAAGTTATCCTGCAAATAAGAGAATTGATATGATAAAAGGTAGTGTTGTTCTTACATTAGCTGATAATAGTAAATCTAATACAACTGATAAAGATAAAAACTCTAATAAAAATACTGATAAAGATAAAAACACTGACAAGGATACTGATAAAGATAAAAACACTGACAAGGATACTGATAAAGATAAGGATGCAAATACTGATAAGGATAAAGATAAAGATACTGATAAAGAAGCAGACAAAAATACTGATAAAGATACTGATACATCTACTAAAGAGAGTTAATAAATCAATTAACTCTTTTTTATGAAATAAATTTTAATGTTATATTAATTCTACTCTACTTACTCTAATTTTTTATTTTTATAAAAGACTTATAATAATTAAGCGTGATATATATAGAATTAAAATATAAGTAAAATGATGCGATTGAAATTGCAATAAAGAAAAAACATCTATGAAGATGTTTTTAACCTAGCTCAGCTAAATATAACTTCTTATCTTTATGGATGAATATCATACTAGCTTTAGATTGATAATCTGAGAAAGCTTCTTCTTTATATGTCCATGTTGCTTTTATCAAATAAGCATTCTCATCAGTTTCTTCGCCATATGTAAAACTTGTTTTTTCTACACTTTCAATGTTTACACTATCTATAGTTGGAAGACTTTGGTTTCTATTACCATAGATATTGCTTTCTACATGCTTATAAAGGGTGTCTTCTGCGTTTTCTAGGAAGTTGCTTAAGATGTCTGGATGAACAAAGTCTACTCCTCCAACATCCGTTTTAGCACTTTTATCACTTAATGAATAAAAGTCTATGATAAACATCTCTGCTATTTTTGAGGCGTATTCTTCTTCGTTTACTGGATCTTTTTTTAATATTTTTACTAATTCAGTAAATTCTTTTTGATACTTTTTACTCTTATTGTCTTTTAGCACATATCCATAGTCATCTATTTTATTTAATACTTGTGGCTCTTTTACAGTTTCCTTAAATAATGTTTTTCTTAGTATTAAAAAGGCTAACGCCGCTAATAATAATATGACAACTATAATAACTATAGTCTTCTTTACTTTCTTTTTTAATTTCATAAATTCCCTTTCTATTCCATTTTTGGAATCTCTTCTTTATCATCATTTAATAAGTTAAATACTATTATATCATTTGATACATCTAAAAGTTTATTGGTGTACTCAGTATTATTCTTTATTTCTTCTTCACTGATAGCCTCACCTGTTAATGATAGGTATTCCATTTTCTGACTATTGTAATATACTTTATTTGTTAACCAGTTTCCATTAGGGAAACAAACAATATTATTTTCCTTTATATTGAAAATATCATGGCCTAATTGATATTTATTATAAACTCCAAACATGTTTCCTAGTGTTGGTAGTGCATCATACATTCCCATAACATTTGTTACTTCCATGTTGTATTTACTACCGGCTATGTCTTTAGTCCATATGATAAATGGAACTTTTCTTCCTAATTCATATTGATATGAATCATATTCTTTATAATTTGGATCATCTTTACTTAGAGTAGAATCGTTTTCTTTATCATAGTTATATAATCTGTTATAATCACCTCTCGATAGTCTTGCATCATGATCTCCATATATAACTAAAACTGTATTATCTAGTAGTCCATTAGCATCTAATTGTTCAATGAAACTACCAAGTTGTTTATCTGCATAGTGGAAAGATTTAAAGTAATTACCTAATTTAGTACCTTCCATATATGGGTAAGTAACTTCTTCTTCAACACCATCTTTATTTACTACTTTTTCTTTAATATCTACAGCAAAGTCACCATATTTTTCTGTATCAGAGAATGGTGTATGATTTGATAACATAATCATTACTCCATACCAATTATCATATTTTTTATTAATACTTGTTAATTTTGGAATAGATTGCTTGAAGAATTCTTCATCAGATAGTCCTAAACCTATTGTCTTATCGGCTGTTACTTTATAGTCTTTTTTACTATAGAATCTTTGATAGCCTAGATTCTCATGCATTGTTCTTCTATTCCAGAAGTCTGCGTTATTAGCATGCATACTAAATGTATAGTAGCCTTTTTCATCTAGTAGTTTTGGCATAGAAATATATGTTCTATCTGCGTATGATACAAAAGCTGTACCACTTTTAGTAGGCATGAGTGATGTATTAAAGGTTAATTCCGTATCACTACTAGTACCAACACTTACTTGTGAATAATAATTTGAAAAGTACATTCCTTCCTTAGAAAGTTTATTTAAGGTTGGACTAACTTCTTGACCATTAAACTCTAAGCCAATAACATTACCTTGCATACTTTCTGCATGAATTACTAAAATATTTTTTCCTTTAAAAATATCTGTATATTCATTAGTAGTTTGTTCTGTTTTATCCTTAAAATACTCATTGAAGTTCTTTTTTGCTTTATCATATCCAAACATTGCATTTATTTTAGGTTGCATTGACGTTATTAAATCATTACTTTGATATATGTATATACCAAAACGCATAACTATATATTCTTTATTCCATTGTTTAACAAATCTTGATACATCAAGTGATGTTAATGTTACAATGAATAGTGCTAAAATGCCGGCTCCTGTGCAAAGAGTCTTTGTAGCTCTTTTCTTTCGTTCTGATTTTATTTCAACTTTCTTGTAGTAGTTTTTTTTCTTTAATTTAAGGTGAACAATTACTAATACTAATGGTCCTATGACATATATTAAATCCTTTAGTTGCAGTACATTTTCAACAACCGCATCCCCTACATCGCCAATATATTGAGTTAGTGATAGCATTGAAACTGATGCAAATGATGAATAAAACGTATAATAGACTGAATTAATCATACATATGGCACTTAGAAATACATCTGCTATCATATAGTATGTAAATCTGTTTTTTGGTTTTAAGAGATAACCAAAGGCACCAATTATTATGATCAGTGATAAATCACCCATAATAGCTTTTACAGACAGATAGTTACTCATACTATGAATGCAAAAAAATCTAAGTATAGTTGCATTTAATAAACAAGTTATGACATAAGTTAAAAATAATACGTTTCTTTTGATATAAATGCTTATTATCTTTTTTTCTCTGAGACTTTTTATTTTTCTTATAACTTTGTCTTTTACTTTCTTATATTTAAATTCTATTTTTTTCATATCTTACCTCGCTACATAATTATATCACGTATAGTTATGTTTTTCAATCTGTTGCATTTTAAAAGAAAGTTTTAAACTTTCTTTAGATTCTTTTATCTTTATATGTTCCAACATTTATAACTAATCCTATGACAAATATGTATGATAATAAATATACCCACAATAGTAGAATTAAGATATTAGAAATACTACCATAGAATAAATCATATTTTGTAAATGTTTCTACATAGAATGAGTATACTTCTGATGCTACTATCCAGCTTATAGTTGTAAAAATAGCACCCTTTGTAGTAGTTTTACTTTCTATTTGCTGATCTGGGGCTATTACATAGATTAGTTTAATATTAAAGTATATTATTATTAAACTTATTGGGTACTTTGCTAGTTGATACATATTATGTAGGAAATTAATTGCATTACTATTACCACCCTGATCTTTTAATATTGTAAATATCGTGTCTCCAAAGACTGGAACTAGTAATAAGAATGTTAAAAGTATTACTAAAATGAAAGTCATTATAATAGCTTTTATTCTTCTACTTATGAAGTCTTTTGGCTTAAATTTATATATTTCATTTGAAGCATTTATGATAGAATTAGTACCATTTGATGCTAAAATGAAAGCTGAAATAAAGAAGACACCTATATTAAAGTTTAATCCATCACTTGATATTATTGTTATTAATAATTTTCCGGCACCGGATGGCATCGATATTTCTATGGCTTCCTTTAGAGCTACAGTTGATGCTGTAAATGATGATGCAATAGCTCCTAGTAAAGCAATTAGAGGAATTAAGGAGACAACAAAAAAGAAAGCAATTTGCCCTGGTAATATTCTCATCTCTGGTGTTGTGATAATATCTATTACCTTTTTTGAAAAGCTTCTTACTTTCTCCATTTTATCTACCTCTTATTTTAATTCTTCTTTATTAGCCATCATTTCAAGTGTTGCTTCATTTATAGCGTCATCTAATGTTTTAATTTCATCTAAAATCATACTATGTCCAATAGCTGCTCCAAACTCATGTGGAAGATTTTTCATTTCTTTTGTTAGTTTCTTAGCGTATGTTTGAATTTGTCTTTCACTATAGCCAACTAGGTATACTAAAAATTCATTACCATCAGTTCTCATTATTTCACTGTTTTCTAATTGCGTGTTAACTAATATACTAGCAGCATTAATGATTAATTGATCTCCTTCTTCATGTCCGTAATTATCATTTACATATTTAACATTATTTAAGTCTACCATTACAATAGCTTGAGGATATACTTTGCAGTCTTCCCATTCTTGCATTTTGGCATTTAAATAATTCCTATTTTTTAGTGAAGTTAGCATATCTGTATATTTATGACGATCTGTAGCCTTCTTCTTTTTAACCTTTTTTCTGTTTTTATAGATTAAATATATTACTAATAAAATTAGTAATGGTATAAATATAATGCATAATACTATTGTATAGATTTGTTCTAGGCTTGAATCTTCAAAGATTGAAGCTTCTAGGCTTTCAAGACCACTGTTTCTGTAATTATAATATGAGTTAGTATTTATTATGTAATTAAATAAATCATAGAATGCAGCATTATTCTTTTTGACCATGAATTTATAATCATTTAACATTGTATCCATATATAGTACTGTGAAGTCTTTAAATTTACTTTTTTGATATGCTATATAGATTTCTCTATCTACAACAACTACATTATTTTTAACATTTTTAACTACTTTGTCTATATCACTATAGGCTTTAATATCAGCTCTAGAATTAGTATTAAAATAATTGTATAATGAATTGCCATCTAACATTACTATTTTTTGATCTTTTAAGCTTTCAAATGAGTTTACTATATGATTATCTTTGGCATACCCTAAAACAACGTAGTCTTCTACAAATGTTGATAATGTTGCACTATATTTATCACTAGTATAGTTATAATAGTCAAAATATATATCTACTTCACCTTTGTCAATAGCTTTTTCTAACTCTTCTTTGGTATTATACTCTTTAAAAATAAAGTTAATATCAGCAAGTCTTGTCATTCTGTTGATATATTCACCAGCTATTCCGGCTATTTTACCATTAACTTTTTCTTCATATGGATAATTTTTAATATATCCATATACATAATCTTTTGAAATTAAGTTAGCTTTAGTCTTAGCACTTAGATTGTTTTTTACTACATAGTAATCTAAGTAAGATTCATTATACTCTTCAACGTATTTGGTTAGGCGCCACTTTTTATAATATTTTGTAACTATTTCATTAAGTTTTTCATCACTATCACTTAGTGTTAAAACAATTTGCTTTTTCATTTCTGTCATATAATAGTTTATAAAGTATTTATCTTTTTCTATGGTATAGTCTAAATACATAATATTTGGTACAACTATCATATTAACTTCACCTTTTTCTAAGGCTATATATAAGTTGTCAATGCTGTCATAAACTTTGTACGAAAGATTAGTTCCACCTTTTAAGTAATAACTTATTTCTTCTGCATCACTACTAAATACTCCAAGTGTTATATTTTTTAAATCTTTAGTTCTATTTATTCTCTCATATTCTTTACCAACAATTATATAATTATCATTAAATAAGAATAAGTCATTCTTCTTTAATTTATACTCATTATCAAGAATTTGAATTCTATATCCTTTTGATGAAGGTTTTGAATCTTTTAGATATGGAATCTTATTAAACTTTATTCCAACATTTTCCTCTAGGTCTGATAAAAACTTGAAGATTACTCCTTCACCATTCATTCCATATAGTGGATAATCATTTACAACCTCAAAGTCATAACTATTATTTTTATTTTCTTCTACCCAACGTTTTTCTTGAACTGTAAGGGTTGTTGTTTTATCTTCCTTATTATAATAGCGATATACAAATAGAAAAGCTATTCCAGCTATTAAAAGGGGAATTATTATGATTAATTTTTTCTTCATTATCCATTTTCCCTTCTATCTTTTGTCCATGAAATATTTTCTTTACTTTTCTGTTTATATCCTATTATAGGAAATTCACTAGATTCAGTATCCTTTTTTATAAATATCTGAAAGTCGTAATATTTTTTTTGATCTTCTGAAAATGGTTGCAATGACTTATTTCCATATTCTTTAGCAGTATCTATTGATACGTCTGAGTTAACAGTTATAATTATTTCAACTGTACGTCCAGATATTCTGCTAGTTACTTTAGAGACACTGTCCTCTTTCAAGTTATCTTCTATTCTATTTAGCGTATCTTTATTAATTTTAACAGAATCAATTCCATCTAATCTATTTCCATATATAGCACTTCCCACTTCTGGTGCAAATATTTCTTTTAGTTGGAAAGCAAGTACTATTAACAATATAACTATTACGCAGCCAATTACAGCTAGTTTATTTTTCTTTATAATTTTTATCATATTCTCACATCCTAATTTATTTTATTATACACTATATGATACTCTTTTTCAATTGACAATTTAATCTAATTCTTTTTTCAAAATATCCATTGCCATTTTAGGATTTATTGAGCCCTTAGTCTCCTTCATGACTTGCCCCATTAGGTATTTTATTGCTCGATCATGACCATTTCTGTAATCTTCTACAGATTCTTTATTCTCTGATATTATCTTTTTTATTATTTCTGTTATGGCACTATCATCGGTTATATTTTTTATACCCATGTCACTTATTATTTCCTTTATACTTTTAGTCTCAGTTAAAACTTTTTCCAATATTTCTTTTAAGTTCTTACTACTAATAGTATTATTATCAAGATTTTCTATTAATTCTATAAATCTTTCTTTAGTAAGCGTGGTATCTGTAATTTGTTTTTCTTCTTTATTTAGATAAGATGATATATCCCCTAGTAAAAGATTGCTGGCAATCTTTAAATTTGTTTTTTCATTTATTAGCTCATTAAAATAATCGCTTAGGGATTTATTTTGTACTAATTTATTAGCATTTGTTTCAGAAAGACCTTTTTCTAGATATAATTTTCTTCTTTCATCTGGTAGCATTGGTATAGTACTTTGAACTCTTTCAATCATCTCTTTTGTTATATTTACGTATGGAATATCTGGTTCTGGAAAGTAACGATAATCATTACCTGTTTCTTTTACACGCATTAGGACAGTATCTTTTAATTTATCATCATACCTTCTTGTTTGTGGCTTAAAGCTTTCATTATTATCTAATAGTTCTGTTTGACGACTTATTTCTTTTTCAATACTCAAGCCAACATTGGAAATTGATCCTATGTTTTTTATCTCTACTTTGGTACCAAAAGTATCTGATACGTTTTTTCTTATAGAAACGTTAGCATCAGCACGCATTGATCCTTCTTCCATTTTACAATCACTTATATCACTATAAAAAAGTAATTCTTTTAGTTTTTCTAAGTATAATTTAGCCTCTGTACTACTAGAAATGCAAGGCTTAGTAACAATTTCTATTAGGGGAACCCCAGCTCTATTAAAATCTAGTAGAGTCTTATCTCCACGATGAACACTTTTACAAGTATCCTCTTCTATGTGCATTTCCTCTATTTCTATTTTCTTTTTTTCTCCATTTACTTCAATTTCAACATACCCATCATAGCCAATTGGAGTTCTAGCCTGAGTTATTTGATAATTTTTTGGATTATCTGGATAGAAGTAATTTTTACGATCAAAATGAATTACATCTCTTATTTTACAATTTAGAATAGTTGCGGCTTTTATAGCTAAGTTAATCACTTCTTCATTTAAAGTTGGAAGAGTTCCTGGATAACCCAAGTCTATAACATTAGTTAATGAATTTGCCATTTGTCCATACCCATTTTTTGAGTTTGAAAATATTTTTGTGTTAGTTTTTAATTCAACGTGTACTTCTATTCCAATAGTAGGTATATAGTTTGACATTACTCTTCACCTCCTGGTGTTAAATTAAGATCTAGTTTCTTTTCTATAAAGCTGGCTAACTGATACATTTTAGCTTCATCAAAGTAGTTACCAATTATATGCATACCAATTGGCATCTTTTCTTTAGAAAATCCTATTGGTAAATTCATACCGGCAAGTCCAGCCATGTTAACTGGTATTACTAAAACATCATCCATAAAACTTTTTAGTGGATCATCCATTGGATCTGTTAAATCATAAGCTGTTGTGGTTGTCGTTGGTCCTATAATTAGATCATATTTTTCAAAAGCTTTACTAAATTCTTTGGCAATATCATCTCTAATTGATAATGCTTTATTATAATATGCTTTAGCATTTTCTCCACTTAATAAATAAGAGCCTACCATAATTCTTCTTTTTACTTCTTCTCCAAAACCATCTGTTCTAGTTTTTAAATATAAATCCATAATATCATCTGGATTGCTTTCTGAATATCCATATCTTAATCCATCATATCTAGCTAAATTTGAGCTTGCTTCTCCCATGGCTATTATTTGATATAGTGTCATAGCATTTTCAATATATTTAATATCTATATAGTCGACTGTTACTGATGAAGATTCTAATAGTTTAACGATCTCTTCTATTTTTTCTTTTATTTCACTAGAGACAATATCACTCATTAAAAATTTAGGTATAGCTATTTTCATACCTTTTATATCTTTACCAATTAAGCGAGTAAAGTCCTCTTCTTCTTTTTGCACTGAAGTTAAATCTTTTTTATCTTTTCCAACAATAGCATTTAATAAAAGCGCGTTTTCATAGACATTTTTAGAGAATGTTCCTATCTGATCAAGGCTTGAGGCAAAAGCTATTAATCCATATCTTGATACACGTCCATAAGTTGGTCTCATTCCGACAATACCATTATAGCTTGCTGGTTGTCTTATTGAACCACCTGTATCGGTACCTAGGGCAAATGGTACATCTCTTGCGGCTACTGTTACAGCTGAACCACCTGATGATCCTCCGGATATTTTTGTTTTGTCCCAAGGATTTTTTGGAGCCCCAAAATAGCTTGTTCTACTAGATGATCCCATACCGAATTCATCCATATTAGTCTTACCAATAATAATCATATTCTTTGCTTTTAGTTTTTCAATAACAGTTGCATCATATATAGGAATAAAGTTTTCTAATATTTTTGAGGCAGCTGTAGTTCTTAAATCTTTGGTAATTATATTATCTTTTACAGCTATTGGAATACCAAATAAAATATTATCTATATCTTTTCCTTCTAACTCTTTTGCCTGTTTTATAGCTTCTTCTTTATTTAGTGTAATATAAGCATTTAGTTCTTTATTTTTTTCAATATTTTCAAAAGCCTCTTCTACTAAGTCAATTGGTTTTATTTTATTTTCTTTTAGTAATTTATTTATCTCAATTATACTTTTATTTAAATATTTCACTATACGTCCTCCTTTTCCCCTATTACTACGGGTATAGAAATATAGTTTCCACTGTGTCTTGGAGCATTTTTTAAAACTTCTTTTGGATCTAGCATTTCTCCAACTTCATCTTTTCTTAAATCTGTTTCATTATGCCAACTGTTTATTAGAATTTCATCATCGTATCCTTTTACTTGATTAATTTTCTCAACTTCTTTTAATAATTTTTTTAAGTCTACTTGATATTTTTCTATTTCTTCTTCACTTACTTTGATACGAGCAAGATCTGCAACATGTAGTACTTCTTCTCTTGTTAGTTTTTCTTCCATAACAACGGCCTCCTTAACTGTTTTATTATATCACTTATCATTTGACTTGTAAATTTATTATATAAGTCTAATTGGCTTCTAATAATTTGTAGATTTTATGTAAAATGTTTGTTATAATTTCTGGTAAGGAAGTGATTTTATGCGTGGTATATATAGATGTACAATTGGTCTTACTAATGATTCCAAAACCGGTGAGTTAGTTCCTATGACTGATGAGCAATTGAAAATTAGAAATCAAAAGTTTATGGATGCTGGATTTATTCCAAACTATGAACTAGATGGATTTGTAGTTGATGGTTTTGGTGCTTGGATGGGCGATATTACTCCTACTGATGAATTTAATGGTAGTTATTTTCAGCCTTTTTTTGAACTTGGGTATAACATAGTTCTAGGGCCTAAGGGTCCTAATTCAACTTCTGACTCTGTTGGTATCTTCTGTAAAAATTATAAGGAATTGCTAAAAAATGAAGGTACTAAAAATTGTAAATATTCAAAGTAATAATTTTAAATAATTTCATAATTAAAACAGTAAAAGAGCCGTTTTCTCTTATAGTATAAACGGCTTTTTATTTTTTATCGGGTCAATTTATTTACATTAATACTTATTTATACTTATATATCCTGTTTTTTCAATAATTCCTTGACCTTTTTTTGATAAAACATAATCTTTAATTTTATTAATATTTTCATTTTTATTGTCTTTTATATATACCATATAAAAATTGTCAATAATTGGATATGTATTATTCCTTATATTTTCTATATTTGGTTCTATTCCATTTAAAGAAAGCATTTTTAAATTTCCATCTTTTATAATACTTTCTACATAAAACCTAAAAGAATAACCAATTTTTCTTCCTATAAATGACTGGGAAGAAGCTATCATTTTTTCTCCATTCATAACAGACAACATTGCTGTTTGGCTACCACTTCCTTCTGTTCTTTGTAATGCTATAATAGGTTTATTTTCTCCTCCAAGTTCTTTCCAGTTAGTAATTTTTTTTGTATAAATCTTTTTAATTTCTTCTAGGCTTACATCTTTTACTGGATTATTTTTATTTACAATAAATACAAAAGCTTCTTTTCCAATTGGAACTAATTCTAATTCAACATTTTTACTTTTGGCATATTCTAATTGCTTTTCTGACGGTTTTGCACAAAAAATTATGTCAACATCACCATTTATTAATTTTTGATACGCACTTGTAGTTCCAGTTTTTTGAATTTTACTATCTGGTAGAAAATCATTATTTTTATATTTTATATATTCTTTTGAATAGAGTGCTTCAACATAAGCTGAATATATTGGATATAGGGCTGTTGCTCCATCTATAGTTGGAACATTATCTATTATTTTTACATCTGACGTTTCATGGACAATTAATGAATCTTTTTTAAAGGGAAGGTATGATTCTATATCTATTGATTTTTCCTGCATTTTTTTATCATATTTATTGATATAGTTTTTTGTAATCAAATTGTAGAAGCTATAATTAAATGCTATAAAGCAAAATATAATTATTATTATTATTCCTATTTGTTTAATTAATTTTTTATTTTTCATCTCACTCCTCATTTGAAATAAACGCTGTAATTGATAATTTTTTACTTAAATCAATTGTATATTTTATCAACTTTCCTGTTAGTAATACACCTAGTAAACATATTATTATGATAATAGTATAAAATGTTTTATCCTTCATATTTCACCTCTACATATTTGCTATTGCATTAGACAAGTTATAATCAACATAAATATAAAAAGCTATAATCAATAGGAATATAATTCCAAAGATAATTGAACGTATGATAAATTTTTTTTTAGAATCATCATTACTGTCTTTTATTTTTATAGCTTTTACAATATTTATAATACACAGTATTAAAATCGTTAGTGGTATTCCTATCATAATATTTAGAAAAATAATTAAACTCATTTTTATGTACCTCCCATATATCCAATTTTTTATATTTCTTTGATAATATTAACTTTTGATTTAGTTTTTTCTATTATTTTGTTTTTACCTTGTCTTCTCTTTAAAATTTTCTTCAGTCCATATTGGTATTTCTAACTGTTTTGCTTTTTCATATTTACTACCAGGGTTTTCGCCAACTATTACAGCAGATGTTTTCTTGGATACAGAACTTGATGTTTTTCCGCCTAATGATTCTATTATTGCAGTTGCCTCTTCTCTAGTAAATAGGGTAAGAGAACCTGTTAAGACAAATGTTTTACCTTCGAATTCACTATTACTAGTAATTTCTCCACCTAAGTATTTGGTATTAACTCCTATATCTATTAATTCTTCAACTATTCCCTTTCTATTTGGATCATTAAAATAGTCAACTACACTTTTAGCTATAACGTTACCAATGTCTGGAATACGTGTTAACTCTTCTTCTGTTGCATTCATTAGGGATTCTATATTTTTATAATGTTTAGCTAAAAGCTTTGCAGTTTTAGCACCAACATGTAGTATACCTAGACCAAATAACAGTTTTTCCAAGGAGTTTTTTTTACTTTCTTCAATAGCATTTAAAAGATTGGTTACTGACTTATCACCATAACCTTCTAATCTTATTAAGTCTTGTTCGTGATTTTTTAAAGAATAGATATCAGCAACTGTTGCGATAAAATGAAAATTATAAAAATCTTCCATTATTCTATCACCTAAGCCATCTATGTTCATAGCATCACGTGATGCAAAATGTATTAGTTCTTCAATGCTTCTAGCTGGACATTTTTTATTTGGACAGTAATAATCAACTTGGCCTTCTTTTTTTATTAGTGGTGTATTACACATAGGACAATTAGTAATCATTTCAAATTCTTTTTCTTTACCTGTTCTTCTTTCTTTTTTTACTTCTACTACTTCTGGAATAACATCTCCTGCTTTACGAATCGATACTATATCACCAATTTTAAGATCTTTTTCTTTAATATAATCCTCATTATGTAGTGTTGCTCTAGAGATGGTTGAACCTGATACTATAACTGGCTCTAAGACAGCATTAGGCGTTATTTGGCCTGTTCTTCCAACGGTAAATATAATATCAGTTAATTTAGTTAAGACTTCTGCTGCTGGAAACTTATAGGCAGTAGCCCATTTAGGATATTTAGCTGTGCTACCAAGTTTTTGTTGTTGTCTAATATCATTTACTTTTATTACTACCCCATCTATATCGTAAGGAAGGTTTTCCCTTTCCTCACCTTTTTTTTCAATATATGCTATAACCTCATTTATATTTTTAGCTAGAAAGTTATTATTATAGTTTATTTTAAAACCTAATTTTTTCATATAATCAAGGGCTTCTTGATGAGTATTTAGATTATAGTCTAGAGGATTTGGAAGGTGGTAAATAAAGTTATCAAGTTTTCTTTCAGCAGCTATTTTTGAATCTAATTGTCTAATTGATCCAGCAGCTGCATTTCGACAATTTTGAAGTAAAGGTTGGCTTTTTTTCTTTCTTTCATTATTTAGTTTTTCTAAGGTGCTTTTGTTCATAAATATTTCGCCACGTACTTCTATATTTACATTTTTCTTTAATTTTAAAGGGATAACTTTTATTGTTTTAGCATTATGTGTTATATCCTCACCAACTGTTCCATCACCTCTGGTTGCTGCTCTTACAAGTTTTCCATTTTCATATAGTAGTGAAACTGAAAGACCATCTATTTTTAATTCGCAAACGTATTCTGGAGTTATTCCTTCCTTTTTTATTCTCTCATCAAAAGCTATAACTTCACTTTCTGAGAATACATCACTTAGTGACATCATTGGAATTTTATGAGTAACTTTTGTAAAGCCTTCTATTATTTTTCCTCCTGCATGATGAGTTGGTGAATCATCCCTTACCCAATCTGGATGGAGCTCTTCTATTTCAATTAATTCTCTTAAATACTTATCATATTCTTGATCTGTAATTGTTGGATTATCTAGAGTATGATAATTATAATCAGCCTCGTTTATTATCTCAATTAGTTCATTCATTCTTTCTTTCATATTATTCACCTAATGCTATTATACCATTTTCTATAGGTAAAAAAAAGAAGAGTTTCCTTACTCTTCCCATAAATTATTTGGATATTCTTTGTTATTTACTAAGTTCTTGATAGCTGTTTTTACTTCATCAGTATCTTCTTTATATGTTACACCATACCAAGTTGCTGTTGTTTTTAAAACTTTTGTTGTAGCATAGTTATTCTTTATAGCATCAAATAACACATCAGGTATTAGGTATTCACACTTCATTATATTATCTTTGTTATTATCTAAAAATTCTGGAAACTTTTCAGCAATATAATCAAAAATACTTGGAGTAAATAATAGCATATTCATTGATACAGTGTCAGTACCATTTATTTCAAATGAAGGATCACCATTTAATGGTTTAGCTGTTATTATTCCATTAGTCTCTTCTACTTCACTTTCTATTATTTCTTTTAGATAATCATTTTCTACTTTACATACGCCTCTTTTAGCGGCACCATTTTTACTTAATGTGTTTTGAGCTTGATAGCCAACTAGACCATAACTATATGGTTTTTCTTCATTAACTGTTTTTAAAAATTTTGCAGCTTTTTCATAGGCATCTCTCCCATAAAAGTCGTCTGCATTAATCATGGCAAATGGTTCATTAACTTTATCTTTGCAGCATAATAATGCATGAGCTGTTCCTAATGGCTTAACTCTATCTTCTGGAACTTTATATCCCTCTGGTAGGTTTTTGTTATCTTGAAAACAATACTCAACATTTATATGTGGTTCTACTCTTTTACCAATTGTTTCTTTAAATGCTTCAAAATTTTCTTCTTTGATAAGAAAGACAATTTTATTAAAGCCTGCTCTTATAGCGTCATATACTGAGTAGTCAATAATAAACTCATCATTTGGACCCATTGGGGTTATTTGCTTTAATCCTCCAAAACGACTTCCCATACCAGCTGCTAAAATTACTAATGTTATATTTTTATTCATATTTTTCTCCTTTTATGTTTAAATCTAATTTAACTATATCATTTGGTAGATATATTGTAAAGGTTACTAATTATACTTTAGATAGTTTTTTATGATTTTTCATTAGTTTCTTAATTCCATGTGGATGTTTAAAGGCAACGCTTACTAATGTATTAGTTACTTCCACTACTTTTCCAGTTCCAAACGTCTCATGATAAACATAATCACCAACATGGTAATCTATTTCTTCTTCTCTAAACATATCTTCTGTTGATATTTTTACTTCTTGTTTTTGAATCTCATCTTTTACATTAGTTTCTAGTAAATCTTTATTTATTTCATTTATAAAACGACTTGGTGGATTAACCTGTTCTCTTCCAAATAGTGTTCTATGTCTAGCATTAACCAAATGTAGATCATCTTTTGCTCTTGTTATAGCAACATAACATAGTCTTCTTTCTTCCTCTAAGTCAGAATTTTCTATTAGAGAATTCATATGTGGAAAAATTCCTTCTTCCATACCAATTACAAATACATGATCAAATTCCAATCCTTTAACAGAGTGAATAGTCATTAAACTTATTCTATTTGGATCGTTTTTATACTCTTCAACATCACTGATTAAGCTTATTTCTAGTAGGAAATCTTCAAGTGATATTAATCCTTCTCTGGCTTCAAATGACTTAGTGATTGATTTAAATTCTTCTAGGTTTTCTAATCTTATCTCTGACTCTAATGTTTTCTCATCTTCTAATTCTTTTTTTAGACCTGTTGCTTCTAATACTTTTTCTATTAATTCTGTAAGAGTTAATTCATTAGATAATTCTTTTAATTTTTCTATTGTTTTTTTAAATTCTAATTCTTTTCCTGATGAAATTGCTTCATAGATACTAGAGTTATTTTGATCTGCTTTTTCTGTTAAATTATCTATAGTTTTTAATCCTATTCCTCTTTTTGGCGTATTTATTACTCTAAGCAGGCTTACGTTATCTTTTGAATTATATATTATTCTTAAATAAGCAATTAAATCTTTAATTTCTTTTCTAGAATAGAAATACAAGCTTCCAATTACTTTATATGGTAAGTTTTCCTTAAGCATTTCTTCTTCCATTACACGTGATTGGGCGTTGGTCCTATATAATACAGCTATATCTTTATATTCAATTCCTCTATTAACTAGTTCTTTTACTTTTCTTATAACATATTGAGCTTCGTCCTTTTCATTGTATGATCGATAATATTTTATCTTTTCCCCTATTCCTCTAGCAGTCCACAAGTTTTTGTCTTTTCTTTGTTTATTATTTTTTATTACTTGATTAGCTGCATCAAGAATATTACTAGTTGAACGATAGTTTTCTTCTAGAAGAATTGTTTTTGCATCTTTATAGTCTTTTTCAAAATTTAGAATATTCTTATAGTTGGCCCCTCTAAAGCTATAAATACTTTGGGAATCATCTCCAACACATGTTATTTTTCTACTTTTTTCGCTTATTAGTTTTGTTAATATATATTGAGCTTGATTAGTGTCTTGATACTCATCTATTAGCATGTATTGATATAAGTCTTGATATCTTTCTTTTATATCTTCATATTCAGTGAATAGTTTTATAGGTAATAGTAGTAAATCATCAAAGTCAACCGAGTTATTACGATGAAGCTTGTCTTCGTATTTTTCATATACTTGATATACTACCTTATCATATTCACTTACAGCGTAATGTTCATATTTTTTTGGTGACATTAATTCATTTTTACAACTGCTTATTTTATTTCTAATAGCTCTTGGATTATAAACTTTTGAGTCATAATTTAAATCTTTTAGTATTTTTTTTACTACTGTTAGTGAATCGTCACTATCCATTATAACAAAGTTTCTATCAAAGCCTAAAATACTGTAGTTTTCTCTTAATAATTTTAACCCAAAGCTATGAAAAGTTGATACTTGTATTTTTTTTGATACATCGCCTATTATTAGATATAGTCTATCTTTCATTTCTTTTGCCGCTTTATTAGTAAAAGTAATAGCTAGTATACTTCTGGGGTCAACATTTTCGTTTTCTATTAAATAGGCTATTTTTGTTGTTAAAGTTTTGGTTTTCCCAGCACCAGCTCCGGCTATTATTAGAAGAGGACCATCGTTATATAATACTGCTTCTTTTTGTCTATCATTTAGTCCATCTAAAATCATCATTATCACATCCTTTTTTTATTATATCTTATTTTGAGTATGGAGGCAAAGAAAAAAAGAAGACTTTGCTCTTCTTTCCTGGTTATTTATTTAGACTACTATATAACTCTTGTAGTTGTCTATATTTTGCTTGTTCTTCCTCTTGTCTTTTTAGTCTTTCTTTTTCTTCTTGTTCCTTTTGTTTATGATCTTTTAAGATATTTAAAAGCAGTTTATAATCATTTAGAGTTAATAGTTCATCATATTGGTTAGTCCTTGGTGCCTCATTTTTTACAACCTTTATTTCATCATTTGCTCTTTTTACATAATATGGAGCTTGTACTAGTTTGTAATTTTTTGGCATCTTTTTTGTAATTGGTTTTTCTTGTCTTACTGGACTTACTTCATTATCTTTTTGAAATCTTCTTATTATTAAATATAGTATTAGGAATGAAATCCATATAACGAAAATAGTACTTGATAATTCTATTAGTGCTAAAGCTTCTTTATTGCTGTAGACAGATGATTGAGTAAATACATCCAGTTTATTGACATTGATAATATTTAAAATCAATATCAATATATATGTCATAACACAATAAAATATAATATTTATGTTTTTTATTAGTTTTGTAACTTTAGTTCTAAATATACTTATCCAAATAATTATGTTGGAAATTAAAATAGCACTTAAATAAATTGCTAAGTTAGGAAAATAGATGACTATAAATAAGTTGTTTACTAGATAGTCAAACATTTTACTTAGTGAATCTCTATAAGCAAATAGAAGTGAGGACAAAATTATAGCGTATATTATAATATATGTAAATTTACTACTCTTTAAATTCTTTTTATTTATAGTTGTAAAAATGTACGCTAAAAATAGTAATGACACAATAACGATTATAAATATTTTTGAAGATTTAGTTACTTCTAATAATATTTTTAATTTATCTGTTAAAGACAACTTTGTCATACTACTTCCCCCCTTTTTAATTATTTGCTACATCTTGTAATTCTGCAATGTATATTGTTTGTGTACTATAATCATCATTAGTACATGTTACTAATGTCAATGTTGTTTTGTTATAGTCACGATATATTGCAATAGTACCAACATTTTTTTGTTTATATATGTTTACTATTTTATAATTATACTTTTTATTCTTATATTGAACGGTTGCTGTATCACCTATTTGTAATTTATGTAAGTCATTAAAGTAAGCATTCCAATTTGGTCCAGAGTGTCCTGCTATTATTAGGTTTCCTTTGTCTACATCTGGATATGATGATTCTTGTATGACCATTATATTTTTGTCAACATTGTTTTCTTCTGAATTCTTATCTAAGAATCCTTTATTTAGGTTTATTTTGGGTATATTTAAGTAACCAATATATTCGTTTGTTACTGTATTTGTTTTTTCTGTTTCCCCTTCTTTTTCTTCTACTTTATCTTTCTCTTTATTTTCTTCTGAAGTTTCAACATTAGACTCAGTCTTTTGGATGTTGTTATTATAAAAGATGTTTGACATATAATCATATGCCATAACTTGTTTAGACTGAATGTAATTATATGAAAGAAAGAATCCTCCTATTAGAATTATAAATGCCCCAAGAGCAGCAATAGTATTAGGAGAGATTCTTTTTTGCTTTTTATTTTGCTTTTTTTGCATTCTTATATATGAATACAATAGTAGAAGAGATAATTATGATTCCAATTATTGTCATTAATGTTTGACCACTAGTTCCAGTGTATGGTACTTTTATTTCTTTGTAGTTTTCAAAAGTTATTTGATGAGTTAAGTTATTGTCATCAATAGTAAAAGTTATTTGATCATCACTTTTCTTATAACCTTCTGGAGCACTTTCTTCTTCTACTGTATAAGTTCCATTTTCTAAATTTAATAAAGAGTATGCTTCTGTAGTTGTTGTAAATCTTGCAACTTCTGTTCCATCAGCTTTTCTAACAACTAGAACAGCTCCAGCTAGTGGTTGTTCTGTTTCTTTATCAATCTTAGTTATTGTAACTACACTCTCTCTTGCTTCATTATATATTTTAACTTGAATGTTTTTATCCTTGTTATTATCATTAATTTCAAATTTAACTGGTTCCTTTAAAGCTTTATAACCTGCTGGGGCACTTTCTTCTTCTACTGTATAAGTTCCATTTTCTAGATTCTTTATTACATGGGCATTTGTTGTTGATGTCCAGCTTGAGATTACTTTTCCAGATGAATCTTTTAACACTAGTTTTGCTCCGGCTAATGTCTTGTTTGTTGCTTTATCAAGTTTAACTATTGTAACTGTACTCTCTGTTGTTTCATTGTATACTTTAACTTGAATATTTTTATTTTTGTTACTATCATTAATTTCAAACTTAACTGGTTCTTTTAAGATTTTATAACCTGTTGGAGCGCTTTTTTCTTCTACTGTGTAAGTGCCATTAGCTAAATTTCTTATTACATGAGCATTTGTTGTTGATGTCCAACTTGAAATTACTTTTCCAGATGAATCTTTTAATACTAGTTTTGCTCCGGCTAATGTCTTGTTTGTTGCTTTGTCAAGTTTTACAATTGTTACTTTTGATGATGATGCACTTAGTTTCAAGCTATCAGAAACACTAGATGTTACTGGAATTAATATTGCAGTAATAAAGTTTTGCATATTTGTTGATGATGGTTTGTATTCATAAACTTTGTTGATACTTCCATTTGCTTTTACTGTAACATTAATATTTAATTTAGTAGTATCTACACTACTTGCTGGAACTTTTACTCTAAACTTTTGATTAGCAGCAAATGTCCTCTTTGTATTGTTATTTGTATCTGTAATTATAGTTCCTGTAGGAGCATTGCTAACACTAACGCTATATTCACTAACATTTTTAGATGTTACTGTTATATCATTTGATACATAATATTTTCCATCTGATGATAAATTCATTTCTGTAGCAGATGTTTTAACACTAATGCTTGTTTTAGCATATCCGGCTTTTTTAGCAGCTTTTGCACCAGCTACTAATTTTTTAATATATGGACGTAAGTTGTATTTATCTGAAGCAGTTGTTTTAAACTCTTTTCCTAATGAATTGTCATTACCATTCATTTCGTCAATATACCACCAAATTGCTGATTGTGTTATGTAATAGTCTTTTAGTTTATTACCAGTAAATTGTTTGTATGGGAATCCATTTTCTACGATGTAAGCAAAGCCAGCATCTTTTTCACCAACTAATGTACCGGTAGTGTTTTTTACTACTTGTTTCCATCTATCAATACAATATATATATTTTCCAGATGAAGTTGTTTTTACGTGGAAGCTAACATTACCTATTAATGGATCAATATATGTAGCATCTCCAACTGATACTTTTTTGTCTACTGCACTAACATTTAAATTAGTTGCAAAGATAGTTGCTGAAAGTAACATAACAGCTAATAATTTTACACCCTTAAATATCTTACTTTTCATAAATTCTCCCCCTAACGAATGTGGCTATATTATACCACATCTCTTTTGATTTTGCAAGCTTTTTCTACTTACACCAATTATTGTACACTCTTTTATACTTTTTTCAATACTTTTTCGGAGATAATATGTCCCTCAACATCATAGATTATAAACCTATTTTCATCAAAAAACAAGTATGTGGCACCACTCATTCCTCTTGGCTTTGATATAGAACCAGGATTAATAAATAGGTTATTATTAACCTCCTCTATTTTGGGAATATGTGTGTGTCCTTGTATCAAAATTGTGTTTTTCTTTTCCCAGTTACTATCATTATATAAATGACCATGTGTTATATATATTTCCCTTTTATCAGTCTCAATCTTATCTAGGTAATTGGGCTCAATTTTCAGAAATGAAAAATCATTGCTATAATCACAGTTTCCTTTTACAATTACAAGATTATTTCTATAAAGATTTAGAAAGGCTTTTACATATTCCTTAGAATAATCATATGTGTGAAATCCATTATTTAATATATCTCCTAAAACAACTAATTTATCACACTTTAATTTAGAAAAGGCTTCCTCTACTTTAGGTAAGTTGGTCTTTATACCATGAATATCTGATATAAATAGTATTCTCATATTAATCATCCTTTTTTAATTTTATTATATAACACAAATCTATATTTTTACATATAATACTTTGAGTTAGAAAGGAGATTTATGAAAAAGAGAATTTTTATTTATGTTTTGGGAGCACTTTTAGTAATACTACTTTCGCTTTCTGTACTTCTTGACTTTAATAAGGATAGTAAAAGTAAGAAAAAAAAGATAGTTTTAGCAGAAGTTGCTCATACAATTTTCTATGCTCCACAATATGTGGCTATTGAAAAGGGATATTTTGAGGAATATGGCATAGACATCGATTTATTATTAACACCTGGTGCTGATAAGGTTGCAGCTGCTGTTTTATCAGGTGATGCTAATATTGGTTTTTCTGGAAGCGAAGCAACTATATATGTTTATAATGGTGGAGAAAAAGATTATTTAAAGACATTTGCCCAATTAACACAAAAAGATGGTTCATTCTTAGTTTCTAGAGAAAAATATGATAAATTTAGTTTAAATGATTTAAAGGGGAAAAATGTTATTGGAGGAAGAGCTGGCGGTATGCCTGAAATGACATTCGAATGGGCTTTAAGGCAAAATAATATTGATCCAAAGGAAGATCTTAATATTGATACTTCAATTGCATTTGCTGCTATGAGTAGTGCTTTTATAGGTGGACAAGGTGACTTTGTAACACTATTTGATGATTATGATTCAAAAAGAAAGTACATCAACAAAAAAAATAATTTACATAATAATTAATAATATATTTTTTTGTTTTTTCCACGTCATATCCCCTTTTAAAATTATACTTTGTTGATGGGATTTTCTCCTTTGAAAATAGCTTGATATATATATTAAGTCCTATCTTATTATCATCTACTTTAGATGCGATTATATGATCTAACAATAAGTCTATCATTTTATTTAAAGTGTTTTTACTATTAAACTCATCTTTTATATTAGACTTGATCTTTTTTATACTATATCTATTATTATCTTTTTCCTCTAAATGTTTATTCTTAACTTTTTTTAATTCTTTGTCTATTTTTTGCCTTTCTAATTTAAATTCCTTTTCGCTAATAATTCCTTCTATCGCTAAGTTCAATAAGTTACTTTTCTTTTTATTTAAATTTTTTAGCTTTTTATTTACTGTTTTTTTCTCGGCCACATCACTTTCTTTTGCCTTTTCATAATTGTTTAGAAGCAGTGGCAAAACTTTTTCTTCATTTATTCCCAATTTACTGATCAAGTCTTTAAATATATGATTTAATTCTTGTTCTCTAATATTTGGCGAATTGCAGTTTTTTCTACCCATTTTTAAATATTTGGAACAGATCCAAGTGATATCTTTACCATTTCTTCTAAACCTGCGACTATAAAAAACACAATTGTCATTACTGCAATAAATCTTAGTGCTATATGAATTGTTACTTTTATGGAGACTACTTTTTTTTATCTTTCTTTTTTCATTTTCAAGTTTATTATTGGCTTTTTTCCACAACCATTCACTTATAATTGGTGGTATTTTTAATTTATCCTCATGAACTATCCAATCACTTTTTTTATGATATTTTATCTTTTTATTCATATAATCAATAATTTCGGTTTTTTTGGCACAGTAGTAACCTTTATATTTTGGATTTTCAATTATTCTTGAAATAGTGGAAGCAAACCAATTTTTATTTTTAGTACTACTATTTAATTCTTTAGCTATTTTTGAGAGTGAATAATTGTCTATAGTATATAATTCATATACTTTCTTTATAATTCTTGCTTCTTCTGGTACTATTATTAACTTCTTATTTACTTTATCTTTTATATAACCATAAAGTATTCCACTGCCTAAAAGTTCTCCTCTTTCTATAGCTCTATTCATACCAAACTTAATTCGTGAAGACAAGCGTCTTATTTCATCTTGAGCTAGAGATGACATAATTGTTAGTCGAAGTTCTGAGTCAGGTAAGGCAGTATTAATATTATCATCAACAAAAAGGACTGCTACCCCATAATCTAAGAGCATTCTTGTATACTTAATACTATCAAGTGTATTTCTAGAAAATCTAGATATTTCTTTGGTAATGATTAAGTCAAACTTGCCATCTTTTGCATCGGCAATCATCTTCATGAAACTGCTTCTTTTTATGTCACTTGTGCCACTGATACCATCATCTATATATCCTTCAACATATGTCCAGTTCTTATTATCTTCAATATATTTTTTAAAATGCTCTATTTGATTTTTTAATGACTTTTGTTGTTCTAGATGATCTGTTGATACCCTTGAATAGTCTGTTACTCTAATTTTTAATTCTGTTATTGGCACTCCTAAACTCAGGCTATTTCTAACACTATATAAATCCATTTAAGCACCTACTTTTTTACTAGTTGTTTTAATATATTTTCCTCTGTATATTTGTATGATTCATATGAAATTTTACTACTTTTTAATAGTTTTTTATTAATATATAGTGCTAATTCTAATGCTATTTTATCTATATTATTTTTCATTTTTATCCTCTTTAAAAATTATGAAGCCATAGGTAAAAATAGTACTAAAAAAACCATACTTTTTTAAGCATGGTTAATTTTATAATCCTAAGTATTTTGATATTATATTTTTAGCTTTATCTTTTGAATCGGATAACTCTTGAAAATGACTATTTATATATTCTAGATCATTATTTTTAGCTGCTTCTTCATGCTTGTAGGCTAAATCAGCAAATTCTTTCATACCAAATGAACGGTAATTGCTTTTTAGACCATGAGCTAACACTCCATATTTCTTTATATTTTGTTTTTGGAGGGCTGTTTTTAATCCGGCTAGTTGATTATCCAAATCATAGTATAGGCCTTCTAAAAATTCATTGAAACTATTCATATCTTTTACGTATGTTAGTGCTTCATTTATATCAAAACCATTATTTTCTAAATAAGTAGTGTCTTTGATCTTTGGTTCTTCCGGTTCTATATTTTCACTTGCTGTTTTGTATGTTTGGATAGAACCATTACCAAAATATTTTTTGATTAATTTATCTAAGTCACCAGTGTTTATTGGCTTTGACAAATATTCATCAAAACCCTCGTTTAAATACATTTCTCTCATACCTGTAATGGCATTAGCTGTTAGAGCTACTACTGGTGGTATAGTATATCCATCCAGTTTATGTAGAATATGCAATACTTCTATTCCATCCATTCTTGGCATCATGTGATCAAGGAAGATCATATCAAATTCTGCACCTTCTTTTATTAGATCAACACAATCTTTACCATTATCTAGGGTTGTTATTTTAAATTTATAAGGCTCTAGGACTTTTTCAGCAACTTTTAAATTTAGTTTATTATCGTCTACTAACAAAACTTTGTAGTTAGAACAATCAATATAGGTATGACCATACTTAATAGAGTTTTCTATCAATATATTTCCTATTGGTTCTTTATTAATTATTTTCTGAGATAACTCAACATAAAACGTTGTACCAGCTCCATACTCACTTTCAAACCAAACTTTTCCACCCATTAGATCTATTAATCTTTTCGTTATAACTAAACCTAAGCCTGTACCTTCAATTTCATTTTTAGTAGCAGTTTCAAGTCTTGAGAATTTTTCAAATAGCTTTTGATAGTCTTCTTTTTTTATACCATAACCAGTATCAGATATTTTAAAATGTAAATGAGCATTGTTACCTGAAATATTGGCATTAATGGTTAGAGTAATTCTACCAACTTCTGTATATTTTACTGAGTTACTCAATATGTTAAGTAAAACTTGAAATAGCTTTGTTTTATCTCCTAACAATTGTTTTGGAATTTTAGGATCAATATTAGTTATAAATCTGATTCGTTCTTTATTAATACGAGCTTCTATTATGCTTTTTAATTCTAATACAATACTTCCTATACTATATTCTCTTAACTCTACTTTTTCTTCCCCTGTTTCGATTTTAGAAATATCTAGAATATTATTAATTATCTCTAGTAGATTAGTTCCAGCTGTATATATGTGGGCTATGTCCTTTTTAGCATTTTCTGTTGTAAATGTTTTTTCATTTAATATACCTTCGCTAAAACCCATTATTGCATTCATTGGAGTTCTTATTTCATGAGACATGTTTGATAGAAAATCAGTTTTTGACTTATTAGAATTATCTGCTTTTTTCTTGGCATTTTCTAGTTCCTCTGCCAAATAAAGATCTGGATTTTCAAACATAAAATAGACTAAATACATTTTAAATACAAAACTACCTGTTATTATTAAGTGCATTGGATAAGTTATTTGAATTATCATTGATAAAATCGTTTCTATTACACCAATTAGTACAGGTCCTTTTCTAAATTTAGAAAGTTCTTTTTTGTTTTGTAATAAAAGTATTCCTGAAATTAAGACTGCTATTATGCCAGCTATATATAAGAAATATAATGCCGGTCCTGATATATAGGCACCTTCATTAGTTGATACATTTTCAAATTTAAAGAATAATGATAGTATTAAAAGTACCATGTATGACTCCATTATTACCCTTAATCTTCTGTCATTTAAGAAGCTATCTTTAAGGCTTGTTACTTTATAGCCTTTACCTAGAGTTATTAAATACCAACATATCAACATAATCCAAGTTATTGTAAAAAAGGCATTTACTCTAGCCCAGAAGTTTCCTAGAACTACATTATCTTTATAGTAATAAAGTACTGGTATTGTTATTAATTCTGTTACTATTACTAAAATTAGGGCTATAAGTGCTAGTTTGTATATTTTGTTATTGATATTAGTCTGCTTAGCCTTAATAAAATAAACTATTACTAGTAGAATAGCAAAACATAAACCACCTATCGAGAATAAGACATTACCTATCATTGTTATTACCTCCTACTTTCTTGTTGAAATATTTATTTAATAACTTATCTAATTCTTTTATATCAACTGGTTTTGCTAGATAATCAGAGAAGCCTTCCTTGAGATATTCATCCCTTATTTCAGTTACAACATTAGCCGTCATAGCAACAATTGGTGGTAAGTTTTTCATATTTGTCTTTCTTAGAATTCTAATTGTTTCAATACCATCTAACTCTGGCATCATATGATCAAGTAAAATTAAATCATATTTAGAGCCGGTCTTTATTTTATCTATACATTCAGTTCCACTTTCTAGTAATTCAATATTGGCTTTATATGGTCTTAAAAGCCTTTCTAATACCTTTCTGTTTAATTTATTATCATCTACTACCAGTATTTTATATTTTGAACAATCTAGATAATTATTGTCTATTCTTTTACTTTTATATTCTGTTTTTACATCTTTTAATTTTTTACTTCCAACAACTCTTTGTTTTAATGACACTTCAAAAGTTGTACCAATTCCATATTCACTATCAAATGTTATGTTGCCTTCAAGCATATTTAATAATTTCTTTACAAGTACCAAGCCAAGACCTGTACCACTTATGTTTAAATCTTTAGTATCTAGCGTTGAAAATTCTTTGAATAAATTTTCTAATGTTTCTTTCTTCATACCGAAGCCTGTATCTTTAACTTGAAATTTAAGATCGGCAACATTATTAGCTAAATTTTCACAGCTAATATTAAGTGTTATTTCACCTTCTGTTGTATACTTTACTGAATTATTAATTAAATTTAATAATACTCTATATACTTTTAGTTTATCTCCAATATAAGTAGATGGTATATTGTTATCAACATTTATATTGAAAGTAACGTTGCTTTGTTCAATTTTTGATCTAACATAACTGTCTAACTCTCCTACTATATCAGATATAGCATACTCTGATTCTTCAACGCGTTCTCTTCCAGATTCAATCCTTGAAAATATTAAGATATTATTAATTATCTCTAATAGCGTTTTACCAGCATTATAGATATTTTTTACATCTTTTTTAGTATTAGCTTCCGTTAGCTCTTTTTCTCCCATAAGTGTTTCACTAAAACCTAGAATAACATTCATTGGAGTTCTTATTTCATGTGACATTTTTGATAAAAAGTCGGTCTTTGCCTTGTCTGCATCTTCAGCTTTTTTCTTGGCATCTTCCAATTCACTTACTAATTTTATATCTTGGCTTTCAATAGTAAAGTACATAGCAACAATATAAAAGGCAAATAAGAATGTTAAATCATTAAGATCAGCATATAATAATTGAATTACCCCAACAACTGCAAAGCAGATCATAAACATAAAAATTGGTAATTTTTTTATAAGATTATCTTTGTCTAAATCCTTGGCTAATATTTTTATCATATAGAATCCTACAATGATAAAAGCAATATATAAAACATATACACATTTTCCTCCAATTACATACAGTTCGTTATTTATTCCTGATGTGTATTTGATATCTAAAAAGCAAGATATAATATATAAAATGGCTCCGGCGTTTATTATACCAAACATCCATTTATCTTTTAAAAGATCAAATATATTTTCATATTTATTACCTGATATTAATGTTTTTACATAAGCTATTAGGGCTGCTATCCAAATTACGTCTCCTAATATATATAGTCTACATAAAATTTCATTTATTACTGGTATTTCAAACCTTATAGACATTGTATATACACAACATAATTCAAGCACTAATAAAAAAAGCGTTTGAATTATTAAAAAACGATATATATTATTTTCTAAATTATTATATTTTTTCTTTTCAAGATAAACGTTTGCTATAACGCTTGTAAAAATTAAGCCTGATAATGTTAATCCAATACTTGAAAACATGTAGTAATCACTCCCTTGTATTTTATATGTTAATTATATCATTTATAAATTAATCCGTGAATAGAAAGATTGAGATATTTTATTGCTGATGCTTTTGACTGTAAATAATGCTTTAATTTATACTTGCTTTCATATAGCTTCAACTACACTGCTTTCTTTTTGTAGCAGAAATAGAACCTAATGCTTTGCAAGTGGAACAAGAAGGATACGGCTATGTTGTTGCTAGTGTCGGAGAATTGGGAGGAGTTGTTCCATATACATCATACTCAGCTAAAGGAAGTTATATAAAAAATAATAAGGAGTTAATTGCTAACTTTACTAAAGCTATACAAAAGGGATTAGACTTTGTTAATAATAGCAGTGACTTAGAAGTTGCAAAAGCTATACTTAATCAATTTCCTGATACATCTTTAAATGACTTAGAAAAAGTTGTAAAAAGATATAGAAGAATAGATGCTTGGCCTAAGACAACTAAATTCAATGAAGAATCATTTAATCACCTTCAAGATATAATGATATCTAGTGGTGTTTTAAGTGAAAAAGTTGATTATAATAAGTTGATATATAATGAAAAATAAATTATTGGAAATTAAAAACTTGAGTAAGAATTATCATAATAAAAAAAGTGAAGTAGTAGCCCTTAATGATATTAATCTTAGTATTAATGAAAAGGAATTTATATCTATCGTTGGGCCGAGTGGTTGTGGTAAGTCAACTATTCTATCAATTTTGGCCGGACTTGAAAAGAAGTCTGCTGGTGATATTATCTTTAATAAAGATGTTTCAATAGGATATATGTTACAGGATGAGGCTTTGTTTTTTTGGAGAAATATTCTTGATAACTGTTTAATTGGATTGGAGGTATCAGGAAAATTAAATAAAGAAAGTAGAGATTATGTTATTTCTCTACTTAAAACTTATGGCTTGGGGGAATTTATGGATAAATATCCTTCTAGTTTATCTGGTGGTATGAGGCAGAGAGTTGCGCTTATCAGGACACTAGCATTGAAACCTGATATTCTACTTTTAGATGAACCTATGTCTGCACTTGACTATCAATCTAGATTAGCTATAAGTGATGATATCTATAAAATTATTAAAAAAGAGGGAAAAACAGCTATTATGGTAACCCATGATATTGCTGAAGCAATAAGCATGTCTGATAGAATTGTTGTTCTTTCTAAAAGGCCTGGAACCGTGAAAAATATTTATGACATTAATTTAACAGATAAATCTACCCCTATTAATAATAGAAAATGCATAGAATTTTCAGATTATTATGATAAGATATGGAGGGATTTAGATGTCCACATATAGTTTAGAACATAAAGAATATTTATATAGAATTAGAAGAGAAAAAATTATAGTTACTATTTTCAGAATATTTATTATTTTACTATTTTTAATACTATGGCAATTGGCTGCTGATTTTGGTCTTATTAATACTTTTCTATTTTCTTCACCCAAAAATGTTTTTAATACATGTATAAAGTTATTCAACGATGGAAGTTTATTTGCACATACATGGATTACACTTTATGAAGTTTTAATTAGTTTCTTCATTTCAATGATTTTAGGATTAATAGTTTCAATTCTTCTTTGGTATAGTAGACTTTTTTCTAAAGTTATAGATCCATATTTAACTGTTCTAAACTCATTACCTAAAGTTGCTCTTGGTCCTTTAATAATTATTTGGGTTGGGGCCAGTATAAATTCTATTATATTCATGGCACTATTAATCAGTACATTTGTTACTATAATAAATATATATAATGGATTTATTGAAACGAATAAAAGCTATATAACTCTTTTAAAATCATTTGGAGCCAATAAATGGAAAACTTTTGTAAAAGCTGTTCTTCCTAGTAACTATGGTATTATTATTAATACTTTAAAAGTAAATATTTCAATGTGCCTAATTGGGGTTATTATGGGTGAGTTGCTAGTATCAAAAAAAGGACTTGGCTACTTAATAATGTATGGATCACAAGTTTTTAATATTAATTTAGTTATTACTAGTGTTGTTATTTTAGGTCTTATTTCATATTTTATGTACTGGGTTATTTCAAGAATCGAAGTTTTTATAAATAATAAAATTAGCTAATTTGATATATAGTGCTTAAAAATAATGTCGTTTTTTAACAACATTATTTTTGCTTTAATGAATTTGACATTTCTTTACATATTAATAGTGTTTTTTTAAATGAAAATATATTGAAATAATGATATAATTTTTTTGAGGTGATAATAGTGAAGGAAAATAAAAACTCAGGGTTAAAATTTTTGATTACATTTTTGGTTTTGTTGGTGTTAGGACTTTCTGCATTTATTGTATATGACAAGTGCTTTAAAAAGCAGGATAAATGTATTATTGATAGCTCCTCTGTTAATCCTAAAGAAACAACTGGAAAAAGTGAAAGTAAATCATCTGGTTCTGATGAAAAAGATGAAAATAAGTCATCTGATCCTGCTGTTAGTTATTCAAATTTTGCAAATAAGATGAAGAGTGAGCGTTCAAAGTTTAATGACTCATACAGTAGTGGTCAATATGTTAATAGTTGTGTAGAGGGTGGTTATACTGTTTCATTAAGTTCTGATGGAAAATTATATGTCAAGTATCACAATGATAATATTAATAGTAAGTATGGAAATTTTGATGTTGCTGATAAAGTTTTAAGCTTTTATGTTATTCCTTATGGTCAAGGTGGATGTAATGGTTTATACTTTATAAATGAAGATGGAACTGTTGGAATGGCAGATATTGAATATTCGGCAATGAATATGAATGATATAAGTATAAATAAAAATATCGGATTTAAAAATATTGTTAGTGTAATTAGTGGTGACTTTTATTTAGCTAGCGGTCCAATATTTGTTGATATTGAAGGAAATATGCATAAATAGTGTAATACGATAATTTCTAATTTAATTATATTTTTTAAATAAAGAATAGTACTTAATATGATAATTATCAAATAGTGTCTAGACACAAAAAAGTGATAATTATTTATGTAGCTGATGCAATTATGCATTAGCTATTTTTTTAATTTTAATTAATCCTTTGCATATCATTATTCTAGCTTTAAATATTCTAAAAGATCTGAATCCAAATGCTATTCTCTTAATTACTTTAATAAAGTTATTATTACCTTCAATAAAACCATTATGATAACTATTATTAAAAGTATTTTTAATATGTGGTAGAAATTCTAATAATGTTTTAATAAAGGTTTTCATATAATGATAAAATATTAGTATTTTGCTTATTTAAAGTTTGCTTTAATAAGTCAAAATCATTTTTCTTAAAACACCAAGATGCTTTTTGCATGCTTGATATTTTTATTTTACCTATTATTTATTTATTTTCTTACTTTAAACTTTCCTATAAGATAAAAAATGATCAGTTTCTTGTGTACTGATCATTTATAATTTATATATTTTGTCTATAATAGTGTTTTTACGTCGTAATAATAACACTAGGACTTAAATATTTTGGTATGGATCTATTTTGTTAAAATGCTAATTTGTTGTACTAATATATCTGTTTAATCTTGACCAAAAGCTGTGAATGATAGCATTAATCCACCACATATATTACTTGAGTGTTCATCATAACCATATTCTCCAAATGTAAATGGCATGATAAATGGAATCCCTTTTGCTTCTTTGATAATTTGCTTATATACCTCATCTATTCTATCACCAATGGCTAACTTTCTGCCACTACAATGAATTAGAATATATGCTGCTGGTTCTGTATATATTGTTCTTCTTAACTCTTTTAATGTTTCTCCTGTTGAATCAATCAATTCATCCACAGTTGATTCTAGTTGAATTATTGCTGTTCCTGGTACAACTTTATTTCCCAATGTTATGGTGTCATCGGAAGTTGTTTTAGTTCCCATATCATTTCCAAACATTGGGTGTCTAATAATTGTAAGATTTCCTAGTGGATCTTTTATACCCAACGGTTTTGTTGTAGAAGCTTTTAATAGACTTTTATCTTTCAGACTATTTGGAGAAACATTTATCCAATTTGCATATTTTCTTAGAGCTGAAATGCCATCTATACTAACTAAGGTCCTGTCATTCTTTACTTCTGTTATTAGCCCTATATTATTTGTTTCCCTATATGCTCCAGTAAATTTTGTTACTATCTCATTGTCAGTGTAGAAAAATGCTACTGCTAAGCCATCAGAAATTGCTTTATCATTACATATTATTTTCCAATTCCCATCTATTTCATCATCTGAGGCACTACCTCCAAACATTGGAACTCTTCCTATTACATCTTGTATTCCCATTAGGTATTCTTCTTCTTCTTTGGGACTAGCGATCATATAAAAATATGCTGGTGCTCTAGTTGTTTTTGCATTTTCAACAGCTGCTATTGCAACTTTTCTTCCTATATTTCTTGGATCCTTTCCTGATTCATGGCAGGCTACTCCAATAGACATATTTTTGTCATCAAAAGACATTGCACCTACATAGCCTTTATCAGATGTAATATATCCATCGGGTACTATTATTCCTTTACTACTTGTACAACCAATTATGTTACCTTTTATATTTTCACGTAAACCACTTATTATCTCTTCTGGATCATCTTTTTCTGAAAAATATACAAATGTAATGTTTTGATTTTTTAGATTTTTGCTTATTTCTTTTGAAACACTTTCACCAGCATGAAAGCTATCATTATCTATACTATAACTTACTTTTGCTTTTAGCATTTACTGTCACCTCTCATTTATATGCTTTTTCATATATATCTACTAAATCTTTGATAGTAGTTTCTCTTGGATTTCCTGATGTGCAAACATCATTTATTGCTTGTTTAGCTAAAGTTGGAATCATTTCCTTTGAAATACCTATTTCTTCTAAATTTTTAGGTATGCCTATTTTTTCCTCTATTTGTTTAATTGCATCTACTACCTTATCAATAATTTCATTATCACTTAAGTTTTTCATATCTAATCCAAATGCATTTCCTATATTTCTAACTAGTTCTGGACATTCTTCACCATTAAACTTTAGAACATGTGGTAAAAGTATGGCATTTGCAAGTCCATGTGGAGTGTCATAATATGCTCCTAAAGAATGTGCCAATGAATGTGTTATTCCTAATCCTACATTTGAAAATCCCATGCCGGCAATATACTGTGCATAGGCTATCTTTTCTATTGCCTTTGGCTCCTTGTTCACTACTGCTTTTTCTAGATTCTTATATATAATTGACATAGCATTTATGTGAAACATATCAGGTATTAGCCAAGCATTTTTTGTAATATACCCTTCTATGGCATGTGTTAGTGCATCCATACCCGTTGTTGCAGCTATTGTAGTTGGCATTTTTTCCATTAAATCTGGGTCAATTATCGCTACTGATGGGATGTCATTTGGATCTATGCATACCATTTTTTTAACTCTCTTTTCATCAGTAATTACGTAATTTATTGTAACTTCTGCTGCTGTTCCAGAAGTTGTTGGTATAGCTATTATTGGTAGTGATTTATTTTTTGTACTACTATTTTCTAAACTTATAACATTTTCAAATTCTGGATTAGTTAAAATTATACCTATAGCCTTTGCAGTATCAATTGTACTACCACCACCTATGGCAACAATTGCATCACTACCATGATGTTTAGCTACTTCCACTCCCTCTTTTATTATTGATGACGTTGGATTTTCTTTTACATTGTCAAATACAAGATATGATATACCTGTAGTCCGATCAAAATTCTTTGTTACCATATCTACTATGCCTTCTCTTACTAAATTGTGATCGGTAACAATTAATATTCTCTTTAATTCGCGTTCTTTAAGTTCGTCCAATGCTTTTTTCCTTGCACCTCTTCCGAAATATGATCTTTCATTTAATATAACTCTATTTATCATCACACTAGTCTCCTTATTATAGTAATTATAACATATTTATACTATTTTTTTATATTAATGTTTTAGATAATTTTTTAATTTACATCTTTTTACTGAATAAAATTAAAAAGACCTAGTGGTCTCTTATATTAATTTGTCTTGTGATTTTGAATTTAAACTAAAATTTGCTATTCTCCCCTTTTTATATGCATAATATCCGGCAGCAGCAATCATTGCAGCATTATCAGTACAATACTTAATTGGAGGAATTATTAATTCTACATTTAATTCTTTTGTTAGCTTTGTAATTTCATTTCTTAATCCTTGATTAGCGGCAACCCCACCTGCTACAATGACATTCTTTATTTTCTTATCTATTATAGCCTTTTTTGCTTTTGAGACTATAGATTCTACTGCAACACTTTGAAAAGATGCAGCTAGATTTTCTTTTATTATTTCATTACCTTTTTGCTTTTCATTATGTGCTAAATTTATTACGGCACTTTTAAGGCCACTGAATGAAAAATTATATGTATTATCTTGTAGTGGTATTGGTAATTTATATGTTTTCTCTCCAATTAGAGCCATTTTATCCAACTTTGGTCCGCCTGGATATTCTAGTCCTATAATTCTTGCTACCTTATCATAGCATTCTCCTATAGCATCATCTAATGTTCCACCTAATTTTTGAAAACTATAGTGTTCTTTCATTTCAATTAATTCTGTATGACCACCACTCACAACTATTGCTAATAAAGGAAATTGCATTTCTTTTACAAGGCTATTAGCATATATATGTCCTGCTATATGATGCACTGGAACCAATGGTTTATTATATATAAAAGAAAGGGTTTTAGCAGCTTCCAATCCTATTAATAGTGATCCAATTAAACCTGGTCCATATGTTATAGCAATGGCATCTATATCTTCCATTTTCATATTAGCTTTGTTTAAGCACTCTTCTAATACTATTGTTATATTTTTAACATGGTGTCTACTTGCTATTTCTGGAACAACACCACCATATTCTTTATGTACATCTATTTGTGATGATGTAACAGTTGCAATTTCATCTGTTCCATTTTTTACTATTGAAGCACTTGTTTCATCACAACTACTTTCAATACCTAATATATACAAGTCCTTCATATACTTCACTCTCTCTTTAATTTTCTTTCCATTAAAATTCCATCAATACCATTATAGTAGCCTTTTCTAATGCTATTTCTTATAAAACCACATTCTTCATATACCTTTATGGCTGCTATATTTTTGATATTCACTTCTAGTGTTATATCTTTATTAACAAGTTTAATAAATTCTTTTAGTAATCTTTTTCCTTTTCCACAGTTTCTGTTATTAACTTTTATTTCAAAATAATTAATTTCTGCTCTTTCATAGATGTCACTATAATATATATATCCGATAAGCTTATTATTTTCAATATATAATAAATACTTTCCAAACGGATTGTTTTTTAATTCTAAATTGACTTTATTCTTTGATAATAAATTTTCATTTAAGTACCCTTCTAATGTTTCATTATATTCTACTATCATTTTTGTTTTCTTCAGCTTCCGTTAGTTTTAAATATTCTGGATTTACTGCATGTGGATTTATTGTTTTCTTATTTTTATATGATTCTATAATTCTTTTAATATCAGGATCATATTTCTCTTTTTCGCCACGAATATCTATATCGTCATTCGTTATTATTACGTAATTAGGAATCTTTTCCAATTCTTCCTCTAGCTTTTTTATATCAATATGTTGAGGTTTTAGAATTTCATTATTCTTTTCATCATATATTGCAGCAAAAACCTTTTCTCTTCTAGCATTTATTACTGGTACATGATAACAGTTCTTATTAGATGATAGTGTCATTGCTTCTAAAGACAATACCGTTGTAATAGGAATGTTTAAACTCCAAGCATAAACTTTTGCAATTGTTACACCAATTCTGATTCCTGTAAAAGATCCTGGCCCATTAACCACTATTATTTTTTCTATCGATTTTGGATCAAGTTTTTCATTATTAAACATTTCCACTATTTTTGGTAATGCTTTTTCAGATAATTCATGCTCTAGCTTTTCCTTTACTTCACTGACGATTTCATTATCATCCATTATAGCAGAATATAGATAGCTTGATGTGGTATCTATATATAGAATTCTCATAAAACAGCCTCGCATAGTTCTTCATATTTTTTACCATGAGGCGTAATTATTATTATTCTTTTGTCCTCATCTTCACTTGAAATTTTAATTTTTATATCTAATCTATTATTAGGTAGATATTGCTCAATCATATCTGACCATTCAATTATAGTTACACCCTTTTTTGTATAATACTCTTCAATATCTAAGTCTCCAAGTTTTCCATCTAATCTATATACGTCCATATGATATAATGGTATTTCACCAGATGTATATTCTTTTATAATATTAAATGTAGGCGAAGTTACCTCTTCTTCTATTTCCATAGCTCTTGCAAAGCCTTTAGTAAAGACAGTTTTTCCACTACCTAAATCTCCTTGCAAGCATATAACCATATTGGGAAATTTTTCTGATTCAATATTTTGTGCTAAGTTTATTGTTTCTTCTTCTGAATATGTTGTTACTTTATAATCCATTTCTTATATCACCCACTTTTAATTATAATCAAAAAAAAAGAGTTGTACAACTCTTTTCAGTTTTTTTAGTACTTTTGTGTCAATTAACTTGCTGCAATTGAAATATTTTTAATAAGTAGTTCTGGTGAAGCTGATGATAACCTTGAAAACTCTATATTTTTTCCAATCTCCTCAACATTTGAAAATAGTTCAAAAATGCTGGTTGTCATTATACATGCTTCAAAACCATTTTTTATTTTGCCATCTTCCACTATTAATCCAAATATTTGTAATGAAATATTTCCAGTATTAGTATCTATTGATGAACTCATTGCTCCCATATAATCTGTAATATATAGTCCATTGTTTAACTTTCGAAGAATTTCTTCCTTTGATAATTCTCCTGGTAATATGTACATATTTCTCGTATCTATTCCACCATAGTTATTTCCTGTTGATTCTATATCCTGTTGTTTAGCTTCTTTTATGTCATATAAATAAGATTTTAACATACCATTTTCGACTATAACTTTTTTATATGTTTTAGTTCCTTCAATATCAAATTTTGAGTAGCCCGGATATTTTTTATTTGTTGGATCTTCAACAATGCTCATTTTTGAAGAAAATATTTTTTTATTTAATTTATCTTGTAAACATGACGTTTTTTGTCTAATGTTTGCTGATGAAAGCATTGGTATAATACTAGAAAGTATATTTGATGAGACTTTTTTGGATAAAACTATATCATATTTTTTTGTTTCAAGTTGGTCTTTTTTTAACATCTTAACCGATTCTGTATATAGATCATTTATACTTTTTTCTATGTCTAATGCATCATAATCTGTTACTATATATGTTTTATAATCACTAATTGTAGTTTTATCTTTTAAAACAAGTTCTATTGATAATTCATATAAATGTGATGATGTTGCTATATCTACTCCGTTTGAGTTAATTATTCTTACAACTTTATTTTCTTCTTCAAAATATAGATTTAATTCTTTTATATATTTGTTTTTTGTCCTAAAATAATCTGCATCATATAATCTACTTATGATGCTATTTGGGTTTGGTAATTCTGCTAGCTTTTCATGATTATTATTTGATGTATCTGTCAAATACATATCTTGATAATTACTATCTGTATATTCACTTTTAATCTTAATTAAATCTATTATGCTCTCATCTAAATATTGAGTTGATATTTTTACTGTTTTACCTTTGTATTCTGCTTTTATACTGTACTCTTTTGTACTTGAAATATTATAATCACTCAATTTTCCATTTTTTGTATTAATGTTAACATCATTTAAGGACGTTTCTGCAATCTGGATATTAGTAATCTGATTCTGGCTTGCGATAAGAAGAAACTCATTATATTTCATTATTCTTTACCTCCTACTAGTATGCTTGACACTTTAATCGTTGGTTCACCAACTGTTACTGGAATCATACCACTTTTACTTCCACAAAATCCTGATTGCAGTTTTAAGTCTGAAGAGACCATCTCTACATTCTTTAATATTTCTTTACTATTTCCTATTAACGTAATACCTTTTATTCTATGGGATATTTTCCCATTTTCTATTAACCAAGCTGTTTCAACTGCAAAATTAAATTCTCCAGTTGAAGGCTCAACCACTCCTCCACTCATTTGTTCACAATAAACGCCTAATTTTATGCTCTTAATCATGTCCTCAATTTTATCGTTTCCAGGTGCCAAGTATGTATTACTCATTCTTGAAGTTGGTGCATATTGGTAATTTTCTCTCCTACCACATCCATTTGAAATATGACTCATTTTATTACTATTCAATGAATCAACTAAATAGCTTTTTAAAATGCCATTTTCTATTAATACGTTTTTTTTTGTTTTTTCTCCTTCGTCATCAAAAATATTGCTTCCCCAGCATCCTTCTATTGTACCATCATCTATTAAAGTAACTTTTTCACTAGCAACTTTTTTTCCTAAATCGTTAGAGAAGACAGAACTTTTGGTTGACACAGATGTTGCTTCAAGGCCATGTCCACAAGCCTCATGAAATATTACTGCTCCAAATCCATTATTAATAACTACTGGTAATAAGCCGCCTTTAAAATCTTTGGCATCAAGCTTTTCAACAGCTTTTTTTGCAGTCTCAGTAATCTCTGAAACAAAGTCAATGTCGTCTAATATTTCATATCCTTTAGCAGCACCTTCATATGTAAGTTGACGAGCTTTTTGTCCATTTCTTTCAGCATACATAACTGCTATAACGCGTGTTAATGTTTGTCCACTGCTTATATATTTCCCATTGCTGTTAGCAATAGTATAATTTTTGTCAATTTCAATAAAAGAAGCTGAAACTTGTGTTATTAGTTTTGATTGTTTTCTAGCCACAGTGTCATATTCTAATAGTTTTTCTTTTTTTAAATCGATTGAAAAATCTTTATGAGATTTTAGAATTTTTGGATAGCTGGAGTTTTTTCTTGATAATTTAACAGTTCTATCTGATTTACCATTAATATTAGCAATAATACTTTTTATCAATTCCTTTATCTTTTTTTTGGTTATGATATTTGTTGATGCATAATATACTTCTTCATTTTTTGAAATTCTTACTCCTATACCTCTACTGTTTGATGTTAAAATTGAATCAAGTTTACTGTCAAGTACCCTATATGATGTTTCTGTTGAGTCTTCAATATATATTTCGGCAAAATCAGCACCTGTTGAAATTGCATAATTTAACAACTCTTCTAAATTTTTTTTATTCATGCTATCTTCTTTCCTTTCTGAAAGTATTATACCATCATTTTATATAGGTGTATATGTCTAAATAATTAAAGAAACATAAAAAAAACAAATAGTTTCTCTATTTGCTTCTATATACAAAAAAAATTCTTGGCAACTTCCTATTTTAGCTATCACTATCGTCGGCGTTAAGTGGC
>CAKPJX010000010.1 GCA_934163035.1 uncultured Bacilli bacterium | reverse complement strand
AATATTGCAAACCAAATTACTAATAGAGCATCATTCCGTATGGCTCAAAAAAGAGCAATTAGAAATGCTATGAAAGCAGGAGCTAAAGGAATTAAAACAAGTGTATCTGGACGTTTAGGTGGAGCTGATATGGCTCGTAGCGAAGGATATACAGAAGGAACTATTCCTCTACATACATTAAGAGCAGATGTTGATTATGCTACAAGTGAAGCTGACACAACATTCGGAAAAATTGGTGTAAAGGTATGGATCTATAAGGGAGAAATCCTAAACAAAAAGGCTAAAGGAGGTAATTAATATGTTAATACCGTCAAGAACTAAATATCGTCGTGTTCATAGATTACCTTACGAAGGAAAATCACGTGGTAATAGAGAACTTCACTTTGGTGATTACGGTCTACAAGCAAAAGAAGGTGCTTGGATTACTGCTAACCAAATAGAAGCTGCACGTATCGCCATGACTCGTTACATGAAACGTGGTGGTAAAGTATGGATCAATATCTTTCCACATATGCCTTTAACTAAAAAACCAATTGGTACAAGACAAGGAAAAGGTAAAGGAAATGTTGAAGGATGGGTTGCTGTTGTAAAAGAAGGCAAAATCATGTTTGAAATAGCTGGTGTTAGTGAAGAAGTTGCTCGTGAAGCATTACGTCTTGCATCACACAAACTACCAGTAGCAACCAAGTTTATTATGAAAGAAAATGGTGGTGACAAAAATGAAGGTTAAGGAAATTAGAGAACTATCTACTGAAGAAATAAATAAAAAGCTAGTTGAAACAAAAGAAGAACTTTTCAATTTACGTTTCCAACAAGCAACAGGAAACCTAGAAAAACCTTCTAGAATAAAAGATTTGAGACACACCGTTGCAAGAATGAAAACCGTTCTAAAAGAACGTGAGACTAGCAAATAGGAGGTTATATAGTGGAAAAGAAAGTTAGAAAAGAATTAGTTGGTAAAGTTGTTAGTGTAACTAATAAAACTATCAGTGTTTTAGTTGAAACTTATAAAAACCATCCGTTATATCATAAAAGAGTAAAGAGCTCTAAAAAATATTGTGCTCATGATGAAAAGAATATTGCTAAGGTTGGAGATTTGGTTAAAATTGTTGAAACTAGACCATTATCAAAAACAAAGCATTTCTATTTAAAAGAAATAGTAAAAGAAGCAGTTATTATTTAACGCTTAGATGAAGAAGGAGGAATAATCTATGTTACAACAAGAAAGCCGTATGAAGGTTGCTGACAATACTGGAGCAAAAGAATTATTAGTAATTCGTGTTCTAGGTGGAAGCAAGGTTAAAACAGGTAACATTGGCGATGTAGTAGTTGGAACTGTTAAAAGTGCTATTCCAAACTCACCAATGCCAAAAGGAAAAGTTGTAAAAGCAGTTATCGTTCGAACTCGTCAAGGCGTTCGTCGTGAAGACGGAAGTTATATTAAGTTCGATGATAATGCATGTGTTATCATTCGTGATGATAAGAGTCCAGTAGGAACTCGTATCTTTGGACCAGTAGCAAGAGAACTTCGAGACAAAGATTACATGAAAATAGTATCTTTAGCAAAAGAAGTCTTATAATAGGAGGAAAATTATGAACTTTAAAATAGGAGATGAAGTTGTAGTTATTGCTGGTTCTAATAAAGGAAAAAAAGGAAAAATAATCAAGACATTAAGAGCTGAAAATAAAGTTATAGTTGAAGGTGTTAATATTGTAAAAAAACATCAAAAAGCAACTGGACAAGAAACTGGTGGAATTCTAGAAATAGAAGCACCAATCAATGCATCTAATGTTATGATAATTGATCCTAAAACAAAGAAAAGAACTAGAATAGGACATACAATAGATTCAAAAACCAATAAAAAAATTAGAATTGCAAAAAAATCAAACGAGAAGCTTGATTAATGGAAGGAGGGTAACTATGAACCGCCTAAAAGAAAAATACTTAAACGAAGTTGTTCCAAGTTTAAAAGAAAAGTATAATTATAAGTCAATCATGGAAGTACCAAAACTAGAAAAAATAGTTATTAATATTGGAGTAGGAGATGCTACAAGCAACTCAAAATTATTAGATGCTGCAGTAGCTGACTTAGCTAAAATATCTGGACAAAAACCAGTAGTAACTAAAGCAAAAAAATCAATCGCTGGATTCAAAGTAAGAGAAGGTCAAGCAATTGGATGTAAAGTAACTCTAAGAGGAGAAAACATGTATAACTTTATGGATAAATTAATATCAATTTCTCTTCCAGCAGTTAGAGACTTTAGAGGAGTTAGTGCAAAAGCATTTGATGGTAGAGGAAACTATACATTAGGTTTAAAAGAACAACTAATCTTCTCAGAAATAGATTATGATGACGTTGTAAAAGTACGTGGTATGGATGTCGTTTTCGTTACGACAGCAAAAACAAATGAAGAATCATTTGACTTATTAAATGGACTTGGAATTCCTTTTAAAAAGTAAAATGGGAGGAATATTATGGCAAAAAAAAGTATGATAATTAAAGCTAATAGACCACAAAAATTTAAAGTACGTGAATATACAAGATGTTCTCGTTGTGGTCGTCCACACGCAGTTATGAGTAAATTTGGAATCTGCCGTATTTGCTTTCGTGAATTAGCTTATAATGGACAAATACCAGGAATTAAAAAATCAAGTTGGTAATTGGAAAGGAGGAATATATTATGGCAGTAGTAACAGATACAATTGCAGATATGTTAACTCGTATTCGTAATGCTAATAGCATGCGTTATACAGAGGTAAAAGTTCCATCTTCAAAAATAAAAGTATCAATCGCAAAGATACTAAAAGAAGAAGGATTTATAAAAGACTATAAAATTGTTAATGATGATGCTCAAGGCACAATAGTTTTAACTTTAAAATATTCAGATAAAAAAGAAAGAGTTATCACTGGGCTAAAAAGAATTTCCAAACCAGGACTTCGAGTATATGCTAAGGGTGATGAAATTCCAAAAGTGTTGAATGGTTTAGGAATAGCTATAATTTCAACATCAAAAGGAATTATGACAGATAAAGAAGCTCGTAAACAAAATATAGGTGGAGAAGTTCTAGCTTATATTTGGTAATCGAAAAATATAAGGAGGGAAAGTATGAGCCGTATTGGAAATCGTATAATTACAGTTCCAGAAGGAGTAACTGTTGAAGTTGCTAATAATATCGTAACTGTAAAAGGTCCTAAGGGAACCTTAACACAGGCAATGCTAAAAGATATTACATTAAAGCAAGAAGAAAACAGAATAACTTTGGAACGTAAAAATGATAGTGCAAAAGCTATGCACGGAACAATGAATGCACTTATTCAAAATATGATAACTGGTGTTACAAACGGTTATGAAAAGAAATTAGAGATAGTTGGAGTAGGATATCGTTTCAATGTACAAGGAAATAAATTAGTAATTAATGCTGGTTATTCTCATCCTGTTGAAATGGCAATCCCTCAAAGTATAACTATTGAAGCTAATGGTAATACCGAAATAACTGTAAAAGGTATAGATAAAGTATTAGTTGGTGAATTCGCCGCTAATATTAGAAAAGTAAGACAACCTGAACCATACAAAGGTAAAGGAATACGTTATAAGGACGAACATATTCGTCGTAAAGAAGGAAAGAAAGCTGCTTAATCAGTAAGAAGGGAGAAAGGAAAATATGATAAAGAAAGAATCTCGTAATAGTATGCGTTTAATACGTCACGAAAGAATTCGTAAAACTATCATGGGAACTAGTGCTATTCCTAGACTATGTGTATTTCGCTCAAATAAAGGAATATATGCACAAATTATCGATGATGAAACAAAAACTACTCTTGTATCAGCTTCTTCATTAGATAAAGATCTAAAATTAACTAATGGAAGCAATGTTGAAGCAGCAAAAGTTGTTGGAAAAGCAATTGCTGAAAAAGCAACAAAAGCAAAAATTACAAAAGTGGTATTTGATAGAGGAGGATACCTTTATCATGGACGTGTAAAAGCCTTAGCTGAAGCTGCACGTGAAAATGGACTAGAATTCTAATAGGAGGGTATTATGCAAAGAAAAACTCGCGAAACCAAAGAAAAACTATTTGAAGAATTAGTAATTGATGTTAAAAGCGTTGTAAAAGTAAATAAAGGTGGACGTCAAAGAAGATATTCTGCAGTAGTAGTAATAGGAGATCGCAAAGGTAAAGTTGGATTAGGTATTGGTAAAGCTAATGAAGTACCTGATGCAATTAAAAAAGCTATACAAGATGCAAACAAAAATATTATCACAATACCTCTAATTGATGGAAGAACAGTTGCCCATGAAGCAATTGGTAGAGCTGGAGCTGCAAGAGTTATCATTAAACCTGCTCAAGCAGGTACTGGTATCATTGCCGGTGGTTCAGTTCGTGCAATTCTTGAATTAGCAGGAATTCGTGATGTTGTCTCTAAATCACTAGGAGCAAGAACAAAATTAAATATGGCCACAGCTGCTTTAAATGCACTTAAGTCTATTAAGACACCAGAAGAAGTAGCAGCACTTCGTGGAAAAACAGTAGAGGAGATATTAGGATAATGAAGTTACATGAATTAGAAAAAAATATCGGCGCTACTCATGCTAAAAAGCGCATAGGTCGTGGTCCAGGTAGTGGTCTTGGTAAAACAAGTGGACGCGGTCAAAAAGGACAAAAAGCACGTAGTGGAGCTAGTATAAATCCAGTATTTGAAGGTGGACAATTACCTTTATATAGAAGAATTCCAAAAAGAGGATTCAAAAATGCTAAATTTAGAACTAGATATGCTACTATAAATTTAGATGCTCTAAATATATTTGAAGATGGTGCATTAGTAACACCAGCTGTATTAAAAGAAAAGGGGATAATTAAGAACCAACTAGATGGTATTAAAGTACTAGGTAATGGAGAACTAACAAAAAAATTAACAATTCAAGCAAATAAGTTTTCAGAGAGTGCTTTAGAAAAGATCAATTCATCAGGTAGCAAAGCTGAGGTGATCTAGTATGTTTAAGACTATGAAGCAATTATTTACTCCGACTAATAAAGATCTAAGACATAGAATTTATTTCACATTAGGAGCACTAATGATCTTCATATTAGGAATCTCAATTAGGGTTCCCGGAACACAAGATTTAACGAGTAATATAGGTTTCCTAGAATTAATCAATACAATGGGTGGTGGAGCATTAAAAAACTTTTCCATATTTGCCCTAGGAGTTATGCCTTATATTACGGCATCAATTATAATTCAATTACTAGAGATGGATATTGTTCCATACTTTGCAGAACTTAGCAAGCAAGGAGCAACTGGACGTCAAAAAATAAATCAAATAACACGATATGTTGGTATAGCCTTCTCATTTATTGAAGGATATGCATTCTCATTCGCGTTTATTGGTAAGTCTGGCAATCCAATGCAGTACTTATATATTTCAACAGTTTTAACAGCAGGTACAGCATTCTTGCTATGGTTAGGAGATCAAATTACTCAAAAAGGTATAGGTAATGGTATAAGCTTAATAATTATGGCAGGTATTATAGCAACACTTCCACAAATGTTCATTGATGCTTTTAAAGGATTAATTGCGTTTGATGGAACAGCTCAAGTGATTACCTTGGGAATAATTAAATTTATAATATTTGTAATAATTTATTTTGCAATAGTAATAGGCGTAATATTTGTACAAGAATCAGAAAGAAGAATACCAATTCAGTATTCAAATAAGTCAACAAGTGCTTATGGAAGTTCTGCACAAAGCTTTATGCCAATAAAAATAAACTCTGCAGGAGTAATTCCAGTAATTTTCGCCTCTAGTTTATTATCAATACCAAGTATCATATCTCAAGTAATAAAAAAAGAAGGATTCACACTATTTGTTCAAAAGTATTTAACATATACAACTCCACTAGGTTTTATAATTTATATTGTACTAATATTCTTATTTGGATATTTCTATACATTTATTCAATTAAAACCAGAAGAGTTTGCTAAAAACTTACAAGAAAATGGTGGATATATACCTGGAATTAGACCAGGAGATGAAACAAAGAAGTATGTAAGTAAAATTTTATCAAGACTTACAATACTAGGCTCTGTATTCTTAGTAATAATAGCAGGTCTGCCAATATTATTTTCAAAAGTAACAAGTCTTCCAACATCTGTATCAATTGGTGGTACTGGATTACTAATCGTAGTAGGAGTAGCACTTGAAACATATAAACAACTAGAAGGCAGTATTTTAACCAGAAGTTATAAAAGAGGATATAGTAGAAGGTAATTATGAAGAATATTATGTTTATAGCCCCACCGGCAGCCGGTAAGGGGACACAAGCTGAATTCGTTGTAGAAAAATATAAAATTCCTCACATCTCAACTGGTAATATCTTACGTGATATAGCCAAAGAGGATAGTGAGTTAGGTCATTATGTTTATGAGACACTTGCTAGTGGTAATCTTGTAAAAGATGAAATTACTTATCAGTTAATTGAGGAAAGATTAAAAAAAGATGATTGTAAAAATGGTTATATAATAGATGGCTTTCCAAGAAATCTGGAGCAAGCCATTGAATATGACAAGATATTAAATAATTTAGGTTATGACGTTGGGAATGTAATTTTAATTGATGTTGATGAGAAAACATTAGAAAAAAGAATTACAGGTAGAAGAACATGTGAAAACTGCAAGGCTATCTTTAATATTAATGTTAAAGAAATGACACCTGCTATAGATTCAGTATGTGATATTTGTGGTTCAAAATTATATCAACGTAGCGATGATAATCTAGAAGCATTTAAGAATAGATACAAAATGTACAACGAAAAAACAAAACCAATAATTGAATACTACGAAAAGAAAGGTGTGTTGAAAAAAATAGATGGAAACAATACACCAGAAGAAGTATTCAAGATGGTTGATGAGATTATTAGCAAGGATTAATGGAGATGATTAGATGATAACTATTAAAAGTGAACATGAAATTGAACTATTAAGAATTGCCGGTAATATTGTATATAAAACTCATCAATACTTAAAGCCTTATGTAAAAGAAGGAATTAAGACAAAAGAATTAGATAGACTTGCTGAGGAATTTATTCGCAAACAAGGTGCAACGCCTTCATTCAAAGGTTATGAGGGCTTTCCAACAGCACTATGCATAAGCGTAAATTTCGAAGTAGTCCATGGCTTTCCAAGTGAAAGAATCCTAAAAAATGGTGACATAGTATCAATCGATATAGGCGCTTGTTACAAAGGATATCATGGTGATTCTGCTTGGACTTATAAAGTTGGAGAAGTTAGTGGTGAAGTAGAATACTTATTAGAGCATACTGAAAAGTCACTATTTATCGGACTAGAACAAGTAAAGCCTGGAAATAGAATTGGAGATATTGGATACGCAATTTCTCAATATGCCAAGGAGCATAACTTAGGCGTGGTAAAAGAACTTTGTGGACATGGAGTTGGAACAGATGTTCATGAAGATCCAGAAGTTCCAAATTTTGGAACAAAAAATACAGGTCCCAGATTAAAAAAAGGGATGGTAATTGCTGTAGAACCAATGTTAACATTGGGAAGTCCACGTATCTACGTTCATGATAACGATTGGACAATTGATACATTGGATCATCGTCCATCAGCCCACTTTGAACACACAGTTGTAGTAACTGATGATGGATATAAAATCTTGACAGGAGAGTGAAAAGATGGCTAAGGAAGATACGATTGAAATAGAAGGTAAAGTTCTAGAAATTATCCCAGGAGGGAAATTCAAAGTTCAACTAGAGAACGGACACATTGTGGAAGCCCACGTTTCTGGTAAAATACGAATGAACTATATTCGCATCTTAGCAGGAGACACCGTAATGATAGAACTATCGCCTTATGATTTAACACGTGGGCGTATTACCTATCGTAAATAGTAGGAGGGATATTAATGAAAGTAAAACCATCAGTAAAAAAGATTTGCGAAAAATGTAAAATCATTAAGCGTAAAGGTAAAATAATGGTAATTTGTGAAAACCCAAAACACAAACAAAGACAAGGTTAATTTATAGGAGGTGTATTAAATGGCACGTATTAAAGGTGTAGACATTCCAAATGATAAACATATCTGTATATCATTAACTTACATTTATGGAATTGGAAGACGTCTTGCAAAACAAATATTGGAAAAGGTAAATATTAATCCAGAAACAAAAACAAGAGATTTATCACAAGAAGATCTAATCAAAATTCGTGATGAAATTAATAAGCATCTAACAGAAGGAGATTTACGTCGTGATGTTAGTATGAATATTAAAACAAAAATGGAAATTAATTCATACCAAGGAACACGTCATAAAAAAGGTTTACCTGTAAGAGGACAAAGAACTAATCGTAATGCCCGTACTCGTAAGGGAAAAGGTAAGACAGTAGCAAATAAGAAAAAAGTTTAGGAACTTAGTTTAATATAAAAAAAGGAGGTAAGACTTATGGCTTATAAGACTAGAAAAAAGAAAGTAAAAAAGAATGTTCCAGAAGGAATTGCTCATATTCATTCAACATTTAATAATACAATTACTACAATTACAGATAGTGAAGGAAATGTAATTAGTTGGGCATCATCTGGAGCTATTGGTTTTAAAGGAAGTAAAAAATCAACTCCATTTGCAGCAGGAATGGCAGCAGAAGCTGCAGGTAAAGCAGCTTATGATATGGGAATGCGCAAAGTTGAAGTTCGTGTAAAAGGATTAGGACCAGGACGTGAAACAGCTATTCGTTCATTACAAACAGCTGGATTAGAAGTAACTTCAATTTCAGATGTTACACCAATACCACATAACGGATGTCGTCCACCAAAACGACCTCGTGGATAGAAAATAAATCTTAAGTGGAAATAAATAAAGGGAGGTTAGTTTCATGTTACAATTTGAAAAACCAATTTATAAAATAACAGATTCTGTAGAAAGTAATTTTTATGGAAGATTCGAATTAGAACCGTTAGAAAGAGGTTTTGGTACTACAATAGGAAATGCACTAAGAAGAGTAATGTTATCATCACTTCCAGGAAGTGCAATCAGCAGTATTAAAATTGATGGTGTACTTCATGAATTCCAAACAATAGATGGTGTTTATGAAGACGTTACTACAATTATTTTAAATCTAAAAGGTGTAGTATTAAAAAATCATTCAAACGAACCTAAAACAATACATATTCACGCAACAAAAGAAGGAGAAGTTACAGCAGGTGATATTGAACATGATGCAGATATTGAGGTAATTAATAAGGATAAAGTTATTGCCACACTTTCAAAAGGTGCAACATTAGATATGGAAATGACTGTTACTAATGGTAGAGGATATGTTAAAAGTGAAGAAAATAAAAAGATACATGACATTAAAAAAGCAGGTGTTATAGCAATAGATTCATTATATTCACCAATTGAAAGAGTTTCATACGAAGTAGGAAACGCTCGTGTAGGACAAGACGAAAGCTATGATAAATTAATTTTAGATGTATGGACAAATGGTTCAATAAAACCTGAAGAAGCTATCGCTTTAGCATCACGCATCTTAATAGAACATTTTAACATATTAACAGATTTATCATCAATTGCTGATGTTAGTGGTATGATGATTGAAAAAACTGAAGATCCAAAAGTAAAAGCACTAGAAACATCTATTGAGGACCTAGATTTCTCTGTAAGAGCATATAACTGCTTAAAAAGAGCAGGTATACATACTCTACAAGACCTTGTTAATAAAAGTGAATCTGATATGATGAAAATACGTAATTTAGGTAAAAAATCTCTAAAAGAAGTATTAGACAAAATTAGAGATATGGGTCTAATCTTACGTGATGACGACTAAAATAAGGAGGAAAGAATATGGCATATAGAAAATTAGGAAGAGAAACTAAACATAGAAGAAGTATGCTAGCAACAATGACTAAACAAACAATCATGAATGAAAGCATCACTACTACTGATACAAGAGCCAAAGAAGTACGCAAATTCGTTGAGAAGATGATTACTTATGGTAAAAAAGGTGATTTAGTTTCACGCCGTAAAGCTTTAGCTTTCTTACATAATGATAAAGAAGTAGTAAATAAAGTTTTTAATGATTTAGCAAAACGTTATGAAAATCGTAACGGCGGATATACTCAAATCTTAAAGCTTGATGAAAGACGTGGAGATGACGCATTAATGGTTATCTTAAAGTTAGTTGAAGAAGCTAAACCAGAAGAAGAAAAGAAAGCAAAGAAGACTACAAAGAAAGCTGAGAAAAAAGAAGCCTAAAAATTGACACTTAAAAGTGTCTTTTTTTTGCTAAAATAACATTCTTTTTGGTATAATTATAATGAGGTGATACAAGTGAAAGTACTAATAACTGGAGCATCTTCTGGAATAGGACTAGATATGGCTAAATATTTAGCAAAACAAAAACATGAATTGATTTTAGTAGCAAGAGAAAAAGAAAAGCTAGAACAAGTTCAAAAACAATTAAAAACAAAAGTGACAATTATTGTTGTTGATCTAGCCGTTGAGCAAAAAGTAAAAGAACTATATGCTTTAACTAAAAAGGAAAATATTGATATCTTGATAAATAATGCTGGATTTGGCGATTGCGGATATTTTACAGAAACAGATTTAAATAAAGAACTAGATATGATAAATACTAATGTCAAAGCTGTTCATATCTTAACGAAACTGTTCTTAAAAGATATGGAAAAGAAAAACTTTGGTTATATATTAAATGTTGCATCATCAGCAGCTTTTCAGCCAGGTCCACTAATGAGTACATATTATGCTACTAAATCATATGTTTATCATCTAACTGAGGGCGTTTACTATGAACAAAAGAAGAAAAAGAGTAATGTTCACATTTCTGTATTATGCCCAGGTCCTATCAAAACAAATTTCAATAATGTAGCAGGCGTAAAATTTAATATAAAACAATTAAAAAGTGAAGATGTAGCTAAATATGCAATAGATAAAATGTTTGAAAATAAAATGTTAATCATCCCAGGGTTCAAAATGAAATGTGCAAAGTTCTTTGGAAGATTTTTATCAGATAAAGCACTACTTAGATTAGCCTACAAAATTCAAAAGAAAAAAGTCAACTAAATGTTGGCTTTTAAATATATATAGTATATAATAAAAAACATTGGAGGTGTAAAAATGGTAAACAATATTTTAGAACTAACTAACTTATCATTACCATTTGCCTTTAAAAACTTAAGTATTTCGTTCCCAAATAATACATTTATAGCTATCTCTGGTCCTAATAATTGTGGCAAAACAACATTAATAAAAACATTAGGCGGTATAAATATTACAAATGGTAATGTTTTTATATTTTCCAATGATATAGCAACATATAAGCAAAATGATTTAGCAAAAATTATATCTACAATTATTCCAGAAAGAATAGAGTTTAACTTTTCAACACTAGAAGATGAACTAAATTATTTAGTATACAAAAACTATATTTCAAAAAATGATACACATAGTAACAATATTATAAAATCATTAGGACTCACAAAATGTTTAAAACAAAATTTAAAAAAGTTATCCACAGGCGATCAAATAAAATGTATGCTTACTTTATCCATACTAAAAAAAAATAAAATAATTTTGCTTGATGACATACTAAAATATTTTACAGACAGGGACAAGAAGAAAATAATAGCTATATTACTAGAACATAAAGAAATAGAAAAAGCAACCATTATTATGACTACATCAAACTTAGAAGATAGTCTATATAGTGATTACTTATACATAATTGATAATGAAAAAGTAGTTTTAAAAGGTGCCCCACTAGATGTCTTAGAAAAAGATAATACATTAAATAAGTTAGGTCTTGACTTACCATTCATGCTAGATCTATCAGTAAAATTACGTGACTATGATCTAATATCAGAATTAGAACTAGATCAAGAAAGACTGGTGGAAAAATTATGGAACTAGGTCTAAATGAAATTCAATTTAAAGAATTCAAATTAAATATAAATTTAAATAGTGATGAGTTAATAGGAATAACTGGAAAAAATGTAAAAGATTTACTTTCTTTTTTGGAAAACCCCATTGATTACAAAGGAAAAATATTTATTCAAGATACTCAAATAACAAGTTCAAATAAATTTCTATATACTGAAAAGACATCCATAATAACTGAAGTACCATATTTTCCGTCATACACAGAAACAGTATTGGATTATTTATTGAATGAAATGCGATTAAAAAATCTTGAAACTAAAGATGACTTGAGAAAAATTAATAGTTCCTTAAAAATAGTGGGCTTAGATTTATCATACAAAAAAAGAAGTATAACTACTTTATCAAACTGTGAAAAAAAATTAATTCAAATAGCTACTAAATTATTAACAAATCCAGACATAATTATATTAGATGAGCCTTTTACTTATTTTGATTTAAATTATCAAAAGAAAATACTAATGCTTCTAGAAAGAATGCAGGATCAATATAAAAAAGTAATTATTATAATAACCGGTAATAGTAACTATATATATAAATATATAAAACGGACGATTATTATAAAAAATGGTCAGATACTATTGGATGGTCCAACAAAAGATATATATCAAAGAGTATCTTACTTAAAAAAGAATGGTTTAGAAATACCATCTATTGTTGAATTTATTAATAGAGCAAAAAAAGAAAAAAAAGTAAGAATTGATTACCACAAAGATATAAGAGATCTTATAAAAGATATTTACAAACATGTATAGTTTCCACAAAATCTGTGGAAAAAAGGAGGAAGTATGCGTTTTTTAATTAAATTTTCATATGATGGCAGCAATTATTATGGTTTTCAAAGACAACCAAATAAAAAAACAATCCAACAGGAATTAGAAGACGCCTTATATAGTATAAACAATAATAAAGAAGCTCCCGTAGTAGCAACAGGAAGAACAGATAAGAAAGTTCACGCTACGTGCCAATATATTCATACTGACCTAAATGTGAAAATAAATGAAAATCAATTAAAAAGAGCTATGAATACTAAATTACCAAATGATATTCATATTATAAAAGTAAAGAAAGTCGATGATAACTTTCATGCAAGATATGATATAATTTCGAAAGAATATAAATATTATATTAATATGAATGAATATAATCCCCTAGAAAGAAACTATGTTTTTCAATATAATCACAAATTAAATGTAGGTAAGATGAAAAAAGCAATCAAGTGCTTTAAAGGTACTCATGATTTTAGAGCTTTTGTAACCGAAAATAAAGATAAAAAGAATTGTGTAAGGACCATAAATACAGCCAAAATATTATCTAATAAAGGAAAACTAACAATTATCTTTAGAGGAACTGGTTTTTTAAGATATCAAGTAAGAAATATGGTTGGCATACTAATTAGAGTTGGTGAGGAAAAATTAGAGCCAACTGCAGTAAAAGACATATTATTAAGTAAAGATAGAAGTAATTCCGGTAAAACAGCACCAGCTGAAGGCCTATATTTAACAGATGTAAAATATCACTAATTTAGTAAATGCAATGTTTAAATTATTAACCATCAGATATTAATATAGAAATTCATTGAACAATTGTATAAAACAGTGAAAAACACTTGCATTTTATACCATTATTTAGTATAATCATAGACGGTACATTCGAATATCCCCACATAAATTAGACCGTGGGAAAGTCTGATTTAAGTAAAAGGAGAGTAAAAAATATGACAAGTTATATGCAAAAAAAAGAAACAGTAGAACGTAAGTGGTATGTTATTGATGCTGAAGGAAAATCACTAGGTAGAGTAGCAACATTAGCTGCTACATACTTACGTGGTAAACATAAGCCAACATATACACCACACATTGATTGTGGAGACAATATTATCATTGTTAATGCACAAAAAGTTAATTTAACTGGTAATAAGTTAGATGACAAAATGTATTATAATCATTCAATGTATGTTGGAGGATTAAGAGAAAGAAACGCAAGAACAATGAGAGAACAATATCCAGTTGAAATGATGGAAAGAGCAGTAAAGGGTATGCTTCCACATAACAGACTAGGAAGACAGATGTACAAAAAGTTATTTGTATACGCTTTAGAAGATCACAAGCATGAGGCTCAAAAGCCAGAAAAGCTTGAAGTTAAGTAGGAGGCTCAATTATGGCAAAAGAAAAAACAAATGTTTATAAGGGAACAGGTCACAGAAAGACAAGTGTAGCTACAGTTACATTAACTCCAGGAAAAGGAAAAGTAACAGTTAATGGTAAGGACGTAAGAGAATATCTTCCATATGAAGTATTAATTATGGACTTAATGCAACCATTAGAAATTACTAATACTAAGGAATTATTCGATGTAGATGCTAAAGTAAGAGGTGGAGGTTTCTCTGGTCAAACTGGAGCAATCCGTCATGCTATTACAAGAGCACTATTAGCATATGATTCAACAACTCCTGAAGATTCTGAAAATAGTTTCAGAAAAGTTCTAAAGAAAGAAGGATTTATTACAAGAGATCCACGTAAGAAAGAACGTAAGAAACCAGGACTTAAGAAAGCACGTCGTGCACCACAATTCTCTAAACGTTAATTATTGTATTCTTGCATATCAAGCTTTGAAGATATATACTTCAAAGCTTTTTCTTTTAAATTTTTATAGCAAAACTAATCATCATGCATATAATATTGGGAGGAGGTTTGTATGTTAAAAATAAATTTTTTAAAAGAGACCTTAATAATATCAATTGCCTTAAGTGCTATAACATGTGCATTTATTCAAAAAACCAAATGTTGTTTTTCAAGTAGTAGCTGTCTCTCCAATTATTCATTAATTATTAATATATTAATAGGAATAGTATTTTGTATAACATTTACAGAAATTACTTTCCCAACAAGTTTATGGATTGGACTATTTTCATTCATAGGAGCTGACACAATTTATAAAACACTAGAAGGAAAACTATCATCATACAGTGAAATTGCAAGTAAAAAAAACATATCTATTCCAATAGAAAATATTATAAATAAGGAGGATAATAATGGAACAACCACTTTATCCAAGTAGTAACATGCGAATAACCCAAGGCTATGGAGAAGGAACTCATATAGATAGTTACGCTATAGATGATGCTGGAAAAGATACTGGTATTAGCTATTTAAAAGCACCATTTACTGGAACAATAAAAAAAATATATGAGCCCGATGCGAATGAGGTTTGGTTAGAAAGCACCGATAAAGTATTATATCCAGATGGAACAGAAGACTATATGACCATCATGTTTTGCCACGCAAATGATGTAAGTAACCTATATATAGGTAAATTGATAAAAAAAGGAGAAGAGTTTTATTCAGAAGGAAAAAAAGGAAATGCAACAGGTAATCATTGCCATATAGAATGCGCAAAAGGCAAATTTTCCCCACCAGGATGGCACAAAAATAAAAATGGATACTATTCAATTGACAATGGTAAAAAGCCAGAAGAATGTCTTTGGATAGATGACAGTATTAATATTATAAATAGTCATGGCTATCAATTTAAAAAAATAGCAAATGAGAATAATAAAACAGATGATAATAAAAATGATAACAATAAAACAGAACCAGCTCCATCAGTACCAGAAAAAAAACCAATATTTGTATGTAAAAAAGCTGGCCTATATGGAATCTATTTAAAAGAAAATCAAAAGGTATATTTAGATTAATCAAAGAGAAAAAGCTATTACAAAAATGTAATAGTTTTTTCTATCCTAAGGCTACATCCAAAATCATCATAATAGAAAAGCCGATTAATGTAAATAAAGCCATTAAATCCTTTTTGCTATTAGTTTGACTTTCTGGGATTAATTCTTCAACAACAACATAAATCATAGCTCCAGCTGCAAAAGAAAGTAAAAATGGTAAAAGCATTTGAATTTTTAAAACAAGTAATGCTCCAATTACCGCAAATATTGGCTCAACAAATCCACTTAATTGACCAAAGAAGAAGGACTTAAATCTTGAAAATCCTTCACGTCTTAATGGAAGACTAACAGCACTACCTTCAGGAAAGTTCTGTAGTCCAATACCAAGTGCTAAAGTCATAGCTGACATCAAAGAAGAACCTGATATATTGTATACTAATGAACCAAAAGCAACTCCTACCACAAGACCTTCAGGAATATTGTGAAGTGTAATAGAAAAAATGAGCATTAAACATCTTTTGATTTTACTACTATTCTCAGTATTTCTCTTCTTCATGCAAAAGTCACATACTTTATCACCTAAAAACAATAAAACCCCACCACTAAAAAATCCACAGAAAACAATAAGCCAAGAAATCATCTTTAAATTATTAGCCATTTCAATAGCAGGACTCAATAACGACCAAAAAGAAGCCGCTATCATAACCCCAGCCGAAAATCCCAATAAGGCATCCATTATGCCTTTTTTAACCTCTTTAAATAAAAATACAATAGCTGCTCCAAGCATAGTAATACTCCAAGTAAATAATCCAGCTATAAGGGCTTGGATAGGAGCCATTTTTATTAAGTCATTTAACATAAATAATCACCAATATAATGTATGTTTATCATAAAAAAGTGTATAGGCAAATATTTACATTAATGAATTGCATATAATTAATAGGTGATCTCATGCTAAAAAGAAAATGTCTATCTCTTTATATGATAATTCTTTTTATTTCTATATTTTATTCAAGTTCTATTAAAGCTTTGAATCTACCATTAATAGATACAATAATAACAATTGATCCGGGACATGGTGGTAGAGATCCAGGAACTATCTATAATAACACGTTAGAAAAAAATATTAATTTAGAAATATCCAAAGAATTAGAAAAGCAACTTGGAAAGATGGGTGCAATAACTTATATGACAAGAACTAGGGACGAAGATCTATCATCTATATATGACCCGAAAAAGAAGCGTGGTGATTTATATAGAAGACTTTTACTTATAAAGAAAAATAATAGTGATTTATACCTTTCAATACATATAAATTGGTATAAAAACACTGCATACAAAGGGGCGGAAGTTTTATATAATGAAATAAATCCCAAGAACAAGCTTCTCGCAACATCAATTATGAATGAGTTTAGTAAAACACTATCAAGTACCAGAAAAATAAAAAAAACAGATCTTTATATGTATAGAAATATCACAGTACCAGGCGTTCTGATAGAGTGTGGATATTTATCCAACTACTATGAAAGAAATGCCCTAAAAACAAAAAAATATCAAGAAAAATTAGCTCAAGTTATAACAGAAGGTGTTATAAAATACATGGAAAATATTAGCCAAAAAAAAGATTTGTACTTTTAAATATCATAACTAATATAAGCCTATATTAATAAGTTACCTATAATAAAAAGTTTAGTCTAACTATAAATATATATTGTAAAAAATCTCAAAAAAAGATATAATAAAATTAGAATAATAGGATCTGGGGTGACTGCTGGTGATAGTAAGGCTAATCAAAAAAAACAAAATATACAATTTCACATTGCCAAAAAAAATATCCGGCAATTACTGGGTAACGGATAATGATTACTTAGGAAATACTAGAAATTTAATTAATGTAGAAGAATCAAACGGCTTTTGGAAAATAAAGAGTGACTTTGAAACAAAAATAATAATAGGTGATCAAGAAGTAGAATCAGCCATTTTAAAAGATTATAACTTATATTTTTTAAAGATAAATACTGATAATGAATATGTAATTTTATATTGTTCACCTTCAACTGATTATAAGACTAATCGACTAAGAATTAGTCAACCAGGAGAAATCCTAATTGGAAATGATCCTAAGGCTAATATATATTATAATTATCCGTTAATTTCAAGACAGCACGCTAGACTTATATATAATAACAGTAAACAATGGGTAATACAGGATTTAAATAGTAAATATGGAACCTATGTTAATAATATAGCAGTAACTACAAAACCACTAGAATATGGTGATATTATATTTATAATGGGAATGAAAATTATAGTTTTAGATGGTTATATAGTTATAAACGAAATAAATAATTTAATCGAATTTGATAAAAATATCTTTACAGTTGAATATCCAATTATTCAAACTCAGAAGTTATTTGATAATCCTGATGAAGAGGGAATAGAATTCTATAAGGAAGATGATTACTTTTATAGAGCCCCAAGATTCAAGACTAAGATTGAACCAGTAAACATTGAAATAGATGCCCCTCCTGGAAAGGCTGCCGAAGATAAAACTCCAATGATTTACACAGTGGGTCCAATGTTGGCAATGGCATTAACCTCTGTATATTCAGCTTATAGCGCAGTTAGTGGAGTAATTGATGGTTCAAAAGATTTGTCAACAGCGATGCCATCAATGATAATGGCATCTGCCATGCTAGCAACTATGCTTTTGTGGCCAATGCTAAGTAGAAGATATCAGAAAAGGCAGAGGAAAAAACAAGAAGAATTAAGGCAAAGTAAATACTTAGAGTACATAGGTGCCAAGAGGGAAAAAATAGAATCTGAAATGAAAATTCAAAGACAGATATTAATTGATAACTATGCTCCATTGAGTGAAACTGTTGATATTATAATTAACAAAAGACGAAATTTATGGGAAAGAGAAATAGATCAATCTGACTTTCTTGATTTAAGACTAGGAATAGGTAGTACTGAATTAGAGGGTAATATATCATTTCCAGCTGAACACTTTTCACTTGAGGATGATAATCTACTTCAAGAAGTCTATAAATTAGGATCTGCATCAAGAACACTGGAAAATGTTCCAGTATCGTTATCATTTGTTAGAAATAATAATACAGCCATAATAGGAAACACAGCAAATAAAAATCTATTTATTCAAGGACTAATTCTTCAAATGGTTGCCTACCACAGCTATGAAGATTTAAAAATAGTTATAATGACCAGTGAAACTAATGCTCAAAATTGGGACTATATGAAAATATTACCTCACTGTTGGAGTAATAATAGATCAATAAGGTATTTCGCTAGTAATTTAGATGAAGCTAAAGAAATATCATTAGCTTTAGAGCAAGAACTTCAAGCTAGGAAATATAAAGATATAAATGGTAAAAGAGAATTAAATAATAGTGATTATAAAAAATATAAACCATATTATGTACTAATTACGGACGATTATAAGGCAATAAGAGATGTAGAAATAGTTAAAGATATAGCTGAAATGCCAATGAATGTTGGCTATAGCCTAATAGTAATAAGCCCAAGATTAGTAAACATACCAAATGAGTGTAAAACATTCATCAGTATTGGAGATAAAAAATCAGGTGTATTTGAAAATGAATTAGTATCTAATAAACAAAAAGAGTTTGTTGCAGATTATGATCCAAATATAAATATATATAGTTGCTGCAAAAAGCTTGCCAATATACCAATTGACATTGCAAAAGAATCAAGAAAATTACCAGATAGTCTGACTTTCCTAGAAATGTACAATGTAGGTATGGTTGAGCAGTTAAATATACTTAATAGGTGGAAAACTAATGATCCAACTCAGTCTTTACAAGCCCCTGTAGGGGTAGATAAGAATCAGGAGTTATTTAAACTAGATTTACATGAAAAATATCATGGACCACATGGTCTAATCGCAGGAATGACCGGTTCTGGTAAATCAGAGTTTATAATAAGCTATATCTTATCAATGGCTTTAAACTATCATCCATATGAAGTATCTTTCGTTTTGATAGACTATAAAGGTGGAGGTTTAACTGGAGCTTTTGAAAATAAAGAAAGTGGAATGAAACTACCACATATTGCCGGTACTATAACAAACTTAGATACAGTTGAAATGAACAGATCACTAGCATCAATTCAAAGTGAGTTGAGAAAAAGGCAGCGTATGTTTAATGAAGCAAGAGATAAATTAAATGAAAGTACAATAGATATTTATAAGTATCAAAGTCTATATAGAAAAGGCAAAGTTGATGTTCCTATTTCACACTTGTTTATAATAAGTGATGAGTTTGCAGAATTAAAAGACCAACGTCCAGAATTTATGGAACAATTAATTTCAACTGCCCGTATAGGACGTTCTCTTGGTGTTCACTTGATTTTAGCAACACAGAAACCATCAGGAGTTGTTAATGATCAAATATGGTCAAATGCTAAATTTAGAGTCTGCTTAAAAGTACAAGATAAATCAGATAGTATGGATATGATAAAATGTCCAGATGCCGCAGAACTAAAAAATCCAGGTCGCTTTTACTTACAAGTAGGATATAATGAATTATTTGCTATGGGACAAGCAGCTTGGGCTGGAGCACAATATTATCCAACAGAAAAAAGAAAAAAGAAAGTAGATCAATCACTTAGCTTTCTAGATTCAACAGGAAATGTAATTAAATCATTAGATAATGAAGATAAAAGCATAAAAGTAGAATCAAAAGGTGAAGAAATTACAAATATAGTTAACTACATTATAAAAGAAGCAAAAGAAGAAAACATATCAATAGATAAATTATGGTTAGATAGAATCCCAAGTGTAATATATGTTGAAGAACTAAAGAAAAAGTACAATTACGTTGCTAAGAAAAATGTTATTAATCCTATAATAGGAGAATATGATGATCCAGATAATCAAAGTCAAAGTGTTTTAACTCTTCCTTTATCTGAAGAAGGAAATACCATTATATTTGGTTCAGCAGGTAGTGGAAAGAATCTAATGTTAACAACAATTATTTATTCAATAATAACCACTCATAGTCCAAAGGAAATCAACTTTTATATTTTAGATTTTGGATCTGAAACACTAAAAATGTTTAAAAATGCACCACAAGTTGGAGATGTCTTATTATCAGTTGACTCTGAAAAAATAGAAAAACTATTTAAGATAATTCTTCAAACTATAGAAGAAAGAAAAAAATTATTTGTAGATTATAATGGTTCATATGACTTTTACATTAATCATGGTGGTAAACAAATACCAATGCTTTGTATTATAATCAATAATATTGAAGGTTTCTTTGATACTTATGAAGCTTATGAAGATGTAATAAGTCAAATAACAAGAGATTGCTTAAAATATGGAATAGTCTTCATTTTATCAACAAATGGAGCTAATACAGTAAGATATAGATTAAGACAAAACTTCCGTCAAAATATTGTATTACAGTTTAATGATCCATCAGATTATAGTTCTGTTTTACCTGGTGTAAGGAAAAAAGAACCATCTAAAGAATTTGGTAGAGGATTAATAGCTCTAGATAACATATATGAGTTTCAAACTCCATATCCATACAAAGAAGAAAAAATGTCAGACTATATTAAAGTAATATGTAATAAACTAAACACAATTTGTGAAGTTAGAGCTCCAAAAGTACCAGTTTTACCACAGGAAGTAACTTTCTCATCACTATTACCAGAACTTAAAGGTTTCCAATCTATACCTGTTGGTATAGCTAAGGATGATTTACAAACAGCTAAGATTAATTTAAAATCAGGAGTATACAATATAACTGGTGAAGATATTTCTTCAGAACCAAAATTCTTCGAGTTGTTGGCTCAAATGATTACACATATACCAAATACAAATTGTGTAATATTAGATGCACTTGGCATATTGGAGATTTCTAGCACCAATAATTTATTATATGATAAAGATTCTTGTGAACTTGGAATAGAAGCATTGACTAAATATAAAGAATCAGACCAAAGTAGTAATATAGCTTGTATTATTCTAGGTATTAGTTCCCTATTCTCAAAATTATCAGCAACAGATAAAACAAAAATTGAAACATTGTTAGAGGATATACAAAAAACTCCACATGCTAAAATAATTATCGCTGACACTATAAATAATATAAAAACATTTAATTATGACTCATGGTTCAAGAAAGGTAGCGACTTATCAGAAGCAATATGGTTAGGTAATGGAATTGATAGTCAATTTACTATAAAGGTAAGTAATAATCCAAGAACACTAAGAGTAGAGTTGGCTCCATGCTTTGGATATGTAATTGAAAAAGGAAAAGCTAAACTTATTAAAATAATGACTGAAGAATAGGAGAAAGATTATGAATAGTAATAAAATTTTAATAAGATTATATGTCCCTTTAATTGAAAAATCATATGATTTATACATACCAATTAATAAAAAAGTAGGAACAATAAAGTCATTAATAGAAAAAGGTTTAAACGAACTAACTGATAATATATATATGCCAGCAAAAGAAACCAATTTTTATAGTAAGGAAACAGGAGCTATCTACGATATTAACCAAACAGTTAGAGATACAGATTTAAAAAACGGATCCAAAATAATATTAATATAGGAGAAATAATATGTCTGAATATGAACAATATGTACAATCCGTAAATAGGATATTTGAAATTATCAATAGAATGAAGTCACTATTACCAGAACAAGATAATTTATCTTTAATAGAAAATATAGAGCAATATAAACAGGTTGTAATTACAAATGCTAGTTTATTTTCTAATCAAAAAGTACAAAATAACGAGGTGGAGGCTTTAGGAAATGATTAATAATATACCATATGATGAGATATTAAAGATATCAGGAGAAATAAAAAGTCACAATGAGGTAATAAAAACACTGATGAAAAATAAAGGATCATCTCAATTAGAAGACTTTACATCAAGCGTAGAATCATATCGCAAATACCTAGAAAATCTAGTTGAACTTAATAGTGCAGCAGATCAAGTATTACAAGGTCTAATTAAATAGAGCTTTCAATTAAGAAAGCTCTTTTATATATTTATTTATTACAATTTTTGGATAATAATATTTAATTATATTAGCAAAATCACATCCGTTTTTAGCAAGTTCATTTGCTCCAAATATACTAAGTCCAAAGAAATTTCCATAACCCCTACATATAAAACGAATAAAATCTCTATTAAAGATAATGTTAATGTTTTTAGAGTTAAGATTTAATCTATCAACAAAATTATCTCCCGTAAAAATACGATTATTAATTTCAATTTTATTTAATAGGTTATTATTATCAACTTCTAATATATTAACACTACTATTATTTGTTATGTCTATATTAAGTATTCTGCTAATTTCATTATATTTAAAATCTTTAATGGAAATATAATAGGGACAGGCAAGATCCCACAAGCTAGACACACTTGATAAATAAGAATGATTTTTACTATCTAAAGTTTTACCATAATTACAATAATGAATGAATGGAGTAACATAGTGATTATCATAAGTTATAAAAAGACAATCCGTTTCTATAATAGCCTTAGAAAACTTATCAATAATATCTTGATAATTATCAATCCATGATAGTTTATAATAAGATATAGGTTTATATATTGAAAAATCATTAGTCGCAACAACACAATTTTTCTCATTCATTTCTTTAAAAATATAACTACGATATAATACACATATTGCCTTCAAAGCCTCTAATTCTATAGTATTATCAATATTAGTAGCTAACATTCCAAGAAGACAATCTTTCAAATTAGTTTCAATAAAAGACCCATCATCTAATTTAATATTAACAAAAAAGAAGTCATTAGAATAGTATAAATCACTTTTTAAAACTTCTATATCACTATCAAGATTGCGTACATCTAAACTTTTCACAACAATACCATCTATAACTAAAAATACCTTTTTTCCCTTGAAATTGATATTATTACTTTTAATAAAATTTTTAGTTCTTCTCCCTAACTCTTTATCATTAGAATTAAGCCCAATTTCTTTAGAAAATTCATATGACATAGTTAGATAAAGATATAATATATCCTCTATACCATTATTTTTAATTTCATATTTATAAAACATACCATCACCTAACAATAGTATGTTTTATTTTTTTCAAAATATACAATATTTAAAATTCAAAATACTTAATCTCTTTTCCTATATCACAATTTAATCCTGTAACATAACTCATATTTGTATATATTTTATCTAATTCAATATTTTTTCCATTTATGTAATCAAAACTGGCGCATATTAACACTTTTGCTATTTTAAGTGATTTTAAATAAAGATCTAAAAACGATTCATCACTTGTAATATTATAAATAACAGGATTTCGCCATAATTGATGATTTAAATTTAAAAAATTATGTTTATTCGTTAATGGATAATGATAGCTTATAGCTTCAAATCTAAAAAAGTTTTTAGGTGTAAAAGTATCTGCTAATTTGTAAAAAAATTTTTTAACTCCTATTGGATCTCTTCTAAATACAAGTAAAGCTTTTTTCATTTGTTTTAATGATTTATAATATATTTTACTCATATTCTTTATTTGAAAAGTATCCAAAAAAGTATAGTCAAGACAGTGCTTAAGTTCATCAGAAAATTTGTGAGTATCAAAGCAAAATTTTCCTAACTTGAAGTGATAAGGACTAATATCTTCACGTCTTGCTATCATATCATTATCTAAAAACGTCTCCATAAATGTATGGACATTATTATATTTATATGTATTTCTTTGTTTTTTATCAAATACTCCTGTTTTATAGATAATAAATGGATGAACAGTTGAGTCTAATACATAGTGACAAATTGATCCCACTAAAAAAGACGCCACATCACTATCATTAACTAAATTGTTATCCTTAATATAGTTAATTAGATTAACAAAATACTGTTGAGTTTTATTGCGATGAAAATATTCATTGAACTTTCTAATTTTTTTACCTGGTAGCGGACTAAAAAGATTATAAAACATTAACGAATCCATACTTTGAGAAAACATTCTAACTCGCCTATCATCAACCATGTCAACTATAGAGTTAGGTAGTATTTCTAAAGTGTCTTTTGCAAAGTAAGAGTGAACAACTGTAGCTGGCATAAAATATCCCCCCGTAAGTGTTAAAACTAAACTAATTATACCATATTATTCAAAAAGTTTCATACTTTTAATTAATTATATGATATAATCTATAATAGGTGATAGTATGATAGAAAAGAAGTTTAAAAACTTAGATGAACAGATTGAAATATTTAAACATAAAGGTTTAATAATATATGATGAAGATTATGCAAAAAGAGTATTACTAAGAGAAAATTACTTTTTTATAAGTGGTTATAGACATCTATTTTTAAAATCACCAACAGATAAAACATACATAAAAGGAACTAAATTTGAAGAACTATATAGTTTATTTTTATTTGATAGATCCTTTAGAAATGTTTTATTTAAGTATTTATTAGTAATTGAAAACAACTTAAAATCTATTACCTCATATCAATTGTCAAAAAAGTATGGTTATAGAGAAAGAGATTATTTAAAAGCTAAAAACTTTACTCAAAGACCAGAAAAACAAAGACAAGTTAATGATTTGATAAAAAAGATGAATAGACAAGTAAGGGTAAATGGTTCACAGCATTCAGCAACTTATCACTACGCATCTAACTATGGTTATATCCCTCTTTGGATTTTAGTAAAAGTTTTATCATTTGGAATAATATGTGAAATGGTTTCCATCCTAAAACCAGAAGATCAACATGCTATTAGTGAAGTCTACGGTATAGATAGTGAAAACCTGATTGTGTATCTGCCAATTCTTGCTAATTATAGAAATCTATGTGCCCATGAAGATATATTATATGAAAATAAAACACAAACTTATATTAATGATACTATATATCATAAATTGCTTGATATTCCAAAAGAAAATAATGAGTACATTTATGGAAAAAATGATTTATTCGCATTGCTTATAATAATGAAACAACTCCTACTTAAAGAGGATTTTAAAAATATGACTTTAGAATTGGAAAATGTTGTTCAAACTCTAAACTATAACTTAGAAACTATAAGTATTGAAAAAGTGTTACAGAGAATGGGCTTTCCTCTTAATTGGAAAGAACTAGCTAAAATAGAAAGGAGTACAGAAGTTAATGAATAAAAATGATAATTTAAAGATGGTTTTTCTTATTGCATTTTCTTTTGCAATAGGAGGAATTATTACAATATCACTACTTAAATGGACACCATTATTAAGTAAAATAATCTCAACAAGTACAACTGCAGGAACAGTAATAACTAAAGGTGGAGCAGAAGTGTATGAAAAAACAAGTCTATCCTCTTCTGTTAAAAAAGTTTATGACTCTGTTGCTGTTGTAGAAGGATATCAACAAAATCAACTATCTTCAACCGGAACTGGTTTTATATACAAAGTAGATGATAAATATGGATATGTTCTTACAAATCAACATGTAATATCAGGAATGGAAAAAATAGATTTAATAATGACAAATGACGAAGTAGTTGAGGCAAAATTGTTAGGTGGAGATGAATACTTAGATTTAGCTGTTTTAAGAATTGATAAAGCAAAGGTAATTCAGATTGCTACAATAGGAAAAAGCGAGGATATGAATATTGGTGACACAGTATTTACAGTTGGTTCACCAATGGGAAAAGATTATAGAGGCAGCGTCACTTCAGGAATTTTATCTGGAAAGGATAGAATGGTCTCTGTAAATATTTCAAATTCGGCTAATAATGATTGGGTAATGAGAGTTTTACAAATAGATGCTTCAATAAATCCAGGTAATAGTGGAGGACCGCTTTTAAATGTAAATGGAGAAGTAATAGGAATTTGTTCATTAAAATTAGTAGATGCAGAAATTGAAGGGATGGGTTTTGCTATACCAATAGAGTATGCAATGAACCACTTGACATCACTAGAAAAGGGAGAAAAAATCAAGTGGCCACTTTTGGGAATTGGTATGTGCAATGTAACAGATACATCAACATTATATAGAAATAGCATAATTTTATCATCTGATATTACAGAGGGAGTGGCTGTCGTAAGTATTTCAGAGAATACAGCAGCATTCAACTCAGGAATAAAAAAGGGTGATGTTATAATCAAAATAAATGGTAATAAGGTCAAAGATTCAGCATATTTAAGATATGAGCTATATCAACATCAGGCAGGAGATAAAATAGAAGTTACTGTACTACGAGATAAAAAAGAAAAGCAAATAGAAGTAAAATTGGGAAAGAGTAATTAAGGCAAACTATAATGTTTGCTTTTTCTATTATCTAATTTATGTTTTGATGTTTAATATTCTATTGAAGAATGATATAATAATATAGGAGGTTAAATATGAATAATAAGAGAGTAGGAACAGTTGTAAGAGGAATAAGAACACCTATTATAAAAGAAGGTGATAATCTTGCTAACATAGTAGTTGATTCATTAATCAAGGCTAGTGAATCAGAAAAATTTGAATTTAATGACAAAGATGTAGTTGCTATAACAGAGGCAGTAGTTGGAATAAGTGATGGTAATTATGCCACTATTGATGATATTGCTGAAGATGTTAAAGATAAGTTAAACTCAGATCATATAGGAATAGTTTTTCCAATTTTAAGTAGAAACAGATTTGCAGTTTGTTTAAAGGCTTTCGCTAGGGCAACAAAAAAGATAACTATGCTATTAAGTTATCCTTCCGATGAAGTTGGAAATGATATCTTAGATAAGGAAAGATTAGAAAAATATGGAATTAATCCATACAGTGATGTAATAACAGAACAAGAATATACAGAAAAATTCGGTGACTTTAAGCATATATTTACAGGTGTAAATATGGTTGATTTCTATAGAGATGTTGTAGAAAAAGAAAACTGTGAAATAGAATTTGTTTTCTCAAATAAACCAGAAGAAATATTAAAATACACAAAAGATGTTTTAGCATGCGATATTCATACTAGAATAGAAACAAAAGCAAAATTAAAAAGACTTGGGGCTAATAAAGTATACGGTATGGACGATATATTAACTACAAGCATCAATAATAGTGGATATAATAGTAAATATGGACTACTAGGTTCTAACAGAGCAACAGAAGATAAAGTAAAATTATTCCCTGAAAATGGTACTAGATTAGTACATGATATTCAAGATGAATTAAAGAAATTAACAGGTAAAACAATAGAAGTCATGGTGTATGGGGATGGTGCATTCAAGGATCCTGTTGGTAAAATATGGGAGTTAGCAGATCCAGTTGTCAGTCCATTTTATACAGAGGGATTAGAAGGAAGCCCAAATGAATTAAAATTAAAGTATCTATCAGATAATAAATTTAGTAATCTATCAGGAGAACAGTTACAAGAAGCTATAAGAAAAGAAATAAAAGAAAAAGACAAAAATTTAAAAGGAAAAATAGAAACACAGGGAACAACTCCAAGAAGGTATACAGATTTAATTGGTTCTTTGTGTGATTTAACTAGTGGAAGTGGCGATAAAGGAACCCCAGTGGTTTTAGTTCAAAACTATTTTACTAATTACGCTAGTTAAAAGACAAAAAGAGAAAAATAAAAAAATATTTTTCTCTTTTTATATATTTTATTGCTAAGTTCTAGATAAAAATATCAAATCACTAAAATGTTAAAAAAAGGCAAATGAATAAACATCATTTGCCTATATAACATTTAATATCAAAATTTACTTGCAGAAGTTCATTCAACTTTACCAATAAATGATAAATTTCTATACTTTTGATTATAGTCAAGACCATATCCAACTACAAATTCATTTTCAATTTTAAAACCAAAGTAATCAACTTTCAAATCATTCACTCTTCTAGCTGGTTTGTCTAGTAAAGTACACAGCTTAATTGATTTTGGATTTCTTACTTTTAAAGTATTTACGAGATGTTGTAGAGTCCTTCCAGTATCGATAATGTCATCAATAATTAATGTGTTTTTATTAGATATTGTATGATCTAAGTCTTTTATAATTTTAACACTACCAGTAGACTCCGTATCAATATAACTAGAAACAACCATAAAATTCAAATAAACAGGTATAGTAAGTTTTCTTATTAAATCGCACGTAAAAATAGTAGCGCCTTTCAATATACAAATAACAGTTAATTCTTCATTTTTGTAGTCATTGCTTATTTGCTTAGCTAATTCATCAATACGTTTGGCTATGCTTTCTTCATCAATTAAAGGAACAATCTTATCCATTTTACCACCTCATAAAAAATAAAAAACATAACCCTGACCGGTTACGTTTTTCAGTTTTTTTAGAAAAGTTACAAAATAAACTGCTAAACCTTTCTACTATGGAAACCCATAATAGAATCGAACAATCTATACCAAGTAAAGGTCAGTACTTAGTAGTAACCCCTTATTAATGTGAGTATCTCTCTCACTGCACGTGCACTCTTAGATAGCAACAAGGTCATAATACGAACTAGTCATATTACTATTTCTAACTACTAAATCGCAAACAACGATCTAACAGGAAATGTGACCCAACAATGAACTAAATCGTGTCTATCACAAACCTTATCTAAGATGCTTATATACTACCACTCAAAAAGTAAAAAGTCAATAGTTTTTTAGAAAAAAATAAAAAAAATTACTAAAATCAAATTTTATTAGATACTTTTATTTATAAAATAAACAATAATCACAAAACATAGCAAATATCATAAAATATTTTGAAGGAGTGATAACATGATTATTGTAGATGCAGGACATGGAGGAAATGATCCGGGAGCAGTAGGAAACGGATTACAAGAAAAAGATTTAAATTTGAGGGTTGCAGAATATATGTTTAAAAGATTAACAGATCTGGGCATACCAGCAGTTATAACTAGAAATACAGATGAGAATTTACCAAAAAATGCTAGAATTCAAAGAATACAAGAAATAATAAGAAATTCAGACGATCCATCAGACATAATCTTAATATCTAATCACATAAATGCAGGTGGTGCGAATAGTAAGAATGTAGGCAAAGTGTAATAGTGTCTTGTTTGCTTTAAAATATAAGGATTTTGGCCTAATGTTGAAATTCTTTTTTTATGAGTTAGCAACTTAAAATAGGGCATATATTATTAAATTGTTTATTATCTTTGCTATTTCTTTATTTAAAGTTATAAAAAAACGTAATAAATCGACAATTTTATAAAAAAATTACCCTGTGTCGTAATAAATTAACAAAAATATAAATAAATTACTCTATGTCGTAATAAAATGACTAAAACGAAAAGAAATTAAAGTTGCAATAAAATTACAAAATATTAAAATGTTATATTTATTATAATAAGAATAGCAAATAAAATATAAACATTTGTGATTTTAAAGGCAAAAATATACATGCAATTTTAAAAAGGTGCTGTATAATAATATTAGATATTCGTTTGATTGGAGGAAAATATGGAAAATAATTTTAAAACAAGTGCTAGAATTGTTTTTGAGATAGGTAAAGAATCAATTGAAAATAAAATTATTGCTCTTTCGGAAATAATAAAAAACTCATATGATGCCGGTGCTACAAAATGTGATGTTATAATTCATGAGGAGGGGGAATTAATTAATTTATTCGATAGAAAAATATCATCGATTGAAATTGTTGATAATGGCATTGGCATGAACGACAATGATTTATCTAATAATTGGCTAATTATAGGCACTAACAATAAGAAGATGCTAAAAGAACAAAATTTAAAAAATAATTCAGTAAGAGTTCCTGTTGGTGAAAAAGGAATAGGAAGATTTGCAATTAATAAAATTGGCAATAAAGTAACTATAATTACAAAAAAAAATAATGAATCATGTTATTGTCTTAATATAGATTTTAATAAATTTTCAGATGATAAAATGTTAGAAGATATTAAAATGCCAATTAATTTATATAATGGAGATAAAAAAATATATACATCTTCTGGTACAAGAATAATAATTGAGGATTTGAACGAAGAATGGAATGATACTGACTTAAGGAAAGTCTATACAGAAATTTTAAAGTTGCAATCTCCATTTAAAAATGAAAATGATAAATTCGATATTAATTTTATCTCAAATGATGAAAATATGTTTGATAATTACTTTACTATCAATGAAGTATTAGAATATAGCTTATGGCAGGCGTCTATTGATGTTGAACCAGGAACTGCTCAAGGAAAAATGATTTTTTCTTTTAAACCATATTTAGAAATGCAAGGATTTAAATCATTTACCGAATATAAAACTGTTGAATACAAATATGCTGATGAAAAATTAGAAAATATTGATATTTCTAAATATAAGATTGGCCCAATCAAAGTAAGATTGTATGCTTTTCACAGAACTCCAAAAGTACTAAAAATGCTAAATATGAAAAAAGATGTTTTAACAAATTATTTGGATGAAAATGGTGGAGTTAGAGTATATAGGAGTGGTCAACGTATATATAATTATGGTAGTAGGGATGAAGATTGGTTAGGACTAAATTTAAAGAGATTAAATAATCCAAGTAAAAATTTAAGTAAGAATATTATTATTGGAATAATTGATTTAGATGCTACTAAAAGTACAGATTTAATTGAAAAAACAAATAGGGAAGGATTTATAGAAAACGCTGCATTTATAGAATTCAAAAAAATAATTGAAACAATAGTTGATAATTTCGCGTTGTTTATAGTTCCCAGCAAAAATAAAGTGAAAGAATCAATTGATAAAAATATAAAAAGAGAAAAAATTGACGACACTGTTGAAGAGTTTATATATGAAATAGAAAATATTGATTTTGTTCATGAAGATGATAAAAAAAACATTATAAAAAAATTTGGTGAAATAGCTGATGAATTTCAAAAATCAAGGAAATTATATTTATCAATTGCAAGCAGTTCAGTAGAATTTAATATGATTTTCCATGATATTGATAAACAGGTAAAATCATTATTAAATATGCTAAAAACAAAAGAAATTTCTTATGAAGATTTGAAAAAAAATATAATCAATATAAATGATTTACTGAACGCTCAAAGTGATTTAATTAGAAATAGAGACTTTTCAAAAATATCTAGTGTAAAATTAATGGAAAAATTTAAAAATTATGCACATTATAGACTTGTTGATCATAATATAACTTTAAAAGTTATAGTTGATAATTTTGATTTTATAGGAATCGAAAGCCAAATATTAAGAATTTTAATTAATTTGTTTGATAATTCCGTTTACTGGTTAGAGTTACAAAGTGACAAAGAAATTTTTGTTAAAATGCAAAAAGAAGACAAAAAAAATATTATATATTTTGCAGATAATGGTCCTGGGTTCAATGTCGATGATCCAAATATTCTTTTTTCTCCTTTTGTTAGTAAAAAGAAAAATGGATTAGGACTAGGCTTATTTATAGTAAATGAAATTGTGTCAATGCATAATGGCAAAATTGATTTTGATATAATTGATGATACTATTCCTAGTTTATACAGCGGAGTTAAATATAGAATTGAGTTGGAGGATAGGGATGGAATTAAATAAATTTACAACTGGTATAATATTTGTTGATGATATAAAAGAACAAGTGCAAAAACTAATGAATTATTGTTCTTCTAAAGGTGTAAAAACTCTATATATTAACCCTAATGATTTAGTTACTAATAATTTATATTTGGGGTATAGAATTGTATTTGTTGATTTGGCGTTTGATAATGGAGTTATTGATGTTACTAGAGTTACTAATATAATTAGAGCAATATCAGAAAATGGTGAAAAACACTTACTCATAGTTGCGTGGACTCAACATGAAGATGATATAGAAAGTTTGAAAAATAAAATAGAAGAAAAAATGCCTAATAATTTACCAATAGCAATTTTGAATGCTAAAAAATCAAAAGTGTTATATGCTGAGTCTGATGATGCATTTAATAATTTAATTTCTGATATATTTGACGAGTTTGAAGAACAAAATAAGAATTTATTTAATTTATTAGAATGGCAAGAAAATTATTTAAAGGCAGTAAGAGAGGAATTTAATATTTTAATAGAAAAATCATATTCAAATAAAATTGATTCTAAACTAATTGATAAAAATCTAGGAATATTTGTAGGTAATACGCTTATGCCAGACAAAATTTTGTCTGCTTTTGAAATATTGAATACAAAAGTTAGTGATAATGTGTTGTCAAAAATTAACTCAATGAACAATTATGACTTTAAATATGTTAAAGAATCAATTGCGTTTACTGATAAGTTTAAGTTTAATTATGAAATGTTGTTTGAAAGAAAAAAAAGCAATATAAATATACCAGGAAGTTTATATAAAATTAAAGATTATAGTTATAATGATCTTAAAGAACTAAGTTTGGCTGAAAAAAGCTCAGAAAATATGCTAATTGATGATTTGTTTGCTGAACTTTGTGAAAAAGAAATACAATTCGATTATATTTATCAAATTGCATTAAATATTACTCCAAATTGTACTTTTGCATCTAAAGCAAAAAATACTACATATTGCCAAGGATTTTTAATTATAGGCGTAAAAGATTATGAAAAGAATTACAAAAAACTCAAGAACTTAAAAAATTATAGTTACAGCTGTCAAGACATTTGTATGTTTTCTTATATTAATGAAGAAAATATTTTTTCGTATTTGATTGTTTGCTTTGATATTTGTACTAATGATATTTATAAGCAATGCGAAAAAATTGGTCAACTCAAAAATAACATTAAAGTAAATATTCAACAAAAGTTTTCAGCATGGATAAATAGGGTTGGAGATAATATCTATTATAAATAAAAAAAGAATTACTCTTGCTTCAAAAGCAGTGATTCTTTTATTTTATTTGCTATTTGTTCAGCCATAAATACTGGTACAGCATTTCCTATTTGTTTATATGCACTGGTTCTTGATGATTCAAAATAGTAATCATCTGGAAATGTTTGAATTCTAGCTGCTTCTCTAACAGTTAATGATCTGCATTGATTTATATCTGGATGTATATAATGATGTCCATCTTTTGAAATATGTGCTACCATTGTATGACAAGGCTTATCATAATCAACAACTTTAAATCTATCCAAAAATGCTTGCTTATTATTATGCTTTATTAAGTTATTTGGCAAATCACAGTATTTGATGGTTTTATTTTTAATACATATTTTATATATTTCTTTATCATTATCATTTAATTTTCTACTTTGATTGTAAGTTAATATATTCCAAGATTTATTTCTTATTTTTAAGTTTTCCAAGCAATCATTTGAAATTGAAGAATAATTGTTATTAATTTCACCATCTTTTATTTTTGGTAAATCTTGAAACAAATCTTTTATACCATACTTAAAATTAATTTTATCAAATTTTGGATAATCAATATTTAATTCTCTTTTATACCCAATTATTATTATCCTTTTTCTATGTTGTACTACTCCAAAGTCATTTGAATCCAATAACTTATAATCAATAGTATATCCTAGTTTCTTCATTCTATCTTTTATGTCTTGAAAAATGGTTCCTTTTTTTGCGGATAAAATACCCTGTACATTCTCAAAAACGAAAAAACTAGGACTATATTTTTTTATAAATTCTAAGTAATATAAATATAAATAATTTCTTGGATCATTTTTAATTTTTTCTTTCATACGTGAGCGTCCGGCTACAGAGTAAGCTTGACAAGGCGGCCCACCAATAATTCCTAAAACTTTTTCATTTTTAAGTATGTTATCAATTTTATTAAATATTAATGAAAGTGTATTATCTGATATTTCTTCGTTAATTACTCTATCAATAACACTTTTAGGTATATTTTTATATAATTCTTCTCTTGATACTTTTCCTTTTAAGTAACTTATGTATAAATTTAACATATTGTTTTCTTTACAATAATAGTACGCTTCTCTAGTTTTTAATGTGTATGAAGCATCTCTATCCATTTCAACGTGTGCAACAATGTCAAAGCCATTTCTTCTAAACCCCTCTGACAATCCTCCAGCCCCGGCGAATAAGTCTATAATCTTATTTTTCATATTATCACCTTAACAATTACCAGGATACCAGGTTTAATCAAAAAAGTCAATATATTTTTGAAGAAACAAAAGAAAAATTAACCTACGTTCTGGTCAGTTTCTTTTTCTATAATTAATTCAATTTCATTTCCAAGGCGTTATATTATATCACCAACAAGAGCATTTCTCATCATAAAGTTTCTTTTCTTGTCTGTCATGCCTGTATTTGTTCAATTATCTGGGAACCCATTAATTCTTTCACCCTTTAATGATGTTAATAATCTTTAACAATATGTGTTGTTTTACTTATACCGACTTCACTGGTCAACATTGATTCAACTGCAAAAAATCTTAATGTTATGATAATAAGTAGGATGTTTGGAGTTAAAAGTAATTTGAGAGAAATGGATGAATTTTTAAAAGCAAATATTATTCTCAGAACCATAAGAATAGAGAAGAGTGGAAAAATTAAAAAATCTATGCCATTTCCTGCATTAAAATTTGCAGAAATTGCTTGTCAATCATGAAAAATTTTGAATTTAGTGAAGAATTGGAATCGACTAAATACATGTTTTTTGTATTCAAAATGATTAATGATGAATATGTTTTTGTAGGAATAAAATTATGGAATATGTCAGGACAAGATATAGAAATTAGAAGCAAAACTTGTTTGGGAGTTAACATATAATTGCATTGTTACTGGAAATATAGTTAAGGAAATAGATAAAAATGGTAATAGAATAACTAAGTTTCCTAGGATTTCTGATAATAAAGTTTATCATGTCAGGCCGCATGCTAAAGACTTAAGTGATACATTTGATTTACCTGTGAGAGATAAGGTAACAAATTTGGCAAAATATACTAAGCATTGTTTTTGATTAAATAATAAATTCTTAATAATGTCATAATAATTTACATAATAATGTTCTCTTTTTTGACATTGACTTCTAATATATTTACGATATAATTATTATAATATAGCAATAGTCCTAGGATATGAACTATTGGATGCTAAAATACTATATTCAGTTTATGAGTATAGTATTTTTTTGTAAGGAGGAATTGTTATCTAAAATTATATGAACAAAAAGTATGTACCAATAAATTATAAAAAAATAAATAATTAAGGTACCTAAAAAAGTTGATTTATGTGTGAAAAGAGGTTCATAATTAGCAAGTTTGTTAATCCAAAAGTATGTCATTTGTATAACCATTTGTGTGTCTAACGGCTATTTTTGATACAAAATTTGCTATTTTTAGTTAACCCAATAGTATGACATTTATTTTAATGTATGACAAAGTAGTCTTTCACAATCCCTTTAAAATAGGGCTAAACTCCCCACTGGGAAGTTGTTTGTCAGCCATCGTTATCCTGCTAAAAATAAACACACGAAATATTTAGAAAATTAGAGAATTAAAGTCATAAGTTATGTACCAATTTTTATATAAAAACAATAAAAATCTTATTAAGGAGGAGTGATTTATAAGATGTAGAAGTAATATAAATTTAAGTTTTAGGAATATATTTAAGTATGAAACCAAAAGGGGTAGGTTGGTATGATAATAACTGAAACATTCAAAAATGATGGTAAAGATATATCGGCTTTATTACAAGAATATGTATGTTTAATACTTAAATATAAAGATGAAAATAATAAAATAAATGACACAAATGATGGTAAGAGAGTTATAATGGAAACGGCAAACAAGATGCTATGCAAAAGAAAGGAGAACAATGTATAGCACAGTAAAACCGCCATCATTTTATAATGTAGGAATATACATAAGATTATCGCAAGAGGATGAGGATAAAGCACATAAAAGAGAGTCTGAAAGTGAGAGTGTACTAAATCAAAGAAGTTTGATTATGAATTATTTAAGGGATAATGGATTTATTTTAACTGATGAGTATGTTGATGATGGATATTCAGGGACTAACTTTGATAGACCAGCATTTAAAAGGTTACTTGAAGACATAGAAAATGGAAAAATAAATTGTGTCATAACTAAAGACTTATCAAGATTAGGTAGAGATTATATTAAGTGTGGTTATTATATAGAACAATACTTTCCATTAAAAAAAGTTAGATATATTTCTATACTAGATAATGTAGATACTTTTCTAGATTCTGCAAATAATGATATAGCACCTTTTAAAGCTTTATTCAATGATATGACTAGTAAAGATACATCAAAGAAAATAAAATCAATATTAAGAGATAAAAAAGTAAAAGGTAAGTTTATAGGTAGTAAACCAAGTTTTGGGTATATGAGAGATCCACTTGATAAAGGACATCTAGTACCAAACCCAGACACAGCATGGATAGTAAAAAGAATATTTAATGAAGTATCAAGAGGAGATAAAATATCAGATATAATTGAAAGATTAAATAATGAAAATATTCCAACACCAAGTGCATATAAACAAATAAAAAAATCAAAAAGACAAATAAATGGATACATTTGGACTTGTAGTACGATTAACAAAATATTAAAAAATAGAATGTATACTGGTGATATGATTCAAAATGTTCAGACAAAATTAAACTATAAGTCACAAAAGAGAATATGTCTTTCTAGTGAGTATTGGATAATTGTAGAAAATACTCATGAACCATTAGTAGATAGAGCAGTATTTAATCAAATACAAACAAGTGCTAACAGAACTAGAACAGTAAAATTAAATCGTCCACAGAGGTTATTAGAGGGCTTACTTTATTGCAAAGAGTGTGGTAATAAGCTAACGGTTAGTTATAGGGAAAAACGCAATTACTGGTCTATAAATTGCAACAAATATTCTAGAAGTCCAAGACAAAGATTATGTGAACCACACTTTTCAGAGTATAATAGTTTTGAAAAGGAAGTTTTAAATCAAATCAAAAAAACTTGTAAAAAGTATATAGATAAAGTTGATATTGATAGTTTAGTATTTAATGTAAAAAGTGAGAAAGATAACAAGGAAAACTTAATTATAGAAAAACAAAAATTAGAAAATAATATCAAAGAACTACAACTAAAAATAGATGCTTTATATGAAGATAAATATAATGGGATAATCTCAGTTGATACTTATACAAGATTATCTTCTAACACAGAAAATTTAATAAGAACATATAATTCTAGAATAAAAGAATTAGAAAATTCCATTAATGAAGTTCCTAAAAAATATAATGATGAAGAAACAAAACAAAAAATCAAAGAATTAATTAGTATGAAAAAAACCACTAGAGAATTATTATTCATACTAGTAGATAAAATAATTGTTGATAAAAACAAAAATGTAGAAATAATTTATAAGTTTAGAATATAAAATTATAATTTAGATTTAATACTATCATATTTATTAAAATTATAATACAAAAAGTACTATGTAACAAAAATGTATTAAAGTACCAATAATTTAATCATATATTCAGCTAGTTAATATCAAAATTACAATAATTATGATATAATTATATTGAGGTGATAACCATGGCAGTGCCAGAATTTCAAAGTTTTATGTTACCAGTTCTTCAATTATTTAGTGATAATAATATGCATACTACAAGTGAATGTATGAAAACAGCAATAAATTATTTTAAATTGGATGAAAGTGATATAAAATTAACAGTTCCCAGTGGAAAACAAACTTTAGTGGCTAATAGAGTTTATTGGTCTTTAACATACTTAAAAAAGTCTTTACTATTAGAAACGGAAAGAAGAGGGGTATATAAAATTACTAAAAGAGGCAGTCAATTATTAGAAACAAAACCTAATAGAATTGATAAAAAACTGTTATCTCAATATGAAGAATATCGTATTTTTAGTAATCAAGAAAATGATGCTAATGTTGTTAATGTTGATAAAACAGAAGAAATTACCCCAGAGGAAAATATAGATAGAATATATAAAAAGATAACTGAACAATTAGCAGATGATTTATTAGAAATGATATTTGATAAAGATCCCTACTATTTTGAAAGACTGGTAATGGATATCCTTACTAAAATGGGATATGGTAATTCTGATGATAACTCTAATACAGTTACTAAAAAATCTGGTGATGAAGGTATAGATGGAATAATAAACCAAGACAAGCTAGGCTTGGATAAAATTTATATTCAAGCAAAAAGATGGAAGGACAATGTTGGAAGACCACAATTGCAAAATTTTGTAGGGGCATTGTCAGCTAAAAAGTCAAATAAAGGAATTTTTATTACTACATCGGATTTTACAAAAGAAGCCAAGGATTATGCTACAAATTTATCACATACAATAGTTTTGATAAATGGAAAGCAATTAGCAAAACTTATGATTGAATATAATGTAGGAGTTCAAATAAACTACTCTTACGATATCAAGAAAATTGATAACGATTATTTTGAAATGATTTAAAAATTAACTACATTTCACGACTTCGGGGGTGCCGAAGGTGCCGAAATAGTTTATGCACTACGCAATGATTCAACGTTAGCCGACCTCGCTTTAGATTACATTGGAGAAACAGGACAAATAAAAAGAAAGACTTATCAGAGAAGACTTCCAGAGAATCCAAATAAAGATTATTATTATATAATTAGAGAGACATCACCGGCGGAATCACTATTAGTAGAATATGGTTTTATAGATAATGCTAAAGATGCACAAAAGCTTCAAAATAATATAACCAATTATGCAGAAGCTGTAGTTAAAGCTATTGCAGAATATACTAATACACCATATAGACCGGAAGGTTTTACAGGAGAATTCTACATTGTAAAAAAAGGTGATACCATATATAAGATAGCTAATCAGTTTAATATACCAATATCAGAAATACGAAGAATAAATAATCTTACCAACGATTTACTTAATATAGGACAAGTTATATATCTAAAGGAGCCATCATCTCCAGATAACTATTTTACATACACTGTAAAAAAAGGTGATAGTTTATGGAAAATCGCCCAAGAAAATAACGCAACAATTGATGAAATAAAAAGAATAAATAACCTAACTAATAATAATCTAATAGTTGGCCAACAATTATTAATACCATTATCAGTAAAAGAGCCAGATAGTTCAGTACAACAGCCAACCTTGCCAACTGGTTCAACATCCACACCTTCTGTGGAAAACTATGTAATTTATGAAGTGAAGAAGGGCGACAGTCTGTGGAAAATCGCAAATAATAATAATACTACGGTTAATGATTTAATAAAATTAAATAATTTAACTAATTTGACCTTGCAAATAGGTGATAAAATTAAGGTTCCAGTTAGCCAAGATGAAAAACCTATAAAAATATATACTGTCAAGAATGGTGACACATTATGGTCAATCGCAAAATCAAATGGTATAAGTGTTGACGAGCTCAAATCAGCAAACAATTTAAAAAGCAACTTATTATCTCTAAATCAAGAACTTATAATCCCACAATAAAAGAGTCATATTTGATTATAAAATCAATTAAATGACTCTTTTTTTATACTGTTTTTTTTCTAGCCATTACTATACCAGAAACAACTACTCCAACTACAACAATAATAGCAATAAGAATAATTGCATCGTTTGATTTAGTACTGTCTTCAGAGTTTCCTTTATTAGTAGTGCCAGTATCAATTAATTGCATAATATCATATCTCTTATCAACGCTAGTATCGTATACAGATTTAATGGTCTTTTTTATATCATCATCATACTCACTAGAGTAACCACTCCAAGATTTATCACCAATGATTATGTAAGGAACACCTTTGATTTTTTCATCTCTGGCTTCGCCAACTTTTTCAAGTAAGCTAGCATTATCAGCATTATTCCAAGTTTCATAGTCAACTATCTCAAAATATTGACCATACTCATCTTTGATACTATCAAAAAACTCTTCTGCTTCAGCACAATGAGGACAACCTTCTCCTCTAAAAAAATAAATCTTAACTTTATTATCTTCTTCACTGCTAGTGCTAGCCTCTTCTTCAGCAAAAACAGTAAATGGCATAGCAAGAAGAACAAATAAAGTCATTAACAATATTTTAAACTTTTTCACATTCTACCTCCCAAAATAATAATATCACAAAATGTCGGATAATAAAATATAAATAAATTATTATTTAGGTATTACTTAATAAATATTAATTAAACAGCAACTTTTCTTTTATAGAAAATATGGGAAATAAGTTTTATAATAATCATCTTTTACTTTGCCATAGAAGAAAGGCGTGTTTAAAATAAACCAAAAAATTTACTTTTAAATAAAGAAGATTTTTTGAAAATAAATTAAATTATTTAGTAGCCTCATTTATATCATCTTTTTCAATTGGTATAAAAAGTTGACATTTGCAAATACCATCTTTAACGAATTCATCACAAGGACATAGAGTAGTATCATCAACATTCAAACGACATGGACAATGCCCATCTTTTTTTTCTAAACCTTTAATTATAATGTTAACATATTTTTCGTCAGGATTAATTCTAAAATTTTTCATTATGACCCCTCCAATCACACAATATCACAATTAAATTCTGGAATAAAACTTTCACTTTGAGTAGCACCATCTTGAATAAATGCATTAGTAATTCCAAGATCACATGCAAAATTAACGACTTTACTATATTCATCAGGACTAAGACATCTATTCAGATTTTCATATTTAGAGCAGTAATTAATTGGTGTATATTGATTCATTATACTAATAATTATATTATCACCATATGTATTATATAAATAAGAAATGATTTTTTTACTATCGTCAACATGTCCAGGAAGAACTAATACTCTAACAATTAATCCACGAATAAGTATCCCATCCTTAATTTCAAATTTTTTGACTTGTTTATACATTTTATCAATTGCCTTAGTCGCAACTTCAAAATAATTCTCACAATGGGAATACTTAACTCCAAGTTCTCCATCCCAGTATTTTAAATCGGCCAAATAAATATCAACCATTCCATTCAAATATTCTATAGTGCTATCGTTTTCATAGCTACTAGTATTATAAACAACAGGTATTTTTAAAGATTTACCCTTTATTTTCTGTAAAACCTCTACAATTTGTGGAACATACATAGTCGGAGTAACAAGATTAACATTATGGCATTTCCTATCTTGAAGTTCTAAAAATATATCCTCAAGCCTTTTTAAACTTATTTCTTTCCCATAACCATCTCTACTTATTTTTTTGTTCTGACAAAATATACACTTTAAATTGCAGTTAGAAAAGAATACTGTTCCACTACCATTTTTACCAGAGATAATAGGTTCTTCCCATTTATGAATGCTATAATAGGCAACCTTAACTTTACTATTAGCACCACAAAATCCATTTGCTTCATATCTATTAATACCACACTTTCTCGGACAAATATTACAATTACTTAAATCAATCATTATAACTCACCACCAATATTATAATTAGTATTATTTAAAATATCAAACTAAATTAATAGTATCAAACACCATAAAAAATTTTAATTTATAAAGATTGTCGTTTTAGTTCGAATGTGCATATAAGACTCTAACCAAACATACCTTTACTTAGGAGGAATAATATGTACAATGGACTCAGTAACAAAGAAGTAACGGAAAATAGAAAAAAATATGGAAGTAACGAAATAAGTGGCAAAAATAAGAACAGTTTTTTTAGACTTTTCCTAGAAACATTAGGCGATCCAATTATAAAAATATTATTAATTGCTCTTGCAATAAAAGTTCTTTTTTTGTTTAAGGATTTTGACTGGTATGAAACCATTGGAATCGTAGTAGCAATCTTAGTTGCCTCTTTAATTTCAACGATTTCAGAATATGGTAGTGAAGAAGCCTTCAAAAAGCTTCAAGAAGAGTCATCAAAAATAAAATGTAAAGTAAAAAGAGAAAATAAACTTCAGGAAATATTGATTGATGATGTAGTAGTTGGAGACCTAATTCTTCTTCAAGCCGGTGATAAAATACCAGCAGATGGCATAATAGTAAGTGGATCAATATCGGTTGATGAATCAAGTCTTAATGGAGAAGCAAGAGAAATAAAGAAAGATGCAATTACCAATAAAAATTTATATAGAGGAACTGTTGTTTATTCTGAGGAAGCATACATGAAGGTAACGAAGGTTGGTCATGACACTTTTTATGGAAAGATGGCCCTTGAATTACAGGAAAAAAGTCAAGATAGTCCTCTAAAAATAAGATTAAGAAAACTAGCTCAAATAATAAGTTGGATAGGCTATATAGGAGCAATTCTAGTTAGTTTTTCCTATTTATTTTCCAAGATAATAGTTCAAAATAATTTTGACACTTCAAAAATAATGTCAACGCTAAGCGACTTTCCACTTTTATTAAGCTATATATTATATGCACTAACTTTAAGTGTAACAATTATTGTAGTAGCAGTACCAGAGGGATTACCAATGATGATAACATTAGTACTATCATCAAATATGAAAAGAATGCTAAAAAACAATGTCCTAGTAAGAAAACTTGTTGGGATAGAAACTGCTGGAAGTCTAAATATTTTATTTACAGATAAAACTGGTACAATAACCAAGGGAAGGCTAGAAGTTGTTGGTCTATTAACACCAGAAGGTAGAGAATATAGAGAAGAATATGAACTAATTAATTATAATAAATATCACCAATATTTAAAGAATGCATGCATATATAATAATGCTAGCTATATGGATGAAGAAAATGGTGTAATAGGAGGTAACATTACTGACAGAGCGATATTTAAATTTATTAAAACATCTAAACAGATGAATTATAAAAAGATAGGAAATGTTCCGTTTAACAGTAAGAGTAAATATTCAAAGGTAACTATAAATACAACCCCTAAAACAACATATATAAAAGGAGCTCCAGAAAAAATTATTCCGGTGTGCAATAAATATATATCAGTAAATGGAATAAAATATCCCCTTATAAAAAATGACAACCTAAAAAGAAACATTGAAAATAAAACAAATAAAGGTATTAGGGCAATAGCTCTTGCATATAAGGAAGGTTATGATTTAGACAGATTAGAAGGTTTTATTTTAATTGGCATTTTATATATAAAGGATGATGTTCGTAAAGAAGCAATCGAGGGACTAAAATTAGTAAAAAAAGCAGGAATTAAGACAGTTATGATTACAGGTGATAGTAAAGAGACTGCCATAAGTATAGGTAAAGAAGTCGGACTGCTAGACTCTCCAAATGACGTAGTACTAACAAGTGATGATTTGAATGCAAAAACTGACGAAGAATTAAAAAAAATAATTCCCAACCTGAAAATAGTAGCTAGAAGTTTACCCCAAGATAAAAGCCGTTTAGTAAAGTTATCAGAAGAAATAGGTTTAGTAACAGGAATGACAGGAGATGGAGTAAATGATGCCCCAGCCTTAAAAAAAGCCGATGTTGGATTTGCTATGGGAAGTGGTACAGAAGTTTGTAAAGAAGCAGGCGATATAGTTATATTAGATGACAACTTTTTATCCATCTCCAAAGCGATTTTATATGGAAGAACTATCTTTGAAAGCATTAGAAAGTTTATAATATTCCAATTAACTATAAATTTATGTGCAATAAGTCTATCAATAATTGGTCCATTTACAGGAATAGAAACACCAGTAACTGTTATTCAAATGTTATGGATAAATATGATAATGGATACCCTAGCTGGAATTGCTTTTTCATATGAACCACCATTAGAATCATACATGTTAGAAAAACCAAAGAAAAAAAGCGAACCTATTATAAATAAATATATGTATGGAGAAATAATCTTTACAGGCCTATATTCAGCACTACTTTGCTTAGTATTTTTGATAAGCCCAGTAATAAAAAGTTGGTATAGATACGATCCAACTGATAAATATTTTATGACAGCTTTCTTTGCTCTATTTATATTCATAGGAATATTTAATAGCTTTAATGCCAGAACGAAAAGATTAAATCTTCTAGCAGACCTAAACAAAAACAAAGCTTTCTTAATTGTAATTTTATTTATTATAATAGTTCAATTATACTTAATTTATTATGGAGGAAGTTTATTTAGGACATTCGGACTTACACTAAAAGAAATTCAATTAACTATAATTTTAGCAATTTCTGTTATACCAATAGATTGGATTAGAAAAGTTATTGTAAAAAAAAGAATAAGCAAATAGATGCTTACTCAATGATATTAAATATTATTTTTAAAGTTTAACTTTTTTACATATGGCTTTCCCTGTTCCTTAGAATTGAGATGCTTTCCATATATATAGTCTGAAATAAAAAATACATTAATCCCAAGACTATTTTCTTCAGGACACCTTCGCATTATTTTAAAAGCTAGCTTATTCGTATTTGATGACTTATTTCTCTTTTCTAAACAAGAACAAGTAGTACTATTGAAATTCTTTATACCAATATCATTCTCGTTTCTGGCAACATCAAAGTAAAACTGAGAAAATTCATCATTCAACAATGAGTAAAGTTCTATATCACTAATTCCTTCTTCTCTTAAAAGACAAGCTTTTACAATCAAGTCTCTAAAATAATATATTCCCATATTATTAATAGGATATCCTAAACTCTCTAATACAATAAGCGTTTCAAATTCAAGTCTTTTATCATTTGAATCAGAATCACTTGCATCTTTATACTTCATAAAAGCTTTTAATTCATGTGATAATCCTTCGAGTATATTAGGAGAAATAATACTTTGTCCATTTGCTTGATTATTACTATCTGTCATTATATTCCTCTTTTCGTTTATAGTATGCGACAAAAAAATTACAAAGTCGACAAATGCAACTTCGTAATAAATGTCTACATAATATTCTATTCTATTTTAAGTATTTGTCAAGAAGAAATTTTATTTTCTACAATAAAAGTTGTCTCATCAATAAAATTATAATCAGTTTTATATTTCAACTCTCTAACTAGTCTGAAAAGAGCTTCGTCTTTTTTTTTAGCTTCAATCATAATATCAACATCCTGATTATATATTTTGATTTTTTCAATAAAATCTATAAAAGTATCGCTATCTATATAGTCATGATGTGAACGTCTCTCCTTTTTTTGCCTACTCTTTGGAGATGAAAAATGCATTTTAGGAATTTCACCATTCCAACTAGAAAAAACCTTTTCAATAAAATCATCTAGTTTACTTCCACTTCCATTACATAAATAATGATGATAATCAAAAACTATAGGTACACTAATCATATCATGTATCTTTAAACAATCTTCTATTGTGAAGATCTTGTCATCATTTTCTATGGCTATACATTTCTGAATATTTTTATTTAATTTCTTAAAGTTATTACAAAAGCGAGTAATCGATTTATCCTTACCAAATGTGCATCCTCCAACGTGCAGTACTAGTATCTTAAATTTTATTAGAAAAAATCTCAATAGATTATAATGATATTCTAATATGTCAATACTATTTTTAATGACATCCTTATGAACACTATTTAATACACAAAATTCACTTGGATGAAAATCAACTCGCATATCATTTGTTTTTATAAGGCTTCCGATTTCATTGTATAGGGTGCTGTATTCATGAAAATAATCAAATGAAACCTCGTTTTTTGTAGCTAGCGGAATTATATTTGAAGAGAATCTAAAAAAATGAATATCATTTTTAATATTATAAATCAACAACTCTCTTAGAGCAAAAAGATTGGATCTTATTATAGAATCTAATTTTTTAAAATCATTCTCTTTACAGAACCTAGTATAAGTATATGTGCTAGAAGATGTTACAGGTAAAGTTTCACTAATGCAAGCATATCCAAGTCTGATTCGCATAAATATCACCATTTTTATTATGATACAAAAAACTATAAAATATAAAACTTGTATTAGAAAGATTTAAAAGTAAATAAATTAACATTATATTGGCTTAATTGCTCCAGTAGTTGAAATTATTTGTTTCTAGGCCTGTGAATTTTTGGTAAATTTCTGTATCCCTAGATTCCGCCTCGATACCAACGTCTTTACATAATTCTTTTAATTCTTCAAAGGTATCTATATCATTTCTATTGAATTTTTTCTTTGCGATCTCGACACAGCTCCCAACATAATTTGTTACTTTAGGCACTCTGTTATTTTTAAATAAAAGATTTTTATCAGAATCAATCCCATCTCCACTTATCCCATTATTAAATAATTCTACAAGAGCTAGAGAATCATTTTCACAATTTTTACCTAAAAGCCCATAGCAGCCTCCTTAGCACTTTTAAATTTATAGGTTTTATATTCTACAAATATAATTCTCATAACCTTATATAATTTAGAAAATATATCTACCATAAGTTTATTACAATCAATACTATTATGTGTTAAAATTGAAAAACCAAATGTTTTTTTAAATTTTTCATCATCAGTGTAGACACTATCTATCAATAGATTTGCAAGCATGGCACAAGAACAACCAGTGTTGTGTAGACTTTTAAGTAATTCAATTGTTTCTTCTGGACTAATGTCTTTAATATTTTTAATTATAATATATAAATAGTCCTTATATTGTTTACCATGCATATTTTCACTTTTAATTAGATATAACCTATATATAAGGGAAGGAATTACAAATACCAAAAAACGAAATATTTCTTACTAACAAAAAAGATTCAATCTTTACTCTTAAAGAATGAATCATAAATTCCTTTGGCAGGGGATGAGAGAATCGAACTCCCAACAGTGGTTTTGGAGACCATTATTATACCATTTAACTAATCCCCTAAATCTGGTACAAGGAAATTATAACACAACAAATTTGATGTTTCAATCATAAATTTGCAAAAATTATGTATTACTGATTTATTATGATATCTTAATAAATGGTGAAAAAGAAAAGTCAAGAACAGTGTCAACAGTAGACAAACAAGATGAAAAACTACGTAAAACATGTTAAGATGATAATAGGTGATATAATGGTGAAAAAGAAAAATCAAAAAATAATGGCTATAACAACTTTACTTTTCTTTGTTACTGTCCTTTTTTTAGGAATTATAATTATATTAAAACCGGATATTTTAAAACAACATAACAACATTGGAAACAGGGCTATTAAAAATCCAGAGACCCCAATTCAAAAAAAGATAACAATCGTTGACGATGATTCAAATGACAGACCGATAGCAGTAATGATAGATAACAATGTTGGCAACAATTCTCATTATGGTTTGCAACAGGCATATCTAACATATGAAATAATTGTTGAAGGTGGACTAACAAGATTAATGGCTATATTTAAAGATAGAAGCGTATCACAGATTGGTCCTGTTAGAAGTTCAAGGCACTATTTTCTAGATTATTGCTTAGAAAGTGATGCCATATATGCACACTTTGGTTGGAGCCCATATGCCCAAAATGACATAAAAAAATTAGGTGTAAATAATGTAAATGGCATGTATGATTCATCTCCTTTTTGGAGGGTTAATTGGCTATACGCACCACACAATGTTTTAACGTCAACGGAAAAGTTATATAATGAAGCAAAAAATAAAAATTATTCAGTAGAAACAAATGATTGGAAACTCTTAAATTATAGTGCTGATGAGATAGAGTTAGAAAAAATAGTTTTCAAAGATAAAAACATTTCAGATAGCGAAACGATAGAAACAATAGCAGCAAATAATGTAAAGATTGAATATTCATACAGTCAAAACAGAAGTTTTATATATGATATAAATAAAAAAGCATATCTTAGATATATGAACAATAATCCACACATTGATGCAGAATCAAGAGAAACTTTAACATATAAAAACATTATAATTCAAGTTGCAAGCAATCGAACACTAGATTCTGAGGGAAGGCAAGATCTTAATACGACAGGAAGTGGAGAAGGATATTTTGTTACTAATGGATATGCCTTGCCAATAATCTGGGAAAAACAAAATAGGAAAGCAAAAACAATATATAAATATAAAAATGGTGATATAATAAAGCTCAATGATGGAAATACTATCATAGAGATAATTTCATCAATAGATAATGTAAATATACAATAATAAGGAGGAAATATGAAAGTAGGAATAATAGGCTGTGGGGCTTATGGAATGGCACTAAGTAGTATATTGATGGATAATGAGTGCGATGTTATGATGTGGACAAAGTTTGTGTCTGAGAAGGAGCAATTAGAAACAACTAGAAAAAATGAAAAGGTTTTACCTGGTTTTGAGTTGAATGATAAAATAAAAATAACTACAAATATAGAAACTATTATAGATTTTTCAGAATTGCTTATAATTGCGATTCCAACTGGATTTGTAGAAGAAACTGTTGAAAGAATGAAAGATTATATTACAAATCAGCGCATATTAATTGCTAGCAAAGGCATTCAACAAAAAACAGGAAAATTTCTCCATCAAATTGTGGGAAAATATATAAGTGTTGATAAAATAGCAATATTGAGTGGTCCAACATTTGCACATGATGTTATTCAAAAATCCCCTATGGGATTATCAATAGCTACAACAGACGTAAACACATTTAAAATAGTAAAAGAAGCTTTTTCTAATAAGTATACAAAAGTCAGATATACTAGTGATGTAATTGGGGTAGAAATATGTGGAACTGTCAAAAATATAATTGCAATTGCAACTGGAATGCTATCAGGAATTAATACAACAGCATCAACACAGGCGATGTTTTTAACCGAAGTAATACATGATATTGAGGATATATTAGCATTATTTAATGCGGATAAGAAAACGATTTTATCATATTCTGGTATTGGAGATCTGATATTGACATGTGCATCCGAAAAGAGCCGTAATTTCTGCTATGGAAAATTGATAGGAGAAGGAAAAACACCAGAAGCAATCGCAGAATATACAAAAAACAATACTGTTGAAGGCTTGTATTCACTAAAATCAGTACACGAATTGTTAGAAAAAAATAATATGAATGCACCAATCATATCCATAATATATGATATAGTATTTGGTGCTAAGAGTGTAGAAGAATTACTACCATTTTTAATAACGAAAGAGTAAAAGAACTTTCTTAACATGTAAATGCATAAAGACTATCATTAAATAATGAAAAAATAAAGTTTTATGTTATAATGGTGTCAGGTACAAAATTATTGAACAAATAATAGGCCTAAGAAATAATAGATAGGAGCGGAAAATGGATAAATTAATGAAAAAATTTTTTAGATCATCACTTGTATCATCAATAATGCTATTTGTATTGGGGTTACTTATAATATTCAAATCAGAAGTAACAATCATAGCGATATCATATTTAATTGGCGGAGTATTAGTGGGCCTAGGAGCTTTTGCAATAATCAAATTTATAAAAAATATAGAAATATCTGGTAAAAATGATTTAGATATTTTATATGGTGTTGTAACAATAATACTAGGTTTGCTAATAGTAAAAAATCCAAAGTCAATTGCAAGTGTGCTACCAATAATAATAGGAGTCGCAATAGTAATAAACAGTTCTACTAAATTACAATATGCTTTTGAACTAAAAAAAGAGAACAATCAGCAATGGAAAACAACCATGATTATTTCAATTATAAGCGTGATTTGTGGAGTGGTACTACTATTTAATCCTTTTAAGGGAGCTGTCATACTAACACAGACGATAGGAATTTTTATAATTATATATGCAATATTGGATATAGTATCGACATCTATTATAAAAAAGAATGTCAAATATATACATGAAGCAATAAGCGTTGATAATGATGAGGCAACAATTGTAGAGGAAAAGGAATTAAAGACAACAAAAAAGAAAAAAAATACAAAACAAAAAAAGAGTAATGACAAAAAGGACAGGGAAGAAGAATGATTTATACAATAGCAAGTATTTCAGGGAAAATTGCAGAATGGAATGAGTGGCTTGAAAAAACAATAGGCAGTAAGATAGATAATGCGGCATTTGGGACAATAGCTTTAGTTGCTCTTTTTGCTTTCGGTTGTTGGCTAGTATCATATCTTAACAAGAGGTAAAAGTAAAAATGACAAAAAATAAACAAATATTTGAAAAACTAATAGTAGGTAAAAGATATGAGATTCATAGCTATAAACATAATGGAAAAATACATCGCTCTTGGGATGAAGCTGTCTTGATAGAAATACATGACGATTATCTAATATTTAGCAATGAAAAAACAAAGGTAACTGAATCAGATGGCAGGTCATGGCGAACAAAAGAACCTGCAGTATTATATTTTTTTTATAATCACTGGTTTAATATAATAGGTCAATACAAAAAAAATGGCATATACTATTATTGCAACATTGCTTCACCATTTATTATAGAAGAAAACACAATAAAGTATATTGATTATGATTTGGATTTAAGGGTTTTTCCAGATGGTAGTTTTAAAATCTTGGATAGGGGAGAATACAGATATCATAAAAGCATGATGAAGTACTCAAATGCTCTTGACTCTATATTAAAAAGTGAATTATCCGAGTTGATAAACATGCTAAGGGATGAAATGCTTGCCTTTGAGCCAGGCGCAGTAGAATACTATTATCAAAAATATAAACAGCAAAAAGCTCAAATAGTAATAATATAGGTTAACAACATATATGTATAATGATATTAAATATTGCATAAAATTAAGCGATTGACAGTATAATATAATCTAAAATTCACAATTTTTCATAAAAAAGCAAAAAAAATCAAATTAACTGTTGACATGACAAAAAATGTTTGTTATATTAATGGAGCAACTTGAGAAAAACACAGCA
>CAKPJX010000009.1 GCA_934163035.1 uncultured Bacilli bacterium | reverse complement strand
ACGCTAAAGCCTTGAAATATCAATAATATTATAAATATTATAAGTATTATAAATATGGGAGTTCCTACAACATGTGGCAGTGGTAAAAAATATAAGCAATGTTGTGGTAAATAAGCCCACAAGCCAGCATAAAATAAGGAATTGTTAAAAATATAAAAAATGATAAATCTGTTCACAGATGTCAATTTGTTCACGATTTCTCCACATAGCATAAATAATGTGGACATAATCAAGAAAAACTAAGTAAAAAAGGATGCAGACAACAATTTAACAGCCGCCATCCTTTTTGCTTGTAGTGATTTTTTGACATATTAATATTAATTTGTTATAATTTAAATGTAGTAAATCAATTAGTCATTTGCGTTTTGCTACCAGATAAATAAGTGTTTAAAGGAATAATGAAGAGTCTTAAGAATCTCCTCATGAATGACAAAAAGTATACACATTAATTTTGTGATTGTTTTTTGTGGTATATTCGTGAAAGGAGGTTCTTTTTATATTCAATCACATTTTTTAATATTAAGAGAGGATGGGAAAAAGTGAAAATAAATGAACATGATGAAGACGCCCTTAATTATATCAAATTAAAATTACCAGAATGTTATATATGTAATTTAGATGGAATAGTCATTAAAAAATAGATTTTTTTAAACACTCTTTTGAATAAAACCTTACAATTATTTTACTTATTTTTTAATTAAATATGAGACTTTTGAATCAATGTCATTAACATGTTGAATCGCTATTTTTTATTACAATTATATCGTCAATAATTTTCTCTGTATTTACTTTCATATTTTTAAATTCTTCTGTTTCTATTATTCTTTTATATGTATCGTAATCAACTAGCTCAATATCTATTCCGTGATACCTATTATAAAATATTTTTATTCCTTCTATTCCAATAAAACCACCAAATGTCTCTGCTTGACCTGATACAAATCCTAAACTGTATTTGTTCAATGTCGAACTATAAGTATATGTATTACTAAACATCCATTTCATTTCACTATTGTAATCCTTCAATGTTGATACTCTATTAAGCGTTAACAATGTTCTTTGATAAAAATTATTATATACATCTTGCCTTGACATAAATTCACCATTATCAGCTAATAAAAAAGTAAAGCATATTATAAATGAAGCGACTATTCCTACATTTCTAACTATATTTATACTTTTGTATTTATCAATTGTATTTATTATAAATATATATAGCGGATAAAATCCTATTGCCGTAAGAATTATTATATTTGTTCCACTTGCTATTAAATTCATAATACATATAGATATAGGCATTATTGCAAGCAGTCCAAGTACTAGAAGTTTTTCTTGAATTTTTTTCTTTTTTAATATGTTTATCATAGCACATAGAAAACTAAAAATTATGATTATGTTATATATATTCCTTTTATAAAAACTATTTAATATTATATTTTCTTCAAAAAGATAGTTATAAAAATCCTTATAACAACTGATAATATTTTTAGGAATATTCATTATTGTAGACAAGCCTAATTGATTTGCACCCTTATAATCAGCAAGAGTTCTATGAAACACTAACATACCCATTTTCAAACATACATAATATGCTATCATTCCTATAAGGATAACTATAAAGTTCTTTACTAATTCTTTAATATTTATTTCATTTTCTATTACCTCATATATATGATATATTATCAATAATGTTATGGTCATACTTATATATGCTTGATAAAGTGAAAGTGAACATACTATTGAGATGATAGCGCATACGTATTTTTTCTTTATTATCATATATACAGCAAATGTTGACAGAAACATCGCCAAACAGTAACTATCAAAGCAATATATATATAAAGAACTATCAGCTATTGTTGGGAATGCTACTAAAAATATTGCCGATAATATCAGTGGCACTTTCTTTTCTATTTTAAAAATTCTTTTTATAAGAATTACTGTTATGCATATAAATATAATTCCCAATGCGAAAATTATACTTGATGAAACAAGCCCATTTCTAATTTTATCAATCACTCTTAGTAATGGCCTTCCTAAATCAAATTCCCAACCTCCAGATATATGTATTGGTCCATTATACAAACCATCATGACTTAGGCAGTTATGTGTAAGTAAATATATGTAATTAACTAGTCCAACAATAATTACAGTTATTATGGCAAAAAGCTCATCCTTTTTTAATTTAATTTTCTTAAGATAGTACTCATATTCTTTCATTTTATCACCAATTTTATATTATAATTTTTTTCTATTTAAATCAATATTATTACACTTGTTTTATTTAAAATTTATTTTAATGGTAAGATATATTCCATTATAAACTACATAAACATAAGTTCTTACAAAATATGAGGCAAAGTTCGCATAAAGATAGATACATTTTTTGTAATATATAATTGCAAAAGCACATAAAATATAGTATAATTTAGCCAGTTAATTAAAAAGCGATTCATTCGAAGTAATTATTTTATAATATTTTATAGAGAACTTATGGCTGGTGAAAATAAGTAAAGTTAAAATGATGAATTACAAATGATGATTTTAAGTCGGATAGTATCCGTTATTGATAAGAGGTAATAAACTATTATTACAAACAAAGGTGGTACCACGAGCGATTCGTCCTTTATGGATAATTGCTCTTTTTTGTTTTCAAGGAGGTGATTTGTATGGATAGTGACTATTACTATTATTACTTTGATGATTGTAATTTAATTAACTATACAAATTATTTAGGAGGAAATAGAAATGGAAAAGAAATTATTTGATATTTTAAAAGAAAGAGGTTATGTTAAAGACCTTACACATGAAAAAGAAATTATTGATTTAGTTAATGGGGAGCCTATGACTTTCTACTTAGGAATTGACCCAACTGCAGATAGTCTACATATAGGACACTTTTTCGCATTAACAATGTTTAGATGGCTACAAGATTTTGGACATCATGGAATTATACTAATTGGTGGTGCTACCGCTTTAATTGGAGATCCAACAGGCAAAAGCAATATGAGAAAAATGCTATCAAAAGAAGAGGTTGCTCACAATAAAGCAGAAGTAAAAGAGTTAGTTAAAAGATTTGTAAGAACTGATGGAGATAATCCAGCTATTATAGTAGATAATGCAGATTGGATTTGCGATAAAACATATGTTGATTTTATGAGAGATATTGGAGTTCATTTCAATGTTAATAATATGTTAGCAGCAGATTGCTACAAAAAAAGATTAGAAAATGGTGGATTAACATTCCTAGAGATGGGATACATGTTAATGCAAGCATTTGACTTTGTGCATTTAAATAAAGAATTTGGCTGTAGATTACAAATCGGTGGTTCTGATCAATGGGGTAATATTTTAGCAGGTGCTGATCTTTCTCGTAAGATAGGATTTAGTGAAGGCAAAAAGATAGAACCTCTATTTGGATTTACTTGTCCACTATTAATTAAGGCTGATGGAGAAAAAATGGGAAAAACAGCTAGTGGTACACTATGGGTGTCAAGAGATAAAACTACACCATTTGATTTTTTTCAAGCATGGATTAATTCGTTTGATGAAGACATAGAAAGGAGTCTATCATTCTTTACAAGAATGGAGATATCTGACATCAAAAAACTATGTAAAGATGATATTAGAGAAGCCAAAAAACTATTAGCATTTGAAGTGACTAAATTAGTTCATGGAGAAGAAGAGGCTCAAAAGGTACAAAAAACAGCAGAAGAACTATTTAGTAATAAAGGTGCATCACAAAATATGCCGAGTATAGAATTATCTAAAGATTTATTAGATATTAATATTGTAGACTTACTTGTTAAATCAAAATTATTAGCATCTAAGTCAGAAGCTAGGAGATTAATAGAACAAAATGCTATATCACTTAATCAAAAAAAAATAGGATCAGTAGAACAAACAATAACTGATAAAGATTTAACTAATCATTCATTAATTATCCAAAAAGGCAAAAAAGTATTTTTAAAGGTGATTTTTAAATGAAAAACTTCAAAATCATCTAAACAACTCAAGATTTCAACAATGTTATTAAAAATGGTCAAAATTATATAGTAATATTAGATTTAGTGAATGCTAAAAAATAAATATTATTAGATATACCCCAATGAGAATTATGGTTGAATCAGATGGCTGGAAACACATTGTGATGCAAATGGGAATCTTATAGAAATCATACATGTTATGGAAGACTTGAGTTATATAATTCATATACAATGTATACAAAAAATTTAGAAAATGTATCGCTATATACAGAATAAGTAGAAATATAAACGATACCCATGGTATAATTACTAATAGTGGTTACATATGATATTATAATTTTATAGACAACTATTTTAACTTAGAACAAATCAAGGAGGTAAATAAAAATGATAAGATATAGTGATGAGGAGTCATTTATAAAAACATCTGGAATAAGGGATGAAAATGATTCTAGGGAAAAGAAGGTAATTTTACCAAAGGTAGCAGTAGGAGTATTTTCTGTAAAACTATTTGAAAATATTGTAGAGGCTTTTCAAACTAAAAAAGTTGGTTATTTTGGAGGCGCTAGCTACCATAGACCAATATATACTTTGAAATACAAGAACAATGAAATTGCTCTATTTATGGCTGGCATAAGTGGGCCTTGGATCAGTTCCGATATTGAAGAACTAAATTACAATGGAGTAGAACATTTTGTTATTTTTGGCAACTGTGGAGTGTTAGATAAAAATATTGAGGATTGTTCTATTATTATTCCAACTAAAGCATTTAGGGATGAAGGTATTAGTTATCATTATCTACCAGAATCAGAATATATTGAATTAGATGATAAGTATAAAGATATGTTTAAAAATATATTAGCCAAATATTCTTTTGACTATACAGAAGGACCAACTTGGACAACAGATGCTTTCTACAGGGAAACAAAAGATAAGATAAAATACTTTAAGGATAAGGGAGCAATATGCGTTGAGATGGAAGCCTCAGCTATAGCAGCAGTATGTAAAAGAAAAAAACTTCATTATTTTACATTCTATTATGCAGGAGATAATCTAGATTCTGTTGAATGGGATAGAAGAAGTGTTTCTCAAGAGACAAACTTCGAAAAGAAAAAAGAAGTTCCTATTTTAGCAATTGAACTTGCTAATGAAATATGTACTAAACTACATTAAATATTAAGATTTATTTAATAAAATAAAAAACAGCATTTATTTTACTAGTAAAAATTGCTATAATACAAAATATAGATAATAATTTGGAGGATGTTAGTATGTCAAGTTTACCAGTATTAGTTAAATATTTAATTGTCTTTTTTGTATCAATGGTTCCAATTGTTGAGTTAAGAGGCGCAATTCCTATAGCAGAAAGCTTAGGACTAAACATCTTCTTATATTATCCAGTTGCGATTATTGGAAACCTACTACCTGTGCCTATTATCTATTTATTTGCAAGAAAAGTATTAGAGTGGGGCAAAGATAAAAAACTAACTAAGAAGTTTTTTACCTGGTGTCTAGAAAAGGGTGAAAAAGGTGGAAAAAAGTTGAAAGAGTCAGCTGGAGAACGAGGCATATTTTTTGCACTACTAATTTTTGTAGGAATTCCTTTACCAGGAACTGGTGCTTGGACAGGAACTCTAGCGGCAAGCTTCTTAAATCTCGACTTTAAAACAAGCGTACTCGCTGTATCTCTAGGTGTTGTTTTAGCAGGAATTATTATGTCTTTAGGAAGTAAAATAATTTCAACGTTAGGCTGGACAGGAGTTTTCCTAATAATTGGAGTGTTACTAGCTATTATTGTAATTTCCATAATAATGAAAAAGAAAAAATCAAAATAATAAATTAATAAATAAAATCCTCGTGCTTACAATATAAAACGAGGATTTTATATTAAAATAAACAACGTAATACTAAATAATTCCTATATTAAATGGTATAATAATAAAGATTAATAATATATAAAGTTTTTAATTTAAATATTATAATTTATTATACTTTATAAGTGTGTTAAAATTTATATATGGGATATAGTTATATATGATAAATATATTGTATCTTACTTAATCAAGAATATATGAATGGGAAGGAAGATATATATGAAATTCAAAGAATTAAGTTTAAAAGAATTTAACAAATATTTAGATAAGAGTGATCTCAAAACATTCCTACAATCACCAATGATGGACAATAGTAATACAGTTTCATATTATGTCGGTGTTGAAGAAAATAATAAAATAGTTGCTGCAGCAAGATTAACCGCAAAAAAAAGAAAATTTGGATATAATTACTTTAGCTCTCCAAATGGTTTATTACTTGACTATCATAATGAAAAACTACTTAAGTTTTTTACTAGCAATTTAAAAAAGTTCATAAAAGAAAGAAAGGGATATGTGCTACGTATTGATCCTAACATTTTATATAAAAGCAGGGATATCAATGGTGAAATAACTGATGAATTTGATAATAGTGACGTTGTAGAATCATTAAAGAAAGTTGGATTCATCCACAATGGATTTACAGTTGGCTATAGTTCTAGTCAAGAAATAAGATGGATGTATGCTATTGATTTAGAAAACAAAACATTTGATGATGTTGTAAAAGATTTCAAACCACATCATTTAAGCAAAATAAAGAAAGCAGAAAAGTTTGGCATTGTAGTTAAAGATATCAAGTATGAAGATTTACCAACTTTTAAAGAAATAACTGAACAAACTAGTAAGAACATTGGCTTTGAAGACAAGAGTCTAGAGTACTATCAAAGAATGTATAAATCATTTGGAAAAGATGTAAGATTTTTAATAGCATATCTAGATGTAGAAAAGTACAAGGAGAAAATTAATACCGAATTAAAAGATTATACAAAAAAATATGATAAATTTTATAATAAGGAAAATAGTAGTGCCAAAGAAGTTAAAAAGAATATAGATTCTTTAAATAATAGACTAAAGGAAGTAGAAAAGTACAAAGAAAAGATGATTCCAATATCAGCTTCAATGTTTATGTTGTTTGGAGATGAAGTAATATATTTATTTAGTGGCAATGTAGATAAATATAATAACTTTTATTCACAATATTTAATTCAATGGATAATGATAAAATATGCTATCGACAATAAGTACAAAAAATATAATTTCTATGGAATTAAAGGAATTTTTGAAAATGGTAAAAATGCAGATGGAGTATATGAATTTAAAAAAGGATTTGGAGGACATGTTGAGGAATTAATTGGTTCATTCGATTTACCTACTAACTGTCTATACTATATCAATAAATTTATTAGTAAATTAAAAAACAAATAGTTATACACATATCTTGTGGAAAAAACTTAATCCATATATATCTATATATTAATATAGTTATAAAAAAGTTATATTACTACACTTTAATATAACTAATATATGAAAACAACTGTATATTTATAAAGGGAGTGTATTCCATGACAAAAAAAATAAATAAAATAATTGCTATCTTAATTATCATAGTGGCGATAATAGTATTTGTATGCATTTACATATTTAATAAAGCCCCAGTAGATGAAAATAAGCTTTATTCAAAACAGTTTAATAAAACATTTTTAAAATTTGAACGATATGATTATGTATTAGGCCAAAATATGATAGTTGGTGTAGAGAAGAGTACAGATAAAGAAAAAACATATGCTAAAGTAACCAAGGAGCCTATAGTAGTTAGTAATGAAGCTAAATTTATGTTTTTAACAGAAAGACTAGCCTTTATAATTAGCACAAATAATCTTCAGAAAAGTAATAATTATAAAGGATTTAAAGTAACTACAGACGGTGGAAAAACATTTTATGATGCCCAAATAAATTATGAAAATGACGATATTGATATTTTAACTATTGAGGATTTTCCATATTATGAAAAAAACACTTTAAAACTAAAATGCTCAATATATACCATAAATAAAAGCAAAGATGGTTATGAAAATATTGAACTGTTATTTGAAAGTAAAAATAATGGCCTATCATGGAATCTTAGTAAATAAAGGAGTATATATGAAGAAAAAAATTTTAATACCAGTAATAGCATTAATTCTAATAATATCTATAACAATTTATCTATTTGCAAGTAAAAAGCAAAAAAATATTCCATTAACAAAGAATGTAAATGTTGTACCAACAATGCTAGATACTATAGATAGTGACAGTAGTTGGTGTGCAACCTTTCAATTAATATGGAATGATATGAAAAATGAAGTTGTCAAAAAAGATATAATTTTTACACCCCAAGAAGAAATTGTTACAAATTTAAATAAGGAAGACTTTAAAGAAAGCATGATATCAGATGACTATTATTTTAAGATATATGGTCCCAAGACAAAAGAGTTAAGAGAAAAGATAGAAAAAGGTATAAAAGAAAAATTCAATCAAAAAAGTGATATTCTAGATAAATTTGAATGGAGTGAAGATGATTTAGATAATAAAGATGCCAGAAGATACTTCTTCTATACAATGCTTTATAGAGAATTTGAATATAAAACTAAATTTAATTTACTAGATAAAGCAGAGTTTGGAAAATATAAAGATGTAAAATACTTTGGACTTAAAAATAACCCGACAGAGAAACAAAGAGAACAATTAGAAGTTTTATTTTATAACTCAAAAGATGACTTTGCAATTAAAGTACATACAAAAGGTAATGATGAGGTAATTTTTTACAAAAATCCTGTTGGAAAAACATTTAATGAAATTTATGAAAATATGATTAATAATACTAATAATTATAGCGGTAGTAAAAATTTTGAAGAAACTGATAAATTTAAGGCACCACTAATAGACTTAAATGTAGAAAGAGAATATAGTGAATTAGAAAACAAAGTATTTCAAACAGCAACAGAAGATGAAGCTGTTATAGGAAAAGCTGTCCAGACAATAAAATTTTCTTTAGACGAAATGGGCGGTAAAATTAAAAGTGAAGCAGCAATGGACTATAAAGAAATAGCAATGGCACCAGCAGAGACAAGAGAATTTAATGTTGACAACACATTTGCCTTATTTATAAAAGAATCATCTAAAGAAAAACCATATTTTGCACTAAAAGTAAATGATATTACAAAATATCAATCATAAAAAGTTATACACAAAAAGGAGCCAATAGGCTCCAATCTATATACAGAGGATCTTCACATTACAAGTGAACCTTCCTCTGTAATAATATATGCAAAATATTATTAAATATCCACAAATTATAAAATTTATTGTACAATATCAGTAGAAGTATAAAATTAATAAAAAAATGTAAACTAAAAAGGAGAGGTCTATGGAAAAAAAAGAAATAAAAAATATTTTACAAAACAATTTAGAAGAAATATCTAGTTTGTGGAGGGTACTTTGACTTAGATGGCAAAAAATCAGAGTTAAAAATTTTAGATGAACAAATAAACAAACCTAATTTTTGGGAAGACAGAATTAAATCAGAGAATGTCCTTTCTAAACAAAAAGAGTTAAAGGCAATAATTAGTAGTGTAGAAACAGTCAAAGATAAGATTGAAGAAAATATAGAATTATTAGAACTATTAGAAAATGACGATACAGAATTAGAAAAAGAAATAGAAGATTTTGTGTCTAGTCTAAGTTATCAAGTAGATAAGTTACGCATAATGGCATTGTTAAATGGTCCTTATGATAAAAATGATTGCATTATTGACATTCATCCAGGAGCCGGAGGAACAGAATCCTGTGATTGGGCTAATATGTTATATAGAATGTATGCAAGATGGTGCGAAAAGAAAAAATATAAAATGGAATTATTAGACTATCAACAGGGTGATGAGGCCGGTATAAAAGCTGTTTCATTTCTAGTAAAAGGCCTTAATGCCTATGGCTATTTAAAAAATGAAAAAGGAATTCATAGACTGGTCAGACTTTCTCCTTTCGATTCTAATAACAGAAGACATACATCATTTGCCTCAGTAGAGGTAACCCCCGATATTGATATAGATAATAGTATAGAAATAGATGAAAAAGATTTAAAAATAGATGTGTATCGCTCAACAGGAGCTGGAGGTCAAGGCGTGAATACAACAGATTCAGCAGTTAGAATTACACATTTACCAACAAAAATAGTTGTAACTTGTCAAAATGAAAGAAGTCAAATACAAAACAAAGAACAAGCATTAAAGGTATTAAAAAACAAACTACTTTTAAGAAAAATTGAAAGTGAAGAACAAAAACTAAATGCAATAAAGGGTGAACAGAAAAATATTGATTTCGGTTCACAAATAAGAAGTTATGTTCTTCATCCATATTCAATGGTAAAAGATCACAGAACAAATGTAGAAACAAGTAACACCACAAAAGTATTAGATGGTGATATTGATATGTTCATAGAGAGTAATTTAAAAAGGGGAAATTAATATGAGATTTTTTTCAAGAACACGTAATTTAAAAATATTAGAATCAATAAATAAAAAATACAGGGTAAAAAGAGTAATTCAACTAGTAGTTGGTTGCTTATTAGTTGCAATATCATATAATCTTTTCTTATCACCAAATAAGCTAGTAGCAGGAGGAGTAAGTGGTCTTGCTATCTTACTTAACTATTTATTTAAAGTGGACGAATCAATAGTTATCTTAGCATTAAATTTACTTTTGCTAGTTGCAAGTTATATATTCTTGGGAAAAGAAAAGACTAGAGCAACAGCAGTTGGCTCAATACTCTTTCCATTACTTGTTAAATTAACCTCTGATATTGCCTACTACATAGAAATAGATACATCACAACTTTTATTATCAGCAATATTTGGTGGGGTTTTATATGGACTAGGAGCTGGAATGATTTTTAAAGCCGGTTATACAACAGGTGGTACAGATATCATTAATCAAATTATGGTTAAATATTTAAAAATGGGTATGGGTAAAAGCATAATCTATTGTGATGGTTTCATTATTCTTCTTGCATCATTTGCTTTTGGAATAAATAAATTAATGTATTCAATAATTATATTATACATAATAAGTATAATGTCCGACAAAATCATATTAGGTATATCAGATAGTAAAGCATTCTACATAATAACAGACGAAGAAGATGCTATAAAAGAATATATTTTAAAATACTTAAATCACGGTGTTACTGTCTTTAATGCCAAGGGAGGCTTTGCTAAAGAAAAACAGACCGTACTAATGTGTGTTCTACCAACAAAAGATTATTATAGATTAAAGGAAGGCATAAATGAAATAGATCCAGAGGCTTTCTTTGTTGTAACAGATGCCTACGAAGTTTTTGGAGGCGAGTAATGAAGAACAAGAATGAATTTATAAAGAAAATAAAATGCTTTCTGCTAATGTTATTTGCTCTTTCTCTAAGTGCAACTATTTATAATTTGTTTCTATTACCAACTAATTTAGTAACTGGTGGAACAAGTGGAATCACAACAATAATTAATTATCTTTATAAAGTAGATCCATCATTAATATTAATGATTATATCAATTGGCTTCATAATAATAAGCTTTATGTACTTAGATAAGGATGAAAGTATAGCATCCATTGCTGCTAGTATAATTTATCCAGTCTTAGTAAAATTAACTTCAAATATAACAACTAATATAACAGTAGACTATAGTGATATGTTAGTTATTACTATATTTGCCGGTATTTTATATGGTTTAGCTAATGGTCTTATGTATAAAAGTGGTTATACTAGCTGTGGTCTTCCGACAATAAGTAGAATATTATATAAATATCATAAAATACCAATCGCAACATCAAGTACAGTACTAAATATAATTGTTGTTATAATAAGTGGTTTCTTTTTTGATTGGACAAAGGTAATGTATGCAATTATTTTACTATATATTAATGGAATAATGGTAAACAAAGTTTTACTTGGAATATCCAATAATAAAGCCTTTTATATAATATCAAGTGAATATAACGATATAAAGAAATTTATTATTCAAGAGTTAGGTCATAGTGTCACAATATTTGATGTTAAAGGAGCTTTCCTCCATAAAAAGAGAAAAGTACTGTTAACAGTAATTCCCACTAATGAATACTATAGAGTAACAGAAGGTATAAAAGAAATAGATAATAAGGCCTTCTTTATAGCCTCAGATTCATATGAAGTAAAAGGCGCTAAATAAATATACTGAAGATAGTATAAGAAGAGTTCATGATAAAGACATGTGCTCTTTTATTTTAAAAATAAATATGTTATAATGATGTGGATAAGGTGGTTGATAAAGTGGATTTAATCAGAATAAAGCATGTTGAAAAAAAATATAAAAATGGTGTTACCGCTATATATGACTTAAATCTAGCCATAGAAAAAGGAGCCTTCGTTTTTGTAATAGGAGGATCAGGAAGCGGAAAGAGCACATTAATTAAAATGTTATATAGAGAAGAAAAACCTACGAAAGGTCAAATAATAGTGGGAGGATTAAATGTTGCAAAATTAAGAAATGCAAAAGTATACAAATTAAGAAGAAAATTAGGAATAGTATTCCAAGATTATAGGCTTTTACCTAAGCTAACAGTCTATGAAAATGTAGCCTTTGCTTTAGAGGTAATTGGAGCTAAGAAAGCTGAGATAAGAGAAAAAGTCTTAAAGGCTCTAGAAGAAGTTGGTTTAAAAAACAAAGTTCACAATTACCCAGATCAATTGTCAGGAGGAGAACAGCAAAGAGTTGCAATAGCAAGAGCCATTGTTAATAATCCTAAATTATTGCTTTGTGACGAACCAACAGGAAATCTAGATCCAGAGAAAAGTATAGAGATAATGAAAGTGTTAGATTCAATTAATAAAACAAGAGGGACAACTATAATAATGGCAACCCATGATAAAGATATAGTAAATAAAATGAAAAAACAAGTTATTATCTTAAAAGATGGACACTTAGTAAACTTTAAAGAGAAAGGAGTCTATGATAATGAAGCTATTTAGGATGTTAGGAAGAAGTATACGAGACTCCTTTAAAAGCGTAATCCGTAATTTTAGTTTATCTCTTGCATCAATTTCTTGTATAACTATTACTTTAATAATTGTTGCAATTGCCGTAATTGCCTCATTTAATGTTAATAATTTTACACAAGAAATAGAAAAAGATTTAACTATTGTTGTATTTTTAAATAATGATGCTAGTGATGTTGATATAAAACATACACAAAGTACTATAGAAAGAATGTCTAATATAGAAAAAGTTGACTTTATAAGCAAACAAGAAGTAAAAGAGGAAATGCAGAAAGAGTCAGAAATATTTAACACTGTTTTAAAGAATTGGGATGATGATGAGAGTCCTTTAAAAAATACTTTTCAAATAAAAGTAAAAAATATAGAGGAAATAAAGAAAACAGCTGATAGAATTAAAAAAATTAAAACAGTATCATTAGTAAGATATGGCGAAGGAATTGTTGATAAAATGATTACTGCTTTTACTTCCATAAAGAATGTTACATATGGAGTAGTAATTGCTTTAATAGTCGTAACAGTTTTCCTAATAGTAAATACAATTAAATTAACTATTTCAGCAAGAAAAAGAGAAATAAGTATTATGCGTTTGGTAGGCGCAAGTAATATTACGATAAAAATGCCATTTATTATAGAAGGTATGATTTTAGGATTATTTGGATCAATCGTACCAATAATATTTACAACATATGGTTATTTAGCTTTTTATAAACACTTTGATGGATATTTGTTCTCTGAATTAATAAAGTTAATTAAACCTGAACCATTTATATACACAACATCATTAATTGTTTTAGCAATAGGTATATTAGTTGGTATGATAGGTAGTGCATCAGCCGTTAAAAGGTATTTAAAGATATAATGTTAAAAAAAACAATTACAGTTTTTCTAGTTATACTCTTAATGGTATCAGTAACAGCACTACCTATTGATACAAAAGCAAAAACAATACGAGAATTTGAAAAAGAAGTAGAGGAGTATACTAGACAACTAGAAGAAAAAAAATCAAAAGTAGTTAAAAATGATCAAGAAGTTGCTCAGATTCAATCAAAGATAAATAAGATAGAATCACAAATTACTCAAAATGAGGCTGATATAAAAAGGCTACAAACAGAAATAGAAGAAAGCAATGAAAAAATAAAGCAAAAATCAGAAGAGAGCAAAAGAATAATGGAATATTACCAAATATCAAATGGTGATAATGCATATTTAGAATATGCCTTTGGAGCAACAAGTATAACTGATATGATATATAGACTATCTGTAATAGAACAGTTAACTGAATACAATGATAATCTTATGAAAGAACTTGAAAAATTAATAGAGGACAATAAAGTAAAACAAAAAGATCTAGTAGCTAAAAAGGAAGAATTGAAAGTTCTAGAAAAATCTCTTATTTCAGAAAAAGAAAGAATTAATGCAGATACATCTTCTATTAAGGAATCGATGCCAGGAGTAGAAGAACAAATAAAGGCTGCTAAGGAAAATGTAAATTATTATAAAAAGCTAGGCTGTGGAACAAATGAAGATATTCAAGCTTGTCAATACAGAATAGAGCAAGCTAATAGTGGTGGTTCAATGCCTAGTGTTAATGGATACTATAGACCAATAACTTTTGGTTATCTTACTCAAAGATTTACCGGTGGAAAAGGTGGCCATTTGGGAATAGATATGTCAAGTAACAATAAATCAATAGCTGTATATCCAATCGCAGCAGGTAAGATATTTAAGATATATAATGATAATTGTATTGATTCAGGAAGATATAGAAATTGTCCATATCATTGTAATGGAAATGCCAACATAGTAAAAATACGCCATGATACAGGTAATGGATATATATATTCAACATATATTCATCTGAGTAGCTATGGAAATATTTATGAAGGAATGAATGTAACCCCATTTACAGAAATTGGTCGAATGGGAACTACTGGATGTTCAACTGGTTCACATCTTCACCTAGAAATAGCTCCTTGTGACTGGCATAAAGGCGGTGGATGTACTTGGAATTCATATCAAAATAAAGTACAATATCCAGGTAATTATGTTAATCTTCCATATAGCTGGAATAATAGATAGTGATTGAATATACAAAAAAATAACAAAACAGTCATATATAATAATTGACTGTTTTTTAAGTACATTTTATATACTATATAAACTAATAGTAGCATTGACTTATGACAATATATTTGTTAATATTAAAGGGTAAAAGTGGATAGAGGAGTGTAGGATATGAGTGAAGAAAGTAATTTTGATGGCGAAAAGATAGTAATAGAAAAAGATGGTAAAAAAATAGAATGTGACATATTGTTCACTTTCGATTGCAAAGATACAGAAAAAGTATATATAGGTTATACTGATAATAGTTTTGACAAAAACGGTAGAAAAATAATTTATGTAGCATCATATGACCCAGTTATTGGTCCTGGAACTTTAGAGGAAATTAGAACAAAAGAAGAGATGGACATGATAAATGATGTATTAGAAAAAATAGATAGAGAAAGCTAATATGGTAAAGGAGGATAGATATGGATACTTATTATACAGAATTGATGGAAAATATAAGAAGATATCAAGAGGAAGTGGACCAACTAAATAATGAATTAGTTAGACTATCGTCTGATACCAATGCAGATAACAGAATAGAAATTGCCAGAATTAGAGGAAGGATCGCAGGTAGAGAGCATATAATAAGAGAAAATCAAAATATAATAAATAATTATGATACTGTTAAAGGTTATACTCAAAGACTAGATGATCTATTCACTCAAAGAGATAATGTTAATGATGATCAGACAAGAGCAGATATAAATGAAGAAATATCAACTATTAATGAGGCACTAAATGATTTAGGGATAACAGGAGATGTAGTACAAAGAATTAATGAAGCTCAGCCACAACCAAGTATATTTGAAACTCCTTCATATCCTGCTTTACCTGCCAGTATAGATGTGTATGGAACTGATGATATATCAGCACTTTTACAAAGTGACTTAATACCTATAGGATTAGCAGAGCAAGAAAGAATTGCCCAAGAAGAATATGATAGGGCACTTGATGAATTATTGTCAGTTTTTGATGAAGAAAGAAACTACTTCGGAGAAATCCATGAATTTAAAACAGACAGTGAAATAGAGGCTGCATATCAGCACTATATGGATATGAAGATAGCAGCTGAAAAGAATAGACAGAATTGCCTAAAAAAGTTAAATAATATAAAAGAAAAGATAGTAAAAAACAACAATTCATTAGTGACACAAAAATCAGGAGCAACTAAAGATACTACAACCGGTTTAATACCGGTTTCAGGTTCTGAAAAAGGCTTAATACCAATCTTTGATCATTCAAAAGATTTGGTACCAGATTCAAACACGGAAAAAGGCGTGATACCAATCTTTGATCATTCAAAAGATTTAATGCCGATTCCAGGCAATGAAAAAGGATTGATATCAGTTCCGAAATCTGAAGAATTAATACCAAAGAGTTCAAAGACAGCTTCAACAAAATCAAATCCCCCAAAGCCTTCAAAAATAGAGACAAAAGAGAAAAAAACAGCGAAAAGAGGCTATAGAAGAATAATCCAAGATTTAACAAATGATTTACAGCTTGGAACCAAAATGGGCAAAAGATACACAGCCTCTAATATAAAAGTTGCAAAAGGTTTTAAAGAAGAACTTCATTCTGGAAACTATTTATATAATGTAGTACACTTTATTCCAGCGGTAATGAAACTTCCTATTCAGGTAATAAGAAAGGTAAGTGCTAAAATTCTACTTAGAGCCAAGGACAGAGAAAGCATAAAAACTTTGGAGTCTAGGATTCAGAATCTGTCTAAAGAAGATTTAGAAACATTATTTAATGAATATGTTGGTGGTAATATAATCCAGGAACATTTACCAACAATCTTTAATACATTACTAAACAAGAGAATTCAAGAATATGGTCAAGAAAAGATTGATGCTATAAATAATCAAATAAGGAAGAACTATATTGATGTTTTTGGAGTATCAAGACAAATGGATAAAATAGATAAGAAAATTGGTGATCCGAAAACAACAGAGGAAGAAAAGAAACAACTAATGAGTGACAGAAAAGCCTTATTAAAGGGCAAAGCTAAGGTTGTAGAATCAATACTAAATGATCGAGCAAGGGTAAACAGAATATATTCAAGTGGTATGCATGGCTATAGTGAAGATGTAAGAGCCGATTCAACAGGTTTATCACTTACTGGAAAACGTTTTGCTAAAAAGAACGATTTAGATAATGAGCTACAAGAAAGACTTGCAAAATTAGAAGATGCTATGAATGCAGCAATTGCAGCTGGAAGAGATGAAGATGCTTTAGTAGCCTTCACTAGAATGGAAATGTTATATAGTGAAAATACCAAGATAGGAAAATCTATTTTTGGAAAAAGAAGTGAAGGCTCAAAAATATTTACCCCAATCCAGGAAGAAATGATAGACTATTCAGTAGATCCGTTTGTAAGAGATCTAATGACAACAATCACAACAACAACTGCTATAATTGGTGCTGTAAATGCGATTAAGACGAAAGTCGAAGCCGATCAAATGGTAGAAGAATACAATAAAAATATAGACGGTGTAAATGCCCATAACCAAGAAGCGATAGATGCAGCCAACAACGCCGGTAATGATATAACTGGTAAGGCTGACACATTTAGTAAAGGTATGGACGCCAAGTCACAACAAGATATATTAAACATAAGTAATGCTAAAGAAAGAGACGCATTAAATCAGGTTGGTTGGAGATTGTATGGTAAAGATTATGCTAAATATAGAAAAATTGATGATGCAAATCATGCATGGTATAATGAATTCTACCAACAAACGAAGTCAGCCTTAGAAGATGTCGCATCAAGAAGAGCAAATGGCAGTATCACTGCACAACAAGCATTAGAGGAAATAGCTAAAATAAACAATCAGACTCAAAATACCATGTCAGGAATAGTTTCTGACTGCCTAGATATTGCTAAACAGTACAATCCAACAGTAGTATTTGACAATAGTAGTATCGAAGCGGTAATGGAATACATGACTCAAAATCCAGCGGCCATAACTGATATGAATGAAGCTATAGTTGACGTTGTTAATATAGGTGAGAGCCTAAGCGGATTAAGTGCTGCACAAATACAAGCCTTCCAAAGCTTACCAAACGATGTTGCAACAGCTTTACTTAGTACTGCAGCCTCAACTGCATTAGCTCAAAAAGTAGCAACAGATATGAACGCAAACAGCAAAAAACATCAATATGGCAATGAAATTACTGATATGGTTGGCGAATATGTTGCAGAAAAAAATAAAGCTGAAGAAGATACAAAAGGATCGACTCGCAAAAAATAATATAAATTGTATAAGATAAAAAGATGATATTGGTATGAATCTTGATATAAATTGATTCAGGTTCAAGTATCATCTTTTTTTGTTTATAAGAAGAAGTTTCTTTATAAAGAACAATATTGATTTGGTTATAAAACTTTTATCTTACAAATAAGTGGTAATTAGCACAAAAAAACTAACAAAATAAAGTTATATTAACACATTTAAGTATACTAACATGCTAAATAGCTACTTATTTTCAACAAATTGAATTTTATTAGCTTTTTTATTAACCTTAACTATTTCAATCTCACCCATAAGATATGCACATTTAGTTTGAGTATAACTAATTATAGCCAAGTTATTCCTATATGATACACTATCAATTGAACAATTAAACTTTTTAAAAATGGCTAAGTTCTTATCCTTAAAATCACTTTTATTAAATCCATCAACGGTACTAGCATATTTAGAATATCCTTTTAGATAATTCTTTTTAAACTTTAAGAAGTTATCATAATTATCTATAATAACATAATCAATTTTTTCATTACTACCATTATAAGTACTATTACAACTTAATTCACTACAATCTAATATCTCAGCATTATTATCAATTTGATTATTTTCAATCTGATTATTATCATTTTGACTACTTTCATCGGCTGGAATTCTAATATCTGCAACAGCAACACTAACTATAACTACTATACCAATAATAACTAATCCTATCCCTAATTCTTTCTTCATTGTTACATCCTCCTAGACTAATTATACATAAAATGATAATAAAATAACAGTATAAAAAGCCGATTTTAGAATTAATATAGTAATACTAATAATATAATATGAACAGGTGGAATATGAATAATTTATTTTTACTTTTATTAACAGGATTTATAAGTACAATTGCTACATATATAGATAAACATCTAATAAATAAAGGAATAAGTCGCAAGGATTATTTTTATTATATGTGTTTATCTATGATACCATTTTCTCTCCTTACTATTATAATAAACTACTTTACAATAGGATTAAAATTTAAAATTGATATACTTCCTATACTTTTGTTGCTTCTAGCGATGTTTGTAAGGTATTTTAAACAACTAGCAGTAGCTGGTATTGGAAAGTATCTAGACCCATTTGAAAATTTAGCATATTTATCAACAGGTATTATATTTGCTTACATAATAGACGTTATAATTGGTACCAAAAAATTTACTACTATGAATTTATTATCTATTGTACTAACAATAACAGGGGTCTTTTTACTAGCTGACATCAAATTAAAGAATAAAACACTGCAAAAAGATATAATTGTTAAAATAATTGGTGAATTATCCTTAGGTTATATAGCGTACTACATCTTAAAATATTGGTCTAATGCCATATATATATTATTATCAAACTTATTTTTAACGCTTATTTTCTGTAAAAATTATAGTATATCTTCTTATAAAAAAAATAATCAAATAATTAAATGGGTATTTATTCAACAGACATTTGGTTATCTATATATTTATCTCTATAATTATCTATCGAGTTTTTCTGTAACAACTAGCTCATACGTTAAGCCAGTAACAATAATTTTCGCCTTTATTTTTGCCTTTTTCTTCAAAGAACAAAAAAGAAAGCCTAAAATAAAAGACTTTCTAGCTATCATATTAATAGTAATAGGGATAGTTCTTATAAATAGATAAGCTATTTTTAACGCTTATATATAGTTTTGACAAGAGTCATACCTCTTACTTCTTGTTGCTTATTTATTCTTGGTATTATAATATCAAGGTTACTATAGGTAAAACCGACTAATTCATCTTCTAAAGTTAAAAGATCGGCATGTTCCTTAGTACTTTTTGCCCATTCGGCTATATTAACAAGATCATAATCCGACATAGATTCTATATCAACACTCATCATTTGATCTTTTAAATCCTTCATAATATCAGCAACTAATAATTCATTTATCTGCATATTTCCTCCTTTAAGTACCATTTCATTATAATTTAAAAGTTCTAAAAAATAACTAAAAACAGTCATACAAATTATTACTATTTTCGACAAACTAAGATAAGTATAATAATATAAAGTAGAAAATAAACAGTCAAATTTCGTAAAGTAAATTATCATCTATAATAAATATAAATTAAAGTATGTTATAATTTATATAGAAAATAGTATTGGAGATGCGATATGAGAAAAAAAGGTAATATTATAATAATAGAAGGTCCACAAGGATCTGGCAAAAGTACTATGACAAACTTTATAAGAGACAATTTACCAGGATCTAATCTATACAGATTAAGTGGAATAAAAGATAAAACCAAAACAGGCTATGAAAAAAATAAAACCATGTACTTAGGACTAATAAACTATATGGAAGCTTTAGAAGAAACAGAGTTAAATTTAATCTTTGATAGAACCTTCTTTACTGAGCAAGTCTATGCTAAACTAGGATATAAAGATTATAATTTTGACGATGTATATAAAAGACTATTAAGAAAATTATCTGATCTAGATTTTAATATATACTTTGTTGTTTTATATTTAAAAGATACTAACATTTATGAGCAGAGAATAGTAAGACAGCATCATCAATATCAGGCTTTTAGTAAAGAAAATAGTATTAATCAGCAAAATGAATATCTAAGCTTAATTGATAATATTAAATATAAAAGTATTCATAAGATTAAAATAGCAACAGATGATTTTACTAAAGCCTATAATAAGTTAATAAAAAAGATACCAGTTTTAAGTGATGCAGGTATTGTATATAAGAAATAAATATTAAAGAGGGAAAAATGAATGAACCATTGCTTTATAAAATAGTACGACCTATCATAAAATTTATTATGAAATATATGTTTAGAGCTAAATATAAAGGTCTAGAGAATATTCCATCAACTAAAAAAGTAGTATTAGCTGGCAATCATACAAATAACCTAGATTGTCTCCTAATAATTAGTTCAACTAATAGGGTGGTTCACTTTCTAGCCAAAAACTCACTTATGAAAGGCCCAAAGAAAGTAATATTTAAAAACATGGGTATTATACCAGTTAATCGTAAAATACATGATAGTAACGCATTGAGTAATGCTAAAGCGGCGCTTAATGATGATAAAGTAATTGGTATATTTCCAGAAGGAACAATTAATAGAACAAAAGATATAATACTGCCATTTAAAATAGGAAGCGTAAAAATGGCATATGATACAGATTCTTACATTGTACCATTTGTAATTACAGGAAAATATAGACCTTTCAGTAGGAATTTAGAGATTGAATTTTTATCACCATATAAACCAGTTTCACATACGAATGATTTAACAAAAGCTAACGAAAAGCTAATGCTAATGATAGAAAATAAATTAAAAGAAAAGAGGAACTAGATGAGTATTTTAGATTTTAATTTTTTCAGTTTAATAGGGTTTAAAAAGAAACCAGATGCCCCATGGGCAAAATTTTACAAGAAAAAAGATATGAATTTTACCGTTCCTAACATATCAATATATCAATTTATTAAAGATTGTGCGGAAAATCATATGGACAATATAGCAATTGAATATTTTGGTCAAAAAGTAACATATAGGAAATTTTTAGCCTTAATAGATCAGTGTGCTAGGGCTTTTCGTAGTCAAGGAATTAGAAAAGGAGACGTTGTTAGTATATTATCAGCTAATATTCCTGAAGCTCTAATATCGTTTTATGCTTTAAATAAAATAGGTGCTGTAGCTAATATGCTTCATCCATTGCTATCTGAAAATGAAATAAAAGATGCTCTAGTTAAATATTCAACAGTCATGGTAGTAGCAATGGATATAACTTATAGTAAATTAAAAAATATAATTAATGATACTGATGTCTACAAAACAATTATAATATCTGCTAAAGACTCAATGAAATTTATTACTAGAATTGGTTATGAAGTAACTCAAGGATATAAAGTTGAAAAACCAGAGAGAAGTGAAAGCTTTATTTTCTGGAAAGATTTTATGAAACATGGTGAAAGATATCAACAAGATAAATATGATGAGATTACAAAGCGTGACACACCTGCTGTTATTCTGCAAAGTGGAGGTACCACAGGAACACCAAAAGGTATAGTTTTATCAAATGGTAATTTTAATGCCGCAACTATGCAAGCTCAAAGAGCACTCCCTGACTTGAATGGCAAAGATGTAGTTTTGGGAATCATGCCAATATTCCATGGCTTTGGACTAGAAGTAAGTATAAATGACGGTTTTGCTGTAGGCGCCAAAGTTGTTCTTATTCCAACATTTAAACCAGGTGAGTTTGATAAACTATTAAAAAAATATCGACCAAGTGTCTTAGTTGGAGTACCAACATTATTTGAAGCAATGACTAATAATGAGGGAATGAAAAATGTAAACTTAAGTAATTTAAAATATGTTATAGCAGGCGGAGATTCTTTTAATAAGATCAGAGTAAAAAAGATAAACGATTTTCTACATGAACATGGTGCTAAAACTAATTTTACACAAGGGTTTGGTATGACAGAAGCAGTCGCTGCTGTTAGTTTCGATTTAAAATATGCATCTAGAGAAGGATCTGTTGGTATACCATGGCCAGGAACATATGTAAAAATATGTAAGCCAGAAACAGATGAAGAAGTACCATATGGAGAAGATGGTGAAATATGTATTTGTGGTCCAACCGTAATGTTGGGATATTATAACAATGAAAAAGAAACCAATGATGCATTGCGTTTTCATAAAGATGGTAACATATGGTTACACTCTGGTGATATAGGTACAATGGATAAAGATGGTTTTATTACATATCGACAAAGAATTAAAAGAATGATTATCACATCAGGTTATAATGTTTATCCAGCACAAATAGAAGAAGTTATAGAAACACATCCTGGAGTATTAGATAGTACAGTTATAGGTGTACCACATCCATACAAAATAGAAGTTGGAAAGGCCTATGTGGTATTAAAAAAGGGATATAAAGAAAAGAAAGTAAAAGAAGAGTTAATAGAATTATGTCAGAAGAACTTGGCTAAGTATGCTATTCCAAGAGAATGGGAATTTAGAAAAAGTCTACCAAAAACAATTGTAGGTAAAGTAGATTTTAGAAAACTACAACAAGAAAACAAGAGAAAAAGAGTAAGGGAAAAACATGAAAAAACACAAAAAAAATAAAGGGGAAGTTGCCTATAAAATATTAACTCCACTAATGCGCTTTCTATTTAAAGTTTATTATAGACCTAAAATAGAAAACAAAGAGTCTATTCCAAAAAACGGACCGATTATCATAGTATGTAATCACAAACATGTATATGATCAATGCCTAGCTATTATAGCAACCAAAAGACCTATTCATTACATGGCAAAAAAGGAATACTTTGATGGTAAATTTGCTTGGTTTTTTAAACTAGTTGGTTGTATCCCTGTAAATAGAAGTATTCATGATTCTAACGCCAAAGATAAAGCCATAACTATTCTAAAAAACGGTGGAGCTATAGGCCTTTTTCCAGAAGGAACACGTAATAAAACAAATGATACTCTATTATTATCATTCAAATTTGGCGCCGTATCAATGGCTCAAAAGACTAATGCTACAATAATACCAAGTGCTTTAACTGGAGACTACAAATTTCATAGTAAAAATCTGATCATTAGATTTGGAAAAGGTTTTAAAGTACCAAAAGACATGGATTTAAAAGAAGCTAATAATAGACTTGAAAAAGAAATAGAATTTATGATGATAAAGAATTTAAATACCACTAATAGTAGTATTGAAGAAGAAATAAAAAATCGTCACAAAAATAATAAAAAGTAATAATCATAATAAGTTGCCAATGGCAACTTTTAAACTGCACTAATTTAAAAAAATGACTAAGAATATTAATTCTATTTTTAAGTAAAATATTATAAGAAAGGAGCTTTATTATGGACAATAATTTATATGAAAAAACTTTAGGAGAAGTAAGAAAATCATTAGAATCACCTTCAATAAAAAGAACTGATAGTAGAAAAATGTCTAGTAGACAAAAAAGTGAAAAAATCATAGAATTAGAAAATGAAATAATCTCTTTGAAAAGAGAATTGTTAATTAGAAGAAGCGTTTATGACAGATGTATAAGTGGCCTAATAAATGACAAAGACAGATTTACCAATGAATTATTAAGAGATCCAATTATAACATTACCAAGTGGAACACAAATTAAATTTAGTTCATTAAATGATAGTCAATTAGAATACTTAGAGAATATAGCAGCCGAAAAGAAAGTGAGAGAGCTTAAAGTATATTCAAAGAAAGAGCATATCGACTAGTACGCTATAAGCAATAAAGAAATAGTAAATATTTGATATGAAATTTCCTCTTTATATTACATTTATAGTTATAAAATAAAAATCAAAGACCAATAAATTTAATATCATTTGTCCTTGATTTTTTTATGGATCTCATAAATCTCTACTATCAAATATTATATTTTTTAATCAATATACTTATATCCGAAAAGGTTACATCATTAGTAGTACCAGCTTCTATCTCTGTTTTTAATTGTAATTCTGTTGTATTTGCTAATTCTAATAAATTTACTTTTGAAAAATTCATTTCAGGTATATTGCCTTTTTTTAATTCAAAAGTAAAATCATCTATTTTCTGATTGACTGTAGCATCATATAAATAGAATGATGCACCACCAACTGATGTAACTCCAGATATTCTACCACATAAAGTCACTTCATAAGTTCCAGCCTTTTGTATATTAATTTCTCTTCCACTGATGTTAAAATATTCATTTGTATTTGGCACTTTTTTGTAGTCCCAATTATAGCTATCCCAGAAACGGTTGTTTCTGGAATTTCTATAAAAGATAAGGCGTTATATAAAACTGGTTCCATCGATCCAGGCTCACCTTTATCACCCTTAGGTCCAGTAGGTCCAACATCACCTTGCACTCCCTGAATTCCGGCCCTACCTTGTGGTCCTGTAGGACCAGTTTGACCTTGAATAAAACAATACTTAATACATTTGTTATATTCATCATTATAGTTGCAATTATTCATATGTATTCTCCTCTCCTTTATATATTATGTAAATTTATATGATTGAGTTATAAAAATAGTGTCGTATTTACTTGTAATTGTTTTTCATTAATTGACTTCTAATATATCTTTTACTATACTTAATATATATCATAAAGAGAAAAAGGCATATAATGAAATTTGTAGAAAATATAAGTGAAGATGAATATACAAAATTTGTAATTAATCATCCGTTTTCTCATTTTTTAAAATCTTATGAGTAGAGAGAAATATCTAAGACTAGAGGTCTTGTTCCACATTATGTGGGGCTAAAACAAAACAATACTTTAGTAGCTACAGCACTTATTTTAGAAAAAAGCTTCCTTTAGGATATAGTTATTATTATATCCCAAGAGGATACACAATTGATTATAATAATTATGAATTATTAAAGACTTTTATAAACAAAATAAAAGACTGAGCCAAAAAACATAAGGCTATATTTTTTAAGATAGCTCCTGATATAAAACTACACACAATTGATAAAAATGCTAAAATAACGTTTCAAAAGAAAAATGGTTGAGGTGGTAATAAAAATGACTAAGAAGCTTTTCAAAGCAGAAAATAAAATTTTAATTATGCTAGCATTTTTTTCATTATCTGTTGGACTATGGACTAACTTCAAAGAGTTATGGATGCAGCAAAACAATTTGAATGTAGGAGAGATAAGTTCTGTTTTAAGTGTATCAACATTTATATCAGCACTTATAATTATATTAATTGCAAGTAAAATAAAATTAAAAAATATAGTATTGTTAATTAGGTATACTCTTATACTTAAAGTAGCAGTTATGTTTATACTTTTTATCTTTAATAATAGTAATTTAAAACAAGTTATATACATATTAATAATCCTTGATATGATACTCGAAAAAATATATATAACGAGTATTTATCCATTAATTATTTTAATTAAAAAAGATGATAACTTTTATTCTAAAAGAAAACTTACAGAATACATATTTAGAGATCTTGGAATATTTTTGGGAGCATTATTTATAGGAAAAAGTATTTTTAACTTTAACATAAATTATAATATTTGTTTATTTATATCAGTACTTATTATGACATGCTCTGTATTTTCTCTTAGAACTATAAAAACTAATAGTTCAATAGTTAAATCAAAAGTTTCTTTTAAAGAAATATTTTCTGATAGAATAAATAACATCTATTTTTTATATGGTGTATTTGCAAATATTGCTATGAAAAGTGCCGTAGGTCTTAAAATGCTTATATTAACGAATAAGCTTAATTTTAGTGTCCAAAATGCTACCTTGTATGCATTAATAGCTGGTTTATTATCTGATATAGTAGGAATAATAGTACTTAAAAAGTTTACTTCAAAAAATAATTTTATTAACATATTTATTAAATTTGGTATAAGAAATATAATGTATTTATTAGCATTTTTAAGTAATAACGTAACCATTATAATTATAGCAATTACATGGTCTATACTTATTTCAACTGCTTATGAAAACATTACGGAAGCTCCATACATAAATAGAATAAGTAATTATAATCAGTTATTTTTTAACAGTGTTAGATATGGAATATGGATAATAGGAGAATCAATAGGCTTATTTTTTGCAGGTATTATGTATAAACTTGGTTTAAGATATATATTTGGTTTTTCTTCTATATTTATTTTATTACAAATTATTTGTCAGATAATATTAATTAATATGTTAAATAAGGAAAAATTAGAAAATAGATGATAATAAGAACAAGGTGTTTTAACGATTACCTTGTTTTATTGTACATAAAATGCTAAAATACAAATGATTGAAAAGGAGGTATTTATGTTTAATTTAGTATCAAAATATAAGCCAAATGGTGACCAACCTGAAGCAATAAAAAAACTAGTAGAAGGTATTAAAGAAGGAAAAAGAGATCAGGTTTTACTAGGAGCAACAGGAACAGGTAAAACATTCACTATTGCTAATGTAATAAAAGAAGTAAATAAACCAACTCTTGTTTTAGCTCATAACAAGACTCTAGCTGGACAATTATATTCAGAATTTAAAGAACTATTTCCTAATAATCATGTGTGTTATTTTGTTTCATATTATGACTACTATCAACCAGAGGCTTATGTTCCATCAACAGATACCTATATTGAAAAAGACTCCTCAATAAATGATGAAATAGATGAATTGCGTCATGCTACAACGTCAGCCCTACTATCATATGATGATGTCATAGTGGTTGCGAGTGTATCATGTATATATGGTATTGGTGAAGTAGAAGAATATAAAAATAAAATGATTACTCTATCAGTTGGAGAAGAGATAGATAGAAATCAATTGCTTAATAAATTAGTAGAAATGTTATATGAAAGAAATGATTTTGATTTTAAAAGAGGTACTTTTAGAGTAAGGGGAGACATAGTTGAAATTATACCAGCCAGTCAAAATACTAAAGGATATAGAATTGAATTCTTTGATAATGAAATAGATAGAATAAGTGAAATTGATACCTTAACAGGTGTATCGACTAAAAATATTAAAAATGTTAGTCTCTTTCCGGCTAGTCACTTCGTAGTAAGTGACGAAAAACTAAAAAGTGCCATTGTCCGTATTAAAAAGGAATTAGAAGAAAGAGTCAAAGAATTAAAAGATCAAAACAAACTTCTAGCAGCAGAGCGTCTTCTTCAAAGAACAAACTATGATATTGAAATGTTAGAAGAAACTGGCTTTTGTACAGGAATTGAAAACTATTCTGCCCCAATGGCTGGTCGAAAAAAAGGAGAAACACCAGTAACACTTATGGACTTCTTCCCAAAAGATTTCCTTTTAGTAGTAGATGAATCACATGTAACCTTGCCTCAAGTAAGAGGAATGTATAATGGTGATAGAGCTCGTAAAATGAACCTAGTTGAATATGGTTTTAGACTACCAAGTGCCTTGGACAACAGACCATTAAAATATGATGAGTTTGAGAAGAAAATTAATCAAGCTATTTACGTATCGGCAACTCCAGGTGAAATAGAATTAACATATACCAATAATAAATATGTCGAACAAATAATAAGACCAACAGGCTTATTAGACCCATTAATAGAAGTCAGAAAAACTATGGGGCAAATAGATGACATAGTTGGCGAAATAAAAGAACGTATTGAAAAAAATGAAAGAGTCTTAATTACAACACTAACAATACGTATGTCTGAAGAATTAACTAACTACTTAAAAGATCTAGATATTAAAGTTGCTTATCTTCATTCAGAAATAAAGACTCTGGAAAGACTTCAAATAATACATGACCTAAGAGTAGGCAAATACGATGTTGTAGTTGGTATAAATCTTTTACGTGAGGGTATTGATATACCAGAAGTATCACTTATTGCTATTCTAGATGCTGACAAAGAAGGTTTCTTAAGAAGTACCAGAAGCCTAATTCAAACAATTGGTCGTTGTGCTAGAAATGCTAATGGTAAAGTAATAATGTATGCCGATAAAATGACAGATTCTATGAAACAAGCCATAGATGAAACCAAACGTCGTCGTAAAATACAAGAAAAATATAATGAAAAAAATAATATTGTACCAAAAACAATAAATAAAGAAATTAGAGAAGTTATTACTAATACAGATTTAAGTGCTAAGAAAAAGACTAAGAACAAACCATTAACTAAGAAAGAACAAGCTATCTTAGCTGAGTCAATCGAAGAGGAAATGAAAGAAGCAGCAAGAAATCTTGATTTTGAACGTGCTATGGAATTGCGAGATATCTTATTTGAAATGAAATCAAAGTAGTTATCAACAAAATATGTGGAAAAAATATTTTTAAAAATAAAATAGTCACAAATTCTGTGAAAAAAACAAAATTACAAACATGAATATCCACAAATAGTGTGGATATTTTAGTCGAATTAAAAAAATTATGCTATAATAAAGGCCAGGTGATTAAGATGGATAAAATAATAGTTAAAGGTGCTCGTGAAAACAACTTAAAAAATATAGACATAGAGCTTCCAAAAAATAAAATGATTGTTATGACAGGATTATCCGGTAGTGGTAAATCGTCATTAGCATTTGATACAATATATGCAGAAGGGCAAAGAAGGTATGTTGAAAGCCTATCAGCATATGCTAGACAATTCTTAGGAGGTTCTGAAAAGCCAGATGTTGATAGCATTGAAGGCCTATCACCAGCTATAAGTATAGATCAAAAAACAACTTCCAATAATCCTCGTTCAACAGTTGGAACTGTTACAGAAATATATGACTATTTAAGATTACTATTTTCTCGTGTAGGAACTCCATATTGTCCAGAACATAATATTCCTATCTCTTCTCAAAGTGTTGAAGAGATGACCAATAAAATTCTAGATTATCCATTAGGTACCAAGCTAATTGTCTTATCTCCAGTTGTTCATGGACAAAAGGGAACTCATAAGGATTTGCTAGATGATTTAAGAAAAGAAGGGTATGTAAGAGTAAGAGTTAATGGCGAAATGCTTGACTTAAGCGAAGAAATAAATCTTGAAAAAAACAAAAAAGATGAAATTGATGTAGTAATAGATAGAATAGTTTTAAAAGAAGATTCTAGAAGCAGACTATTTGAAGCTATTGAAAATGCTACAAAATTATCAGAAGGTAAAGTAGTAATTCAAATATTAGGTGATGATAAAAAAGAAATAGTTATGTCAGAGTCATTTGCTTGTCCATATTGTGAATTTTCACTTCCAGAGCTAGAGCCAAGACTTTTTAGCTTTAATGCTCCATATGGTGCTTGCCCAGACTGTAAAGGATTAGGTGTAAAACTACAAATCGATAAAGATTTAATTATTCCAAACCAAGACTTATCAATAGCAGAAGGCTGTATAAAAACATTAACTGATGATCAAGAAGGACTCGACTATAAAAAACTTGAATGTTTATGCAAACACTATAAAATAAACATGGCAAAGCCATGGAAAAAACTAACAAAAAAACAAAAGAGCGTAATTTTATATGGATCAGATGAAATAATTCACTTCCAGTATAAATCAAAAAGTGGTAATACTTATAATTCTAAAGATTTCTATGAAGGAATAATAAACAATCTTGAAAGACGTTATATGGAAACATCATCAACTTGGATTAGAGATTGGCTAGAACAATACATGATAGAATATGAGTGTGATACATGCCATGGAGCTAGACTAAACAATCAAGTTTTATCAGTTAAGATATCAGGAAAAAATATATATGAATTAACATGCATGAGTATTAAGAATCTTCTAACTTTTATAAGTGAAATAAAACTTAGTGAGGAACAAGCTCAAATTGCTACTTTAATTTTAAAAGAAATAAAGGAAAGACTAAGCTTTTTGTCAAACGTTGGGCTAGAATACTTAACATTAAGTAGAAGTGCCGGAACACTTTCAGGAGGAGAAGCTCAAAGAATTAGACTGGCAACACAAATTGGTTCTCATTTAACAGGTGTTTTATATGTATTAGATGAACCAAGTATAGGACTTCATCAAAGAGACAATGAAAAGTTAATCAAGTCCATGTTGGAAATGCGAGATCTAGGTAATACTCTTATAGTAGTAGAACATGATACCGATACTATGTTAGCTTGTGACTATTTAGTAGACATTGGGCCAGGTGCCGGTGATAGCGGTGGTCAAATAGTAGCTCAAGGAACACCAGAAGAAGTAATGAAAAACGAAAATAGCATTACCGGTCAATATTTAAGTGGCAAAAAGTGTATAGAAATTCCGAAAACAAGAAGAAAAGGTACAGGAAAATATTTAAAAATAAAGGGTGCCCGTGAAAACAACCTAAAAAATATCGATGTCAATATTCCATTAGGAAAATTTGTCTGTATAACAGGGGTATCAGGAAGTGGAAAAAGTAGCTTAATAAATGAAATACTATGTAAAGCCATATCCAACAAACTATATAAGACTAAAGACAAGCCAGGTAAGTATGATAAAATACTAGGTATAGAAAACTTAGATAAAATAGTTGCAATATCACAAAATCCAATAGGAAGAACTCCTAGGTCTAATCCAGCAACATATACAGGTGTTTTTGATGATATAAGAACTCTATTCACAACTACAAAAGAAGCTAAAATATATGGCTTTGAAAAAAATCGTTTCTCTTTCAATGTTAAAGGTGGTAGATGTGAAGCCTGCAGAGGAGATGGCGTAAAAAAGATAGAAATGCATTTCCTACCAGATGTTTATGTACCATGTGAAGTATGCCATGGTACTAGGTATAATAGAGAAACTCTCAACATAAAATATAAAGGAAAAAATATTGCAGAAGTTTTAGATATGCGAGTAAAAGAAGCTTTAGAATTCTTTGAAAATGTACCAAAAATTAAAAATAAATTGCAAGTATTAGATGACGTTGGATTAGGATACATAAAGCTTGGCCAAAGTGCTCCAACTTTATCAGGCGGTGAAGCAGAAAGAGTAAAACTAGCTAAAGAACTACAAAGAAAAGCAACAGGGAAAACATTATTTGTATTAGATGAACCAACTACTGGACTACATACAGATGATATAAAACGCTTACTTGCAATATTAGAAAAAATAGTAGATAATAAAGATACAGTAATAGTAATTGAACACAATCTAGATGTAATAAAAGTGGCTGACTACATAATTGATTTAGGACCAGAAGGTGGCGATGGTGGTGGCCAAATAGTAGCAGAAGGAACACCAGAAGAAATAGCAAAAAATAAAAAGTCCTATACAGGACAATTCTTAGAAAAGATACTAAAGAGGTGAATCCCTTGAAGGAAAAGAGTAAAAATATTAAAATAGCAAACAAAACATTTGAATGGGTATTATGCATGGTAGGCTATCTAGGAGTATTTTTATTAGTTTCATTATTATTTAAAAGTATTTATGTTGATAAAAATCACCCACTATTCTATTCTACAATAATAGTATTAGTAGTATACGTATTAAATAAAACACTAAAACCAATACTAGTATATTTAACTATTCCTATAACAGGAATGACTCTAGGCCTTTTTTATCCATGCATAAATCTTTTCATCCTGAAATTAGCTGATTGGCTACTAGGATCACACTTCAATCTAGAGAATATCTTCATCGCTTTTGTAGTAGCAATACTATTATCAGTAATGAACTTTATTGTAAAAGAATTAATAAATAAAATAACAGAAAAGGTAAAAATACATGAATAGAGTAGCGCTAAACTTTGGATTTATAAAAATATATTGGTATTCAATATTTATATTATTAGGGATGATAACTGCCTTTTTAACAGTACACAAAGAAATAAAACGCCAAAATATAGATGAAGATAAATTTTTAAATCTAGTATTTTATCTTATTGTATTTGGCATTATTGGTGCTAGATTATACTATGTTATATTTAATATTCCATATTACATAAATAATCCACAAGAAATAATTGCTTTATGGAATGGTGGCCTTGCTATCCACGGAGGAATACTATCAGCATTAATATTCCTTATATACTTTTGTAAAAAATATAAGTTAAATCTTATGAAAATATTAGATATACTAGTAGTTGGATTAATAATTGCTCAGGCAATAGGACGTTGGGGTAACTTTTTTAATCAAGAAGCCTATGGAGCAGCAACAACACTTATGAACCTAAAAAAATTACACATTCCAGAGTTTATAATCAAGGGAATGTATATTAATGGAGTATACTATCATCCAACATTCTTTTATGAATCAACTTGGTGTTTTTTAGGTTTCCTTATTATGATAATAATAAGACATCTTAACTTAAAGAAAGAAGGCATACTAACAAGTTTTTATCTAATATGGTATGGAATAGAAAGATTTTTTATAGAAGGTTTAAGAACGGATTCACTTATGCTAGGTAGTATAAAAGTAGCCCAACTTGTTTCTATTATATTTATTATTTTAGGATTAGTAATTCTACTTTATAGTAGAAAAAAATTAAATAGGAGGTGATTATATGCATAAAAAAGTTGTTGTTCTAGGTGGAGGGACAGGTATTTCTTATTTATTAAGAGGACTTAAAGATTTTCCCCTAGATATAACTGCAGTAATAACAGTATCGGATAATGGAAGATCAACTGGTAAATTAAGAAGAGAATTTAATATCCCAGCAATAGGTGATATTAGAAAGGTAATTACATCCCTTTCACAAATAGATGAACCCATAAAGGAAATGATATCTTACCGTTTTAATACATCAAGTGATCTAGATGGCCATGCTGTTGGTAATTTAATATTAACAGCCATGCTTGATATAACAGGATCATTAAAAGATTCAATAGCTAGTCTAAGTAAACTATTGGATGTAAAACATACAGTACTACCAATATCAGAAGATTCATCCCTAACATTAATGGCTAAAGATTATGAAGGAAATGTTGTAGAAGGAGAATCAGAAATAACTCAAGCTCATAGAAAATTTGAAAAGATATATTATAAAAAAGAGCCTAAAGTATTACCAGAAGTAATAAAAGCCATAGAAGAAGCAGACTTGATAATATTTAGTATGGGTAGCCTATATACTAGTATCCTTCCTAATATTATCTGCAAGCAAGTAAAAAAAGCTATTAATAAAACAAAATCAAAAGTAATGTATTTATGCAATGCTGTAACTCAACCAGGTGAAACAGATGGATTTACAGTAAGTGATCATATTAATTTAATTAATAACTATCTAGAACATAAAAAAATAGATGTCGTAGTAGCAAGTAATACTAACATTAAAGAAGAGATTGTAAAGAAGTATGAAACAGAAGAGCAAAAAGATCTTGTAAAGATTGATTATAATAATATCAAAAGAACAGGTGCTGAACTAATTGAAGACGATTTAATAGTAATCGAAGATAATACGATAAGACATAACAGTTTAAAATTAAGTTCCTTAATCTTTTCATATTTAATGAGGAATTAAAATGTCATATACAATAAAAATAAAAGAAGAAATGTCAAGAATTGATAGTACAAAATCAGAAATGATCGCTGAACTATCAGGCTTCGTTAGAAATAATGCTCATCTAAAAAATAATAATCTATATATGACAACAGAAAATAAATTTTTAATAGATAGATATGCTCACTTTTTTGAATGCTTATATGAAATAAAACTAGAAAAAAAAGAAATTGGCAATTTGAATTTCAGTAAAAAACCGCTATATTCACTGATTTTATCAGAAAAACAAAACGTTATTCTACAAGATATAGGATACTTAGATCAAGAAGAAAATTATCTAAATACAGTTCCAACCTATATTGTTGGTGCTAATGAAGAAATAAGAGCTTACCTGCGAGGTGTATTTTTAGCTGTTGGTAGTATAAATGATCCCAATAAATCAAGATATCATATGGAATTAATAATAGTTAATCCAAAAGAAGCAGTATTTGTTCAAAAACTTCTTAATATATTTGAATTAAATGCCAAAATATTAATAAGAAATAAAAAATATATGATTTATATAAAAGAAGCCGAAAAAATAAGTGATTACTTAAAAATACTTGGAGCCAATCAAGCTGTTCTTTATTACGAAAATGCAAGAATCTATAGAGATAAAAAAAATCAAACTAATAGATTAAATAATTGTGAACAAGCCAATCTAGATAAGGTATTTAAAACATCATTAGAACAGCTAGAACAAATAAAGATAATAGAGGAGAAAAAAGGTCTAGAATTACTCGATGATAAAACAAAACAGGCCTTAGAATATAGAAGAAAATATCCTGAGTCATCATTAAAAGAACTTAGTGAAATTATCTCTGTAGAAACAGGTAAGACAATAACTAAATCTGGATTAAATCATAGATTTAGAAAAATAAAGGATTTATCTGAAAAACTAAAAAGAAATGATTATAATTTAGGAAACCAAAACTAATGGTTTCTTTTCTTATATAATCAGTTATTTATAATGTTTATAGGACAAATAAAAAGCAATCATATTACATTATGAAACCTTGTAATATATTGCTTAAATAGTTTTTAAAAGTTGAAAATTGCTAGTTATGAAGTTCTTTCATATCTTGTTCACTTTTTTAAACCAAATTATTTATATTTTAACTTTATAAAAGAGAAACGGAGTGCTAAATGCTACAAGTCCAATTCCTACTATTACTATCCATATATTAACTGATATTTCTTTTTTCATTACTCTACTAGGATTGTTTTTGTCATAATATAACTCAAAAGTAGTTCCTATATTTTCTTTCAAGTTTCCGTCAACACATGAATAATTTTCATATATATATTTTTGATCATTGACATAATAATAGGAAACTGGTCTACACATATTATCTTCATTACCCTTACTATATATTTCCGAATATATAGTTGCTGTTGTAACATTTGATGCTTTTTTAAAGCTATAATAGTTAATGGCACTATAAATTTGCCAAACAAGAGGTAGTCCACCAAGTATGAATAAAAAAGCACCAAATATATCAATACTATTTAATAAAGCTTTTTTCTTTCTTTTATCATCTTTTTTTGTTTTTATACATGGTAAGAGCAATAAACCAATTAATGCAAAAAGTAATATTTCAACAACATTTATAAAAGGATTTAACATTCCTTTATCTACAGAATCATCCATATCAAAATAAATACATTCACTTTTATTTTTTTTTGAGCAATACATAATTGCCGTTTCTTCATTTGGTATATCTAACTTTATAACTTTACCATATGTATCATAAATTGTCTTAACATATATTTCTTCATTATTATTTTCATAAAACAATTTCCCATAATTACTATAAACATATTGCTTATTATAATTGTTTTCTTTTAATTTCCAATCAATACAGTTAAATGAAATCGTAATAAACGCCATAATATCTATGATTAAAAATATCCATGCTAATATTTTTGTGCCCCTGTTTTTTCCAACAGCTTTATTAATTTTATTATAGTTCATATTTTATACCTCCTTTTAAATAAATAATATAATTACAAGATAAATTGCCAAAATATAATGACATATATTGTTAAAATTTCATTTTTATTTTAGGATATTGATAATAATTACGCCCCATCAACAGTTAGATTAATAATTTACTTCCTTACCTTATATAATAATCATACATTGTTTTTAAAATTCTTTCTATATATTTAGTTCAATTTGAAGATGAATCTTTTATAATTAATTTATCAAATATATATATTTTTATTATATAAAAACTCATTTCCGTATCAAAAAAACAATGATAATATCATACTAATTATCTTTTTTAGTTAATTGTTTATAATTCATATAGGAGCTTCTTTACCGGAATTTGCTTTTTTTATTGCATCAAAAAGCCGCATCGGGTGGTGCGGTTGAAATTTCAATTTGAGTCTTTTTATAATGATTTAATTATTTTATCAACAAGCCCATATTCTAAAGCTTCACTTGAATTTAAATAATTATCTCTTTCCGTATCTTTTTCTATTTTCTTTAATGACTGACCAGTATTTTTAGAAAGAATTTTATTTAGTCTTTTTCTAATATCAATAATTCTATCGGAAGCTATTTTTATATCGCTAGCTTGCCCTTCGGCTCCCCCTAAGGGTTGATGAATCATTACATCAGCATTTGGAAGTATAAATCTTTTTCCCTTCTGCCCACATGATAGTAAAAATGCCGCCATACTAGCTGCCATACCAATACATATAGTACAAACATCACTCTTAATAAAATTCATAGTATCATAAATAGCCATACCAGATGAAACTGATCCACCCGGAGAATTTATATATATTGATATATCACCATCTCCAATTGAATCCAAATATAAAAGTTCAGCTATAACACTATTAGCTAAAGAATCATTTATCTCACCACTTATAAAAATAATTCTCTCTTTTAATAATCTAGAGAAAATATCATAACTTCTTTCTCCATCTAACTCTTTATCTACAACAACAGGAACTAAATTCATTTTGATCACCTATACATAGTATAGTGTAAATAACAAAAAATATTCATATTATAAACCGACAAAACATGGTATAATAATAAGTAGAATAAAGGGGCGATTATATGATAGAGACAATAAAAGTTATCATTGATAACAGAAACTACAAGATTAGTAAGGATACAACTTTACTTGAACTATCAAGTGAATTTCAAAAAAACTTTAAATATCCCATAATTTTAGCTAAAGTAAATGGTCATATTAAAGAACTAACTACCAAGGTAACCGCTGATTCTAAAATAGAGTTTTTAGATTTAACTTCTAAAGAAGGAAATAGAACTCATATAAGTGGTTTAACTTATGTATTAATATATGCGATAAAAAAGTTGTATGGTAAAAATGCTAATGCCATAGTACTTCATTCTTTGGATAAGGGAATATATATTGAAACAAACTTTGATTTAACTGCTAATAAAATAAAAGCTATCAAAGACAAAATGAACTCTATAATAAAAAGTGCTATGCCAATAACTAAAGTAACTGTTGAGAGATTTGAAGCTATTAAATATTTTAAAGATATAAAAGATTACGTTAAAGTAGGTGTAATGACTTATAATACAAATAGTTATGTTACCTTATATAGACTAGGTAATTACTATAATTACTTTTATAACTATATGCCACCATCTACAGATAAACTAGCTTCTTTTGACTTAACCTATATTGATGATAAAGGATTTATGTTAAGATTTCCAACAATATATATAAATGACAGAATTAAACCATATAAGCATCATCAAGGTATGTTTGAGGTGTTTAATGATTATAGAAAATGGTCAAAAATAATGGGACTAGAAAGCTCAGTAGATTTAAATAAAATAGTTTCAGAAGGTAAAATTAATGATTTAATTAGAATAGATGAAACTCTACAAAATAATAAACTATTAGAAATAGCTAGAAATATTAATGAACATAAAGACAAAATAAAAGTCATTTTAATAGCCGGACCATCGTCATCTGGAAAGACAACAACTTCTATTAAATTATGTACGTTTCTTCAAAGTTTTGGTCTAAATCCAAAAGTATTAGGAATGGATGATTACTTTGTTGATAGAGAAAATAATCCAAAAGATAAAGATGGTAATTATGATTATGAATGTCTAGAGGCAATTGATATAAAACTATTCAATGATCAAGTTGAACAACTACTATCAAATAAGGAAATATTAATTCCAACATATAATTTTATAACAGGTAAGAAAGAATTCAAAAATAAAATGAAACTTCAAAATAATGATATATTAATAATTGAAGGTATTCATGCTATAGATACACACATATTAGACAATATAGAGCGCAATAAAAAATTCAAAATATATATATCGGCTTTAACAGAATTGAATATAGATGATCATAACAGGATTTCAACAACAGATCATAGACTATTAAGAAGAATCATAAGAGATAATAGGACCAGAGGTTATGACGTTGAAACAACTATAAAAAATTGGGCTAGTGTTCGAAATGGTGAAGAAAAATACATATTTCCATATCAGGATGAAGCAGATGTAACATTAAATTCAGCATTAATTTATGAAATGGGAGTCTTAAAAACATATGTAGAACCATTACTATATTCAGTTCAAGATACTTCTCCATATTATGAAGAAGCGAAAAGACTTATAAGATTTTTACAAATGTTTTTTCCAATACCATCCGATGCTATACCCCAAGATTCAGTTTTAAGAGAATTTATTGGTAATGGTTGTTTTCATGATTGATAATGTAAACAAAATATGAATAACTTGCTAAAAAACAAACAAAAATATATAATGAAATTATAGGAGGAATATATGATAAAAGTTGCTATAAATGGATTTGGAAGAATAGGAAGATTAGCATTTAGACTAATGGAAGAAGATAATAATTATGAAGTTGTTGCTATCAATGATTTAACTGATGCAGAACAATTAGCTTATTTATTAAAATATGATACAAATCATGGGAATTATAGGATTAATGAAATAGCAAATGATGCTGATTCAATTATAATTGGTAATAGAAAGGTTAGAGTATATTCAGAAAAAGATCCTGCTATGCTACCATGGAAAGATTTGGATGTAGATGTTGTTTTTGAATGTACAGGTTTATTTACAAGTGAAGAAAAAGCTATGGCCCATATTAATGCTGGAGCAAAAAAAGTAATTATTTCAGCACCTGCTAAGGGAGATATAAAAACAATAGTATATAATGTCAATCATAAAATATTAACAGGAGATGAAAAAATAATATCAGCAGCAAGTTGTACTACAAATTGCCTAGCACCAGTTGTTAATGAAATTGATAAGGCTTTTAAAATAGTAAAAGGATATATGACAACAGTCCATGCTTATACTAATGATCAAGCTACTTTAGACGTAGCTCATAAAAAAGGTATAAAAGCTCGTCGTGGTAGAGCCTGTGCAGCAAACATTGTGCCAGCTTCAACTGGAGCAGCATCAGCTATTGGCAAAGTTTGTCCAAACCTAGAAGGAAAGCTTGCTGGAGTAGCTATGAGAGTACCTGTAACAACAGGTTCAGTAGTAGACTTAGTACTAGAATTAGAAAAAAACACAACAGTAGAAGAAATAAATGAATTATTTAAAAATAATCAGAATGAAACACTTCAATATACAGACGATCCAATAGTATCAAGCGATATAATAGGAAGAAGATGTGGAGCACTAGTAGATGGACTATCAACAAGTGTTTTAGAAGTGGATAATAAACAACTAGTAAAAATAGTAGCTTGGTACGATAATGAAATGAGTTATACAGCTCAAATGGTAAGAACAGCCAAATATTTAATGAATGAATAAAACTACATAGTGTATATCAGTATACGTAAATATTGCTGATGTACACTATTTTTGATATTACAATAAAATAAAATATAGTATGAGAAAATAAAAAAAGTATATGCAATATTAAATTACATACACTAAAATTATAATTTTAATATATTATTTTAACTATTAAGCTACAAATGAAGCTGCAACTTTTCCTTGCAAGTCACCGTAACTAGAAACTGTAGAGTTAATTCTCTCTTTGCATTCAGCAGTAAGACTTTCAATATTTTCTCTAACATTAGATTTAACTCTGTCTAGAGTTTCCTGAAGGCTTGCCTCCATATTAGAGCCAATGAACCCACAGCAATTAACACTGTTTCTAGCTTGATCGACTGCATTAGCGACTGATGCTGAAATTCCTGCAAGAAGACTTGCTATATTAGTAGCAGAAGCTGAATCGATTCCTCTAACCCCATTAATATTTTCTTGGATACCAGATGCTGAAACAGTAGTTGAACTTGGGTCAAAAGCAATTTTTCTAAAGCTACTAGCATCACCTGTTCTAACAGCCCAATCATAACCGGCGTTATTCATTTCTGTAACAACATATTCAAAATTACTATTCACAACTTTAATCAATTTGTTTATGTTTTCTGTAAATTCTGTAAAAAAGTCTTGTGCCTCCTTGCATGCCCAGACATTTTGCATTCCATTAATAATTTTCCTTTGCACATCGTTTCCAAGAGAAGAAATCAATTCATTATATGAGCTGATTACTCCACGAATAGAGTTTTCAACAACACTTGGATTAAATCCGGTAAAGCCAGCTCCTACCATACTATCTCTCCTTTCAAATCATGACAGATATACTATCTAAAATGATTATAATATAAATCACCAAAAAACCATAGATTTTTGAATTAACTTTACGCCATTTTACACGGCATGTACTTTTAAATATTACGAATGAATACAAATATAATCTATAGTATATACAATAAAAACAAAATACCTTTAAAACCCCTAACAAAAGTGCCTGTTATAATCCGTCTTTACCGATGTTTATTATAATAACAAAAAACATAAAAAAATCAAAATTTTAACTTTGAAATCTTTATGTTTAACATTATACATGTTATACTTTATGTAAGACAGGAGAAATGCTATGAAAACTATTAAAGACATTAATATAGATAATAAGAAAGTAATAATACGATGTGACTTTAATGTCCCAATTAAAGATGGAACAATAATAGATGATAGTAGAATTGAGATGAGTATACCAACAATTAAGTATTGCTTAGAACATAACTGTAAAATAATTTTATTATCACATCTTGGCAGAATAAAGGAAGAATCTGATTTGTCAAAAAACACTCTAAAGCCAGTTGCAAAACGTTTGGAAGAATTATTAAATAAAAAAATAACTTTTGTAGCTCAGACTAGGGGAGAAGAAGTAGAAAATACAGTTAATAATATGCAGTCAAAAGATATAGTATTACTTGAAAATACCAGATATGAGGATTTAGCTGGTAAAAAAGAAAGCTCAAACAACGAAGAATTAGGCAAGTACTGGGCAAGTCTAGGTGATGTATTTATAAATGACGCTTTCGGAACTATTCATAGAGCCCATGCCTCAAATGTCGGTATAGCCGCAAATATACCATCAGCAATAGGGCTATTAGTTGAAAAAGAATTAAATACCTTAAGTTCCTTAAATGAACCTGAAAAACCATTTATAGTAATATTAGGCGGTGCAAAAGTAAAAGATAAAATAGGTGTAATTGAAAACTTAGTTACAAAAGCAGATAAAATATTAATTGGTGGAGGAATGGCTTTTACCTTTTTAAAAGCTAAAGGACAAGATATAGGTATCTCTATTCTTGATGAGGAAAATATAGATTTTTGTAAAAATATATTAAAAGAATACCCAGATAAAATAGTTTTACCATCCGATGTTCTAACAGCATCAGAATATTCTAATGATACACCATGCTTTGAAAGAAAAATAGCAGATATTAAAGATAATGAAATGGGACTTGATATAGGACCAGATACCATCGAGAAATTTAAAGAAGATTTAAAAACTGCTAAAACCGTAGTTTGGAATGGACCTTTAGGTGTATATGAATTTTCTAAATATAAAAATGGTACAAAAGAAATTTTAAAATATCTAGTTGACAATAATATAAAAACAATTCTTGGTGGTGGTGATATAGTTGCTGCTGCAGCTAGTGCCAATCTAAAAGATAAAGTTTATCATGCCTCAACAGGTGGTGGGGCAACCTTAGAATATTTAGAAGGTAAAAAATTACCAGGACTAGAAGCAATAAAATAATAAGAATATAGGAATCTTTATGAAAACAATAAAAAATATTAAAAAAAACTCTATAATTATCTTACTAGTAACATTAATAATTCTATACATATTATTAAAGGATAATTTTTCAGAGATAGTTAAAACTTTGGCAACAATGAATTTATTCTTTGTAGCAGTAGCAATCCTATTTTATTTTATATATATAGTACTTAGAGCTTATATTATTTATAAAAGTGTTGATGATAAGAAAAAACTAACTTTTAAAGAGGCCATAAAACATAACATTATAACCCAATTTTTTAATGGTATAACTCCATTTTCAACAGGCGGTCAGCCAATGGAAGTGTATATGTTAACGGAACATAATATAAGTATAGCAAAGGCAACAAGCGTAACTATAATAAATTTTATCTTTTATCAAACAGCTCTTGTTATATATGGAATAATAGTAGTTATTTATAATATGATTTTTAATCTTTTTCCAAAAGCCACAATGCTAAATAATTTAGTTACTTTAGGATTTATAGTTAATATATTGGTAATAGTAGTGTTATATATTGTAACTTTATCTAAAAAAATAACTAAGAAAACACTAAATAGCATAATCAACATTTTATATCGTTTTAAGATAGTTAAAAATAAAGAAAAACAAAAAGAACGTTTTGAACAAAAATTAGATGATTTTCATGATAGTGCTAAAATTTTAAGAAAGAATAGGCGCTTATTTATAGAGGGTATTTTAATTAATTTTTTAAGCTTAAGTTTCTTTTATGCTATTCCATTATTTATTGCATGTGGATTCAATGATTTCACAAGCCTAAATCTATTACAGGCTATAACAGCTTCTGTTTACATATATATAATGGGCTCTTTTGTACCAATTCCAGGAGCTAGTGGTGGAATAGAATACGGTTTTATCAAGTTTTTCGGTAACTTCTTTAAAACAGTATCTTTAAATACATTATTACTAGTATGGCGCTTTATCACATATTATTTAGGCATGATAGTAGGTGCAATACTTTTAAGTATTGAAAAGAAAGGAGACTAAAATGAGAATAGGTTTATTTACTGACTCTTATCCACCATATATAAATGGAGTGTCAACAAGTGTTGCTACCTTGAAAAGAGCCTTAGAAAAACAAGGACACATAGTATACGTTGTAACCGTTAGTAACAATGCATTAAAGTATGAATATGATCAAGAGGAACGAATTGTTAAGGTTCCAGGTATTCCAATAGGAATATATGATTATAGATTAAGTCGTATATACCCTTTATCTATGATTAACACAATGAAAAATTGGAACTTAGATGTAGTCCATTCACACACAGAGTTTGGAATTGGAATATTGGCTAGACTATTTGCTAAACAGTTTAATATTCCACTAGTTCATACATATCATACCCTTTATGAAGAGTATACACACTATATAACACATGGTTACTTTGAAAAATCAAGTAAAAAAATAGTTGAATACCTAACTAAATTCTATTGTGACAAAACAGCTACAGAGCTAATTGTTACAACAAATAAGATATACAAACTATTTAGAGAAAAATATAAATTTGAAAAAAACATTCATATAGTTCCAACTGGTATGGAAGTAGAAAAGTTTTTTAAAGAAAATGTAAATTATAAAGATGTTGATAGACTAAAAAGAAAGCTTGGAATTCAGCGAAAGGACTTTGTTATACTTTTTGTTGGAAGATTGGCGTCTGAAAAAAACGTAGAGTTTTTAATTAATTGTCAAAAAGAACTAGTTAAAAAAATAAAAAATATTAAATTATTAATAGTTGGGGATGGACCAGATAAAGAAAAATATGAAGAGCTATCAAAAGAAAATGGTTTAGAAAACAATATTATATTTAATGGAAAAGCAGCATGGGAGGAAATGCCAATTTATTATCATTGTGCTGACCTATTCGCAACAGCATCTACTACAGAAACGCAAGGCTTAACTGTAATAGAAGCTATGGCATCAGGAGTAGTACCACTTTGTATTGAAGATGAGGCTTTCTTATCAACAGTAACTGCCGACTTAAATGGTATAATTTTTAAAGATGAAAAAGAATACTGTGAGGCTGTTTTAAAATTATATAAAGACAATCAATTAAGAAACAAAATAAGTAATCAAGCAAGAGTTCAAGCAGAACACTGTAGTTCAAAAACCTTTGCTGACAGAGTATTAGAGGTTTATGAAAGAGCTATATTAGATAAAAAGAACGAAGATAAATTTGGAATAATATCAAGAATATCAAAAAAAATAAGGGGAAAATAGCATGATAGTAGTGTTAAATAATAAATGTCACTTTAGCAAAAAGGAGTACATACAATATTTAGAAAAATTAAAAAAGATCAAGTTAGAAGAGCATCATATAATATTATGTCCTCCTATGGCTTATTTATCAATAACTCCATCAGCAAAGCTTGACTTAGGCAGTCAAAATGTTGGAAGAAATAGTTATGGGCCATATACTGGAGAAATATCAGCCGAGCAGCTAAAATCACTCGGTATAGCATATTGTCTAGTCGGTCATAATGAAAGAAGAAGACTATATGAATCAATTAACGATGTCAAAGAAAAGATTAAATTACTACTTAAACAAGGAATAATTCCAATTGTGTGTGTTGGAGAAAAAATAGAAGACAGCAAACAAGGACTATTAGAAAAAAAATTAACAACAGAACTAAGGAAGATAATCAAAGAATTATCTCAAAAAGATAGAGATAAATTAATAATTGCATATGAACCAATGTGGGCTATAGGTAGTAATAAAATACCATCTAAAGAGTATTTAGAAAGAGTACTAAGAATAATAAAAAAAGTATTTCCAAACAATAAAGTTCTATATGGTGGTGGAATAACACCAGAAAATATCGTAATATTAAAAAATTGTAACTTAGATGGTTACTTAATTGGAAACTTAAGTTTATCTCCAGAAAAATTAGATTCATTTTTAGAGACAATAAAATACTAAATTAGACAGATTCGACAAAACTTGTCTAATTTTTTTCTACCATTTTCGCCATTCATGTTATATAATTAAAATGCGTGGTAGTATATGAGAGGAGAAAAAATGGAAAAAACAAGAGTCTTAATCATCGACGATAATAAAAATCTAGTCGACATGATAAAGGAATACTTTAGTGATCACGCAGATATAACGATCGCTTTAGAAGCTTATGATGGAGTAGAAGGAATTAGGGTAGTTGATAAAAAAAGAGATGAATACGATATAATTCTTCTAGACCTAATAATGCCAAACAAAGATGGTATGGCAGTCTTAGAGTATATGAAGAAGAAAAATATAGAAAAAGATGTCATAATACTCACATCATACAATACTCAAGATATAATTAGAAGAGTATCAGAAATGGGAGTAAGTTATTTTATACTTAAACCATTCGAACTAGAAGACCTAGAAAAAAGAATAATTGAGGTAAAAGAAGGACTAAAATTTGGTGGTAAAGCACTTGATTTATATCATAACAACTTGCAAAAATATATTACCAATACGTTACATGAATTAGGTGTTCCTTCACATATTAAAGGGTACCAATATATAAGAGAGGGTATTACATTGGTTTATGAAAACCCGGAGCTAATAGGAGGGATAACAAAAGAGTTATATCCTGAAATAGCCAAAAAGTATGATACAACTGTATCAAGAGTAGAAAGAGCAATTCGCCATGCTATTGAAGTGAGTTGGAATAGAGGTAATTGGCAGTTGATGGAAGAAATTTTTGGACACAGCGTAGACATTGACAAAGCCAAACCAACTAATTCAGAATTTATCGTAACAGTAGCAGATAAATTAAGATTAGAATTTAATAAAATGGCAATGAATAATTAAGTTGTGTATAGAGCCAAGAGAAATCTATGAGCTCTTTTAATATGCAAAAAATTTATAAAGTTCATAGACAAAATAGACGTGCTGATTTATAATAAAAATATAATATAAAGGAGGTAAAGATGGAGAAATCTAAAACAATAACAATGGAATTTTGATTTGTCTTCTTAGTCTAATATGTGGTGCATTAATTATGTTTCTTTTATGTTATTTTAATGTAATAAAAATTAATGTTCAAATGGAACAATGTAATGAACAAAAAGCATCAAATGAAGAAAAAGATAGCTCTAATTCAGAAAAAACACCAGCAACTGCAAAATGCTATGGAACATATTATGGTGAGTATACATCAACAGAAAATGGTTTTACACTTGATTTGAAATATACATATATCCTAAATGAAGATGGAACATTTACTGCTGACTTTAGTAATATAAACAAGACTTCTGGAACATTCACTATAAATGATAATACAATAAGTCTAACAGGAAAAAAAGAAATTACTGGTCCTATTGATAGTGATCCAACATACCAAACCCAAGATTATGTAATAGCAGATGATTGTTCATACTTTATAGTTAACACTTGAAATAGTACATTTAAGGTAAATAAAAAATAGTCATTTAGTAAAAACTAATAAATAAAGAGTATTAACTATGTTAATATTTTTTTTGTCTTAAAATAAGCTTTGCTTAATCGTTGATATTGACAAAATATGAATGGAAAAGTATACTTAATTTATATAATATGTGAGGTGATTACAGTTTATGGAACGAAAAATAGATGAATTTTTCCAAAAATGGCAAAAAGATATAATAAGGAAACCCCTAATACTATATGGAGCTAAGCAAATTGGAAAAACATTTGCTGCTCTATCTTATGGAGCGAAAGAATATAAAAACACAGTATACTTTAATACTGAAAATAATAAAACAATAAAAGAACTATTTAAAAAAGAAAAATCCACTGAAAAAATAATATTAAACTTATCATTATTATCGGGAGAAACTATTCTAAAAGATTGTACATTAATTATATTTGATAATGTTAATGATATTGAAATAGTGAAGGGATTAAAACTTTTTGGTAGTGAGCACAGTAAATATCATATAATTGCTATAACATCAAGAAGGGAAAATTTATCAAAGTTTAAAGGTGAAGAGCTTCAGTTTAAAGGTATGACAGGCCTTGATTTTGAAGAGTATCTTTGGGCAAGAGATGAAAAAAGTCTCGCTAATCTTATAAGAGAATCATTTCAAAAACACAAAACATGCCCATTTCATAAAGTAGCCCTAGACTTATTCCAAGAGTACTTAATAACAGGTGGACTTCCAGAAGTAATAGAAGCAAGTATAGCTGGAAAAAGCCCATATGAAATAGATGCTATAAAACAGAAAATAATAGATGTCTATAAAAAAGAATTACTTCTAAACAAAAATTTAATTGATATAACAAGAGGAATGGAAGTAATAAATAGTATTCCAGAACAATTAAAAAAGGATAATAAAAAATTCCAATATGGACTAATTGGAACCGGAAAAAGGTCAAAGGAATATGAAAACTCAATTGAATATCTAGTTAACAATCAACTAGTATACAGAAGTTATAAAATAAAAGACGTTAAATCTCCATTAAGCAGCTGTAAAGAAAAAGATAGCTTTAAGCTATATCTACCTGATGATGGCCTATTATATACAATGCTTCACTTAAATTTTAAACAATTTATGACTGATGAAAAAATTAAAGAAACAATATATGAAAATCATATAGCCAAGACTTTAGCAAATTCTGGATACGCACTATATTATTATCAATCAGATGGTAAGGCAGAAGTTAATTTTGTTATTCAAAACAGAATGGGAAAAATAATTCCTATTGAAATAACTACTAGATTACAATCAAAAGCAAAATCACTTTCTGTCTTCATAAAAAAATTTATTACTCAGCAAGCATATAGAATTACTGAAAATAACTTTTCAACAAAAAAAGAAGTACGATATATTCCAATTTACTCTGTTTTTTGCTTAAACGATACAAAGATATAGGAGGACAATTATGAAAAAAACAGTAGTGTTAACTATATTAGATGGATATGGATTAAGAGAAGAATCACATGGAAATGCTGTATATCTAGCCGATAACAAGATATTTAATATGCTATGGGACAATTATCCACATACAAAACTACAGGCATCTGGTCAATTAGTAGGTCTTCCAAAAGGACAAATGGGAAATAGTGAAGTAGGTCATATGAATATAGGTGCTGGAAGAATAGTTTATCAACCACTAGAACTTATTAACAAGAGTATTGAAACAGGTGAAATTTTTACTAATGAAAAAATACTAAGTATCATGAAACATGTAAAAGAAAATAACTCTAAATTACATCTTCTTGGCCTAATAAGCGATGGAGGGGTTCATTCACATATAAATCATTTGATAGCCCTACTTGAAATGTGTAAAAAGCAAGATATAAGTAATGTGTGCCTTCACTTATTTACAGACGGAAGAGATGTCTCACCAACAAGTGCATATAGCTATATATCAATAGTACAATCTAAGCTAAAGGAATTAGGAATTGGTGAAATTGCTACTATTGGAGGACGATATTATGGTATGGACAGGGATAATAATTATGATAGATTACAAAAGGCCTATGATGTAATAGTAAATGATTCAGGAATAAGTCAAACTTCACCACAAGAGTACATAGAAAATAGCTATAAAAATGGTATAACAGATGAATTCCTTATCCCAGTAAAGTTCTCCGATAATAAAAACATAACTGATAATGATGGAGTAATAGCCTTTAACTTTAGAAAAGATAGATTAAGAGAAATTATGACTTCTATTACTAATCCTGAAGAAGTGCCAATGCCTACAAAGAAGTTCAAAAATATTAAAGCTTTAACTATGCTACCAGTAGTTCACACTGTTAAAGCAATTCATGCCTATGATGATCCACAAATGACTAATATCCTAGGTGAATATATTGAAAAACAAAACCTTAGCCAATTAAGAATTGCCGAAACTGAAAAATATGCTCACGTGACATTTTTCTTTGATGGAGGTAAGGAAGTTGATTATAAGAATGAGGAAAAAATATTAATTCCATCTCCTAAAGTAGCAACATACGATCTTAAACCAGAAATGAGTTGTGAAGAAGTAACAGAAAAATTATTAAGTAAAATTGGTGAATATGACTTAGTAATTTTAAATTATGCCAATGGTGATATGGTTGGTCATACCGGCGTTCTAGAAGCAGCTATAAAGGCGGTAGAAGCAGTTGATAAAGGATTAGGTCTTATATATGAAAAGGTAAAAGAAGTTAATGGGATTCTAATAGTAACCGCTGATCATGGAAACTGTGAAGAAATGTTAGATGATAAAGATAATGTTTTAACAGCTCATACTACCAATCCAGTTCCATTCATTATAACAAAAAAAGGACTAAAACTTCATGAGGGAAAACTAGGAGATATTGCTCCAACTATTTTAGAGCTAATGAATATAGGAAAACCAACTGAAATGACTGGAAATAGTTTAATAGAAAAATAAAACAAGATTGCTACTCTCAGCAATCTTATTTTATTAAAGATCTAGTTACATAAATAAGTTACAAGTTAATTACCTCATCCATATTAATTTCAAAAAGCTTACCTGGCTCAATATTAAGTGCTAAAGATATCTTCCAAATTGTATCGATAGAAAAAGACTTAACACCTTTCTTTGATTCAATTCTTCTTATGAACTCATGAGATACACCAACTCTTTCAGCTAAAACAGCTTGAGTAATTCCGGTCATCTTTCTATACTTTTTAATATTTTTAGAAATTTGCTCATAAATATTTACTTCATATTTATTCATAACATCACCAATCCATTTTTATTATGTACTAAATGATATAAATAATATGTAAATCAGTAGATTACATAAAAACGTATGAAACGATATTGAAAAAATCGAAAAAACGTTCTATAATACAAATGAGGTGGTTCTATGAATGAGAGAATTATATTTCATATAGATGTAAATAATGCCTTTCTCTCATGGACTGCAGTCTATCTACTAAAAAATGGCTATAAGATTGATATTAGAAAGATTCCATCAATAATAGGTGGAGATGAAAAAACAAGAAGAGGAATAGTTCTAGCTAAATCACCGGTAGCAAAAAAATATGGAATCGTAACTGCAGAGACAATATATCAAGCTAAAAGAAAATGTCCATCATTAAAAATGTATTCACCAAATTATGAGTGGTATGCTAAAAAATCAAAAGAGCTATTTGACTATTTATCACAATATTCTCCTCTAATTGAAAAATTCTCTATAGATGAATGTTTTATTGATATGACAGGAACTAATTATTTATATAATGATGTAGAAGAGTTGGCTCATAAAATAAAGGATGAAATAAAAAAGAAGTTTGGTTATACTGTAAATATTGGAATTGCTAATAATAAATTATGCGCCAAAATGGCTTCTGATTTTGAAAAGCCAGACAAAGTTCATACATTATATAAAAGTGAAATAGAAAAAAAGATGTGGCCTCTAAACGTAGGAGACTTATTTATGTGTGGTAAAGCCACTACTAAAGCATTAAATGAGATGAAAATATTTACTATTAAAGACTTGGCATACAGTAATCAAAAATTATTAGAAAAAAAATTTAAGTCACAAGCTAAATATCTAAAAGAAGCCGCTTGGGGAATAGATACTTCAAAAGTAGAACCAAGAAAAGAAAAAAACACCAGTATAAGTACAACTCATACATTAGAATATGACTGTAGTGATGAGATAAAATTAAAAAATATTTTACTTAGACAAACAGACCAAGTCACAAGACGGCTAAGGCAAAAAAAGCAGTATGCTAAAACAGTAGCAGTAATTTATAAAAATAAAGACTTTAAATCATATTCAGCACAAGCTAAGTTAGCTAAGGCTAGTAATAACACTAAGGATATATATAAGTTAGTAGTGGAAATTTTTGAAAAGAGTTATTTAAAAGAGGCAATCAGATTGATTGGTGTAAGATTAGCAGATCTATGTGACAATGAACTAGAGCAAATATCACTATTTGATAATGACAATAAAAATACAGTCAAAGAAGACAAGATACAATCCACAATTGATACCCTTAATCAAAAATTTGGATATGGACTAATTATGCCAGCGTCATTTCAAGTAATTGCTAATATAGATAAGGAAAAAGTTACTAAAAAGTAAACTTTTTTTTCGAATAAGAATAAAATTTAACGATTATTAGCGAGAATAATGAAAAATCTGTAAAAAAAGCTTGCAAATGTTGATATTGCTTGCTATAATTAACCATGTGTGACTGCTTAGATGGGCAAGGTTGCCGACACACCAGGAAGAGTTGCTAATTGGTGTTCGGGTTATTTGTTCGGAGCAAGTCTATACTAGATATAGGCGAAGGGAGGATTTAGAATGTCAACTGAAAAAATTCGCATAAAGATTAAAGCATATGATCACAGAGTATTAGACAATGCAGCAAAGAAAATAGTTGAAACAGTAAGAAGAACTGGTGGAGAAATTTCTGGACCAGTACCACTTCCAACTGAAATAGAAAAATTCACAATTTTAAGAGCTGTACATAAATATAAGGATTCACGTGAACAATTTGAAATGCGTACACACAAAAGATTAATTGATATTAAAAATCCTAGTAAGGAAACTATTGATGCATTAGCTCACTTAGATTTACCTTCTGGGGTAGATATCCAAATTAAAACAAAATAATAGGAGGAAAATATGAAAGGAATCTTAGGTAAAAAGATCGGAATGACTCAAGTTTTTACTAAAAATGGTAAACTAATTCCGGTTACTGTTATTGAAGTAGAACCAAATGTGGTTACTCAAATCAAAACAGTAGAAAAAGATGGTTATGAAGCTATACAACTTGCAACAGATACAATAAGAGAAAATTTAAGCAACAAACCAAAAATAGGACATACAAAAAAAGCAAATACAACACCTAAGCGCTTCTTAAGAGAAATTAGAGGAGTAAATATTGGTGATTACACTTTAGGACAAACAATAGGTGTTGACATCTTTAGCGAAGGTGAAATGGTTGATGTTACTGGTACAAGTAAAGGTAAAGGATTTCAAGGCGTTATTAAACGTCACAATCAATCAACTGGTCCTATGGGACATGGTTCTCAATACCATAGAGGCGTAGGTTCACTAGGTACAATGTTACCAATGCACGTACTAAAAGGTAAAAAAATGCCTGGACAAATGGGTAATGTTCAAAGAACAGTTCAAAATCTCGAAATTGTTTCAGTAGATACTGAAAACAGTGTTATTTTAGTAAAGGGTAATGTTCCTGGACCAAAGAAATCATTAGTTATGATTCGCACTGCGGTTAAAAAGCCTAACGTAAAAGTAGAAGCTGCTGATTTAGTTACTTATGTTGAACCAGTTGTTGAACCAGTAGAAGAACAAATCGAAGAAAAAACTGCTGAATAAAATCATCACAGTATATAAAAATGTAAAAGTGATGAAAGGAGGAATCGTAGATGAAAAAAGTAGAACTTTTAAATCTAAAAGGTGAAAAAGTAAAGGACATTA
>CAKPJX010000008.1 GCA_934163035.1 uncultured Bacilli bacterium | reverse complement strand
CGCATCCAGAAAATTCAGGCAACAAGATAATAACTGAAATGACATATTTAAAAGATCCATATATGGATATAGGAACTAAGCCAACAGATGAAGTTATAAGTAAGGTATTAGGAGTTTTTAGCAATACTAACATAGTATATACGTACGGAATGACTGTTACTAATGAGGATAATAATTCAAATATTTTGTCTGGAGCAGAATTTCAATTATATTCTGATAAAGAATGTACAATTCCAGTAGGAGATAAGATAACAATTGGAACAGACGGAACAGCACTATTTAAAGGAATTGATGATACTAGCACGTATTACTTAAAACAAGTAAAAGCAGTAACAGGATACAGATTAATGACTGATGTTATTGAAGTATCAAAAGATAAACTTTCTTTGACTAATGGTCTTTATAATTTGACTATTACTAATACCAAAATGGGATTACTTCCATCAACTGGAGGACTTGGAACAATTCTTTATACTTTAGTAGGTTTATTAGTAATAGGAGTTGGTTCAACTATGTTTATAAAATATAGACAAAAGCAGGCTCAGGTTAATTAGAATTTAACTATGTAAATATTTTGTTAAATATTCAATTTATTATTTTCAATTTATTAATTTAGTGCTACAATTAATTTGTACTTATAAAGAGTGGTGGAGGGACTAGCCCTGTGAAGCCACACCAACCTATTAATTTAGGTGGTAATGCTAGATCTATAAGGTAACTTTATTTTGCTCAAGATATTGTTATCTTGGGCTTTTTTGTTGGGAGGTATGAAAAATGAAGTTATATAGTAATGAAATAGTTTTTAGGGGACATCCAGATAAGGTTTGTGATCAAATAAGTGATGCAATTTTGGATAGTTGTTTAAAGGAAGATAAAAACTCTAGATGTGGTATTGAGGTAATGGGTGGAAAAGGTAAAGTCTTTGTTAGTGGAGAAGTCACTTCTAATGCTAAAATTGATGTTGAAAAAATTGTTAAAAGGGTTTTAAAAGATGTTGGTTATAGCAATGATTATGAAGTTGTTGATAATCTAGGAAAGCAAAGTGAAGATATAGCACTTGGTACTAATGAAAGAGTTTTGGGTGCAGGTGATAATGGTATGATGTTTGGTTATGCTTGCAAAGATACTAAAGAATTATTACCTAAAGCAATGGTTATTTTACAAAAACTTAGCAGATCTTATGATGAGCTTAGAAGTAAAGATTCTCGTTTTTTAGCAGATGGTAAGGCTCAAATAACTGGTATTTATGATGATGATAATAAACTTGTAAAGATTAAAGATTTTACTATTTGTTATCAAAATACTGAGGTTGATAGAGAAGAGACTGACAATATATTAATCAATATATGTAAGGATATTTGTAGGGATTATGATATTGAGATTGAAAAGTTTTTAATAAATCCAACTGGACGTTTCTTTATAGGTGGTTTTGATGGAGACTGTGGTCTTACTGGTAGAAAGATTGTAGTTGATAGTTATCAATCTTTTGCTAATGTTGGAGGTGGAGCTTTTTCTGGAAAAGATCCATCAAAGGTTGATAGATCAGGTGCTTATAAGGCTCGTGAAATAGCTAAAAAATTTGTATCTTCTTCTGATAAATATGATTGGTGTCTTGTTCAACTTTCTTATGCAATTGGAATAGAAGAGCCTCTTGCAATATACATAAAAACTAATTTGGGAGATATTGATGTTGATAGTAGTTTATATGAAGAGTGTAAGCCAAGAAATATAATTAAAGATTTAGATTTAAGAAATATTTGCTACGAAGATAAGGCTAAGTTTGGACATTTTTGTGATTAGAGTATGTTTTTACATATTCTTTTGTTATTTTTCTAGCTAATTTTGTGAAAATGTAATAATATATTGATATATATATTTATAAGGGGATTTTATATGGCATATATTGAATTTAATAATATTAGAAAAATATATAAGACTGGTGAAGTGGAAATTGCGGCTTTGAATAAGGCTAATTTTTCTGTTGATAAGGGTGAATTAGTTTGTATTTTAGGACCAAGTGGTGCTGGGAAAACGACAGCTTTAAATATTTTAGGTGGTATGGATAGTGCAACTAGTGGAAAACTTATAGTTGATGGTCTTAACATTACTGAACTTAAGGGAAAAGATTTAATTAAATATAGAAGAAGTGATATTGGTTTTGTATTTCAATTTTATAATTTAGTTCAAAACTTAACAGCTTTAGAAAATGTAGAGCTTGCTGTTCAACTTTGTAAGGATTATTTGGATCCCAAAAAGATTTTAAAAAGAGTTGGTCTTGATAAAAGAATGAATAATTTTCCTTCACAACTTTCTGGTGGAGAACAGCAACGTGTTGCGATTGCCAGAGCGATTGCTAAAAACCCTAAGCTTTTATTGTGCGATGAGCCTACAGGGGCACTTGACTATAAAACAGGTAAACAAATACTTAAATTATTAGAAGAAGTGTGTAGAAAAGAAAAGATGACAGTTATAATTATTACTCATAATAGTGCTATTGCACCAATGGCTGATAAGGTTATTAAGTTTAAAAATGGAGCAGTTTTAGATGTTGAAATTAATAAGAAGCCTAAGCCAATTGAAGAAATAGAGTGGTAATTTATGAAAAAGAATAGAATATTTACAAATAGCTTAAGAGTAATAAAACTGTCTTTTCCAAGATTTTTATCATTAACTGTAATTAGTATGTTAGGAGTTTTTTGCTTTGCTGGACTTGGAGCAACAGCTCCAGATATGATTAAAACGCTTGATAATTATTTAGATAGTGCTAATACATATGATATTAAGATATTATCTACTATGGGTCTTACTGATAATGATATTAGTGTTTTAAAAAAGATTAAGGGTATTAATCAAATAGAAGGTGGATACTCAAAAGATGTATTAATTACTGAAGATGATAGTGAATATGTTATTAATGTATCTTCTCTTCCTACTGATATTAATAAATTAAAATTAATAAAGGGTAAATTACCAACTAAAGATAATGAAATTGTAGTAGAAGAAGTTATGTTATCAAGATGTAATCTAAAAATTGGTGATACTATATTACTTTCAGATGAAGCTTTTATTAATAAGAAAGTTAAAATAGTTGGTACTGTTGATAGTAGTTTATATTTTAATGCTACTGTTTCTTCATCTATTAGAGGGAATACTTCTATTGGTACTGGTACAATTAACTATTATACTTTTTGTCTTGCTAGTAATTTTGAACAGAATTACTATACAAATATTTATATTACTGTAACAGATGCTTTGAAGTTAGAAACTTCAAAAGATGATTATAATGATTTGATGGCTCAAGTTACTAAAAGAATTGAGAATATTAGCAGTAATCAGGAAAAAAATAGACGTGATCAAATATATAATGAAGCACTTGATAAACTTACTAAAGAAGAGGATGATGGAAATAAAAAGTTTGATGAGGCAGCTATTACATTAGATTCTTCAAAGAAAGAGCTTGATAAAGCAAAGAATGATTTAGATAAATATGGAAAAAAATTATATAGTACTAAGACTATGCTTAATCAGGCCAAAGCTTCTATTAATGATGCCCGGAGCAAATATAGTTCTTCTTTAAGTGAAAATAATATTAATGATTCTGAGATAGATAAAAATATAGAATACTTAGAGAATGAAATTTCTAAACTTAATAAATTAATAGAAAGTGGTACTTCAACTGCTGATTTAAAGGAACAGTTAAATATTTTAAATACTAAGCTTGTCCTATTAAGACAACTTAAGTCTATTAAGTCTGAAATACTAAATAATGAAGCTCAATATAATTCTAATCTTAATCAATATAATGCATCATATAATTCCTATCTTAGTAGTTTAAATCTTTATAATTCTAATTATAATAAATACTTAGAATCCTTAAATATTTACAATAATGAAAGAGCTGAATTTAATAAAAAGATTAGCGAAGCAAAAGAAGAACTTAATAAGATAGATATGCCTAATTGGTATATTTATGATAGAACTGATTATACTACTTATGCTGAATATATTGATGATACTAATAGTATTAAAAATTTATCAGGAATATTTCCAATAGTCTTTTTTGCAGTTAGTATTTTAGTTAGTTTAATTTCTATGAATAGAATGGTTGAGGATGATAGAGGAGAAATTGGTACTTTAAAATCTTTAGGTTTTTCTAATAAAGATATAATGATTAAGTATTTATTGTTCTCATTTTTAGCTATGATAATTGGGGTAGTATTTGGTAGCTTACTGGGAGTAGTTATTATTCCATCACTAATATTTAAAATTTATAAAATATTATTTGATATTCCTAATTTTTATTTGGGATTAAATTTAAATATAACAATAATTGGTTTCTTAATTTCATTTATTTGTGTATGTGGAGCAACTGTTTATACAGTTTCTAAGGTATTAAAAGAGAAACCTTCAGAACTTATGAGACCTAAGGCACCTAAAAGTGGGAAAAGAGTTTTCTTAGAAAAAATATCATTTATTTGGGATAATATTAGTTTTTCAAATAAAGTAACTATTCGTAATCTATTTAGATATAAAAAACGTGTTATAGTAACTATTGTTGGTATAGCTGGTTGCTGTGGACTGATGCTTTGTGGATTTGGTATAAAAGACTCTATTATGGATATAGCTGGTAGACAGTATGGAGAGATTTTTAAATTTGATGCTATGACTTATGTTAATAATATTCCAACTGATACTAAAGTTTTTAATGATCCTATGATTACTAGTACTGTATATACTAATAATTTAAAAGCTACTGTTTCGGATACTAGTGTTAATTTATTTATTTTTAATAATAATGATGAATTGGATAAAGTTGTTAATTTATTTAATTATAAAACTAAAAAGAAGATAAAACCGGTTAAGGGAAAAGTAATAATTACGGAAAAGCTTGCTTCTTTAAAGAAATTAAAAGTGGGAGATAAAATTAATATTGTTGATGTTAATAATAAAAAATATCAATATGAAGTATCTGATATTACGGCTAATTATTTTGAGCATTTTATCTATATAGATAGAAGTACATATGAGGAATCCGGAGGAGTATTTGATGCTAATGTAGTTTATCTAAATACTAAAAAATTAAGTAATAAAGATAAAGATGTCCTTAGTGAAAAGTTGCTTAAAAATGATGATGTTCTTAGTGTTAATTATGTTTCTTCTTTAGTAGAAGTTATCACTAATATGTTAAATTCATTAGATGAGGTTGTATTCATATTAATTGTTTTAGCAGCTTCTTTATCTTTTGTTGTTTTATATAATTTATCAAATATAAATATAATGGAGAGAAAAAGAGAGATAGCAACTTTAAAAGTATTAGGTTTTTATAATAGGGAAGTTGATAATTATATAACTAAAGAAAATATTATTTTAACTATTATTGGTATTTTAATTGGTCTTGGTTTTGGATATTTACTTACTAATATTATTATTACTACTGTTGAAATTGAAAAGGCTAGATTTTTGAAGAGAATTTGTCTTAATAGTTATATATATGCAGCCAGTATGTCTTTTATCTTTACACTTATTGTTAATATAGTAACTCATTTTAGCTTAAAGAGAATTGATATGATTGAAAGTCTTAAGAGTGTTGAATAACACTCTTTCTTTTGACATTTTATTGATTTTATGATATAATACGCTCATTTGATGGGGTTTATATTATGGGAGCTGTCGTTAATAGAAATGAATTTGAAAAACTATTTGATGGTATGAGAAGGGCTATTGCATTTTATGAAAATACTGATGTATCAAAGAATGCTGTGGAGCTTTATTTAGCAGATGGTAAGAAGATTAAGTATTTTGTACCAACGTATTGTGTTCCACATTTATTAGGAGTTAATGTGAATTATCTGTCGTCTACGGGGTTATTTAGTGAAAAAAGTTCTTATCCTTTACTAAAGAAAATGCTTGATAATGAATATAGGGTTTATTCTTCTATAAATAGTGGCTTTATTGATTTTGGTACTTTGTTTTCTAGTCATGTTAGTAATAAGGTTGGTAATTTTGATGATAATATTAAAATTGATGTAAAGAATTCTATGCTAGTTTGTGAATATAGAAAAGAAAGAGCTTATGTTGATGGTGACTATAGTTTTGATTTTGATCATGTATTAGTAAAAAGAGCTTCAGATGGAACTTATTTAATGTTAGGACTAAGGGATAATAATCAAAGTTCTGTTCCTATAACTTCGCAGGTTTTTGATTCATTAGAATCTCTCAATAAAAAGTTAGCTCTTATTATTAAAAATCAAGAAATTACTTTTATTAATTCTGCTGGTTATGTTAATGGTAAAGTTTTTCACTTGTTTGATGATGATAAGGTAAAAAAGATAGTTTCTTTAAGAGGTTATGCTAATAAATTTGATGCTATTGCAGATGTTTCTGGTGATTATGCTAGAAAGCTTGATCATACAAATCTTAGTAGATCAAAAGGTGGTAGTATAAACTTTAATATGGCATCATCTATTATTAATTGTTTAGGTGATGGTAGAATTATTACACCTGAGGATTTAGGTTTTGGTAGTTTTGATGATATGGATTCTAATTTAGTAGCAGTTATTATTCAAATAAATAATGTACTTTTATCAAGAACTGGTGATAATAGTTTACAGAATTTTTCTTATTCAGAACTTCTTGATTTAAGAAGAGCTTGTGATGATTATAGAGCAAGTACTACTGAACTTGAGGGGAAAATAGAGAAATTATCTGATAAGATTAATACACAAGATGAGATTATTAATTCTTTAGTTGGAGAAAATCAATCTTTAAAAGAAGCTCATAATGCGGTAGTTAAAATATTATTACCTAATAGTAGCATCAGTAATTAATTTATTTATATATATGTATAGTAAAGGGTTTCCTTTACTTTTTTCTTTAAAATATTCATCTAATATGATATACTCATTTAGTAAGTATAAAGGATGGGTTGATAGATGTGATTGTTGTTTCACTGTCTAAATTTAGTAAATATTATAATGTTGGCTATGGTGTTTTTGATATTAATTTAAATATTAATAAGGGTGAAGTATATGGCATTTTAGGCTCTAATGGTAGTGGAAAATCTACTATATTAAGACATTTAATGGGTTTTTCTAAGCCTAGTAGTGGAAGTTGCAAAATTAATGGTATGGAGGCATTTGATCAATATTATAAAATACTAAATAATGTTGGTTATGTGCCTGGTGAGGTTCATTTTCCTAAAGATATTAAAGTTAGGGAATATTTAGATATGTTTATTAAACTTAGAAATATTAAAGATTTAGATAGAGTTAGAACTTTAGTTAAAAGATTTAAATTAAACTATGATATGGTTTTAAGTGATATGAGTTTTGGTCAAAAAAGAAGAATAGCTATAGTTATTGCTTTTATGCATGATCCAGACATTTTAATATTGGATGAGGCTGTTAGTGGACTAGATCCTATCATGCAACTTGAATTTGTAAAATTGCTTAAAGAAGAAAAAAGAGCAGGAAAAACGATTTTATTATCTAGTCATACTTTTCGTGAGATATCAGCTGTTTGTGATAGGGTTGCTATAATTAAAAATGGAAAAATTGTTGATGAGTTAGTACTCGATGATTTAGAACATAATAAAGATAAAACTTTTGAGTTGTCTTTTGATGAGTTAGTTATAATGAATAATTTTATTAAAAGGTGTTCTACGTTAGGTTTTATAAAAGTTATTAGTTATGATTATAATACTTTAAAATGTAGAATTGGTTTTAATGATGAAGATATTAATAATGTTATATTGATTTTATCAAAGTATAAAATTGTAAAATTTAGGGAAGATAAGGTATCTTTAAAAAAGTACTTTCTAAGTTTTTATGATTTATCTTGAGGAGGGTCTAAATGGATAATGTGATAGAGGTTTGTAATCTTGTTAAAGTTTATGATAATCATCGTGGTGTTTTTGATCTTTCTTTTACAGTTAAAAAAGGTGAGATGCTTGGTTATGTTGGTACTAATGGTAGTGGTAAATCAACTACTATTAGGCATTTAATGGGTTTTTCTAAGCCGGATGCTGGTAAGTGTTTGATTAATGGAATTGATACATGGAAATATCCTGAATTAGTTATGGAGAATATTGGTTATGTTCCAGCTAGTTTGACTTTTCCTGATCTTGGTAGTGCTGAAGCACTTATTAAAGATAGAGCTTCATTTTTAAAAAATGTTAATATGGATAGAGTTAATAACCTTATTAAAACTTTAGAATTAGATGTTAGACTTAATCCTAAGGTAATGAGTAAAGGGGAACGACAGAAATTAGCTATAATTCTTGCTTTAATGGGGGAACCAGATATTTTAATATTAGATGAAGCTACTACTGGTCTTGATCCTATAATGATGGAAAAGACAATGAAAATAATTGATGAATATCATAAGATGGGTAAGACGATTTTATTTAGTAGTAATAGATTTGATGAGATTGAAGATTATTGTGATCGAGTTGGTTTAATTATTGATGGAAGACTTGTTAATATTATAAAAGTTAGTGATATAAAAAATAGTGATTTTACATTTTATAAAATAGGTTTTAATAGGAATAGGGATTTTAAGAAATTTTTAGATAAAGATTATATTATTGATAGAAGACAAGATGAATATAATCAGGTTGTTGTTAAAGTTGAAGATAGCAAAGTATTTGAATTATTAAAAGATTTATCTAATTATGATTTGAAATTTATATCAGAGGTTAAATATGATCTAGAACGTTATTTTAGAGATTTTTTACTTAAAATGGAGGTGTGATAATGATAAGTTGGCCATTATTTAGACAGTCAGCAAAAATTAATTTTACTAAATGGATTATAGTAACTATTGCTTCTTTATTATTGGTTGTTATTGTAATGTTACTTCTTTCTAATATGAAGTCAATTGAGGCTAGTAAAAATTTGAATAAAATGTTTGATGATTCCTATGAGCAGAGTGATTTAAAGAAAAATGTACTTGATAATTATTTGGCTTTATCTAAAGTATATAATATTATTAATAGTTCATATGATAGTGTTAATGGTGTTGTTAATAGTACAGTTGATGCTTATAACTATTATTATGGTAGTAATGATTTATCAGAAAGAATTTGTAATAATATTAGTGATAATAATAGTAGGAGTATATGTACTGATACTATTAAGATGAAAGATAATGATAATAATATAAGTAATATTGATATTTCAAGTGAAATTATTACTAATAATATAGTTAATTCTATTGATACTAAAATAAAAAAATCAGAGGTAAAAAAAGCTAGTTTATATTTTTTAGATAAATTTAGTAATAGTGAATTTAATAGAGATGATGATTTAGCTAATATTATTGATTATTTATGTAGTATTTTCTTTGATAATTCTAAATTTAAGGATGTAAATATTAGATTATTTATAGAGAAAGAAGTTTCTCAATATAATTTAATGATTAATAATTCATATGATGAGAAAACGGCTTATAAACAAACTGTTTCTGGTGTTGTTGATATGATGCCTGATAGTGTTAGAAAAAATTTGATTGAACTTAAAGAATATGATACACCTACTTTGGTTATGGGATATATTTTATATAAAATAGCCTTACTACTTTTACCTCTTGCTTTTATAGTTATAACAGCGAATGGATTAATTGTTGGAGGGGTTGATTCTGGATCAATGGCATATATTTTATCAACATCAATTAAAAGAGAAAAAATAGTATTTACACAGGCAGTCTATTTGATATTTTCAATACTTTCAATGTTTTTTATAGTAGGTATTGGTAGTTTAATTATAAATAATTTCTTTATACCAAACCAAAAATTATTTATCTCTAATTTAGAGTTAATTAAATTAAATATGGCTTCTTTCTTTGTGGCTTTTGCGATTAGTGGGATATGCTTTTTCACTTCATGTTTCTTTGATAGAGAAAAAAGAGCGCTTTCTGTTAGTGGTTGTGTTTCCGTATTCTTTGTTATTTGTGCTATTTTAGCATTGTTTAGTGAGAAAATAATTCCATCATCTACAAGGATAGATGTAATGAACTATTTCAACTATTTAACTATTTTCAGTTTGTTTGATGCTACTTCTATTTTTAATGGAACTAATAATTATTTAATTGGTATATCGGTTTTATTTACTATTGGTTTTATTATGTATGTTATTGGTTTTATTAAGTTTAGGAGAAAGGATCTAGCATTATAGGAGGTTCTTATGAATAACATTTTATTATATAGTGGTGCTATTTTAACTATATTTTCATATTTATGGTTTATAGTTTTATATATTATGGGAAGAAGGTATAAAACTAAGGACAATTCATTAGAGTTAATTTTGAAAAGAGAGGGTAGTAGTTCTATCAATGTTATTAAAAGTTCAGATAGTATATTTAGTAAATATAATACTGTTAGATCTATGATTAAGCTTTCCGATAAAAGTTATGATAAAAGTGATCTTTTTTCTGTAACTGTTAGTTATATTTTATCTGGATATGCAGTTTTAAAAGATAAGTTTTTTATAATTTCTAAAGTATTTAGGAATGTTAGAATTATTAGTTTTTTACCAATTGTATCTGTTGGAATTGCTTTTATTTGTAATAGTAGAGTTGATAGTATGATTGGTTTAGTAGGACTTGTAGTTATTTTGATTTATTTATATATGATTGATGATATTAATAATAATTTAATTGATAATAGTAAGATTGATAACAATATTATTTTGTGTACTAAGAAAGTTATTATTATTAATAAATTGTTTTTTATTTCAACTTTAATATTTTCTATTAAGATGTTAATTAGTATTTTTATGTGAGGATTGATAATATGCAGAAGTTTAGGGCTGTAAAGATCAGTAGTATTCTAGGAATAGTTGGAAATGTATTTTTATTGGTAATTAAGATGGTTGTTGGTATTTTTTCTAATAGTCAGGCTATGATGGCTGATGCTTTTAATAGTGCTGGGGATATATTTTCTTCTATAATGACTTTTATTGGTAATAAGATAGCATCTAAGCCTTGTGATGATGATCATAATTTGGGACATGGGAAAGCTGAGTATATTTACTCTTTATTTATAAGTATGACTATGTTTATAATGGTTTTTCAAATACTAAAGAGTTCCACAATTTCTTTAGTAAAACATGATTCTATAATTTTTTCTTATTGGTTAGTTGTTGTTTGTATTGTGACAATAGTAGTTAAATTTTTACTTTTTATTTATACTAATCGTCTATCTAGAAAATATAATAATTTATTAGTAAAAGCTAATGCTAATGATCATAGAAATGATTGTATACTTACTTTGTTGAATTTAATTTCTTGTATTTTGAGTTTAAAGGGAATATATTTTATAGATAGTATTGTTGGTATAATTATTTCTATTTGGATTTTATTTACGGCTATTGATATTTTTAGGGAAAGTTATAATGTTTTAATGGATAAGTCAATTGATTTAGAGACTAAAGAAAAAGTATATAACGTTATTTTTAGTTATAAAGATGTTGTTACTGTATCACATTTTAATTCTGTACCTGTTGGGTATCAATATCAAATATCGTTTACTATTTTTGTAGATGGAGATTTATCAACGTTTGAAAGTCATGATATTGCGAATAGATTAGAGAAGGAAATAGATAAAAGGTTTGATGAAATATATTTAACAGTTATTCATGTTAATCCAATTAAAGTTAATAAAGATAGGAATGTTAAGGATTAGTTCTTAATTTACAATTTGTAATATACATGGTACAATTATTGCTAGGTGAGGGCGTAAATTTATGGATAAATTTGATATTAAGAGTAAAAGAATTAGTATATTAGATAATTATGGAGAAAACTTTTTAGACAAGGATTACATTACTAATCCAGCTATTGGTCGAGATAATGAGATTAAACAATTAATTCTAATTTTACTTACGCCAGATAAGTCTGCTGTTTTAGTTGGTAAACCTGGTGTTGGTAAGACAGCTATTGTTGAAGGGTTAGCTTATTGTATACAAAAGGGATTAGTACCTAATGCTTTAAAAGATTATGGTGTTGTTAAGGTTAATACATCGGCTTTACTTGGAGTTGATCCAGTAACTGGAGAAGCTAAGATTAATACTTTAATTGATGAAATTAAAAGTAAAAGTAAATTAATTTTATTTATAGATGAAATTCATACATTAATGAGTAGTAGTGGAGAAGCACTCGATTTTGCTAATATGTTTAAGCCAGCTTTAGATAGAGGAGATATAAAGGTTATAGGAGCAACTACTAGTGACGAGTATGAAAGATATATTTTAAGAGATAAAGCTTTTGTTAGAAGATTTCAAAAAATTGATGTAGCTGAACCAACAAGAGAAGAAAATATTGATATATTAATGGGAACTCTTCCAAAAATAGAAAAAAGAACAGGTATTAAGATGATGTATACACCCTATGTACAAAGAAAAATGATGGAGTTTATTACTGATATTACTAGCGAGTATAAGAGAATATATGAGATTGGTTCAAGATACCCAGATGTTTCTTTGACGCTTGTTCAACAGGCTTTTTCCAATGCTTTATTTGAAAATAGGAATGCTGTTAGTGTAATTGATTTTAAAAATGCTATTATTAATAGTAAGAATATTTATCCTGATGTTATAAGAAAATCTATGAGTAGTTTTAATACTATGTTTTCTGATCAAATAGCTGAATATAACATGGAAAATGGTATTTATGAAAAATTAGATAGTAATTAATTTCTAGCGATTAGCTAGATTTTTTTTGGCAAAAGTATGTTTTTAGTATATAATACTAGTAAGAATGAATAATAGAGGAGGATACTATTCATTTTAGCGCCAGAACTTTGATTAGTTGACGAGGTTAGTAGTTATCGAAAATTCGGCGGATGCTACTACGGTTTGTGAGTCGTTAGATATATACAAAAGGTAAAATTAAGATTACAACAAAAAATATATCATCACTAAAATTTAATGTAAGGAGATTTAATTTAATGTGTGGTATTATTGGATATATAGGGGCTAGTAACCCTGTTGATATCTTAATAAATGGTCTTAAAAATTTAGAATATAGGGGGTATGATTCAGCTGGAATAGCTTTGAAAAACAACAGTGATTTTCAAGTTATTAGGAGTGTCGGTGGTATTTCTAATTTGGAGGATAAAATAAGTAAAACAGAACTTATTGATGCTAAAATGGGAATTGCTCATACAAGATGGGCTACTCATGGAGAATGTAGTGAGAGAAATGCTCATCCTCATACGGTTGGCAAAATTACTCTTGTTCATAATGGTATTATTGAAAATTTTTTAGAATTAAAAGAAGAGTTAGAACAAGATAATGTGGTATTTAAGAGTGAAACTGATACTGAGGTAATCACGGCACTTATAAATAAGTATTATGATGGAGATATTTTTGCTGCCTTAAAATGTGCAACAGATAAAGTTAAGGGAAGTTATGCCTTAGCTATATTAGTAGATGGTGATAATAAGATATATGCAGTAAGAAAGGGATCACCATTAGTACTTGGTATTTCTGAGGATGGTTATTTTGTAGCTAGTGATACTTTAGCTATAATTGATTATACTAATAAATATATTTTATTAGATGAAGATGAAATTGCTGTTTTAGATTTTGATAGTTATAGTGTTTTTAAAGACGGAAAGAAGATAGATAAAGTGGTACTTGTTAATAATACATTGAAAAATGATAGAAGTAAGTGTGGATATGATCACTATATGTTAAAAGAAATAATGGAAGAGCCTGTTGTATTAGAAAAGACACTTAAACCATTTATTGATGATATTAGTAAATTACCTGATTTAACAGATTATAAAAAAATTCATATAGTTGCTTGTGGTTCAGCTTTATATGCTGGTATGATTGGTAAGTCTTTATTAGAAGAGAAAAGTGATATAGAAGTAGTCTGTGAAGTTGCGAGTGAATATAGATATAAGAAGGTTTTTTATAATGAGAAAACATTAGTGATTTTAGTTTCTCAATCAGGGGAGACAGCTGATACAATAGCAGCTCTACGTAAAGCTAAGGAAAATAATGTAGATACTTTAGCTATTGTTAATGTAGTTGGTTCTACTATTGCTAGAGAAAGTGATAAGCAAATATTTATTGAGGCTGGTCCAGAAATAGCTGTTGCTACTACGAAAGCTTATATTTTACAAGTGGCTATTTTTGCTCTTTTAAGTTACAGACTAGCTAGTAGTAAAAAACTTGTACTTGTAGAAGATAATATAGAAGAAGAATTAAAATTAATACCTAAAATATTAAAGAGTGTTTTAGAAAGAGAAAATGATTATATAAAAATTGCTGAAAAGATTTGTAAATGTCATGATGTCTTCTTTATTGGACGTGGAGTTGATTATGCGATAAGTCTAGAGGGAAGTTTAAAATTAAAAGAAGTATCTTATATACATAGTGAGGCTTATCAAGCAGGAGAACTTAAACATGGTACAATTTCTTTAATTGATAAAGGAACAGTTGTTTTTGCTATCGTTACAGATCCAAATGTTGCTTTAAAGACTATTTCTAATATAAATGAGGTTAAAGCAAGAGGAGCTTTTGTTATTGATATTAGTAATGATTCTTATGCTAATTATGATATTGATATAAAAATTCCTAAAGTTAGCAGTTTTTTACAACCAATTTTAGCTGTTTGTGTATTACAATTAATTGCTTATCATACAGCACGTCTTAGAGATTGTGAAATAGATAAACCTAAAAATCTAGCTAAAAGTGTTACAGTAGAATAAAATTTAAAAGTATTTATGGGTACATGTTATATTTACTTTATTCTTAATTTAATATATTAAAATGAAAGGGGAATATAATATGTATTGCTGTGGTGGATATAACAATAATAATGGTGCAGGTTGGCTTTGGATAGTTTTAATAGTATTTATAATTTTATTCTTATTCTGGGGTAATGGAAATAATAATAATGGGTTTTTTTAACCTTCACTAAAAAAGCATATTAAGTGCTTTTTTTTGTGTGGTTTGAATATTATTTTAATGGTGATATTTTATGAATGGTTATATGAATAGTGGTATTAGGGTTAGTTATCCTAGAACAAAATATACAAGACTTAATAATACTATTAAAGATAAGATAGGTAAAATAATTTTTAATTATATGAATCAAGCAGCTGTTTCTTATTTAGATGATTTTACTTATACACTTGATATTTCTTATGAAGATTATTCATATCAAAATATTGAGTCTTTTGTCTTCTTTGTTTCATCATCAACTGGTGGGGCTCATCCTGATAATACTATATTTACAATTAATTATGATTCTTCAATTGATAAGATAATAACTATAGATGATTTAGTTAGAAAAAATAATAATATTTTAGCTGTTTTATCTAGAGAGTCATATAATATTTTATCTATGAATAAAAACATTACTGATAAACAAATGTTTATCGAGGGGTTAAGACCAACTACTGAGAATTTTTCTAATATAGTGTTTACACCTATTGGTATAAAGATTTATTTTCCACAGTATCAGATAGCTCCATACTCAGCTGGTAGTTTTCAAGTATTAGTTAATTATAAAAATATTTAAATTTGTGTATAAAATAAAAATTTAAGTATCATAACAAATATATAAACTGGTTTATATATTTTGGTAAAATACTAAATTTAGAACTTTTTCTGGGTAAAAAAATAAATTTAGTATAATTTTTGAGCTCAAAATTTAATTTTGCTTGACAAACCATATTTTTTCGATTAGGATATAAAACCATCAGGGAATTAGTATTTCTCTTGAGAGGGAAAGAGTATGAAGGGTAAAAGAATAGTTTATATTTTGATTCTTGTTTTAGCGATTATTCTTACTGTTTATAGTCTTTTTAATTTTCTTTTAGAAAAAAAAGAAATTCGTGAGACTAAAAGACAGTTAGAAGTAGTTGAAGAGAAGAAAAATAAAATTAGTGATGAATTGAATATAAATGATAGGTATGACCAATATAAGAAGGAATTTAATAATAATGATATTATTGGTAGATTAATTATTGATAGTTTAGGTATTGATAATTTATTAGTTCAAACTACTAATAATGATTATTATCTTAGAAGACTTTTAGATGGTACTTATAATGTCATGGGTTCTATGTTTGTTGATTATAGAAGTGATATTGAAAGTGGACGTCAAATTAATATATATGGTCATAATTCTGATATATATGATCTTCCATTTAAAAAGTTACTTAATTATTTAGATAGAGATTTCTTTTTAAATAATAGAAAGATAACGCTTGAGACTTTAAATGGAACTAAAACTTTTGAAATATTTTCTGTTAAGGTAATAACAGATGATATAGAGCATACAGAAATTTTGTTTGATAATGATGCCGATTTTAATGAACACATTAAGAAGTTGCGCAATAATTCTTTGTATGATTCATTGAATGAGGTTTCTGGAACAGATCAGATTTTGGTTTTGCAGACATGTCTTATTAATAATACCTTGGGGAAATATTTAATAATAATAGGGAGAAAGGTGTAGGTTATTATGAAAAAATTGAGTAAGATAGTTATGTCTCTTTTGATTCTTGTAGCTTTATGTTTTACCTTTACTGCTGAAGCTGCCACTCTTAGAGATGGTGAAGTTTATGCTAATAAAACTGCTAAGGTAGTAGAAGGTGGGAATGGCCGTGACGTTGATATTACAATTAGTCTTGGTGGGCAATCATTTTCTCATACTACAAGACAAAAGAGAGAAGTTGTTTTAGTACTTGATAATTCTGGTTCTATGAATGAGATGATTCCTGGACCTAATGGTACTGAAATTTCAAAGCTTGATGCTTTAAAGAGTGCTACTAATAGTTTATTAGATACATTATTACCTGATGGTGTTACTAATGATACAAGAGTTGGTATTGTTTATTATAGTAGAAGAGCTACTAAAAAGGGCCTTACTAATGATAAAGCTTCATTAAAAGCGTTTGTTAATTCTATGAGTGCTTATGGTGGAACCAATGTTCAAGAAGGCTTAAAGCTTGGTAATAGTTTATTTTCTGAGAATGATGTGAATAATCCAGCAAATAATTCATCAAAAAGTTTAATACTATTGTCCGATGGAGAACCAACTTTCTATACTACTGATAGTGGTAAAGTTGTTGGTAGTGGTAGTGATGATAGTCAAGCTTGTGAATGGGAAGGACTTTTCATATGCTTTGATGACGGAGTAAAGCCAAGTGAAGCAGCTTTAGCAGAAGCTAGAAAAATTGATGCTACAATCTATTCTATTGGATTTGGTGTTAATTCAAATGCAGAAAGTTTCTTAAAGAGTGTTTCTGGAGCAAGTAGATATTATGGAGCTAATTCTTTAGATTCATTAAAGCAAGCATTTACTGATATTACTGATAAGATTGATGTTATTGCTACTGATGTTTTAATTACTGATAATGTTCCTAAGACTTTCGATATTGATAGAAATTACTTTATTTCTACTTTTGGTGAGGAAGTTAAAATTGATGATTATACTGTTAGATATGGAAATGTTACTGTTAAAACTAATAGTGATGGAAGCAAGACAGTTACAAAAGCTGTTGGTAATTTAAAAGCTGGTGTTGATAATGATTTTACTTTTAGAGTAAAAGCAAGAGATGATTATTATGGAAATATGTTTACTAATGGAAATGCTAGTGTTACTGGTGTAGCTGTTGATGATAATCCTTTCTATATTGAAAGTAAAAGTATAGAAATAGCATTAGAAAAACCAACTGTTACTATACCTGCTGTTGCTGAGGATGAAAAATATTCTGTAGGTCAGGGTGAAAGTATTAGTGGTGATGTAAGGGATAATGATCATAAATCAGTACAAAAAGATAAGAATGCTAAAGTAGTTGATGAAGTATTAGTAGTTACTGGTGTTAGTAAAGGCTCATTAACTTTTGGTGAAGATGGTAAGTTTACTTATGTAGCACCAAAAGATTATGTTGGTGATGTAGAATTTACTTACTATATTAAGACAATAATAGAAGTAGATGGCAAAAGATATGAAGTTAATAGTAATGTTGCAACTGTTACTATTACAATTAACAAGATTCCTACTAAATATGTTGTTCATTATTATGTAGAAGGTACTACTGATAAGTTAGTCGATGATTATAATGGTGATGGTTTTGTATATGAAACTATTAATGTTAATGCTATTGATATCGATAACTATGAATTAGTTGGAGATCTTACTAAGACTATTACATTAGGTAAAGATGGAAATACTATTATATTCTATTATAGATTAAAACAAGGTGGAAAAGTTACTGTTCGTTATTACGTTAATGGTACTACTGATGAAGTAAAAAATGCTAAAGAATTATCTGGAAAAGTAACTGAGAGTTATAATACTGATGATTTAGACAATGAAATTGCTGATTGGGTTTTAGTTGGAAAAACTAATAATACAAAAGGTGAATTTACTTTAGAAGAGCAAGAAGTTATTTATTACTATGAAAAACAAATGGGAAAAGTAATAGTAAGATATACTGATAAAGACGGAAATGACTTATTAGAAAGTATTATTTTGACTGGACAAACTTCTACTAAGTATAATACTAAAGCAGAAGAAATCGAAGGTTACAGACTTGTTAGTGTTGAAGGTAATGAAAGTGGTGAGTTTGGTTCAGAAGAAGGACTTGTTACATACATTTACGAATTAGCTAATGATGGAATTGGTCAAGAGACTACTCCTGTTATTAATACTGGTGTTACTTCAAGTAATGGAGCATTAATAATGTTAATACTAAGTTCATTATTTACAACTGGTCTTATAGTATTTAGAAAAAAGATTAATTTATAATATAAAAACGATATACTTTGCTATATCGCTTTTTTTGAAATAGGAATATTAGTATTCCTATTTTTGATTTGTTAATTTTTTAATTTTCGAAATGCCATTTTCTAGGATATTATTTATTTCACTACCATACATACTTTTAGCAGCATTATATGCAAGCATACAAATAGTCATAGGACCAACAGCGCCAATTGGAGGTGTAATTAAACTAGCTTTTTCGTGGACATCATCAAATTTAACATCACCAACTGTTTTTTCTTCATCATTTTTATGCACACCAACGTCTATAACAATGGCTCCGTCTTTTATATAATCACTGGTTATAAACTCTTGTTTATTTAAGGCTGCTACTACGATATCGGCTTTATTTGTTATGTTTTTTAGATCTTTTGTTTTTGAATGACATATTGTAGGTGTAGCGTTATCTTTAAGCATTAAAAGGGCAAGTGGTTTACCAACGATATTGCTTCTATTAATAATAGCAATATTTTTACCTTCTAAGTTTATATCATATGATTTTAATAGTACTTCTATTCCTAGGGCTGTACATGGTATAAATGTATCATTTCCTACTGCTAGATTACCGGATGATATAGTTGTTAGGCCATCTACATCTTTTTTTGATTCAATGGTATCTAATATTTCTCTTTCCTTATCTTTTAAATAATCAGGTAGGGGTAATTGTAACATTATTCCATTAATATTTTTGTTCTTATTTAGAGTTATTATATAATCTATTAATTCTTCATAAGTAATCTTATCAAAATGAATGCTTTCAAAACCAATGCCAGTTTCTTGACTTATCTTTTTTTGCTTCATTTTGGAATACATTAGACCACCATAGTCATCTCCAATTGATATATCTACAATAGTTGGTATATTTTTATGTTTTAGGAGGTAATCTTTTAATTCTTTATATAACTCTTTACTTATTATTTTACCATCTATACTTTTATTCATATTTTTCTCCTATATAACTTAATCTATTAATATTTTAACATATATTTTTTGAACATATAAAACTATTTTTAAATTACTATATACAGAGGTAAAAAATATGATATAATTAAAATATGAGAGGAGTGGATTAGATGACAAATTTTTGTTCAAAATGTGGTAAGGAGTTAAAGGAAGGAACTCAGTTTTGTGAAGCTTGTGGTCAGCCAGTGCAACCTGTTGTTAATCAAACAGTTATAAATAATTATAATCAACCAAAGCCAACTATTCAAAGTAAAAATATTGTAGTTGCTGTACTTTTAACTTTTGTTACTTGTGGTATTTATGGTATTTTTTGGTTTATTTCTATGACTGATGAATCTAATAGTCTAAGTGATGAAAAATATACAAGTGGTGGAACGGCTTTCTTATATACACTTATTACATGTGGTATTTATGGAATCTATTGGAATTATAAAATGGGACAAAAAATGGCTAATATAGGTAAGAAGTATAATAAACAAATATCTGATAATTCAGTATTATATTTAATTCTTTCTTTATTTGGATTAGGACTTGTAAATTATTGCTTAATTCAAAGTGATTTAAATAGTCTTGCAGAACAACAATAAAAGTTATTTAATACTATTTATAGCGATTGTATTTTATTATATTTTTTATAAGATATCTGGAATGGCAATCCCATGTATGTTTCATAAGATTACTAAATTGTATTGTCCTGGGTGTGGAATTACTAGAATGATCTTTTCTTTGATAAGACTGGATTTTTATCAAGCATTTAGATATAATCCTTTGGTGTTTATATTAGGAGTTTTATATTTACTTTATAAAATTGTTAATATTAGGTTTAGAATTTTACTTCCAAAATATATGCCATATATATTGTTGATAATAGTGATTATGTATGGAATATTTAGAAATATGGACTTATTTAGTTACTTGAGGCCTACTATAATAAGATAAGACTCAAAGAAGTTTTGAGTCTTTTCGTTTGTTTAATTTTTCTCTTACTATGTCTCTACAGATGAAGAAATCTTCATCATATATACTTCTATAATATTCTTCTTCATATGTATTACAGTCTAGACAGATAAAGTCTTGACATATGTAACTTACTCTTGATTTTCTTTTGATACAACCTTTATAAATGTCACCGATTAATATACTTTCAAAGATATCTTTTGGGACAGTATATTCATATGTTTTATTTACTAAGTCCCTATTTTTAGACCATTTTATTAAGAATTTATAAAAATCATATATCATAGATTTTCCTCCAGCTCCAACGTTACTGTGAAAGGGAATTCTTCTAAAACAATTTCTATAAATATATTTTTTGTATTTAATAAGTATTAGAACTTCTTTATTGGGGCTTTCTGATGTTATAAAATATAATTCTTCGAAATCTTCCTTTATTAATAAATCATATAAGTCACTAACAAATAAAGTATGAAGAGAAGGGTAGTTAAATATGTAATTTCTAGAATATCTAAGCCAATCATTTGATATTTTTAATTGCTCTGAAAAGTAATTTAAGAAAGCTCTTGATGGTTCATCTTTTGAATTTATTTGATTTATTAATTCTGAGACTGAATCAAAATTTAGAATATCAGAAATATCTTCTATGCCAAAATCACTTTCATATTTAGTTATCTCTTCAATTAACCTTAATACTTTTGAAGAAAAAATATTTTCAGTTTTAATAGTTAATTCTTGTTTTATATTATAATAATTTGGAATATAAAAATTATTTATGTTTCCTTCTAGGGATATTTGATTATTATTTCCTTTAACTTTTATATTTTTAATCATTTATATCATGTCCTGATATTTTATTGTTGTTGCCATTTATTTTAATTTTTACTTTGTTGCTATAAATGTAATATGAAGTGCCTCCTGCTATAAAACTTACAATTAGTCCAATTATATATTTAATTACTTCAATCATTTTCTCCTCCTAAATATATTTGCCTAAATAAAGCTTTTAATGTATTAAGAGCTTCATCATATTTGTTTTTACTATCTTCATTAATTTTATTATTGAATATTACTGTACTGTTTATTAGATTTTTTTCTTCTTTACTTAACATAAAATAAGATGTTCTGATTGTTTCAAAAATACTTTTTCTTATTAAGAATAGTAGGGGATCTTCATCATTATAAAATAAGTCTTTATAATCAAAGACTGTAGAATACTTCTTCATAAATTTTTCCTTTACTTATATTTTCATTTAGGGTTAAATTATTTGTATATGTTTTTTTAGCGTAGTCATATATTCTATAATATAGGGTTATATTTAAATATTTAACTATATATTTTATGTCGTTTATAACTATTTTTTTTAGTGTTTTTATTAAAATAAGTATAGCTTCTGATATTAAATCATTAATTTTATCAGCTGTTTTTGTTATGTTTAAATTGTTTAATGCCTTTTTTGATATTGCTTTTAAATACTTATTTTCAAAGCTAATTATATTATTTAAATATTCATTATGACCACATAAATAATAGGCAATAATATTATATAGATTATCACTGTCTTTTAGTAACTTTTTAGAGTTAACTTGATAGAGCTTTTTTCTAGTAATATTTTTACCATTTTTTGTATTTATGTCACCAAAAAACCAGATATATAATATTGCTTGTTTCATATTTTTAGTTCTATATGATATTTTTCTAGCTCGATTATAATCTATATTTAGGTCTTTACAGATATTTTTATATTCACTAATTTTTGTTGCATTATTTAGATAATTGAAATTGATTTTTAAAATATCATATTTTAATTTATTTAAATATCTTTCTTTACAGATAGTGTATTTTTCCTCATAATTTAGATTACTATATTTATCTTTGGTGGAAATATACTTATATCTGTTTTTGATTTTAGTGTAATCAATATTGTCTTCTTTACAATCTCTTTTTAATCTAGATAAATCTAATTTATTCATTTTATCACCTCCTTCTGATATAAAAATTATATCAGATGGGTGAGGTTGGTTCTAAGTATACAATTATATTTGATTAACAATTATTATTAATGAATTTAATTTAAATAATAAAAAAAACAAAGCTAGTGTGGAAGCTTTGAGATTTTTTAGGGATTAGTTGTTATCTTTTTTTGTTTTTACTAATGTTTGATTTTTTTCTAAGTTAATATCTTGTAAATTAGGTGATTCTAATAGTTTATTGGCTAAAGCTGATAGATCTGATCTAGTAGTAGTATCTTCTTCTAGAGTGTATGGATCACAATTACTAACTTTTATTCCTTTTTGTTTCATTAATAAGCCGGCTATATCATATAACATGCTATCAAAATTTAAGTTTACATTGCTTTGTCCTATATTATTTAGAATATCTGTAGGCCATGGTCTTTGATTATTTGTTATTTGTTGATTAGTATATGTAGTTATATTTTTCATTAGGGCATTAACATAGAAATATACATCTGGGAACTCAAATCCTATTGTTTGCATGTGATAGCTTGTCAAGAAATACATTTTCATTTCTTCGGAAATAAATTTTACATATGATAATAATTTAAAATATTCATCATTTTTATGTTTACTTCTATCATACCATTTTCCATTAATTCTTATATAATTACTATTTCCATGATTGGTTTCAATAATATTAATATCATTTGCTAAATCAATAAAAATTTTTAATGTATAGTTTTCGAAGGGATAATTAAATCTTTTACTATTGGTGCTATATTTTTCATAGAAATCACTTACGAATTCTTCTAATCTTTGACTAGTAATTTTTTCAATACCAATAGTGTTATAATTCTCATCGAGAATAACATATAATCCTTTGGTAGGTGTACTAACTAAAATTATATCATCCTAAGTTTTAACATTTTGATATGGCAGCCCATATTTGGAACATTTTTGGCTTAAACTAGAAATATTAATTGCCATTAAAATCACTCCTCATCATTTAGCTATTATAACATATTATGTTTATATAATATAGAATTTAGAAGCAATGTTTTATACTGTTAGTGGATTGACAAATATCATATAATGTAATATAATCAAGACATTCACAAAGCCATTGCGAGGAAGAGTAAAAAAATAAAAGTATTGTAGAGAACTCTGTTAGGTGAAAATGAGGATATATTTATTTTTTGAACATGGACCTTAAGGTGTTTAACTGAAATTAAGTAGGTTAAAACAGGTGTGCCTGTTATAGCACAAGCCTATAACTATGCAATAGACATAAGTAGGTTAATGAGATTAATATAGTAATATGTTAATGAATAAGAGTGGTAACGTGATATATTCACCTCTTGGGATCTATGATGATCCTAAGAGGTTTTTTGTTTAATAATAAGGAGGATAAAATGAATGTATTAGTAGGAATTAGCTGGCCATTTGCAAATGGAGAATTGCATTTAGGTCATGCTGCAAGTAGCTTATCTGGTGACGTTATTGCTAGATATTATAGACTTAGAGGTGACAATGTATGTTTGGTATCTGGAAGTGATTGTCATGGTACTCCAATAGATGTTAAAGCGATACAGGAAAACAAAAGCCAAAAAGAAATTGTTGACGATTGTCATAAAAAGTTTTCAAAAGACTGGAAAGATTTAGGAGTAAGTTTTAATTTATATAATAGGACTGATGATTTATATCATAAGAAATTTGTTCAAGATGTATTTAGAAGCTACTATAAAAAGGGTTATTTATTTGAAAAAGCAGAAGAACAATTATATTGTCGACATTGTAATTTATTTTTAGCAGATCGTTATATTGTTGGAGTATGTCCAAAATGTGGTGCTGATGTCAAAGGTGATGAATGTGAAAAATGTGAAAGTTTATTATCTATTGATGAGGTAAAAAATACTAAATGCGCTATATGTGGAAGTGCTACAGAAGTAGGGAAAACGAAAAATCTTTATTTTGCTTTATCAAAATTTCAAGGTGTAGTAAAAAAATTATGTGATGTAAATAAAAATTTATGGAGGAGCAATGCAGTTGATTTTACAAACAGATATTTAAATGAAGGTATTCCTGATAGATGTGCTTCTCGCAGTTTAAATTGGGGCATTGATATCCCAATTGAAGGGTATGAAAACAAAAAAATATATGGTTGGTTTGAAAATGTTTGGGGATATGTTACTGCATGTAAAAAATACTGTGAAGAGAACAATTTGGATTGGGAGGATTTTTGGAAGCAGGATAGAAATAATAAAATATATTTAGTTCATGCTAAAGATAATATTCCTTTTCATACAGTTATATTTCCAGCTTTATTATCTGCTACTGAGGAAAATTATAAATTGCCGGATTATATAGTTAGTGATAATTATTTAACTATTGAAGGAGAAAAATTATCTAAAAGTAAAGGAAATTATATTACCCTTAGGTATTTATTAGATAAATATCCTGCAGATTCTATTAGATATTTTTTATTAATAAATGATCCAGATAAAAAAGATTTCAACTTTTCGTGGAATGATTTTATTAATTCTCATAATTCAGAATTGCTTGGAAAATGGGGAAACTTTATTAATAGAACTTTGGCATTTGTTAATAAATCATTTAATGGTAAATTAGATGCTTCAGTTATAGATATTGAAGTTGAAAATAAGTTAAAAGAATTATTTAATATTGTTGGTAGAGATATTGAAGAGGGAAAAATAAAAGAAGGGTTGCAATGTGTATTTAATTTTATTGGTTATGCTAATAAATATTTTGATGAAAAAAAGCCATGGATTCTTGCTAGAGAAAATCCAGAAAAATGTAGAGAGGTGTTGTTTAATTGTTGCAATATTATTTATAATGTTAATACTTTATTAAAACCATATTTACCATTTACGAGTGATAGAGTAGAGCAGTTTATTAATAGCAGTAATACAGAATGGAAATATAGAGCATTAGATTTTTTACGGGTTGATAAGAATTTAACTACGTTGTTTGATAGATATGATAAAAAACTAATTGATGAGGAAGTTGAAAAGTTATTAGAACTAAGAAAATAAGAATGTAATTAATAATTAGTGAAAAAATAAATTGTTTATAAATTTAAGAGATATGTAAAAAATGCTGCAATTATTTTATAGATATGAATTTTTAATGTGCTTAAATATGTATATAAAGTCAAAATATTATGATATTGAAAATTGAATAATATCTTTTGAAATGTAAAAGTAGTGTGCTTCAGATTCGGACAATAGTTACTAAATATAAAAAAATTAATATTTATATACTAATTTCTATACATAAAGGAAATTCTAGAGTTTTTATGGATATGTTAATTTTATAAATTCACTGTCTTTGTAAAGAAAAAAGCCCATAGCACTAAGTATTATGAACTTTTATTTATTTTGCACAAAGGTGTGCGTAAATTCAATATGGGGCGGCATAAGAGGATCGAACTCTTGCATACTGGTGCCACAAACCAGCGTGTTAACCACTTCACCAATGCCGCCATGTCACTTGACTTCTTTATTTTATTATATACTTTTTAAAAAATCAAGTCTTTTTTAATATTTAGGTATTTATCTATACATTTTTATCTAGGTCGAATAGATTAAAGGGAAGGGAGATATTATGTATAACTATAATTTTTTTGATGATAAACAATATAGAGGCATGATGAATAATTCATATAGAAATATGAATGGTAATACTAATATTAATACTATTCCTAATGTAGGTATTAATAATATGAATGGTATGAATAATAGTATGACAAATATGAATAATATGCTATCATTGTATACTCCAGAAGAAGGATATAATAATGGTATTATGTTTTCTAATTTATATAGTCAATATAAAAACTATAAACCTGCTGTTTTAAGTGCAAATAATGAAAAGGAAAGATTACTTTTAGATTTATCAAGATTTGCTTTTGCGGCACATGAGTTGAATCTTTATTTAGATCTTAATCCAGATGATAACAGTATGTTAGCTTTATTTAATGACTATAGGGAAAAGGCTAATGAATTAGAAAGACAATATGAGGCTAAATATGGACCATTGTCTATTAGTGGTGATGGATTAAGTCAGACACCTTTTGCATGGGAAAATACAGCTTGGCCATGGGAGGAGAATTATTATGTTTAAATATGATAAGAGATTACAATATCCAATTGATATTAAGAAAAAAGATTTACGAATGGCTAAATATTTAATAACACAATATGGCGGATCTAATGGTGAGCTTGCGGCTGCTCTTCGTTATTTAAATCAAAGATACACTATGCCTGATAATATGGGAAAAGCCTTACTTACTGATATAGGTACAGAGGAGTTAGCACATGTTGAAATGATTTCAACTATGGTTTATCAATTAATGAAGGATGCTACTATGGAAGAGTTAAGAGAAGCTGGATTAGATACACATTATGCTGAACATAGTAGAGCACTTTATCCAACTGATACTAATGGAGTACCTTTTACAGTTGCATATTTTGCAACAACCGGAGATCCTTTGGCTGATATTTCTGAGGATATGGCGGCTGAACAAAAAGCTAGAGCAGTTTATGAGAATTTAATAGATTTAACAAATGATCCAGATGTTATAGGACCGCTATTATGGCTAAGACAAAGAGAGATTGTTCATTACAATAGATTTAAGGAATTATTTGAAAGATATGAAAAGATGATGAATAATAATAAATAAATTTTAAGATTAGTACTCGCTAATCTTTTTTTTGCATTATTTTTTTAATAATACAAATACTAATACTGGTGATTTAAATGAGTAAAAGTATTTGGTTGGATGATTTAAAAAAAGAAAATTATAAAGAACTTGATAAAGATCTAGAACTAGATGTTTTAATAATAGGTGGAGGAATTACAGGAATTAGTTGTGCTTATAGTCTTTTAGATAGTGGCTTAAAGACTGCTTTAGTAGAAGCTAATTTAATAGGAGAAGGAGTTACTTCTAGAACGACTGGTAAAATAACTTATTTACAAGAAAATGTTTATTCTAAAATAAAAAAGTATGTTGGACTAAGTGCTTCTAGACTATATTTTAAATCACAGAAAGAAGCTATTAAAACAATTAGCAATATAATAAAAAAAGAAGATATAGCATGTGACTTTATAAAATGTAGTTCATATGTATTTACTAATTCATCTAAGATTAGTGATTTAAGAGATGAGAAAAAATTATTAGAAAGTTTTGGGGCTAAAGTTTATGAGGACATTTCATTGCCAGATGGTAGTAATAATAAATACAATATATATGTTGATGATACTTATGTTTTTCATCCTTTAAAGTATTTATATTCTTTAAAAAAGATAATTTCTAAGAAGATAGATATATATGAAAATAGTAGAATATTAAAAATTAGTAAGTGTGATAACTATTATATGTGTATGACTGATAGATATACTATTAAAGCAAAAAAGATAGTATTAGCTAGTCATTATCCATACTTTATTTTTCCATTTTTTATGATAGGAAAAGTTTGGTTAGAAAAGTCATATGTATCTGCTTTGAAAGTGGATAATTTTTTAGATTTTAGTGCTATTAATGTCGATAGGAATGTTATGTCACTTAGGTATCATAAGAGTGGGGATGATATTTATAAAATATATTTATATGAGTCTCATAATATATGTAATAAAATCTATAAAAATATTAGCGATAATTCATTATATTCATGGACTAATATGGATATAATGACTGGGGATCATTTACCTTTTATAGGAGAAGTTTCTAAAAACTTTTTTCTAGCAACAGGTTATAATACTTGGGGTATGACTAATGGAGTTATTGCGGGAAGTATTATTCGTGATCTTCTATTAGGAAGAGATAATTTATATAAAGAGTTATTTGATCCTAGACGAAGTATTAATTTAGGAAAAATATTAAATTATTTTAAAGCTTTATCTAGTAATGTGCTTGCTTATGTTACTACTATGATTACTAATAAAAATAAATATTGTAAATTAGAAAAGATAGATGGTAAGCACGTATACACTTATAATAAACATAGGGTATATGCTAGATGCCCACATTTAGGGTGCTTTTTAGTTTTAAATAAAATTGATAATACTTGGGATTGCCCTTGTCATGGTTCTAGATTTAGTATTGATGGGAGATGTATTGATGGACCTAGTAATTATAATATAAGGTATAAAAAATAATTTTTTTGTGTTATTTAATATTTTCTTTGCATAAATATAAATGTGATATTATAATAAATATTAAACATTATTTTATTGAAAGGAAGATATTATGTTACAAGAATGGGAAGAATCATTAATAGCAGTAGTTCAAGATAGTTATTTAGATAGTTTAAATGATATCATGAGTAGATATAGTATGATTAGTGATAATAGATGTGGATATATGGATGATAGTGAAGAGGTTTTTCGTCTTAATAAGCTTGATTCATATAATGCTAGACGTTTAAAGACACTTTATTTGGGCGTTTTTCAATATTATGTTGATGAAGTTAATCCTGGTATGACTAGACTTGAAAATGGTATTTATCCATGTTTATGTGTAAGGTATGGTGATTTATCTTATGTACTACAAAAGAGTTTTTCTACTGTTATGTGTGCTAAATTAGATGATGAGGCAGCTGCATTGATTGATGAAGGAAGAGTTATAAATATGAGTGATGTTCAAAAATATTATAGTGAAAAGAATTCTAGTTCTAGTAAACAATTTAGAAAGAGAAAAGGCAATTAGAGTAATAAAATTTTTAACTTAAACTGTATTTAAATTTTCTTTTTTGCTATAATCTTTATGAGGAGAATAATTATGAAGATTTTGAAAAAGATTATTTTTGGTTTATTAAACTTAATTTTATTTAGTTTAGTTTTTATGCTAGTATTTAGCTTTTCACTTAAAAACTTTTTTAGTGAAGCTTTTCTTGGTAGCATTGTTAAAGAAAAGTTGTCTTCTGAGTTAACTAGTGATTTAGATGATGAGTCCAAGATCAAAGAAGTATTGGAAAGTGAAGAAGCAAATAAATTTATTGATGACTATATTAATAAAACATTGGATGGGGTAGTTGATACTTCTTCTTTGGATGGTATTGACATGGGTGATGATCTTCTTGCTTTTATTAGAGAAAATAAGAGTAGATTGGAAGAAGAAATTGGATTTTCAGTTCCTATGGATAAAGTTGAAGAATTGTTGCAATCTGACTCATATAAAAAATTAGAAGATAGTTATAAAGAGACTGTAAAGAAAGTTAGTGATTCTGTTCCAGAGTCACAGAAGAAATTAATTAAATTGTATAACTTTTTATTATCTGTTAAGTTTAAAGTAATTGTGTCTATTTTAATAATTATTATTTTAATTTTGATGGCTTTACTAGAAAAATCATTATATAAATGGTTAAAATATTTGGGAACTACTACTATTTTAAGTGCAATATTTATTGGTATTATGATTGTTATAGCTAAACTTGTGGTAAATTATATTACTAAGAATGGTTTATATAATGTTGATTTTAGTTTTGATCAGATGATTGTTTGTGGCATTGTTACTTTTATAATTGGTATTGTTACTTGTATCATTTATAAAATAATTGATAATGTAAATAGAAAGAAGGAAGTTGTTAGTTAAACTTCTTTACTTATTTTGATTTATTTAAAAATATTAGCACTCTATATTGACAAGTGCTAATATTTTGCGTATAATTAATACTGAGAGGGGTGATATATATGTATGGTTATCCACAAGAAGAAAAAGAAGAAAATGTATTAGAAAAATATGGTCGTAATATTATTGAAGACGTTAAAAAAGGAAAAATAGATCCAGTAATTGGAAGAGATGAAGAAATAAGAAGTATTACAAGGGTTTTATCTAGAAAGACAAAAAACAATCCAGTTCTTATAGGTGAGCCAGGTGTTGGTAAAACGGCTATTGTTGAGGGACTTGCTTTAAGAATAGTTAAAGGCGACGTACCAAGTAGTTTAAAAAATAAAACTATATGGGAACTTGATATGGCTGCTTTAGTAGCTGGTGCTAAATACAGAGGTGAATTTGAGGAACGTTTAAAGAATGTTTTAAATACAGTGGCAAAAAGTAATGGTGAGATCATTATGTTTATAGATGAGATTCATACTATTGTTGGTACTGGTAGAACTGATGGAGCTATGGATACTTCAAATATTTTAAAACCGATGCTTGCACGTGGTGAAATTCATGTAATTGGAGCTACTACTTTAAATGAATATAGAAAATATATTGAAAAAGATGGAGCGTTAGAGAGACGTTTTCAAAAGATTAAGGTAGAAGAACCTAATGTAATTGATACAATTACTATACTTAGAGGTTTGAAAGAAAGATTTGAAATTCATCATGGTGTTACTATTCAAGATAAGGCTTTAATTTCAGCAGCTGTTTTATCTAATAGATATATAACAGATAGATATTTACCTGATAAAGCAATAGATTTAATAGATGAAGCTTGTGCTACTATTCGTGTACAGATGGATTCTGTTCCATTTGAACTTGATACATTAACTCATAAAATAATGCGATTAGAGATAGAAAAACAAGCTATTAGAAAAGAAAAAGATGAAATATCTAAGAAGAGATTAAATGATATAGAGCAAGAATTAGTTAAATTAAAAGCTAAAGAAAGTGAATTGACTGAGGCTTGGAATAAAGAGAAGAATTTAAATGATGATATTAAATCTAAGAAGAAGGAGATAGAGCAAGCTAAATTTGAACTTGATCAAGCTGAGAATAAATATGATTTGGAAAGAGCTGCTATCTTAAGACATGGTGAGATTCCAAGACTTGAAAAAGAATTGGAAGAGTTAAATAATGTTGAGAAAAATAAAATCTTAAGTGATACTGTTACAGAGGATGATATTGCTAAAATAATAGCTAAATGGACTAATATTCCTGTTTCTAAACTAGTTAGTAGTGAAAAGGAAAAATTGTTAAAATTATTTGATAATATGAAAAAGCGTGTTAAGGGACAAGATGAGGCTTTACGTTTAGTTAGTGATGCAGTTATTAAGTCACGTAGTGGAATTAAAGATCCTAATAAACCTATTGCTAGTTTTATGTTTTTAGGTCCAACTGGTGTTGGTAAAACAGAGGTTGCTAGAACACTAGCATATGAATTATTTGATGATGCTCGTCATATGGTTAGAATTGACATGAGTGAATATATGGAGAAATTTAGTGTTTCTAGATTAATTGGTTCTCCTCCAGGATATGTAGGATATGAAGAGGGTGGTCAATTAACAGAAGCTGTAAGAAGAAATCCATATAGTATAGTTTTATTTGATGAAGTAGAAAAGGCTCATCCGGAAGTACTTAATTTACTTTTACAAATACTAGATGATGGTAGAATTACTGATTCTAATGGTAGAACAGTTGACTTTAAAAACACAATTATTATAATGACTTCTAATTTAGGAAGTGATCATATATTAGATGGTAATACTGATAAAGTAATGGATGATGTTAGAACTTACTTTAGACCAGAATTTATCAACAGAATTGATGAAATAATTGTATTCAATCCATTATCAAGAGAAGCTATTAATGAAATACTAGACAAAATAATTAAAGAACTAGAAGATAGATTAACAGATATTAATATACATATAGAATTAACAAATTCAGCAAGAGAAGAATTAATTAATGAAGGATATGATATTAATTATGGGGCTAGACCATTAAAAAGATTAGTTAGTAGAATAATAGAAACTGATTTAGCTAAATTAATTATAAGTGGTGATATTAAAGTAGGGGATAATATTTTAATAGACTATAAAGATACATTTATTATAAGTAAAAAAGAAGATAAAAATAATTAAAAATCTTCTTTTTTTTTATGTGCTAATTTCCTGAGATAAGGCTCAAAATGGCTTTTTCTATTGCATTTTATATATTAGTAGTTTATACTTATATTAATGATAGAATGGCGAGACGAGGTGATATTATGCAAATGTTGAGAAGTCTTAATATAGATGATAGTAAAAAAAAGAAGTTACTATTTTTATGTGGTGCTTTTTTTCTTGCAATGACAATCCTAATCTCTTTAATATCAGTTTCTTTAGCAGCACTTACTGCTACAGAAAGTATAGAAATTTTATCAGAAAAAGTTAATTATGAAAATAGAGAACAAGGTTCTTGGAAAATAAAAAAATCAGCTAATTGGTTGACAAAGGGAAAAGTTAAAGTTACTTATAATATTGATACTAAAGCTATGATTAAAGCTAAAAATATTGATTTACTTTTAGTTGTTAATACATCTAATTCTTTAAGTGATGAACAATTTAATACTATGAAGTCTGATTTAAATAAGTTTTCTGATAGTATTTTGAAAGATGGTTCTTCATCAAGAATAGCACTTTTAAGTTTTAATTCTACTTATAGTCTTGTAAGTGATTTTACTAGTGATAAGACAGTTATTACATCTGGAATAAATGATTTAGCTATGGCGAGTGGATCTAGTTATTATAAGGGATTTCAAGGCATTGATGAGGCTTTGAGTAATTATCAACAGACTGATCAAAATAAGCTTGTTGTAATATTTTTAACTAATGCTCTTCCTAATAAAGATATGCCTAATGAAAAGGCTCAATATAATTATTTGAAGAGTAAGTATTCTAATTTAACAATAAATGCTATATCATATGATATGGGATCTTTTGTGCCTGATAAAGTAAAAGATGTTAGCGATAGTCAATTTAATGCTACAGATGATACTTTAAATAGTGCTTTGGTTAATGCTGCTGATATGCAGTTTAATTATGAAAATTTTACAATTGATGATTATATAGATACTGATAATTTTAGTTTGGATAATCTTGATAGTTTGAAGGCTACTTATGGTGGGGTTTCTTTAGATACTGATTCTACTGGAAAAAAGGTATCAATTAATTTGAATAATTTGGTTAGTGGAAATAAAGTTAAAATATCTTATGAGATGAGTTTAAATAGTGATAAGCTTGCTACTGGTGGTTTATTTCCTATTAATAAAAGTATTAAAGTTAAATCGGCTGTTGGCGAAATAGTTGAAGATGTTTTGAGTGAAAAAACACCTGTTGTTGCGGATGATTATAAAGTTAGTTATATTAGTAATACTCCTGATGGATGTAATATTAGTACATCTCTTCCTAGTAGTACTCATTATTCTGTTTTTGATACGGTTAAAATAGCTGATAATTTGGTTTGTAATGGTTATCAGTTTAGAGGTTGGGAATTAGTATCTAATAAGAATGTTACTATGATTAATAGTAATAACTTTTTAATGCCGGAAGATGATGTTGTAATAAAAGGTACTTGGTCAAAACTTTCAATAAGTAAAAGTATGGATGGTACTGTTTATACACCTCAAACTTTAAATGATATCATTGAAAGTCAAGCTGTTCTTGATAATATTAAAAGTACGTATGCTACTTCTGATACAGGAATTGATTTTTCTAAAGCTGCATCTGATACAAATGGAAAAGGTGTTTATACGATGGCATCTACTAAAGATGATGAATTTCCAATTCATTATTATAGAGGGGCTGTTACTAATAATAATGTTAAATATGCTGGATACTGTTGGAAAATAGTTAGAACTACTGAAACTGGTGGAGTAAAACTAGTTTGGAATGGAGTCCCTAATAGTAGTACTGGTGCTTGTGATGATTCTTCATCTACTACTTTAACTTCAACTTTTAATGAGAAATCTAATTCTATAGTGGATGTTGGTTATATGTATGGTGAAAGGTATGAAAATTCAAGTAAACAAATGAATGATACATGGTATAGCTTAAATGGCAAAACTATTAAGACTCTTTTTTATGGTTGGTTCTACGCTGCTGGAGTTGCCAATTATAGGGAAAGCATTGCTTCAACAGCATTTGGCTCTAATAAATTTTATGCTAGTTCAACGTTTACTTATGACAGTAGTACGGGAAAGTATACACTTGTAAACCCTTCAAAATATTATGCTAATTTGTTAAATAAAAATATTGTTGGTAAATATACTTGCAGTAGCAGTAAAGCTACCTCTTGTTCAGATATACGTTATGTTGCTTCTGTAGTTGATACTGGAGAAATTGATGTTTATGTTCTTCATAATGGTGAAAATTTAGAAGATGCTAAAACAAGAGCTAATAATATAAGATGGTTATATGGAAAAAGTATCAGTTACGATAGTACAACTGGTAATTATACCTTGAATGATACAACTGAGAATAATCATATTAGTTTAATATATAATCCTTCAGTAAATTTAACAAATGATTATCCATATTCTTGTTTATCTTCTGATAGTGCTTGTTCAACTGTTTATTTTGCTGATCCTGCTAAGCGTGCCATGAATGCTGCTTCCTATATTCCTTTGACAAGTGGAGAGACGTATGAATCGTTGTACGCTAATGCAGTTACAGATCAATATACATATAAGTATGGTAATGATGTTACTTATGATGAATCCACTGGTATGTATACACTTGTTGATTCGATTTCTTCTCATTGGATAGATTGGGCTACTGATAGAAGTAATATTTCTTCTAATCATCACTATTTTTGTACAGATAATCAGTCATCCTGTTCAACGGTAAATTATATTTACTATGCTAGTTCTGAGTACTCATATTATTGGCCATTAACTAGTGGAAAAGGTATTACAGATATTTATAATACTTTACATCTTAATGATAATGATTCATCGGCAAAGTCTAAGGTTGATAATTGGTATAGTAGTAATTTAGTAAAATATAGTGATTATTTAGAAGATACAGTTTGGTGTAATGACAGAGAGTTATCTTCAACTGATGCATTTGATAAAGATAAAGATGTTTCCTCATCACTTAAATTTAAGAGCAGTAATCGACTTAATACTCCTGGTGTGAATTGTATCAACAATAATGATAAATTTACTGTTAGTGATAAAATTGGTAATGGGAAGCTTACTTATCCTGTTGGTTTACTTACTAAAGATGAAATTGTTTTAGCTGGTAGCACTGGTTGGTATTTTTCTACTCATGGTTTATGGACTATTTCGCCATCTTCATATACTGAAGGAAGTTATTTATATTATGGTTCTTCAAATACTTCTCCTTCTACAACATCTAAATACATTAATCCAAGCGTATCACTTAAGAATGGTTTGATGGTTTATGCTGGTAATGGTACATCTAGTAATCCATATGTATTGGAGAGCTTGGCTAAAAAAGTTATTATTGAAGGTGATGATGATATAAAAGCTTCTCCTGGAGCGGCTTTACCTGGTGAAACTATTAATTTACTCTCAATATCTGGATCATCTAAGATAATTTCATTCGACTTGAATGGTGAGACAATTACTGGTTCAAGCTTTACGATGCCTGAAGGCGATGTTTTAATAAATAATATTGTAGCTTTGAAAGTTATTATCGAAGGAAATAGTGATATAAAAGCTTCTCCTACGGTTGCTTCTGCTGGTGAGACTATTAACTTGGTTTCTAAATCAGGAACATCTAAAATAATTTCATTTGACTTGAATGGTGAAACAATTACAGGTTCAAGCTTTACAATGCCTAATGGTGTAGCTTTAATTAACAATATTGTTACTGTAAAAATTATAGTCAAAGGAAATAGTGATATAGGAACTTCTCCGATAGCGGCTTCACCTGGTGAGACTGTTACTGTAATTTCAAAATCAGGCTTATATAGGATAATTTCATTTGACTTGAATGGAGAAACTATAACGGGCTCAAGCTTTACGATGCCTAATGGTGATGCTGTAATTAGTAATGTTGTGGTTGAGAAAAAAGAGCAAAAGATCTTTGAATCAGAACATGATCCATATCCTAATAATATTGCTTCTAAAGTTTATGGTGAATATACATTTGAAGGAGCAACGTCTTTAACTGTTAAAATTACTTATCAGACGGAGAGTACTAATTATGATTGGATTTATATATATGGTAGTACTAGTACTAGTCCTATTGGCGGTAAAATTGGTGGTACAACTAAGGCCACTAAGACCTTAACTGTTCCTGGCAATTATATAAAAATTGTTTTTAGGACGGATAGTTCTGGTAATAACTATTATGGATTTAGAGCAGTTGTTACTGCTAATTATGATTAATTAAATATATTTAGGAGGTGATTTAATGAATAAAAAACGTAAGACTATAATTACTTGTATGGTTGTTGTTCTTATAATTTTTGTTATTTATTTGTTTAGCGCCTCTTTTAGTTCTTTTATTGATAATGGGGAAAGAGTGGAAGAGGGAAGTAATTTAACCTATTATCTTGATGTTACTTATGATGGTAAAGATAGTGAGGCAACTGTTTCTAGTGATACAGCCTTAGCTAAAGTTTATAGTGATTTTATTCTTGTTGAAGATAAAATCCCAGATGGGCTTACATTTAAGGAGTTTGTTGGATCATCTAGCGGTACTGAAATAGGTGCTGTATCTAGAAATGATAGTTCTACTAGCTGCCCTGGTTATGTTGTTGGTGGTACTGATGGGCTTGTCTATGATTCAACAAATCGTACGGTTTCCTTTAAAATAAAGGGATTACAGGCTGGATGTAAGCTTACTGTTGGTATTTCAACTACGGTATCAAATTTAGGTAATTCTACTAGAAAAGATCTCTACAGTGTTGCTTATGCTAGAGAGAATGCTTTTTCTAGATATAGTAATACTACACATACGTTTATGGGAATTGAATCACTTGTTTTGCATTCTGTTTCATATAAATATGCTGATGATTCACCAATTCCGGATGGAGTTCCTGATTTACCTGATTCTCAAAGCTATGAGCCAGAGGCTTTAGTAAATTTAGTTAGTGAACCATCTGTGCCTGGTTATAAATTCAGTGGATGGGAAGCAAGCAATGTTACAATTACTGCTAATAGTAAGTCCTTTACAATGCCTGATGAAGATGTTGTATTTGTTGGAAGTTTTTCAAAAACAGATCAATATAAAGTTGCTTATTCTTTAAGTGATGATGTTAAACCTAGTGAATATGTTTTACCTAATGAAGGTGAGTATACGTCTGGCGAATACTTTAAAATTGATGTTTTAAAAAGTGGAGATATTATAAATGGATATAGATTCTTAGGATGGGATTTAAGTAGTTTATCTGGTTGTGTTTCCGCTGATAGTTCTGATACTGATTCTTCTACTATATGTTTAATGCCTTCTAGTGATGTTAACATTGTTGGTAAATTTGAAAAAATCAAGTATTCTGTTACATATCAGTTTAAGGGAGATGTTTTACCAAGTAATGCTGATAGTCTATTACCATCTAGTGAAAGTTATAATTTTCAAGATGAAGTTACTTTGGCTGATAATCCTACTGCTAGTGGTTATAGGTTTTTGGGTTGGAATGCTAGTAATACATTTAAAATGCCAGAAGAGAATGTTGTGATATATGGAGAATGGGCTGTACAAGCAGGAACTTTTTCTCCAAGTATAATTATTACTGCTTCCTCTGATGGTGAAACTTATACTGATTCTGATAATATTTATAGTAAAAATGATAAAAAAGTCTTATTTAAAACTACTATTTCCAATACTGCTAGTTATGCTATAAGTGAGGTTATGGTAAAAAATAATTTGGATAATATTACTATTAAAGCTAGTGATAATTATAAATTACTAGATAACCAATATATTAGTATTCCTACTATAGCAGCAGGTGGTAGTGTTGATATTATTTCTGAATTTAATATACCTGGTGTTGTATATAATGTTTATTCTGTTAAGATGGATGTAATTGGAGCTGTAGCTGATAGTAATTATTATTTGGATGAGACAACTGCTAATTCATCGACACTTGCTTTTACTGTTTCTAATATTGGATTAAATATCAATGTTGTTGATCCTGATGGGAACAGTTTAACAGACAATAATTTTGCTTTATATAAATCTAGTGATTATTCTGATGAACCTATTGAGGGAAAATCATTTTTGGGATTACAACCTGGTATTACTTATTATTTGAAGCAAACACGAGTGTCTACTGGTTATGTAATGACTAAACCACTTACTGTTAATATTAGTACAGATGGTACTATTACTATAGATGATACTGAACTCCGGAATGATAATTTTATATCTACTGTTCAAATTACTAATAAAAAAATTGATTTATTGCCCCAAACCGGTGGTGTTGGTATTATACCTTTCATATTATCAGGATTAGGTATAATTATCATTAGTGCCGTTATATATATACTATATTTAAAGAAGGAGAGTGATGAATATGCGTAAGATAGGTTTAACTTTCTTCTTTACTATATTAATTTCAATTATTTCTATAACTGATGTATGGGCTTTAGAGATTGATACTAGTAAAGTATGTAGTTTAGCTGGTCTATATAGTTTTGGGGAACAAAAGTTAAGTGGAGCAAATGTTTATCTTTATAAACTTGCTGATATCAGTAATAGTGGTGATACTGTTAAGTATACCTATACTGATAACTTTAAGAGTTTTGATAAAGATATTAACAATTATACTTCTTCATCTTGGGGAGATTATGCTAATGAGGTGGCCGAGTATATACAAAATGAAAAGATTAAAGAAAATGCTTCTAGTGTTACTGACAATGCTGGAAAATATTCATTTAATCAATTGACAACAGGTTTATATTTGGTTATTATTGATAGTGTAGAGGATGATAATTATAGATATAATGCGTCGCCCTCATTGATTAGTATTCCAAATTACAATATGATTACTAATCAATATATGTATGATTTATCTGTTGTTATGAAAACGGAGGCAACTTCTATTAAAAAACCAGATAATCCAAACAATGATAACAAAACTGATGTACCTTATACTTATGATGCAATTACTAGATATGTTATAGTCTTTGTAGTTGCTTTATCAGTGTTAGTTATTACAGTTTGTTATATAAATACAAAAAGAAAGGATGTAAAGAAGAATGAAAAAAATAATGAAAAGATTAGTTAGTGTTGCTTTAGTTTTAACGTTATTGCTTATTCCATTTAGTTATTTATTAAGTGTTAAGGCTGAACCGTTAAATATTACTGTTGACGCTGATAAGAAGGTTAATGTTACTTCAACAATTACTGTTAAGACATCACCTTCAATAACTAGTTTAAATGGGGATACTTTAGTAGCATATAAAGTTTTAAATGCTTATTATGATGCAGCTTCTAACCAATTAACTTATGATTTTACTGATAATTTTAAGAACTTTAAAACTAGTGCTTATGCCACTAATGGCGGAAAGGATTTTTCAACTTTAACAGTAGATGAATATGTTAGGTATGGTGCTGAGGATGTTAATACTTCAGACTTTGAATTATTAGTTGCTCAATTTGCTAAATATGTTAAAGCTAATACTATTACTGATGGTATTACATTAGCTTTAAGCTCTGATGGAACACAAGTTTCAGCAACTGCTGAAGTAGGTTCATATTTAGTTTTACCTACTGTTACTTTGAAGATCTTTACAGCAATGCTTGGTAATGTTGAGATTGCTGCTGAAAATGGTGCATGGGTGTTAAAACCAGCTGAAATAGTTGCCAAAGGTACTACTATTGGTGACTCATTTGCAGATAGCCAATATAATACTGGAAAAACTAAATCAATATTAAGTAAAGGACATTATGAGGCTTCAGTCATTGTAGGTAAAGATTATAAATATATTGTTTCAACTGCATTGCCAAAATATCCAACTAATGCTTCTAATACAACATTTGTAATTACTGAAACATTAGCAGATACTATTGATTTTGCTGGTATTGATACAATGGAAATTTATGATGGTGGTATGGATAATGAAGCTAATAAGTTAACTAATGACAATGGTACTTTTAAGAATAGTGCTGGTCAAACTGTAGCTTCTGTAACTGTTGATGGTCAAAAAATTGTGATTTCTTTCAATCCAAATAATGCTGGTGGATCACAATTAGTTGATATTGTTTACAAGGCACACTTAAATGCTAGTGCTAACAATAATTATCTACAATCTCATTTATCTAGTTCTGTACTTAAATATGCCGTAGATCCATACGGTGCTTCAGATAGTACATTAGATACTGTTAATAAAACTACTGGTGCTTCTGTAACATACGCACGTACTTATGGTTTTAGAGTTGAAAATGTTGAACAAGGTGATAATAATCAAAAACTTTCTGGTGCTAATTTTGAGTTATATGATAGTAATCAAAATAAAATAGATGGAACATTTATAGCAGATGGTGCTGGGGTATTAAATTTCTCTAATGGTCTTGCTGAAGGCCAATATACATTAAAACAAATTACGGCTCCAGCAGGTTATACTGTAGCATCACCTGTAACATTTACATTAACAGCTTCTGATGAAGATAGTAACTTTGATCCATCAACTGCTTACTATACTGTTACAGTAGCTAACACTAAGTCTGGATTATTACCAGCAACTGGTGGTTTAGGTACTATACTTTATACACTTATTGGTTTGTTTATCATAACTTTCTCAGCAACTGCTGTTGTGTATTATCGTAAAAAAAAGACTGCAACTAATGAGTAATGCCTAAACCAAGAAAAAAAAGTTGTATTCCTATTATTATATTTGTTGTATTTATAATAGTAGGAGTACTTATTATGTTATATCCTGTTATTTGTAATTTTATTAATTCTCAATCTTCGCAGCAGGTAATTAAAAGTTATTCTACTAGTATATCTAGTTATGATAAGAGTCGTTATGATGCCTTATTACAGTCTGCTATTGATTATAATAGTAAATTATCTGGTACTACTGTAGTTGATGCTTTCTCTACTGGTGATGATAGTGAGTCTCAAGAGTATAACAATATTTTAAATATTAGTGATACTGGAATAATGGGGTATATCGAAATTCCAAAGATAGATGTTAAAATTCCTATCTATCATGGAACAAGTACTAAAGTTTTACAAAGAGGTGCTGGACATTTAAAAGATAGTTCTTTTCCAGTAGGTGGTTCTAGTACGCATGCTATTTTAGCAGGGCATAGAGGATTACCTACTTCTAGACTTTTTACTGATTTAAATCAACTTAAAGTTGGGGATTTATTCTACATATATATATTAGATAAAACTTTGGCTTATCAAGTGGATAAGATTCAAATAGTTGAGCCTTCTAATGTTGAACCATTAAGGCTACAAGAAGGAAAGGATTATGTGACTTTAGTTACTTGTACTCCATATGCGGTTAATACACATAGATTATTAGTACGTGGAACTAGAGTTGAATATAAAAAAGAAGTATTAGAAAATATTCATGTAGAGAATAAAGCATCTACTGCTGATATTATTTTCTATATTGGATTAGCTATTGCTTTAATTATTATAATCCTTGTAATAATAATTAGTAGAAAGATTAAAAAGAAAAGTACTAAGATGAATATTCCAGTAAATTGTGATAATAAACAAGAAGTACTTGAGGTTATATAAAAGATTGTAACATTTTGTTACAATCTTTTTTGACTTTTTGTAATTCTATTATATAATAGTATTATATAGGGTAGTCTTATAGTATGAGGGTGATTGATTTATGATTAATAGCAGTAACAAAGAAAATAAAGGTTTTACTATGGTAGAATTACTTGCTACAGTAGTTATTTTGGGAATTTTAGCTGGGATTGGTGTTCCTTTGGTTTATAGATATTTAAATAAAGCTAGAACTAATTCTTATAATCATATGCTTACTGGTGCATATGATGCTGCTAATAACATGATTATAGAAAATAATTATAATTGTGTAGAGGGGGAGGATAATAAGTGTATTTTTAAATTATCATCTTTAGTTCAACAAGATTATCTTGAAATTTTAGATGATCCGGCAAAACATGGTAGTACGTGTGATGGTGTAATAAAAGTTGTTCCTTCTTCTATTACTACTGGCAGTTTGAAATCGTACAATTATATTTGTTATTTACAATGTAGTGGTTATTCTACTACTGTTAAATGGGAAAGTGGAGCTGCAGCTGATGATTATAGCTCTTCTCCAAGTGATACGGCTCATTTGGTAAATTTATTTAAAGATCTTTAGTTTCAAATAGCTTTTTATTATTTAAGAGTCTTTTATCATTAGGATTGTATTGAATGGCTATATCTATAAAATATACTGCATAGTTATATCTTTCTTGATAATAGTTACTTATTGATAATAGATCATATATTGTTTCATTCCAACTAAATGGTTCATTTATATATGTTTTTAAGTGATACTTTATTTTTAAGGCTTTGAGACAATATTTTTCGACGTCTTCATAATTTTTTTCATCATAGGCAAGAAATGCTCTTTCGACTAGTGGATCTCTTAAGTAAGGTGTTTCTTTTATGGCTTTATCTAGCCATTTTTTTGCTTCCTCATAGTTATCTAGTTTTTTGTAACATCTACTAATAAATCTCATTGATGCTGATCTTTCATCTTTCCATGTAGCTTTTTTAAGAGTTAGATGTTTTTTTAGAGTATTAATACAATCTTCCCATCTTTCATAATACATATATTCTCTACCTAAATAATGCATATTACGATCGTCTTTTGGGTCTTCTTTTACTGATAGTTCTAAAAGTGGTAAATATGATTTTCTTGATTTATTATGATCTGGGTAGTGATTTAGAATAATACTATCTATTGTTATTGCGTTTTCTTTTTTATCTGTTTCTAATATTTCATGTACGGGATGAGTCCATTTATAGTTATTTCTTGAATGAATTTTTTCAGTATAGAATGTTGTGATAGGTTTGTTATTACTATCTAGACTCCAATTGTAAGTATATCTGGCTCTAGTTGTATTTTTGGTCCAGTTTTTTTCTAGCTTTTTTCGCCAGCCTTTTTCAAAAACTTCATCTAAATCAGTGCAGACACAAATATCTGTATCTATTGGTACTAAGTTTAGTGATTCATTTCTTGCCACATCGAAACGCCATGGTGTGATTATTTTTTGTTTTACTATGACGTTTTTCTCTTTTAATTTTTTTATTGTATTATCAGTTGAACCGGTATCTAATACATATATTTCATCTGCTTCTTTCATTGATTCTACCCAACGATTTACAAATTTTTCTTCATTTTTGCAAATGGCATAAACACATATTTTCATGTTATCAGTCCTTTTATATTTTTTATTTTTGTGTTATTATATATTTATATTATGATAGGAGGCTTTAGTTTATGAAATGTGTAATGATAGATGATGTTAAAAAGTTTAAAGTTGGTAATATAGATGAGCCAACTGCCAAACATGGAAGAGTCTTAATCGATGTCTTGGAGTCTGGTATTTGTGGTTCTGATATACATTATTGGGTTAGTGGGGAACCTATGGGACTTGTTATGGGACATGAGTTTTCAGGTAAAGTTGTTGATAATGGTGGACGAAGTGACTTAAAGGTTGGTGATAGAGTTACGGCACTTCCAATTTCTCCTTGTGATGAATGTAGTGCATGCTTAAGTGGTAATCATCAGTATTGTGCTAAAACGTGGAATGAAGCGCTTGGACTTTCATTATCTAATCCGGGAGCTTTATCTCCTCGTATTTCAGTTAGATCAGATATGGTTGTAAAATTACCAGATACAGTAAGTGATATTGAAGGAAGCTTAGTTGAACCTACAGCAGTAAGTTTACATGCTGTTCATCTTGCTGATATAAAAGTTGGTGATAAAGTATTAGTAATAGGTGGCGGAATAATCGGTTTATTATGTGCTATGTTTGCTAAAATGGAAGGTGCTAGTTATGTTGCTATATCGGAGGTTAATAAAAAAAGAGGAAATAAGGCAATAGATTTAGAGGTTGCTGATGAGTTCTTTGATGCTAAGGATACAGAACTAGTCAATAAAACTAATTGTATTACTGGTGGAGGTTTTGATATTGTAATAGATTGTTGCGGAAATTCTCCAGCTGTTAGTACGGCAATAATGGCTGTTAAGCCTGGTGGTATGGTAATACTTGTTGGTGTATCTTTAGGAACAGTAACTATTCCAAGTGTTGTTGCAGTTATGAGAGAATTAACTATTAAAGGATCAATTGCTTATACAAAAGAGGATTTTCAAGCTTGTATAGATTTGATTGCTAATAAAAGAATAGATGTTTTAAAATTTGTTGATGATGTGGTTGGTTATAAAGATGTACAAAAAGCTTATGAAAGATTGACTTCTGGTAATGATGCTGCAGTTAAAATAATTGTTGATCCTAGTAAGGAGTGATAGTATTGAAATTCGATGATATTGTTTCTAATAGTGAAGAAAAAACTTCTAAATTTTCAAAGTATAAAAGTAGTATTCTTGCTTTTGGAGTCTTTTTAGTAGTTTTAATACTTTTCTTTAGTATATATGGTCTTATAAATAGGGATAAGACACCTAAGAATAATAATACGTTAGTAGAAATATCTAAGGATGATGTTTTGATTCAATCACTTTATAGTAAAGTGCATGATTTTAATAGTAGTGAGCCTTTTTGGATGTATCAAAATGAAAGAGGCAGTCTAATTAGTAACATGACTGAATCTAATAAAATGTCACTTGTATATATAAATTTGAAAGTTAGTGATTTTTCTACTGTTGAGTGTTCTTCAGTTAATAAAATTCCGGATAATTATACTTGCAATGAGAAAACTAAATCGATTAAATTATCTGATGTTGATAGAGTATATAGAGAGATTTTTGGTAATGCAAGTAAAATAAATACATCAGCTATTATTAAAACGGATATTTATAGTAATGAAATCTATTCTTATGTTGATGATCTTGATTCATATGTTTTACTTACTAATAAAAATCCTAAAACTATTTCTGGTGTTTCTAATTATAAATATACTTTAGAAAAAGTTGATATTAGTAATAATGAAATAAAGATATATGAAGAAATTACTGATAGTAGTAAAACTAGTAATAATGTAGATAATTATATTTATACTTTTAAATTAGATAGTAATGGTTTATATACTTATTATAGTAGGGAATTAAGTCAATAGTAGAGGTGATTAGATGAATAATAGTGGATCATTTGATGATATTATAACATGTCGTAATTGTGGAACTATTAATATGAAAGGTACAAAAAGATGTGTAAGATGTGGTAAGAGATTGCATGCTTCTAAAAAGGGAGGCAATAGTTTTATTAATTTTGTTGTTAATACTACTAAACCTAGTAATAAGAAATCTAATAATAACAAGAATAGTAATAATGACTTAGTAGCTTTTATGGCATCTGGGGCTCCTGCTAGTCAGAATAGGGGACCATTTAGTGTTAATAGTAATAAAACTATACATAATGAAAATATTGATAATAGTGATGTCAATGTTAACAATATTAATCAATCTTTTACACAAGTTAATACTAAACAAGAAAAAAAAGTTGTAGAGAATGTACCTGCTGATAAAATAAATTATGTTTCATATCTTATTAATTCATTTTTAAAACCTTTTGATAAATATAGAGATGAAGAAGCTAATTTTGATCTTATGAACACAGGAATATTGCTTGGTATAATGTCTATTGTTTTGTCAATTATAAGTTTATTTGCTATAGTTATGAATATTATTAGAGTAAATCCAATTTTTTCTGATAAGGTTGTATGGAAAGTTGATAGATTAGCTAATATAAATTATTTTAAGATTTTATTTGTTAATATATTTATGTTTGCTGGAATACTTATAGGTATAGCTTTAGTTTATTATTTTGCTAGTTCAATAATATTAAAGAAGAAGACTAATTTGTTTAGATTACTTGGTGCTACTATAACAGCTTTTGTTCCTTTAGTAGTAGCTATTTTTGTAGGACAGGTTCTAGCTCTTATTAGTTCATTCTTTGGACTTGCTATTGCATCAATTGGTGGTATTTATGCATTTATGATTTTAATTGGACTGATTAATTATAATATTGATATTGATAATGATGATAAGAGTTCTTTTATATATTTTAATTTTATTTGTTTATCAATTGTTGTATTAATACTTGGACCTATATTTTATAATGTTATAGCCTCTTTCTTTAGTGGTTTTATGGCATAATTAAAAGGCTTTCAATTTTGAAAGACCTTTTTAATTTGCAACATATTCTATGGTCATTGTTATTAAGCAATTTGTGAAGTAGGAGTTTGATTTTATATACATAATGTCTGGAGTATTTAAGTAAATTTCTTTAGGACTTAGGTTTACTAATTCATAGTTATTATTAATATCATTAATTGATAATAAGCCTGATCCTGTTATAGTATTATATTCACTATTATATATCCACTTACTATTACCTATATATATATTATCTGTATTAATTAATCTAAGACCTATGGTAATAAAATCTTTATTTGGATTAAAACTATTTTCGTTTATTATTTTGGCTGATACTGTAAATGATACTTTATAACAACCTAATCTATTGAATTTTATGGTATTATCATTAGAATTTAGAGTTACGATATTATTAGTATCTAATTCTTTTCTTTCTATTGGTAATCTAGTATTTGATTCTATTTTCATACCATCTTCAGTAGTTTGATGGTTGAATGTTATTAGATATGTCATTTGTGTTGTATCTTTTAATAATCCTGGATCACCTTGTTTGCCTTTTGGTATATAAAATGTTAGGTGATGAATGTTATTTTCAAAATCATCTAGTACTTGGGCCTCTTCATCTGGTTCAATTGTTTCTGCTCCATCTATTGTGATAATTTCACTTGGCCCTGTTTCACCTTGAATACCTTGTGGACCGGGAATTCCTTGCGGCCCTGTATCACCTTTTGGTCCTTTTATGTTACCAGCATTAGTCCAATTATGATTGTTATTTGACCATACATATAAATTTCCATCAACCAAGTATGATTCGTTTGTTTTTCCTTCAGGATGTTCATCGATAAATTTTTGATAATCATCATATGTTCCTAAGACATTTACACTGCTTCCAGGATTGCCAGTTGGCCCAGTAGGTCCAGTTGGCCCGGTTGGTCCAATTATGCCAGCAGGTCCAGTTGGTCCAGTAGGTCCAATTAAATAGCAGTTATGATGACAGAGGTTTGAATATTTATTTTTATTTAATTTACAATTCATGCTTTCACTTCCTTATATGGTAGTTTATGTTCTTTTAATATTGATGAATGTTTATTTAACTAAAAAAGGTGCTTTTTGCACCTTTAATTTAAGATAATTTTATGATATTTAAGTAAGCACTTGTTCCGCTTGTTGGTGTTATGGTAGCACCTACACTTGATTCAAGGGCTAGTGCTATCTCGCTTCCTTCTTGAAGTTGTGTAATGATACTTCCTTGTAGAGTTTCATCTTTGCTTGCTTCTATATCTTTTGTGATTGTTGAACCATTTATTAGTACGGTATTATTTGTTACATCAAGACTTAATGTACTAGCGACTGATGATGAACCTTGGAATAGGTAGTCTATTTTATAGGTACCACTTTCGGTTATTGTTAATGTATTAGCATTATCTCCTGTTATGCCAGATAATGTTCCTGTTGTAGTAAGCGGTACGGTGCTTTGGGTGTTTGCGGTTAGAACAATAGTATTTTCAGTTGTGTCATATTTGCTACCAAAAGAACTTATTTCACCTGTACCGGCTGGCCCCGTAGGTCCAGTTGGCCCAGTTGATCCAGTTGGTCCAGTGGGTCCAGTTGGTCCTGTAGGTCCAGTGGGTCCAGTAGGTCCTACAGGAAAACAGTTATTGAATTGATATGGTTTTTTATTACAACTCATAATTTCCCTCCTCAATTTAATGTATGATGTTTATTTTTATCTGATTAGTTTATATATACGTTTTTCATGTAATTTTGCTGTTAAATAAAATATTGTAAAATTAGTGCCTTTGTTTTATAATTTGTATATGATTAGTATAGTATAAACTTATTTGGAGGTAGTATCTATGATGAAAAATATTAGTATTAATTTTTCAAAAAAGAAACTTCTACTTTTAATATTTTTAATTCTTATTATTTTCTTAGTTATATATATATTTAGAGCTTCTTTTGCTGACGTTGATATTAGTACTAATAGTATTGATTATAGCAAGTATAGACCTTCAGCTAATTTTTTATCAACTAATTATTCATGTAATTCAACACTTTATGAGTTTAATCATGGTTCTTATGATAAACAATGGATAGACATTGTTGTTAGGATAAATAATTCTGTTACTAGTGGAGTTAATGTTTTTGGTGAGAAATTTGACTCTGAGTATACAGGAAGTGGAACAATTTGTACTGGTTCAGGAACATCATTACAAGCAACTGATAAATCAACAGGGGCTTGGTTTAGATATATGGATAGTTCCGGTAAATTTCGTGCTACTATTAGGTATAAAATTCCAGAAACTGATAAAGTTTATTCTATTGTGATGAATAAGAGTAATGTTACAAACTCTGTAGATAATATGGTAATTAATTCATCCAGTTCAACTAACGTTTTTTGCTATAAATATGGGAACACTTCCAGTACAGAAACTGGTACTTCTTGTGCTAAGTGGAATTCGAATACTGTTTATGCACCGAAGGATGCTAGCATAGGTGATTTCACTTGGTGTTCTGGGTTAAAGAAGGATGAAGAAAAAAAGTGTCCTGTTCACCAACTTCTTGTTGATATAAATCCTAAGTTTAATGTTACTTATCTTGATTATAATGGTAATGTTTTGAAAGATATGACCACTTATGATTATAAAACTTCTTTGGATAGTATTTCTAAGCCTAGTAATCCGACTAGGGCTAGTAGTGTTTCTCATGATTATACTTTTTCTGGATGGTCTACTGATGTTGATAATGGTGGAGTTAATTATTTGGTTGATGATATTGTTTATGTTGCGACTTATACAGAGACGTTGAAAAAATATTCTATTACTTTTAGGGATTATGATGGAAAGATTCTTGCTGGACCAACCTCTTATGACTATGGTACAACAGCTGATAAAATTAATGTTCCTACGCCTTCACGTTCTGGATATAAATTTATTGGCTGGGATAGTAGTGTTTCTACTGTTGAAGGTGATAAGATCTATACTGCTGTTTATAAGAAGATTTACACAGTGTCATTTTCTGATGGCTTTGGTAATAGTTTAGGTGATGTCTCAATTCTTGATGGTGGTGATGCTACTGCTTCTATAACGGCACCTTCACGTCTTGGGTATAAGTTTTCTGGATGGGATAAGGATATTTCAAATATTAAATCTGATATGACAGTTATTGCTACTTGGACTTTAGAAAACTATAGTATTACTTATGATTATAATGATGGTACTGCTTCTGGCAATCCTTCGTCATATACAGTTGAAAGTGAAGATATCACACTTGTTAATCCAACAAGAGTTGGATATACTTTTATGGGGTGGACTGGTACTGGCCTTGATTCAGCTACTATTGATGTAGTAATACCTAAAGGTAGTACTTCTAACAGATCGTATGTAGCTAATTGGAAGATAAATAGCTATAATGTTATTTTGGAGATAGATGTTGGTATTAAATCAGTATCTGGTGATGGCACTTATGAGTATGGTGAAGAAGTTACAATAGATGCTGAGGTTATGGAAGGTTATGACTTTGCTGGTTGGTTTCAAGGCAATAATCCATTCACTCTTGATGCTAAATATACTTTTAAAATGGGAGATCATGATGTTATTTATATGGCTTCTGGTACGTTAAAACAATTTAATATAGAAATAGAAAAAATAAAGGATGGTACGGCTTTCTTTAATGATGTTTCCTCATTTTATTATAATAAAAGTCATACAGTAACTTTTGGTGAAGAAGTTGGTTACACTATAGATACTGTTGTTGTTGATGATGAGTATATTGACTTTACTAGCGGAAGTTATAATTTTGAAAATATAAAGAGTAATCATAAGATATTAATAAGTTATGCTACTGATGCTAATGGTGATGGCATACCAGATAAATATCAAAAGACTATTACTTATAAAGTTGTTAATGGTGTGTTTGCTAAAACTTTAACTAATAATGATATAGTTATTAAGTATAATAGTGGCGTATACAATAGTGAAACTGGTAAATGGGATGATGCTCAATATAAGTTAAATGATGTTCCAGAAGTTATTCCTAATGATGGTTATCTAAGTGGCGTTTGGGATGTTGATATAAATAATGATACCATAGTAAAAGATGATGTAGTATATACATGTACTTGTGTTTATGATTATAAATTTACAAAACAGCCAACTATTAAAAAACAAGATGCTTTTGGAATGTTTGAAATTGAATGGGAAACTAACTTTACTCCAGTAAAAATTGAAAGATATGATAAAACAGATGATAGACTTATAGGAGTAGTTGATAATCCTTCGACTCTAACAACGACTGAGAATCTGGAAGAGGGAGAGAGAATAGATTATTATCTTAGAGTTTATTATGATGATAACCATTATATTGATAGTGATTCTATTATATTAAAAAGATATATATTACTTCCTGCTACAGGTGATACTGGTACAATATTTTATACGATATTTGGGCTTTTAATAATAGTAGATGCTTCAATATTCTTTATGACTTATAGAATGAATCATAGTAGTAATATGTAAAAGAATGTAAATATTATAGGTTTATTTTGGACTATACTAGAAATAGTCCTTTTATTTTGATAAAATTATCTTTGATGTTGTATAGGGGAGGATTATGAACACTAAAATTTTTAGTAGTATAAAGAAGTATTTAAAAAATAGAAAAGAATTAGTAGTACTTGATTTAAATATTAAAAATTATAATAAGAATAATTTTTATATAGCTTTAGTATTTAATAAAAAAATAGAAAAATTTAAGATTATGTTTATTCCAATTGATGCAGTTGATAATGTTAATAGAATAGAAGATTATGTTTGTTATCAATTTGTAAATATATATTTAGTTAATCATATATTAGAGACTTTTGGAACATATAGGGAAAAATATAAGAATAAGATCTTTGATTTGAGAAATAAAAATATTGACTCATATATTTTGGAAATTACTTATCATGGCGGTGGAGATGATTTGACTTTTGTAGCAACAAGATATATTCCAAAAGAGTGGAACTTTATGTTTGAAAGTTTGGTTATTTTATTTGAACATGTCCCTAATATTATGAGAGAATTATGTAATGAGATATTAATTATTTTAAATGATGAGGATTTTGATATTAAATATAATAAATCTGTATGTTTTGATTTGTTTAATGATGATCTTGATAAGTTATTTAATAGTAAGTGTTTGAATTATGCTAGCGATATAAAGATTAATTATTTAGAGATGGTTAATGGTAAATATTTTGGTATTATTAATGAACGTATAATAATATTGGAATATATTCATAGTAAAAAAATTCTTAATTTATATTGTAGTATAGATGATGCTGCTATAGAATTATATTTTTATGTCATAATTAAGAATATAAGACTGGAAAAATTTATTGAATTTACTAAGATTAGATTATTTGGTAATAAGTATTATTTATGTTTTGGATATGATAAAGATGGTTTGAAAGTTATTGAGGGGGATTCTATAAAGATATTAGAATGGAAGTTAATAACTGATGGTAGTATAAAGTTTATTAGTAAAATTGACAATAATATTTTAGAGGGTATAAATAAATATTTAGATTTAGATTCTGATAGTATGAAAGATATTATTGATATTAATTAGCACTTACATTTGACAACTGCTAAAAATAGTGGTATATATAATTTATACATTATTTTAAGGAGATGAATAATTTGGAAAAGAGAGAGTTTAAATCTGAATCTAAGAGATTATTAGATTTAATGATTAATTCTATTTATACAAATAAGGATATATTTTTAAGGGAGTTAATATCTAATGCTAGTGATGCACTAGATAAGTTGTATTATAGATCTTTAACTGATAAGAGTGTTAAGGTAGCAAAGGATGATTTATTAATACATTTATCTTATGATAAAGATAAAAGGTTAATTACTATTACTGATACTGGTTGTGGTATGACTAAAGAGGAATTAGAGAGTAATTTAGGTACTATTGCGAAGAGTGGTTCACTTGCTTTTAAAGAGAATATGAGTAAGGAAGAAAAGACTTCTATTATTGGTCAATTTGGTGTTGGTTTTTATTCTGCTTTTATGGTTAGTGATAATATAAAAGTTACTTCTAAATCGATAGATAGTGATGATAGTTATGTTTGGGAAAGTGAAGGTATAGATGGTTATACTATAAAAAAGGCTAAGAAGAAGGATAATGGTACTGAAATTGTACTTCATATTAAAGAGGATACTGATACAGATGATTATAGTAAATACTTGGATGAAGTTGAATTAAAGAATTTAGTTAAAAAGTATTCTGATTATATTAGTTTTCCAATAAAGATGGAAGTTATGCATCATCATTTAAAGGATGAGAAAAAGAAAGAATATGAGGATGTTTTAGAGACTGAAGTTTTAAATAGTATGGTTCCTATATGGAAGAAGAATAAAGCTGATGTAAGTGATGATGATTATGATAATTTTTATATGGATAAGTTTAATGATTATGATAAGCCAATAAAAGTTATTTCATCTTCAGTAGAGGGAATGTGTTCATATAAATCATTACTTTTTATACCAAGTCATGCTCCATATGATTATTATACACAAGATTATGAAAAGGGACTTAGCCTATATTCTAATGGTGTATTAATAATGGATAAATGTAGTGAACTATTACCTGATTATTTTAGTTTTATAAAGGGAGTAGTTGATACAGAAGATTTACCTTTAAATATTTCTCGTGAAACTTTACAAGAATCACACAATTTGAAATTGATTGCTAAAAATATAGAGAGTAAAGTTCGTAGAGAACTAGAAAAAATGTTAAAAGATGATAGAGATAAATATATATCTTTCTTTAAAACATTTGGTGTACAATTAAAATATGGTGTTTACAATAATTTTGGTCAAGATAAAGATAAATTAAAAGATTTGGTTATGTTTTATTCTGCTAAAAAAGAGAGACTTATTACATTAAAAGAGTATGTTGATAATATGAAGGATGATCAAGATAAGATTTATTATGCATCTGGTTCATCTATTAAAAAGATTGCTTCTTTACCACAAGTAGAACAAGTTAGAGATAGAGATTTTGATATTTTATATTTGACTGATTATGTTGATGAGTTTACACTTACAGCAATAGTAGATTATGATGGTAAGAAGTTCATTAACATTGAAAATGGTAATCTAGATTTAGATACTGATGAAGATAAGGAAAATGTAAAGAAAGTTAATGAAGATAATTCTTCTATGTTAGAGACTATGAAGAAAGTTATTGGTGAAGTTAGGGAAGTTAGATTTACTAATAAGTTGAAGTCTCATCCACTATGTTTAACTAGTGAAGGTGATGTTTCTATTGAAATGCAAAAGGTATTTGATGCTATGCCTAATCAAATGGGTATTAAAGCAGAGTTAGTACTAGAAATTAATGAGAACCATCCAATTAAGGATAAGTTAATTAGTTTGTATAAGAATGATAAAGATGTCTTTAATAAATATTGTAAAATATTATATGCAGAGGGTAGAATGATAGCAGGATTACCTATAGATGATCCTACTGATATTTCTAATTTAGTTTGTGAATTTATTTCTAAATAAGAGTTAGCTGAGGTGTAAACTGGATAATTGTCAAATAGTGTGTGTAGACACAAATAAGTGATAATTATTTAAGTAGTCAATGCAATTATGCATTGGCT
>CAKPJX010000007.1 GCA_934163035.1 uncultured Bacilli bacterium | reverse complement strand
ATAAAAGATAGAAATGAGATTTTATCAACCTTTAAAGGACTGGTGAATTAAATGATTAATGTAATATTATCTATAATTTTGATAGTTGCAGGAACTATATTAAATGCTATTGCTTACATCTTAAGAGAAGAAATAAGGATAGAAAAGGAAAAAATAAATGAAACTGTTTTACAAAAAAGATTATGAAAAAGCTGTATCTGAAATAGAAAATTTAAAGTTAAAAATTAACGATTTAAAGAAAAAAATTGAAGAGTTAAATCTAACTAATGACAATTTAACAAGAGAAAATAATAATCTTATTACAAAAAATAAATTACTACTGTCTGATAATGAAAAATCAATAGATGAGATTAAATCTTTAAATTTGAAGGTAGCAGAACTAGAAGATAAATCAAAACACAGCTACACATTAAAAAGAGTCGGTTCTGGCCGTCCACCTAAAACACAAACTATGAAAGTTAAAAGAAGCGTAACAAGTTATAGTCCTGTAAGAAATTATATCAATGAGGAGTTTAACTATGAAGAATCTTGACTTGTATGTAAAACTCTTTGAAATCTTAATTATGTTTATTATTGAGGTCCAGATAATTAAATATTTTCTTTCTGAAAGAAAAAGAAATATAAGTGATTTTAATAAAATAAACAATCATAAATCTATTGGAAAAGAGAGGGCTTTTAAAAAGATTAGAGGTAATTAACAGTGATTAAAATTATTGCATTAATATTGGCCATAGTTCTTGCAGCATTTGATATTTTATTTATAATGTGTGCGTTAAAAATTACAAAAGATACAGATAGAAAGGAGAAATAAAAAATGCCAGTAGTCGATATTATGAAAACTGATAAAAAATACAATATTATTTATGCTGATCCACCATGGAGTTATAAAGATAAAAAATGTAATGGTAATTGCGAATCTCACTATAGCACAATGAATCTTAATGATATATGTAATTTACCTATTAAAAATTTGGCAGCTAAGGACAGTATATTATTTTTATGGGTGACATATCCAATGTTACAAGAAGGGTTAAAACTTATACAAGAATGGGGTTTTAAATATAAAACAATTGGATTTCAATGGATTAAACAAAATAAGAGCGGAAATGGTTACTTTTTTGGATTAGGCCGTTGGACCCGTGGTAATTCAGAATGTTGTTTAATAGCCGTTAAAGGCAAGCCAAAAAGGATAAGTAATAGTGTATCACAGCTAGTGTTTTCACCATTGCAGGAACATTCTAAAAAACCAGATCTAGTCAGAAATAAAATCATTGAATTAGTTGGAGATATGCCTAGAATAGAACTATTTGCAAGACAGCCAGTGGCTGGATGGGATTGTTGGGGAAATGAGGTTTAATATGGAAACAGAAAAAAAACGCTGGTGTTATGCCTGTGGAGAAACTAAACCACTAATACCGAAATATTGGTCGTGGGCTAATAAAGAACATACAAGATTTAGAACGAAGTGTCGAGCTTGTACTAATTTTGATAGCAAAATATCACATAGGATACATTATGAGGAAAGAAAACAGCGGTCTTTATTAAAAAAACAGGAGTGTCAAAATGCCACAGCAATTAAAAACCTGTAAGAGAAAAACACTAGATGATGAATTTTTCACAATGTATAAAGACTGTGTTAGAGAATTACACAAGTACGACTTAAGAAATAAGAAAATCATATGTCCTTGCGATGACAAAAACAGCAATATTTATAAGTGTTTAAAGGACTGCTATTACAATGTTAAATGTGATGATAAGGAATGGCGAAATATTGATTATAGCAAATATGATTTAGTAATTACTAATCCGCCTTTTAGCCAAGCAAGAGAATTCATAAGGCATCTAGTTAGTCAAAAGATAGATTTTATCATTATCGTAAGTGATGTATTAAGATACAGCATTTCAAAAGGTAAGACTGATTTTGGAATAAAATTGTATAAAGGTTGGGACGCTCAAAAATTTCATCGCCCTGATGGCTCAATTCAAGCCGTACATTGTGGGTGGATTTCAACTATTCAAGATACCTGGCTTGAAAATAAAGAATTAAAAAAGGAGAAATAATATGGAAAAAGAATTGATAATTAATGGAATTAAATATATAAAGTATGAAGAACCTAAGTCATATAAAATATATGATTTAGTTAAATATAATGGTTATGAATGGATTGTCATTAATGTTAAAGACAATAAATTAACATTGATGATGAAAAATTGCTTACCTAAGAAAAAAATGAAAAAAATATTTAATAATGACTATTTAGATGAAGACGGTGGTATAAAATATAGTCTTGACAAAGAATGCAATGATTGGGATAAAACTGAAATTAAAAGAGGTTTAAATAATGAATTTTTAAAAGAATTTAGCAAAGAAGAATTAGTTAAAATGAAAACTAATTATGATGAGGATAAATATTCATTTGATTACATAACAATTCCGAAAATAAGAGAGATTGAACGATTAAGCCAATATAAAATTGTACCAGATAAAAGTTGCTGGTTAATGTCCCCAGCTTACTTTTATGCGGCTGGCGGCTATGCTCATGAGTGGGCTCAGATTAGCGCTGGGTATCTGACTTACAGCTGGGTTGACAGCGGTTATGGTGCCCGCCCAGTTATAACTCTGAAATCTGACAATCAAAAGATAGAAAAGGTAGGTATTGTATGAGTGCAAATGAAATGTTTAATGAATTAGGATTTGAATTGTTAAAAACAAGTAATCCTAATTACGAAAGATTAGTTATGTATCAAAGAACTACACCACAGCATACGCAAAGAATTACATTTGACAACACAAGCAAAAAATTTGCTTGTGCTTGCCTCGATGATACTTATGTAAAAAAAGGCTTTAGAATGAAAAATACGCCCATGCACTGTGATATTAAAGTGTTTATGGCCATACAAAAACAAATTGAAGAATTGGGGTGGTTAAATAATGTTGACATTGCCAATTAAGAAAAAATGGTTTGACATGATCATGTCTGGTGAAAAGAAAGAAGAATATCGAGAAATTAAGCCTTATTATGACAGTAGATTTAACAATGAAAATAATTATTCAAACTGGATGCAATATTTAGATAAGATAATATTGATAAAATTTAGAAATGGTTATTCTTCTAAAAGTCTAACTATTGGATGCTGTTGTAAAATAACAAAAGGTTATGGAAAGGAAGAATGGGGTGCAGAACCTAATAAAAAGTATTATGTATTAAAAATATTAAGTGTAGAAAGGATTATTTAATATGAAAGACATTGCCGAAACAATAATAGAATTTAAAAATGTACAGGAGAAGATACATGATTATCGCAATGAAGAGGTACTGCTTGTAGTAGAATGCATTGTGTTTAAGAAAGATGTTTTTATAAGTGATTCTGCCTTCTATTTGTCAAATATTGATGTTGTATCCTTTTTAGAGAGGTTGTCTAATCATTTAAAAGAACTTCATATATTAGATAACATTAATTATTTGGATATTTTGAAAACTAAGATGTACCCTATAGAAGAGTCTGTGGTTAATGGACTAATGTATACTGAAGGCTGTAAAATACAATTTAATATGAGATTGGAGAGCGTTTGAAATGAAATTAAAAGAAGGAGAAAATAATATATGGAAACAAAGTTTAAAATAGGAGATAAAGTAAAAATAAAAAATAACTTAATTACTGGAAAGGTTTACGATTCTACGGCTTATTTTACATCAAAAATGAAAAAATATCGTGGTAAAGAAGCGACAGTAATCATGGTTATTGCTGCATGCAACGGGGTTAGATATAAGTTAGATGTAGATAATTGCCGTTGGACTTATAGTGATAGTATGTTGGACAGGGTGGGTATTATTAAAGATGATTCTAGACAGATACCTGATGGTTTTACAGGAACTATTACTGTTAAAAATGGAATAATCACTGAAACAAAATCAATGGTTGAAAAAGAAGAAATACTAGATGAAGTTGAGAAAAAATACTTAAGTGCAGTAATTAAGCCATTTAAAAAAAAGATTAAATATATAGCAATATTTAGATGTTCAAGAAGTGTAGGAAACATATTTATTAAAGTAGATAGGAATAATGGAATTGCATTGCCATATTTTGAGATTGGGACAATGTATAAAAATATGGAAATAGATAAAAGATATACGCTTGAAGAATTGGGGTTAAATTAATATGGATTTTTATATAAAAACTAATAAAAATAAAGTTTTTAAAGTTGATAAAGAATTATTTGAGTATGTGAGAAAGCTTGAAAATAACAATGAAAAGTTAAAAGATTTGTATAGAAACACTTGCCAGCATTTATTTGAAATTGGTCATGATGAATTAGCAAGGTATTTTCAAGCACAAATAGGCGACTGCCCAGCTTGGGTGCCTATGGAGGATTAAAATGTTAAAAATTAAAGATAATGTTGATTTAAAAGAGTTAGAAAAATATGGATTCCAAGATTGTGAAAGAATTATGTGAAAAAAAGAATTCGCGTTGATGACCAAAGTTCTGACTTAAGAGAAAGAAAAGAAATATATATAGATAAAGATAGTCGCAGGATTTCAATAGGAATAGGATTATATAATACAAATGTTGAATTGGACACAATTTATGATTTAATAAATGATGGTTTGGTGGAAAAGGAAGGAGATTAGTATAGATATGGATAAATTAAAAGAAAAAACTTTATTTTTTATATGCTTATTTATAATGGCTTTCTTTATTTTAACTGGTTGTGAAGCTATTCGAGGTAATAGTGCAGATACAGTTAAGTACAATATTGGTAAGGAAGCTGACGAATTTAAAGTTAAGCGAAGAATAACATTTATTAATTTAAGAGATGGTCAATATTTATTTCAAATGACAGGAAACTGTTCCATAAAAGGCGGTATTAGTAGTGCTGATAATGAATTAGAGGTCATTTGTAGAATTGGTGAGGACAAATATCAGAAGCATATGCTTTACATTGCAAACGAAACAACTTATGTCGTTGAGCAACTAGAATATAGTGATGTGTCGAGATACGACTATGAAATCGTATTTAGGCCAGAGGCAATTATTCCTGTTACAATAAAAACTCAAGTTGGACAGGAATAATCATGAAAAAAAGTTATTAGAAAAAATTTAAAGGAATAAGGAAGGTATCTATGAATCAGTTTGAAGAAAATGTTAAAAAAAATGTAATTAATGAGGTTTTAAAGGAACTAAAATCAAAAAATCTATTAAAAAATCATAATAAAAAGTCAGCTTATAAAAGCACAGAAAAATTATTATATTGCTTAAATGTTTTACCAGAAGCGGTAAGGTTAATTGATAGTGAAGTTAAGCAATTAGAAGAAGATGCTAAAAGTATACCTACACCAAAATCAAAGTCCAATACGCTTGTTTTAAAAGAACAGGGCAGTACATATACTTATGGCGAAGAAACATTAGAAACAAGAATTAGCGAGTTAAAGCAAATATCGGCTAAGGCAAAGTCTGAAATAAGACTAGTTAAAAATGCTTTAGCAAAAATAAGTAGTGAAAAATATTATGTAATAATTCCATATTACTATTTTAGAAAAATGACTATTGAAGATATAGCCGAAACTCTACATTGTTCTACAGGAACAATTAGCACTAATAAGAAAGATTTAATAGATAAATTAAAGGTGTATATTTTCCCAGACGCGTTCATAGATGAATTATAATTATGAAAGTAAAGAGATTAAAAGAATTATTAGCTAGTCTAGATGATGATTTAGAAATATTCATTAGAAATTCACATAACATTTGTGGAACAATAGGAGATTTAGACCAAGTCGAAAAGGGATTTTATAGTTTTTTCGGGAGTGGCATTCCTTGTGTAATTTTAAATACATCACACAGTAAAGAATTGGAATATACAGAAGATGAATATGGTGATGAAATTATCATCGATTATATCGAAACAGACGAGCATGGTAATAAAATTGAAAAATAACTAAAAAAGTGCTGTATGGACAACTAAAATATATATGTTATAATATGGTAAAATGAAATATTTATAATTAAGATTAACTGTTATGAGGACTAGCGATAGTTCTCTTTTTTGATGTTAGGAGGTGAAATTGATGTTAACACCAAAACAAGAATTATTCGTTCAAAATTTAGTAAAAGGCATGAGTCAAAGAGAGGCCTATAAAAGTTCATATAATGCTAAGAATATGAAAGATACAACAATAGATAAGAAAGCTAGTGAATTATTTCATAAAGGGGAGATTAGGGGTAGGTATAATGAATTAGTTAAGCAATTAGAAAGCACGGTCATAATGGACGCTAAAGATCGTATGCAATGGTTAACAAAGATAGTTAAGGGTGAAATAAAAGAGAAGTATACATACTGGAGTGATGGTGAGCAACATGATGGAGAAAGAGAAGCAGATTTGACAACTAAAATAAAAGCCATTGATACATTAAATAAGATGGATAATAGCTATCAGCAAAATATAAATGTAAAGGGAAGTATTGATAATGCTTATTCTAAACTTACTGATGAGCAACTGAGAAGGTTAGCTGGTGATACTTAATGATACCTGAATATGTAAGAGAACAAGCAAGATATGAGTTGGCTAGGCGTAACTTTTGGGAATATTGCAAACTAAAAGCACCTGATTTTTACAAAGAAGATAGAAAGTATTTAAAAGAGTTTTGTAATGCGTTACAAGACTTTTTATTATCTCCTAAAAAGGTAATAGTGATTAATATACCACCAAGGCATGGAAAAAGTAGAACTCTTACATTATTTGTTCAATGGTGTTTGGGAAGAAGTATTCATTATAAGATAATGACAGGAAGTTATAATGAAACATTATCAGGAACTTTTGCAAAATCAGTAAGAAATGCTATACAAGAAGAAGATGGAATATTTGGTAAAATATTTCCTAGTGTGAAAATAAAGTATGGCGAAGCTTCAATGAAAAAGTGGGCTTTAGAAGGAAACGAAGAAGCCAATTATTTAGCAACATCACCCAAGGGTACAGCAACGGGATTCGGTTGTAATTTAATGATTATAGATGACTTAATAAAGTCTGCAGATGAGGCATATAACGAGGAATTGTTAGAGGAACACAAAGATTGGTTTGTTAATACCATGCTTTCTAGAACCGAAACAGGATTCAAAATTATAATCGTTATGACAAGATGGGCTGCTAAAGATTTAGCTGGTGTAATACTAAATAAGTACAAAGATGATGTTATTCACATTAACTATAAAGCTGTTCAAGATGATGGCTCTATGTTGTGCAAAGAAATTTTAAGCAAAGAAGATTTTAAGTTTAAAACTCAAGAAATGGATAAAGAAATAGTAGAAGCTAATTATAATCAGATATGTATTGATGAAAAAGGAAAACTATATAAAAACTTAAAAACTTATGATATAAGTCCGAATTTTGGAACTATTTATGCCTATGTTGATACAGCAGATACTGGTAGCGATTATCTATGCTGTGTTGTTTATGGCTTGTTAGATAAAATGCCTTATGTTTTAGATGTGCTATTTACCGATGAAGGCATGGAAATAACAGAAGAAGAGTGTGCCAATATTTTGTTTAGAAATAATGTTAATTTAGCCTATATCGAGTCCAACAATGGTGGTAGAGGTTTTGCAAGAAATGTTAAGAGAATATTAAAAGAAAAGTATAAATCAAATAGGTGTGTTATTAAACCATTTACTCAAAACTCAAATAAGCAGTCAAGAATATTATCATCTAGTTACTGGGTTATGGAAAATATACACTTTCCATTTAATTGGGCAAATAGGTGGAAAGAATTTTATAAACAAGTTACACAGTATCAAAAGAAAGGTAAAAATGCACATGATGACGCTCCAGATGTCTTAGCTGGAATTTATGATATGACAGTTGGTAAGAGAGAGCCGTCATTTGGAAATATTAAACCAATATAAAACAAGAAAGGAAGAATTATGTTACAATACAATATAGATTATATAATTAAACCAGAAAATATTTATAATATATTACAAGACGCAAAACCAGAATGGGATAAGCGAAAAAAACTGTATGAAATGAAAGTTAGAAAATCAAAGCCTTCCGATTTAGTAGCGGAAAATGATGATGAGATGAAGGAAGCTTTTGAGTTTGTTATTTCAAACATGATAAATGGCTATATGGGTGGTAAATCACCTATTTATCAAGTAGAAGAAATGCCAACTAAAGAAAAACAATCAATACTTACTAAACTATTTAATAAGGTTTTTAGCTCTAAAGGAAATGATAGAAAAGAATATCAAATGTTTATCGACTATATAAGGAATTACAATGATGATTCCTTTTTTTATTACAATTTAATTCAAAGTTACAATGATTTATCAGCAGGATATGGCATTTGGTATGAGAATAAAAATAATGAAATAGTGTATGCAAATGTAGACGCTAGACAATCTATAGCAATTTATGATTACTCTATTCCAATAAACAAAATAGGCTTTTTAAGAACTTGGGTTGAAACTGACGCAAAAGGAAATAAAAATGAGATAGTTGTTTTGACAACAGAAGAACATAAATATTATTTTAAGAATAGCAAAGTTGGAGAAAAGGATTTTAGAGAAGAAGAAGAAAAGCGAGAAAATATAAGTTGGGGTTGTGTTCCATGTATTGCAATAGAGAATCCTTATGGTTTAGCATGCTTTGAATTATCTAAGCCTAATATTTGTGCTTATGAAAGAGTAATGGATAATACTAAAAATACTTTTCAGTATAATGACGACGCAAAGCTAATGATAACAGGTTATGAGCCTAGAGAAGATAGTTTAATTGAAAAGAGAGAACTAAAAACTATTGAATTAGTTGATGAGGCTGGTAACGAGTTGAAAGATTCTAATGGTAATGTTTTAACTGATGAAGTTAATGAGATTGTGTATGATGAAAATGGCGAGATAGTATGGATAATAAACCAAAAACGAGTAAAAGAAGATGAAGCAATTTTAAAATCACGCGTTTTTTATGCTGGCGAAGGTGGCGACATGAAATGGGTAGAAAAAAATATTAATGATAGTGCATTACAAAACTATAAGAAAACTTTAGTAGATCTAATATTTATGCTTAGTAATTGTCCTAATGTTAATGACTTAGGATTTACTAATGCCGATAATAGTTCAGCACTAGAAAAAAAGTTTTTCCCATTAGAACAGTCAATAACTTATTTAGATAAGGCCGTCAAAAAGGAATTATTAGCAATGTGGGAAGCTTTTACTAACAGGATAAACCTAAAGAAAAATACAAATTATGATTTTAGAAATTTGAAAATCAAACTTCAAAGAAATATGCCTACTGACAAGAAATCAGAGACTGAAAGAGCTTTATCTTTGAAAGGTACAGTATGTGATGAAACCGTTATTAATTTACTTCCTGATGAGCTAGACGCTTCCAGTGAATTAGAAAAAATGAAAAAACAGTCTCAAGAGAACTTAGAATTTAATCAACAGCAAATAGAATCATTTCAAAATGAGAATAATCAAGACTCCATTAATTTAAAAAATCAAGATAATGATAATCAAGCTACAGATATAAAAGAAAAGTAGGTGATATAAGTGGATAATGAGACTATCCTTAGCAACCGTTGGGATCATACTAATGAAAAACTTAGAGAACATTTATCCAAAAGTGTTAAATTAAACAAAAAGACACAAGATGAAATACAAAACATATTCAATGACATGGATATTAATTTTAATGATTTAGATAAGCCTATATCTTTATCAAAACGCCAAAAACTATATCGTAAAGCGGACGAGTGGAGAGATAAAGGATTACTAACTGGGTATTTTGAATATAAGGTGAATAACTTATTATCAAAAAGAATAATTACATATAACGAACTATTAGAAATACTATTATGGGGAGCATTCATAGAAGAAAGAAATAAATTATATGAATATGAAAAGTATTTGTTTAACGATATTGGACAAGATTTGTATAAGCAAGCGATTAATGAAATAAAACCATCTAAAAAGAAAAAGTGGAATTTAACTTGGGAGTTTATATGGTCTTTATTGTGTCTTCCTAATATAAAGGGCGATAAGTGGACAACATATATTGAAGCTTTAGCTCTTACCAATTCCCAAGAGGTTAAAAGACAAGCAATTATACAACTACAGCAAAATGTTAAACCTAATGTTGATAGTTATTTATTTAAAAATATATTCAAAAAACAACTTAATAGGTATTTGTGTATTGATAATGAAAAGATAAGCGGAAGTTTAGATTTACAAGTTCGAGAAGTAGGAAATAAATGCTTTTTAAAGGCTGGGGAAGATACTGGTACGAAGAAATGTAGATTTATTTCGGATTTATGTCCTAATGTAACTCTGATGTGTAAAAACATGAATAATTATTTATTTAGCATTAATGGTAAGAATACATTTGATAGATACATGGGCGAAACTTCAAAGGAATTAGAACTAGTAAGAATTAGTGTAAATGGTCTACAATCTGGTATTAATTTACCTCCTATAGTACATCATTTCCATTATTGTCATAGCACAATTACATATCAATTAAGTATTGATATAGCTAACGATATTAGAAGTAAGATTAAAAACATTAGTAAATATGATAAAGAACAATATACGCGTTATAAATTGTATTATGGTGCTAAAAGAATTGGAACTATTGAGAAATACTTAGAAATAAAGTACAATAATGTCAGTGAGTGGAATTACCTTAAAAATAATTATAAAGTAGTTAAACATAGATATTTTGCTATAGAACAAGGATTATTAACACCATTAGTAGATGTAGAAGATTATATTAAACTAAAAATTGAAGCAAATAAGGAACTGTTAGGAATAAAATTAAAGGATAATACAATAGTGAAGAAGTTATCTTATCATTTTATAGATAGAATAATCGGAAGTATCGAGCAAAAGCGAAGTGGTGTTGCTATTGAAACTATTAAAGATATTTTAGAAAACAGTGATAATATAGTGCCTTCTTATAATGGTAGTTATAGGATAATAGGCAATAATGCAATTATTTCCTATAATAAAGAAGGTGTGTTAATTCAAACTAACCCAAGGAGTGTTAACAAGTGAAAATAAATGAAGAAATAAAAGAAACATTAAAGAAAAATTATAAAATAGATGTTGATAAATTTAACAATGTTGATGAATTGTTATTGCGTATTGATGATGAATTGTTAAAGTATTATGATGATGATTACGAATTACAAGAAAAAGGTGTAATCCTTCAAAAAATATATGACAAAATTTATTATGAGAGTGCCAAGTAAGGTGCTCCTTTTTTTGTATGCTTATTCAATGGTAAGACACGATTTAGTCGTGATAGAAGTTCGATTCTTCTAGCATACACCAATTAATTGATAATTTGATTATTAAGAGAAATGCTGGCCACATTTCTTTTTTTAATGCCTTTTTTCGTTTGTAGGTAAAACAAGCGAAAGTTTGTGGATAGGCAATGGACTGGGGACTTAAAAAGTAAATGGTCTGGGGCTAAAGGAGGAATAAAAATGGACACAAATAATCAAAATGGAACTGTTACTAATAATGCTAATGTAGACAATGTTAGTACGCAGCAAAAAACGAGTGTAGAAACACCAAAAACTTTTGACGAAATGTTAAAAGATTCTAACTATCAAAGTGAATTTGATAAAAGGGTTCAAAAATCTTTAGAAACTGCTAAGAGTAAATGGTTAGCCGAACAAGAGGAAAAGAAAAGCGAAGCCGAAAAGTTAGCAAAGATGAAAGAAGATGAAAGAAACCAATATGAGTTAAAAAAGGCTCAAAAAAAGCAGGAAGAAACTCAAGCTGAATTAAACGCTTATAAATTAAAAGAACAAGCAATTAAATTAGTTAATTATCCAGAAACTCAGATTGATGTTTCGTTGTTAGAATTAATTAATTTTAAAACGATTAAGGCAGAAGAAGTGGAGCCTGCAATTAAAAATATAAAGAAAGTAGTTGATAGTGCTGTAGAAAATGAAGTTAATAAACGCTTAAGAGAATCTACTCCAACTAGTGTTATTAATGAAGGCTTTAGCAGTACAAAAAATGTATCAAGAACTAGTTATTAAAAAATAAGAAAGAGAGATGGTAATAATGAAACAAGATTCATTAAATGTAATTAAATATGGAACAGAAGAAAAGGCAAAATTAGCTGAAACTTTAGGCGGTATACTTGAAAATGTATTTACAAGTGCCGTATCAGAAGAACTGAAAGCAAAGGATGGTAGTGGTGATCCACAATCAGGCTCTGTTGAATATAAGAGATTTGCAAATGCAAAAATTGAAGATAAGGGTACAGCTCGTAAGGCTGGAAAAGGCAATGCTGTTAAAGATAATCCTATTACTGTAAATATTGATACTGATAAGGAAATTATCGAAGAATTTCAAGGCAAGGATTTAAAATTATATGGTGTTCCTAATATGGCCGAAAGAAGAAAAAAGAATTATTCAAAACAAATAAGAGCGTATTTAGATAGAGAATTTTTCGCATGTGGTCAAAAAGAGGGAACAAAAATCGAAAAACCAACGGCTAGTGCTACTGTTCAAGAGATTGTTGACAATATGATTGTAACAGCAAAAACTTTAAAAAATGATTTTATTGATGGCTTAGACGCTGAGGACTTAGCTATTGTATTAGACGCAACTTATAGAAAGAAAATGAAAAATGTTTTAGATGACCTCCCAAACGGGACAAGTCCTTCTAATGGTGCTATTGGTATGTATGATAGTATTATTGTTAGAGAAAGTACAAGAATGCCAGCTGGTTGTCATGTTATGTTAATGAGAGAAGAATCTATTGCACAACCATTTTATGTTAGTGAGTTTGATTTAGAAAAAATTAATTTAGATGACGCTTATGCTTTAGAAGATTTTTTATATAAAGGAACTAAGGCTTTAACACCAGATACCATTTTTTATTATAGTGAATAATAAATGAATTTGAAGAGAGGAATTTTTAAGATGAGAAAATTTAGAAGTTTAGAAACTGGAGCTGTTTTAGTTCCAAATAACGATATGGTAATAGAACAACTTTCTAAAAGTGAATTCTATGAGGAAATAACTGTTGATAGTAGTAAAAACAGTCTTACTAAAGATGAAATTACTAAAATATTAACAGAAAAAGGCATCGAATTTGATAGTAAAGCAACTAAAGCACAACTATTAGAATTAATGCCAGAAGATGATGAGTAACAGATAATTTAAGTTGGTGATATATGAAAGAAGAAATTATTGCCTACTTAGGTATAAATTATAAAAAAGGCGACGATAAAATCATAGAGAATTATATTTCTGATTATTCGGATATTGTTGCTGATAATACAAACAGAAAAATAAATGATAAAAAATTATTTCCCTATATAAAAACAGCGGTCATATCGGCTTACATAAGACGAGGAAATGAAGGAAGTTCTAGTTCTAGTGAGGGTGGCCTAACAGCAAGCTATGTTGATATAGAAGATAAACTTGTTAAAGATACTAGACACTTACGAGTTATAAAGTGAGAGTAAGAAATTTAAGCCAAGTATTAATCTATAAACCAGTCAAAATAAAAAACTATGGTGAGTACACAACAAAATGGATTTATGAGGGTACTGCTTATTTAAGCATACAACAAAATCTAAGCGAACTAGATAGGAACGGTGCTGGTGAAATAGATTATGAATCTAAAAAACTTTATACCGATTTAGATCTGGTTATCGAAAAAGGCTATGGTATTTCTTGCGATACAACAGATGGTATTCGTTACAATGATGAAATTATTTTATTTGATAGTAAAACAATAATGCTAGAAGGCATGGAAACTATAGATAATCCAGATTATATAATTTCAAGTAAGACAAGAGTAGGAAGGTCAACAATTTATGTTGCTAAGACTAATAATGGTGGGTAAATGTTATCAGTAGAATTTAAAAAAAGTAGTTTTGATAGTTTTTACAAGAAAATGGATAAGATAATTTCTGGATTGCCAGAAGCCACCAATAAAGGTGTCAATTTAGCATTAAACAATGTTAAAGATACCGCCATAAGAAATAAGAGAGGCACGAAAGACGATAAGATGTTCGTTGTTGAAATACTTGATTTTGAATCTGGAAAGATTACAGGTCAAGTAAAAACTAACAAGGACATCTTTTCTTATGCTTCATTTTTAGAGTTTGGTACTGGAACCTATGCACAATTACCCCATATTGGTACGACCAAGACCTTTATTGATAGTAATTACGCATATTGGTTACTACCAAAAGAAAAAGCTTCACGGCCACTAAATAACCCGCTTGTTTATAGCGAGAAGACTGGCACATATTTCTATGTTATGTTTGCTACAAGACCTTATCCTTTTATGAGGCCAACAGCACAGATGACTAGAAAAGAAAGTGTCGGCTATATAAATATGCAAATATCTAAATTATTTAGAGAGGTAGCAAAGTGAAATATCTAACAACAGAAGATTTTTATAAGTTTATTATTACACTTTTAGAGGAATTAAAAGTTGAGGTTGTAACAGAAAATCCAAACGGAAATGCCATATTTCCTTGTATAGTAGCTCAAGCCCCAATAAGAATTGACGAAAAGATTTATGATAGATTTCCTATCTTAACCCGTTTTTCAATTACTTGCGAGGCTTGGACTAAATCTAAAATGCAAAGTATCATTTTATCTGATAAAATCGACCAAAAATTACGGGAATATAATTTTAGAAAAATTGGTTCGCCTATAGATTCTTATGATGAAATTACAAAGTGTCAAAGATATGGTGGAACCTATGAGGTATTATATAATGCCTTAACAAACAGTTTTGAAAAATCAAACTAAAAGGAGAGTGAATTAAAAATGAGACCAAAAGTTGGTTTATTAACAAAAATTTATTATAGCGATAAAGCAGTACCAACAGAATCTGATTTAACGCAAGTATTATATACGGAAGAAATTCCACAATTAGAAGAGGCTCCAGAAGCTATTGCATATCAAACAGTTGATATGCCAGAAGAATATTCAGAGCAAGGAAGTAAAAAGGCTTCACAGCCAGTTATTCCAGTTCTATATATAAGTAGTCAGCATACTTCATTAAAGAAATTGGCTGATAGCAAAAAGATTGTACATTGGTTTGTATTGTATCCAGAAACTACTTGCGGTGAAGGTGAAAAACCTTTATGTAAGTCATTTGAAGCTTCTTGTGCCTTAACCGATAATGGTTATACAAAAGAAGATATGATTAAAGATAATTTAACTTTATATCGCACATCTTCAATAAAAGAAACTTTAGGATTACCTACAGCATAATGAAAAAATATAAAAATATTGTTACGGGAGATACTTGGTATGCTATTTGTGATGAGCATATCAAGTATTTTGATAAAAATCCCAATTTTAAAGAAGTAAAAGAAAAAAATGTAAAAAAGAAAGAGGTTAAAAATGACATTAAGAGTAAAAATTAATGATGAAGAAAAGGAATACACTTTTACAGCCACTATGAAAAATATAGTAGCACTTAATAAAAAGTTTAAGGTTAATAATTTAAGAGAAGCATTTTTTAAGGCATTAAATGCCGTTAATTTTGAATTTTTAGCTGATGTATTAATGACTTTAGCAGATGATGAAACAAGAAAGTCGCTTAATAGTGATTATGGTAAGCTTTATGATTTGATGGAGGCTTATGTTAAAGAAAATAATACAGATTATTTAGCAATTTATTCTATGCTTGCTGATGAAATAAATGATAGCAGTTTTTTCGGAAAGAAGATGTCGAAAACAGAGTTGGAGAAAGAAAAGAACAATCCTCTAGTGGGCTTCGACATCAATGGCATAGTGAATACGGCAGTAGAAGGAGCGATGAAAGACTTCGCAGTCGAGGAATTTGCGGGCTACAGAGCTTAGATTACATTGATTTAATTTATAAATTAGAACCATTAGCTTATCGTTTTGGTTTAACCCCATCCGAGTTTTGGAATTGTACTTATGAAAATGCTAAAACATTTGTAGAATCTCAAATATATCAACAAGAATACAATTTTAAAAATCAAATACAATTAGCTGAAAATCTAGGCAATAAACTTATTGGAAGTAGTATATCAGCTAAAAAACCTAAAAATGTAAACTTAATAAAAGATATATACAGAGATTTATTCAAAAAAGAATTAGAAATGATGGACGCATACAATCGTAAGGCCAGTGAAGGAGAAGAACTAGATAACCTAATGGTAGAACTAAGTCGAGAGTTGCACGCTAAGAAAGAAGGTGATAACTGATGACTATAGAGGAACTGAATATTATAATCAAGGCTAATGTTACAGACGCCATGAAAAATATTCAGGCTATAACTAATGAAGTTAAAAGCTGTGTTAAGTCAAGTATTGCCCCAGTCCAAGAAGCAAAACAACAAATAAAGCAAGTGGCTAAAGAAAGTGGAAAAAACTTTAGTGAAATGGCTTCTAAAATTAGTCAATATAAAAAAGAAGTTGAAAAAGCTAAATTAACCATAAAAGAGTTAAAAGATGTTGCTGGCCGAATGAGCTTAGATAATATAGACCCATATTCGATTTTATCTGTAAGTGATTCAATTAGATTATTACGCGAAAATGCTATAGATACTATTCCTATTCTTTCTGATATGCGTCAGGTGTTAAAAAATAACTTAAATGGTGATTATGGAGACTCTTTACTAATGAAGTTTAGAGATATTGCCAACGGTGCTAGTGATATGGTTAACAAAGTAACTAATAGACTTGGTAAAATTGGTAATAACATAGGTAAAGACTTTGAATCACTTAAAAAGAATATATCTGGCAGAATAGAACCAATTAAAAATCTTATTAAGAATTTTGGCTCTTTTACATCTCAAACTTTTAAAAGAGTTGGTGTAGGACTAAATAAGCTAAACTTTGATAATCCATTATCAAAAATTAAAATATTTGCAAATGAAACTAACAAACTTAAGAAAAATAATAAAGATGATAATTCTAAAGGCTTTAGTGGTAATATTACAAAGTCTTTTTTAAATGGCATAAAAAGTGTTAAAAAATTTGCTTTAGCTTTATTAAGCGTTAGAACAGCATTTAGTTTAGTCAGTAAATCTGTATCAGCTTATTTAAGTTACGATACACAGTTATCTGATTCTATTCAAAATTGTTGGAATGTACTTGGTAGTTTATTTGCACCAATATTAGAAAGGGTTATAAATCTATTTTCTACACTTGTTAGTTATGTAAATGCTTTTGTTCAGGCTTTAACAGGTATAAATTTAGTTGCTAGAGCAAATGAAAAGTCTTTAAAAAAGCAAAATAAAGAGTTATCTAATTCTAATAATCAGTTATCTGGTTTAGATGACTTAAACAACTTAACAACATCGGGAAGTAGTGGCAGTAATAATAAAATAACAGTAGATGAAGTTGATACTAGTTGGATAGATAAATTAAAGGAAAAAATTGATAGCATTGATTTTAGTAATTTAATTGATAGCATTAAAAATCTAAAAAATTCTTTAGAGTTTTTTGGAAGTGGAGTTGGTGGCTTAGCTGTTGACTTTTATAAAAACTTTTTACAACCTATAGCCTCTTATACAATAAGTAAGACAATTCCAGATTTTTTAAATGCAACAGCAGACGCACTATTAAAGGTTGATTTTACAAAGGTTTCTAACTCTTTAAATGACTTTTATAATAGTGCCCTACCATTTACTAAAAATATTTTTGATGGTTTAGAGTGGTTTTATGAAAATGTTCTTATACCACTAGGGTTATGGACTATTAATGATGTTATACCTTCATTTTTAAATTTATTATCTGGTGGATTAGATGTTGTTAATCAGGCTATTAGTGATGTAAAACCATTGTTTGAGTGGTTATGGGATAATTTCTTACAACCTGTGGCCAGCTGGACTGGTGGGGTTATAGTTGATACATTAAACGGCATAGGTAATGCCCTAAAATGGATAGCTGACAACGAATTAGCTATGAGTGTTATAGAAGGTGTTGCAATAGCAATAGCACTTGTAAATGGCTCTATAGCAATTTATAACGGGTTAGCAGTTATTGGAATGGCCGTAACAACTGCATTTTCTGCGGTTATTGGATTTTTAACAAGCCCAATTACTTTAACTGTATTGGCCATTGGAGCTTTAATTGCAATAATAATTCTATGTGTAAAACATTTGGATGACATTGGGAAATTTGCTTCAAATGTATGGAATAAAATTGTAGAAATCTGGCAAGGTGCTTCTGGCTGGGTTAATGAAAAAGTTATCCAACCAATTAAAGATAATGTTGGAAATTTCTTCAAAAATATTAAAGATAAGGCTAAAGAAGGCTGTGAGGGCATAAAGAATGCTTTTGTAAATATTCCTAACTGGTTTAAGGATAAATTTACTCAAGCTTGGACAAATGTAAAAAATGTATTCTCTAAAGGCGGTAAGGTCTATGATGGCATAAAAGAAGGTATTTTCAACTCATTTAAGAATGTTGTTAACACTTTAACAGGAGGCATTAATAAATTGATTTCAGTACCATTTAATGCGATAAATAAAGCCTTAACGACCGTAAGAGATATATCATTTTTAGGCATATCTCCATTTAAAGGTTTAATTAAGACCTTTAATATTCCAAGCATACCAAGTTTGGCCACAGGAGATGTACTTTATGATGAGCAAATAGTAAGAGTTGCAGAGTATTCTAATTCAAGGTCTAACCCAGAAATTATTTCTCCACGAGATATTATGACCGATACATTTGAGAAAACATTAAATAACTGGCAAGGAAATAACCAATCTTATAGCCGATTAATAGTTAATGTAATGAATAGAAACTTCTTTGATGAAGCTATTGATTATATAAACGAAAAGAGTGAAAGAAACGGTGTGTCGGTTATCAAGGAGGTTGATTAGTATGGTTTGGAAAAGTGATGGAATCTTGCAAAAAAGTCCATCAACATTTAAAACTAATATTGAAGATATTGACTGCGACAGTTATCGTTCAAAAGTAAATGCAACTTTAGTTGATAAAGTGATAGCAACGGGGCTTGTAAAAGCCTCTTTTACTTTTGATTTTTTAACTGAAAAAGAAGCCGAAGCATTAATGACTGAAACTTGGAAAAATCCAATGAACTTAGAAATTAAGTGTCCTATCTTAGGCGGAGCTATTTTAACGGCACCTTTTAGATGTTCAAAAAGAGAGTGTGAAATGATAAAGACTGATAATGTTGAAAATAGTGAGGCTACACGCTGGAAAGTATCTTTTAGTGTTACGCAAAAGAAAAAAGTTAGAGGTCAATGATGTATAAGACTTCTAATAATTACAAAAAACAAATATATGCTGATTCTTCTAACAGCATGTTAAAGATATACATAAATGATAAATTAATAAATGAAGATTATATTGTTGATTTATCGTTGGAAGATAACTGCTTTGAAAATGATACTTTCACTTTAGGAAGTACAATTATTCAAAAAGTTGAGTTGAAATTAGATAACTTATGCTTACCTTGCAAGCCAGAAGAAGTAAAGAAAGTAAAAATAGATTATGGTTTAAATGTATATTCAAATGATTTCCTAAAATATAAAAATGATAATATTAAATATCTTAACGAATTATTATCAATAACTAATGAGGATCTTTTTGATGAAGAGTGGATACCAATAGGGATTTATGATATAGCAGTCGACCCTAATACTAGTTCAAGTGATTATACAACTTTTACATTGTATGATTACATGAATAGATTTGATTTTTACTATGACGCTAGTCAGATTATTCCTTGTACGAGGTATGAATTAGTAAAAGATATGTGCAAACAAGTTGGCATTGAATTAGGCTCTAGTAGCTTTCTAAATGGCAACATTATGGTTTATAGCTATGATAATACTATTAAGGCCAAAGACTATCTATCTTTCATATCTGAAAGAGCTGGTGGCTTTGCCAAAGTAGGAAGAAATGGAAAGCTATACATTAAAAGTTTCAAAGATGTTGATGTAATTGACATTGATGATGTAATTAGTGAAATGGCCGTTATTGAAGATAAAGACCAATTAAAAACAATTACAAAGGTTATTTATGAAAATGCCTTACAAAAATTTGAAGATGGTACAGATGAGGGGCTGACAATTAGGCTTAGTAGCGATAATTTGTTTACAATGTCGGAGGATGAGTTTAAAAACATTTTTAACGCATTAAATGGACTTTCTTTTCAAAGTGCTGATATTAAAATTTGGGGCGACCCATCTTGCGATACAGGCGATATTATAAACATTGCTGGTATTAGAACATTTATTCAACCAAAATGGAGTTACAACAATGGCTTTTATGGTAATTACAAGAGCACTCTAAAAGAAACAGCCGTATCATCAAATGTTACTAGAATTAGTAATAAAACAAAGATAAAAAAACTTGATATTAAACTTCAAGAAGTAACTGGTGAAGTTGATATTATATCTAAAGAAATTGACGATCAAAACAGTAAAATTAGCGAAATAAAATTAAATACAGATGAAATACTATCTAAAGTTCAAAGAGATTTGACTTTAAAAAAGGATGTAACTGGTTTTAATAATATTACAGTAGAGGACGCAAAACTTGGTAATGTTTTATCATTTGACTTATATGGTAGTGTAAAAAGTACCGATAATTATACTAATTTAGTTATCGAGGATAGTGATGGTAACAAAAGAAATACTGAGTTACCATTTAATGAATTAAATTATCTAGATAAAGATACTTATGATGAATTTGTTGTTGAAAATAATAGTGCAAAAATCATTAGAAGAACTGAGTATTCTACTGTATATAATGCTATTGAAATTGGTGATGACTTAAGTGGAACTAGGTTAAAACTTAATTTATATGATTTTCAACAAGGTAACTTTGATTTATTAGTTACTGACAATTACAGAATTAGAGTTAGAAGTTGGTTAAACAGTGATGGTAGTAGAAATGAAGTAACTATATTAGAAAATGCTAATCAAACTGATAGTGTTGTTTTATATGAATACAATTCAAGCACTGGTGAAAAAATAAAAATACCATATTATAAATTGCCTAGTGATTTTGGAATTGTAACCGAAATATGGGATAATGATGTTGATAACACTTTAAGTAATGTAATGACCTATGAAGCTGGTAGTGCCTTAGTTAAATCATCAGAAGAGAAAATAGAAGACTTAGGAGAGTGTTTTATTACTTTAAATGATGGTTATAATAAGATTTATTTAGAAACATCAAATATCAATTATAAGATGTCTTATGTAATTAAAAATGATTATACTGATGTTTTAGCTACACAAATAGATTTATCAACAACGAGAAGTCAGACTGAAAAATCAATAATTGACAAAGTATACGGTAAATATACTGACAGTCAAGGTAATATTCATGAAATATCTAGTGAATTAGAAAACAAAATTGATAAAGATGATGACGGCTCTTTAATTTCAATGATAAATGCAAGTGCTAATGTAATTAATTTGAATTCTAATAGATTCTCTATGACTTCTGATAATTCAAAAATTAGTCAAGATGGTTCGGTTGAATTTTTAAGTGGTTTAATTGGTGGCTGGCACATTGACAAAAACAAGTTATGGTGTAGCATTGTTCCAGAGTATGATTATTCGGAGAGTGATTATAACAGATTACGAGAAATTTTAAATGGGTCATCTTATTCTAATGAAGAATTTCAAAAGTATGACATTGATAAAAGTGGTAGTCTTGACAGTAAAGATTTGCTTATGTGTAGACAGTTAATCTATTTTAACTTACAAAAAAGCAATCCAGGTAAACTTTTACTTGATACTACAGACTGGGTAAAACCAATAAAAATAGTCAATAGTTCAGGCGAAGTAATTGCGTGGTTTGGTATTCGAGGTGTTGGAACGAAGGATATGGGATAATATGAAAAATATAATAAATGTTATAGAGTGCATAGCATTATTGCTATGTGCTTTCTTTTTGTTTAAAATGTCAAAAATTAATAATTATGATGTAAATAAAGATGGAATAGTTAACAGCAAAGATTTGCTAGATTTAAGAAAATACTTAATAGAAAGTGGTGATAATAATGAGTAAAAACTTAAAAGATTCTAATACAATTAAAGTTGTAATAGAAGGTGATGATTTATCATTAGATTTTATAAATGAATATTATAATAAAAGTGAAATAGATGATATTAAAAATACAATAACTGATAGTATTGATGGTATTTCTACCGAAAATAATAAAAAAGCTAATATATCTGAAACCGTGAATAAAATGGATTTTACCTTTGATTCAAAAGACAATAAAATTAAGTTGGATTTGAAAGATAAAAATAATAAATCCTTATCTTCAAAGGCTATTGAGCTTCCATTTAAGAAAACGATTGTTAGTGCAGTTTATGATAAAACAAGTAAAAGTATTGTTTTAACACAAATGTCTGGTGAAACAATAACTATAAGTATAGCTGAATTAATAACTGGTTTAGCAACTAATAGTGATATGAATACAGCATTAAGCAAAAAAGTGGATATTATCGAAGGGAAATCATTATCTAAAAACGATTTTACCGACGCATTAAAGCAAAAATTAGATGGCATATCATCTAAAGCCCAAGTAAATAAAATAGAGACTATTAAAGTTAACGGTGCAGCTGTATCTATTGATTCAAATAAGGCTGTTAACATAGATATTAGCGATAAAGCTAACGCTAATGAGGTGTATAGTAAAGCTGAGAGTGATAAAAGGTATATTCAAGATTCAAACTATGTTCATACTGATAATAATTATAGTAATGACGATTTAGAAAAAGTCAAGAAAATTGACTCTATTGGTAATGAAGCTGATGATTTATTTGGAACGCTACCGACAAAAAACATTTCTGGCAACTATATAAAAATAGATGATTCAAAAGATTGTCGAATTCTAGCGTTAAATATTTCAGGTGGCTATAAGCAAGTCATATCTAATGGATTAAATAAAATTAATCCTGCTAAATTAAAAAGAAACATGGATATTAATTTAACAACAGGTACTGAGGTAGCTGGTGGGAATAGAACTGTTTATACAGAATTTATAGAAATTGAACCAGAAGAGTCTTATTATTTTAAAAGACCTTTTGCTCAAGGTGCTATAGCACTTAGATATTACGATAGTGAATATAATTATTTGGGTAGTGCTTCAAAAGGAACGAACGAATCTGCAATATTTATACCAACAGACGATTATGCTACTACAAAATATATTAAATTTTGTGATGAGGCAAACACTGCATTAGAAGGCTACATGTTAGTTAAAAGTAGTGTACCAATTCCATACGAACCATATACTTCTGAAAAAGTAATGCCAAGTTATCAAAATGAATCTGCTATTACCTTAGTAAACAAGATTACATTGCATACTTTTAACAAAAATATTTTAAATGGTAAATCTTTAAATTATTCTAGTAACAATATTTCAAGCGATTATGATAATGGCGTTTTAAAATTTAAAGGAACTATTAGTACAAACTGGGCTAACTTAACACCTAGTGTAAAAATTAATGCAAAAGCTGGTAGATATGTATTTAGAAGAAAAAATACTAATTATCGTTTGACATTAAGACTATATGCTAATGATTTGGTTAAAAGTTTTGATTATACATTAGATAATGGCCAGTCATCAATGAATATAACTACGACTGTAGATTTTGCTAGATATTATTTATTTACTAGTCAATATACTTCGGGTGATAAATTAGACATTGAAGATATGATCCAATTTGAAGCAATCAATACGGACACTAATATAGTCCAAGCAAAAAATCAAGATATAGTTTTAAATCTAAAAAATCAAGAGTTATTTGATACGGATAGTGTTATCATTGATAAAAACGGTAATTATCGTTTAGAAATATGTCATAAAAAAATTGTGCTTGATGGAATAAATAAAGCATTTACTTATGCTCAGCCTATTAATGACAAATATATGTTTAAATTTACGGCTCCTGATAAAGCTTCTGATATTGCTAGTGGTAATACTGATATTGCTATTAGCAATCATTTGAAAATGGTATCTGGCACGGCCATTGAAGCACTAACCAATAATACTGAAGGTTTTTGGAATGAAAAAGGAAATAATTTTTATGCTATTTTGCCTTTTGATACATTAGAAGAGGCAAATAATTGGTTAAAGACAAATAATTTAATTGTTTATTACAAAAGCGAAACTAAAGAGGTCATTGATTTAGAGACATTGAGTGAATTGCCAAAAACATATAACGAAACAAGTTATATTTATTCTGAAACTAATATTGATTCTACAGAATTATCTTTAGAATATGTGTCTGATTTGAAAAAGGCTATTGATACAACAAATGCTGAATCCAATGCTATTGAAAGAGGTATTGTGAATCATTATGCGTTGACTCCAGATTATCGAGAGTACACTATAAGATTTCCACTTTTCAGTGCTTCTCAAACATCTGTAGGCGAAAAATTAAATGACAACAAAGACAAGTACATTAATTTAGCTACAGATAAGGTTAGAGAAGAAACTAATTATAGTGAAGCACATGATACTGTGGATTGTAACGCTTATATTGACGAAAATGGTATTAAGCACATCACAGCCTTAAAAGGAATGAAAAACTATAAAGAAACTGGCGAGGTCGATGTCTACACTTTGTGGCGAACAAGATATTTTAAGTCTTGGATTGAAGGCAATTATATTTATTTTTCAATGACTTTTTATCCGAAAGAAGGCTTTACAGTAACACCTCTTGCGATTAATCCTGATGGTACAATTAGCCCATGGTTCTTGATTGCCAAATATACTGCTGGTACTATTAATAAGCAACTTTATTCTTCTAAGGGTTTAACTCCAGCTTGCTGGTTAGGGGCTAGTCCATATACTAACACTATGAGTCATAATGATGGTATTACTAAAGCCAAAAAAAGAGGGCAATTTTATTCAATAGGATATTTTCCAGAATACACATTAATTGCACTTGACTGTATGATTAGACTTGGAACTAAAAATATCCAAGATGTTCTAAAAGGAAATACTGTTAATGATAAACAATATCTTGTATCGAAAACAGAAGAAAATGTTAGTAGGGTAATTTTAACTAATGTTCAGGCTAATAATATTGATGTAAATAGTTATGTTTCAGTTGGAGATGATGGAACTGGTTCGGTTAGAGATCGTGCTAAAGCAGAACTTCATAATATTGCATTTTGTGTCAAGGTTATTTCTAAAGAGCAAATAGATGATAACTACACAGCACTTAACTTAGATTGTGAACCATTTACGACTACAAGCACAACATTGGTTTCTACTATGTGGGAAAGAAGTGGTTATAGTGATAATATCTTAGGAAGATACGGTTCGGTTGGATCAAACACTAATGGTCGTCATGGTGCTGTGTGGAATGGCGTTGAATTCCTTACTGGAATTTCTGAAGTTGTCGGCAATGCTTTTATGGACATAACAGAAGATGGTTCAAGAGATGTTTATTTTACAAACAATTCTAGAGAATTAACTACGAACCTTGCTGATTCTTTAAATAAATACCAAAAATCAAATTATAGAATTCCTGCTTCAGGAGATGTTTGGAAATACATAACTGAGGTAGGTTTCGATTTGAAAAATGGTTTATTTATTCCTACAGATTTTGGCAATTCAGGAAGTAGTTCAGCAACTGGATATGGTGATGCGTATTTTGCTAGTAATGCTACGAGTGGTCAAAGAGAATTTATTCTTTGTGGAAGTTTAGCTACTGGTTTAGCAGCGGGTTTGTGGTACCTCGCTGGTAACGCTGCTCTTAGTCATGGTAGCTGGGATCTTGGCGGTCGCCTTTCAATAAATTGCGTTGGGGGTGAATTGTCCGAATAGGACAAGAGGGGGTTTTCCCCCTGATAAACTTGTGCTATAATTTTTACAAGGACATCAAAAGCAATATTTCGGGTTTGTGGTACCTCAATGGTAACAATGCTCTTAGTAATGGTAACTGGAATATTGGCGGTCGCACTTCAAAGACATAAAAATAATTTTGGTGCCGTACCTAAGAAGGACATAGATTTTATCTATCTTTAGCATTGCTAAGATTATAGACTGAAACGCAAACTTGAAAGCTTATGTAAGTAAAGATATTGTATAATATATTGGTACAATATGGGGCTAGTAGAATACACCGAAAGTCCCTGATGTCTTTGAAAGGTTATTATGAAGCGTTATTTAAGTGATTTTAAATTATCTTACGAGTTTGTAAAAAATAGTATCTATGATTGTCTTGATGGCCGTGTTAGTGGTAACAAGAGATGGAAAAGAAGAGATACTATTTTATTTATATCTACATACTATAAAGATTGGTTACTTAATAACGGTTACGATGTTTCTTTAAATGTTGTTTCAAAGACAATATCGGAAATGATAGTTTCTAAAGACAAAGAACGATTATATCCAATAGTTGATATGATTTCTAATAAAATTTATATCGAGATTATTACAAAAAATATTACTGTAGACAAAATTGTATATGATGATAGATTTGATAAGGCAACTCAAAAGTATCGTCGCATTGGAATTTCAAGTATGAAACAGCAATGTTTAGATTACATAGCAGTAAATGCTTGCTTAAAAATGTTTAATGCCAAAATAGGCCATTATCAATGTGCTTCCTTAAAATTTAAGGGGCAACAGTTTGGAGTTAATGCCATAGAAACATGGATTAGAACTAACCCTAAAAATTGTAAGTGGATATTTAAGTGTGATATTAAAAAGTTTTACCCTAGTGTTAATCATGAAGTATTAAAGAATTATTTAGATAGAGATATAAAAAATAACGATATTAAATATTTACTTTTTACTTTAATAGATACTTACGAACAAGGGTTATGTATTGGTTCGTATCTATGTCAATTTTTAGCTAACTATTTTCTAAGCTATGCTTATCACTTTGTAACAGAGCAATTATATATTACTAGAAGAGATAAGAGAATAAATTTAGTAAATCATACTTTATTTTATATGGATGATATAATCTTAATTGGTTCAAGTAAGAAAAATATTAAAAAGGCTTCTAAAGAATTAGAAAAATATTTGAATGATTATTTAAAGTTATCACTTAAACCTACATATCAATTATGGCCATTAGATTCACGACCTATTGACATGATGGGATTTAAAATATATAAAGACAAGACTACAATAAGAAAAAGTATATTTAATAATTTGAATAAAGTATTCTTTAAATATAAGAACATTAATAAAAAAATGAATTTGAAAGACGCCCGTAAAATTGTATCTTATTATGGGTTTGTAAAAAATTCATTTTCTAAAAAATATGTAAAAAAGAATAAGATTAATAGAACTCTATTGATTGCGAAGGAGGTAATATCAAATGAAGCAAAGAGTAGAATTCAACGAGAAACAACCTGATTATCGTTATATGAAAATTAACGATAATCAAGCCGATGTATTTATTTATAAATATGTTGAAGAAAAGAAAAATGTAAGTGAAGATGGAACCGAACTGGCTCCGTCTTTTATTTACGAATTTAATCAGTTTAGGGTCGATAACTCTAAATTAACAGAAGAAATGATTAAAGAAAATCCAATGAAGTATTTAGAATATCCAATTCCTAAATCTGATATTAGTTTAGAAGAAAGAATTAGTGCGTTAGAAGGTGCACTAATTGAAGTTTCGAGGGATTTATACAATGGTTAATTTTTATGTTGTTCAAATAAAATTAGGTAATATGTCTATTGAAGATGTGCCTAAAAAATACAAAGAAAAAGTAAAAGAATTACTTGAGAGTTAGTATGGACGATAAGCATTTAGAAAAATTACAAGAAATAGATGATAGATCTAGGTCTAATACAAAACGACTTGATACTCAGGAAAAGAAAATCAGCGAATTAGAGAAAACCTATTCCATTATGGAAAAAATGGATTTTAGAATGGGAAAAGTTGAGAATGCTGTAGAGCGAATAGATACTAAATTGGAAAATGTAGATAAAAGTAAGGGTATGAAATGGGATAAGCTAATAGATTATTTATTCTATGCTATCCTTGCTTATGCCCTAATTAAATTAGGTTTAAAATAGAAAGAGGAAATGAAAAATATGGAATTAAAAGATACTATGGAATTAATGGTAAGTGAAAATTATAAAGATAGATTTAAAGCAGAATATTATCAAGCTAAGCTAAGATATGATAAACTTCATAAAATGTTAATTAAACATGAGGCTGGAACACTTGATTTTGAATTAAGTTGTCCTCCAGAAATTTTAGAAAAGCAAGCGTGCTACATGGGAAATTATTTAAAAACACTTGAAATAAGAGCAGAAATTGAAAAAATAGAATTGTGATTGGAGAATAATTTATGAATATTAAAGAAGTTTTAGTTATTGTTGGAGCCGTGTTAATTTGTGCATTGACTTTTTATTTAGTTTGTCAAACAAAATTAAGAGTTAAGATTTATGCTTTGTTATTAGACGCTGAAAAAACAGACGAAGACGGTACAACTAAATTTGAATATGTATGTAGCAATGCTTACGATTATGTGCCTTCGTGCTTGAAGGTATTTATTAGTTATAGTTCATTTAGATTGTTAGTACAAAAATTGTACGACAAGTTAAGGGACCTAGCCAAAGATGGAAAGTTAGATGGTAGCAAATGAGTGAAGTTGATAAAGTAATTAGTATGGCCATGAGAGAGGTTGGCTACATTGAAAAGAAAAGTAACGCTAACTTAGATAGTAAAACACTCAATGCTGGTAGTAAAAACTACACTAAGTATGCCCGTGATTTAGATAAGATTTCAGGATTTTATAACGGCAAAAAACAGGGATTTGCATGGTGTGCTGTTTTCGTTGACTGGTGCTTAGTAAAAGCATTAGGTGTTGATAGAGCAAGACAATTACTTTGCTATCCAAAGAATTCTTGCGGAGCTGGCTGTAGTGAGTCTATTAGATACTATAAAAATGCTAAGAGATTTGTAACTAGCAGTCCACGAAAAGGCGACCAAATATTCTTTAAACAAGGTCATACAGGTTTGGTTTATGATGTTGATAATTCTAAGGTTTATACGATTGAAGGCAATACTACTAAGTCTGCTTGGGTAGTTGCAAACGGCGGAGAAGTATGCAAGAAAAGCTACAGCCTAAAAAGTAGTAGCATTGTTGGATATGGCCGTCCAGATTATAAAGATGATGGCAATGCTTCAACTGAAAAAGTAACCGAAAAATTTGGCTATAAGTTTGGTGCTTGCAACGCATATTATAAAGCCAAAAAAGTTAAAGCAATTCGTAGAGAGCCTAACCTGTCTGAAAATGTGAAAAAAGTTAAAGAAATTTCGACTGCATTAAGATCCGGTTTAACTTCTAAAAATCCGAATGCTAAAGCCCATATTAAGATAGGTTGTATATTAACAATCCTAGAAATTAAAGAGGATTCTAATGGCCTTATCTGGGGTCGTAATTACGATGGTTGGTTAGTTCTATGTGAAAAGAATGGAGATAAGCAATTAGTTTTTGTAAAAAATAAATAGAAATTAAAAGAGATAGTTTGATACTTTTATTAAGTATCAAACTATCTCTTTTTTTTTGCGCTCTAATTTAAAGATATAATCTTGTCCAAACATTTTAATAAATTCTTCTTTTGAGTGGCTTTTTAGAAATTTGTTTTCAAACTTTACTTTATAGTTTAAATTAAACATTATGTCGGTATGGAACCTATCATGACAGTTTTTACAAAATGGACAAACCATACCTAATTTTATAGATAGTTGTCGATGTGCTCCCTCGAAAATTTCGTTTTTTTCTATATCTATTTTAGAACCACAATTACAGCAAGTTGTTAAATCAGAATAAATTATACTAAATCTTTCTTTTTCTTTCTTAGCAAGCTTATTTGAGCGTGATTTTAGCGTGTTATATTGTTTATATTCTTTATCATTGCAATACTTACAATCATTATAAGTTATTTCCTTTTTCTTTTTGACACAGAAGAAGTATAAGCTCCTTTTTTTGCGTCTATTTCTAAAATTTTTACAATTCATTATTTATCCTTTTCTAGGTACTAAATAGTATCTAAAAAAGTCAAAAAATACGGTTTTTAGGTGTTTTACTTAGCCTTTATTATCCCATATTATGGGGTTTTATACTTTATTAATCACTTGCACCCATAAATAGTCAAAATGTTAGTGTTAAGTTTACAAAAGAAATGTTTAAGTACAAAAGAAAAATAGGCAAGGTGATTTTTGCTAGTAAATTGGGATTTTTTCTAGATATCGATCATAAAGAAAACATTTGGAGTCATGATATGCTGGAACAAGGCATATTAGAAAAAGCTGAAAAAAGATATCTAAGATCCGTAATTAAACCATTCAAAAATAGAATTGCTTTCATCGAGTTAACAAATGAGAATTGTATTTGCAATGGTGATGTATGTATTCATATTGAAATAGATAATGGTACTAATGATATTCAGCTTCCTGTTTTTAAATATGGAACAATGTATAAAAATATGAAATATGGTAGACAATATACGCTTGAAGAATTGGGGTTAGATTAAAATGTTAAAAATTAAAGATAATGTCGACTTAAAAGAATTAGAAAAGTACGGATTTTTTGATATTCATGAAGTTTATAAAATGCAAAAAGAATAGAGAGAGGTAAAATGGAACTAAATATAAGAAGTGCTAAAAATAGAATAAGAAAATTAGAAAATGATTTAGATGTTTATCTAACAAAAAAGAAAATCAATTTTACTAAAACACAACCTAAGTCCCCTAAATTGGATAGTCTAGGGATATCTAAGACTAATGAGATATTTGATAAGTTTACACACTATGTAATTAAAGATGAGGAATTAGATACTACTATATATGCTATTCAAGAAGAAATTGCATCATTGCAGAATTACATAGTTAAAGAGATGGAAAGAATATCTAAAAGCGGTGGTAGTGAGTTAGTAGTGTATCTTAGAGATGAAGAAAAATTGAAATGGGATAAGATTGCAAAAATAACTCATTACTCTGAAAGGCAGGCAAGAAGAATATATAATGAAACAAAAAATTAAAGATGTCCGGAAATGTCCGTTTTATATGTGGTACAATTGTATTGTAGGTTAATTAGACCTATGAATGTATTTGATAATTATATTAATGATATAGCTGAAATTCAATTTACATTCACTTTTTTTCAAAATAAAACACCAGATTTTCAAAATAAAACCCCAAAACTAATATAGCTATATCATGAAGTAAAGAGCATAGAAATATGTTCTTTTTTAGTTATGATCGTAATTTTTTTGTCTTAAACCCCAAACTTAGGCGACCTCCTTTCTTGTTACGGTCATAACTAAGGAACGAACTGTTTCTTATTGAGGTGAGGTGATATGGCAAAGTACGATTGGAAACAATTAGAAAAAGACTATCTATTAGGCGACTTTAAGTCTGTTAGTGCCTTCTTAAAATATAATGGTATTAATAATAATGGTACCATAAGAAAATATACAGCTGGCTGGAAAGACAAAAAGAGACAAAAAGAAGACAAAATTAAGACAAAAACGATAGAAAAGACAATCGAAAAACAATCAGATAACGATTCTAACAATAATGTATCAATAAATAATACGGCTATAAAATTATTAGATAAAATTAATACTTTAAATGATATCAATGAGAGAAACATTAAGATAATTACTTCAGCTCTAAAGGATATAAATGATATATTAAAAGACAATAATAAATCAAAACGAGACATTGAAGATTTAACTGTACTTGCTGATTTATTTGGCTTTGGAGATAAAAAATGAGGACAATAAATTGGCTGCCATTCAGTCAAAAGCATATAGATTACATTCTTGAATCTAAAGACAACAAAGCTAATGTAGCAGAAGGAGCGGTAAGAGCAGGCAAAACAATAGATAACTGCCTTGCTTTTGCTCTAAACTTGGAATACACAAAAGATAAAATTCACTTAGCTAGCGGCAGTACATTAGCAAATGCTAAGTTAAACATTGGCGAATGTAATGGTTTTGGCTTAGAACATTTATTTAAAGGGCGTTGCCATTGGGGAAAGTTCAAAGATAATGAAGCCTTATTTGTTGATACTAAAACAGGCGAAAAGATAATTATCTTCGCTGGCGGCGGACAGGCTGATAGCTACAAAAAGATATTAGGAAACTCATATGGATTATGGGTTGCAACAGAAATAAACGAACATTATGATTGCGAAAACTCAAAAGAAAGCTTTATTAAAGTAGCATTTGCAAGACAGTTGGCCAGTAATAATCCTAAATGGTTCTGGGACTTAAACCCAGGTAATCCGCTTGACACCATATATAAAGATTACTTGGATTTATGGGAAGAGAAGGGATTGGTTGGTGGCTACAACTATTCGCATTTTACAATTTATGATAATTCGGCTATAACCGAACAAAGAAGACAAGAAATAGTAAGTCAGTATGATCCAAATTCAATATGGTATCAAAGAGATATACTTGGTCGAAGAGTTGTTGCTGAAGGACTTATTTATTGTGAATTTAAAGATTATCACATTGTTAAAATGAGTGAATGGAATGAGACTGATGAGGATGGATATTACATTAATCCATTAAGAAATTCATTAAAATTTATTACCATTGGTGTCGATTTTGGCGGCAACGGTTCAGCACATAGTTTTAATGCTACAGGTATTTGTAATCGATTTACAAAGTTCGGAACTATAAAGCAAAAAAGAATAGCTAAGAGAATTGATGACACGGAATTAACACAAGCATTTATAGATTTTATAAAAGAGCTGAGAAGCGAATATCCTAGTGTTCCAATTATAGATATTCGTTGTGATAGCGCTGAGCAAACATTGATTGCTGGTTTTGAAAGAGCTCTAAGAGAAAATCATATAGCCATTGAAATAAATAATGCTATTAAAGGTGAAATATTAGATCGTATTCGTTTTTACTGCAAGATGTTCAGCACAAATAAATACTTTATCCTTGAGAGCTGTGAGGCACTAATAATGGCTTTTAAAACAGCTGTATGGGAAAAAGATAAAAAAGATATAAGATTAGATGATGGCAAACAAGATATTGATAGTTTAGATAGTCAAGAATACAGTACAGAACCATATCAAGAAGTGTTAGTTCAAATTAACTAGAAAGGATTTAATGGAAAGATATTGTAAAAAAATAATTAAAAATTTTTTAACAGAATTAGGTTATTCAGCAAATGTTATAGATACCGAACAAGAAGAGCGAGTTAACAAATGGCTACAATGGTATGAAGGTAAAACAGAAGATCATAAGTATCGAGTATATAACGGCAGCCAATACAATGAATATGATTTAAAAAGACTTAATATGATAAGTCAAGGTTGTGAAGACTTATCGGATTTCTTTTTTAATGAGAAACTAGAAATAACCGCAAGCAAGTCGAAGGTACAAAAGAAAATAATTGAGTGTTTAAATAATAATAAATTTCTGAAAAATGCTAATGATTTAATGCAATTAGTAGAGGCACTTGGAACAGGAGCAATAGTTCCTTATCTAGATGACGGCATTGTAAAAATGAACTTTTTAAATGCTACTAATATTATCATATTAAAATCAGATAATCGAGATGTAACAGATGTTCTATTTTGGAATACTGAAAAGGTTATTGATGGTGAATATTTAAAGATTAATTGTCACATTTTAGGAAATAATGGATATACAATTTATAATAGAAAATACTTTAGAAAATTTAAATCACATGAATTTGAGAAAATTGAATTAGATGAAGGATTATCAAAAATAGAAACTTTGTCTAAAGTTCCAAAGTTTTCTATGCTGTTTACTCCTAAGGTCAATAATTTAGATATAAATAGTCCTTATGGTATTAGTTGCTATGCTAATGCTTTAGATGCTGCTTTAGCAGTTGATAAGGATTTTGATACGCTTGATAATGAATTGTGGCTTGGCAGAAAAAGAGTATATATATCAAGTAGTGCAACAAAGTTTAATATCGATAGCAATGGTGAAATGACTCCTATGTTTGACCCAAGAGATATAGCCTTTTATGTTGTACCAGGTAAATCTGAAGATAAAGAGCCAATAAAAGAAAGTTCATTTGATTTACGAATAGAACAGTTAACCCAGGCATTACAATTTCATTTGAATATATTCAGTTCTAAAATTGGTTTAGGACATAATTTTTATAAAGTTAAAGATGGTGAAGTATATGTTAATACTGATAATGTAATGAGTAGTAATAGTGATGTATATCGCAAAATTAAAAAACAAGAAAATATTTTGACTTATGCAATAGATAACCTTTGTCATGCTATTGCTGAATTGCTTAATGAAAAGGCAGAATTCAGTGTGTCAGTATATTATGACGATAGTATCATTGAAGACAAAGAAAAGGTAAGAGCTCAAGGTCAAGCCGAATATAATTCTAAATTAATTAGTAAGGCTCAATACTATCGTGATGTTTATAAGTTAAAGGATCAAGAGGCTTTGGCTTTTGCAGAGCAAATGAATAAAGAAATAAAAGAGCAGACTATAACTGATGGTAGTGAGTTTGGATTAGATGAATAATGAAGAATATAATCAAAAAGCTGTATCTTCTTTACTTAAGATGTATGAGAAGATAGAAACGGATTTATTGATTACTATAGCTAATCATTTCAAATATGAGGAAGTGTTTCAAAACAGTGATTATTGGCGTTTGAAAAAGCTTGACGAAATGGGATTGTTCAATGAGGAAGTTATCGAGTATCTTGCTAAATATACAAAGAAAACTAAGCAAGAAATCAAAAAAGCTTTGAATTCTATAAGATATAATACACTTAATTATCAAAGTTTAGAAAAAAGTTTTCAAAATGGAAAACTAAAAATTAATCCTAAGACTTTACTAAGCAATAATGTCATTCAAACGATAATAAACACTGCATATGATGAGGAAGTAGAACACTTCATTAAAATGTCTTCTAAAATAGCTGAAAGTGCTAGAAACGCTTATTTAGATATAGTGGAAGATGGTTACTTAAAAACATCAATGGGTACTCATTCTTATCAAGAAGCTATTAGAGAAAACATTAATGCTTTAGGAAATAAAGGAATAACTACATTAATTTATACTACCACTGATGAAAATGGTAAAGTAATAGGAGTAAGAAATTATGATATAGAATCAACAGCTCGTAGAGAAATACTTACTGGAGCAAGACAGCTTTCTAATAATATAAATAAAAAGGTTGTTGAAGAGTTGGAGTGTGAATATGTATATTTATCGGAGCACATTAAATGTAGACCTCAACATTTCCCATGGCAAGGTTTAGTAATTAAGTACAAAGATTTAGAAAAAATAACAGGATATGGCAAGATAGACGGTTTATGTGGTATAAATTGTGCTCATTATTTTGAACCATATTTTGGAACAGCAAGAAATAAAGAATTAAAAACTATATCTCTTGATACAGCTACTAAACAATACGAACTATCTCAACAACAAAGATATCTTGAGCGTGGTGTAAGAAAGTGGAAACGCAAAGCGGAAATGTTTAAAACTAATGGCGATTTAGAAGCCTTTTCTAAATGTAAGTCCAAAGTTAAAGAATGGGAACAAAGAACTCAAAGTTTTATTAATGAAAACGATTTAAAGAGAGATTTCAATAGAGAATATGTCTATAAGAAAACTCCAGACTGGTATGTAAATCTAAATACTGATGAAAAGAATGCTATTAATAGTTACATATCATCAGATTCATATCTAATTAATGATGCTTTAAGAAATAATTATCCTTTAGATGATAGATTAAAATCAGTAAGCGATAATTTAAGTTCAGCTTTATCTAAGATACCGAATAGTAAGGGCACATATTATAGGTCTTTATTTTTAGATGGTGAGGCTAAAAAACAGTTTTTATTATCAATGAAAAATGGTACTGTTACTTACGATGCTTTTACTTCTATGTCTAAGGATATTTATGATTCTAATGATGATGTTAGATTAATAATTCATAGCAAAACGGCCAAGGATTTAAGTAAAATCAACATTGAAGAACAAGAAGTTTTATTAGATAAGGGTAAAAACTTTAAAATAATGCAAAAATGGCAAGAAAATGGTAAACTGTTCTATGAAATGGAGGAATTGTAATGCCAATGCCAAAAGGAAAAGAAAGAGATAGACTTTATGAACCAATGTGGCCGAATCCAAAAAAATCAGTACCATTTACTGGAATATTAAAAGAATTAGTTGATGAAGAAGAACGCAAGTTTGATAAAGGCGAGGTTAGTGTCATTGATTACGAAGAATTAAGAAAAAAGGCTAAAGAACTTGAAAAAAAGAAATAACATGATTTTATGTTTGCAGAAACTCGATTTAATTGTCGAGTTTTTTTCATGTCTTTTACTTAGTTAGACATTAAAGAAATTAAGGGCATGGGAATTACTTTGTTACCCAATAAAAATGGAGGAATTATGATTAAAGATCAAATGCCATTAAAAATACAGTTATTTGCTGATGGCGATGCAGTTACTGAGACTGAAGAAAAAACTCAGGATGTAGAATCAGGAACTGCTGAAAAACCTGAAGAAAAAACTTTTACTCAAAGCGAAGTTAATTCATTGCTTGCTAAGGAAAGAAGAAAATTACCTAATGAGGCTGAATTAAAAGAATTTAATGAGTGGAAGTCAAGTAGACAAACTGTTGAAGAAAAGTATAACGAAGTTTTGAAAGATAATGAAGCTTTAAAAAAGAAACTTAATTATGCTGAGAACATTACCGCAGTTGCAAATGCTGGTGTTGACAAAAAGTTTCAAAAGTTTGTAGTAAGTGAAATTTCAGAATTAGATGGTGATTTTAGTGATAACTTAACTGGTTATTTAAAAGAGAATACACAATACCTAGTTAGTCAGGACTCAAGCCCTAAATCAACTGGATTTTCACAACAAAGCACTAATAAAAGTGTTAATGAAGACATAGCATATCTTCAGAAAAAATATGCTAATAATCCATATTACAAAGGTTAGGAGAGTGAATTATGAAATATGGAAATGATTATGTAGATGAGAAATACTCACCTATATTAGAACCAAATTTATTTTGTGATACGATTTTAATACCTGGTGTTACTTACAATGATGACTACGAGGGTGATGTTCATGCTGGAGCTGTAAAAATTTATAAAGAAACCCAGGCAGACCAAAAAGATCCTAGTAAACCAGCTGGCGATTTTACTGATGAAGCAACTAGTAATGAATTAATTGATTTATTATTAAATAACTCTTACAGAAAATCAAAAAAAATCTATCAAGTTACAGCTAATTCTTGTCCTTACAATAAGGCTGAAAAAAATCTATCTCTAGCTATTGCTGAAAACCGTAGAGATAGACAAGCTAGTGCTTTAGCATGCTTAGTTAATGAGGGCACTATTTCTAAAGATACAGAAGCTATTACAAGTGCAAATGTTAAAGATAAGATAGTAAATGCTAGAACTGAATTAAGAAAGAAACATGTATATCCAAATGTTGTACTTGCTAGTGTAGATGCCTTTGCAGAAATGTTAAAAGCTGCTGGTAAAGAATATACCCCAACTACAAACGAAAGAATCGTTAGTTCCGGCCAAGTTGGTACATGGTTAGGAATGTTATGGTTGGAAGCTGATGCTATTGAAGGTACAGCTAAGTATTATGACTACACTGGTACATTAAAAACTATTAAATTAGATGATGTAGAATTAGCAATGTATCAAAGTACAACATTCCACATTGTTGATAACTTAACAATGATGAGATTAAAAGATTCAGAACATTTCACTGGTGTAAAAGCGCAAAACGAAATTAATACTGGATTTAGAGTAACAAATAACAATATGGTCCTTATTAAGAAAAAAGCCTCAGCGTAGGAGTATGAATGTTAAACTATATTGATAGCAATGATTATTATTATAAATATAATTTCAAAGCTATTCCTACTGGTCTTTTTGAAAATATAGCTAAAAGTGCTAGTTACGAGGTAAAATTAAGAATTCACAATAAAGATATTACAGGTCATGAAGAAGAGGTTAAATATACTACTTGCTTAGTTGCTGATATTATTTATAAAAAATATCTAATGCAAAATGAGCTAAAAGATATCATTGATACTAAAAACAAGATTATAACATCAGAAAAAATAGGAGATTGGTCTAGAAATTATAGTAATGTTAGCATAGCAGACTTAGTAGCTTTATCTAGTGATGAAGAGACTTCAGTTAAGATAACAAATGTTTGTGAAACTAATCTATATTTTACAGGCTTGCTATACGGAGGCCTTCGAGTTGTTTGATAAAGATATAACTGTTGTTAACAAGTATCTTGATCCAAAAACAAAAACTAAGAAATATGGTATTTATAATCTTAAAGGCTTCTGGAATTCAAGACAAACTATTAAGTTGTCAAATTTAGAATTATTAAATAGTAATAGTTATTCAGTTTTAATTTTAATGACTGAAAGCGGTTATGTTAAGCCAAAAGAGTATAAAGGAGATTCTAAAACTTGGACTTTGAAGCCAGACGATTATCTGATTAAAGGTAAAATAGAATCTTTTAATTGTTTAAATGAGTTAGAAAACTATGAGTATATGAAAATTACTGATGCTTCTATTAAAGACTATTGTAGTGATGATATGAAGCATTATATGGTATTTGGTGAGTGATTAAGTACGATTTTGAAGTATTTTTGCCTACTGATAAAGACTTAATAAAAAAATATGGTCTTGGTTCTGATGGCAAAACTCAGAAGGTTGTTGATGCTTCTTTTATTCATTATATGAGGTTAAACATGCCATATGATAGTGGAATTATGGCTGGTAATACAAGAGCAACTAGACCAGGTTTGGTTGAAGTTCAAACTAATTATGCGCACTATATTAATACTGGTATTCTTTATGTTAATTCTGAGCATAACAGCACTGGTTGGCCGTTTATTGTAAATAAAGAAGGGGCACATGTAGGATATAGAGGCAAAAGAGTTCCTACTAATAGGCATTTAAAAAATTATTATGAAACAACTGGAGGTACTGGAAGAGGAGCTCATTTTGTTGAAAGAACCATTAATAATGATAAAGAAAAGATAGTTGAAGAAGCACAAAGGGAGGTAAATAAATGCTCGAAAAAATAAGAGATTATGTTGCAACTTGTCCTTTTATAGATGAGTTTGCAGAGATAAATGCTAATTATTTATCTAACGAAGTAGAAAATTATTCGGTTATAGAAACTGCTAGCTATAATCCAGTATTGGAGCAATACGATAATGGAGATGTAGAGAAGCAGTTTTTATTTTCCCTTGATGCTAAACTTTCTTGGAACTCTGAAGTCGAAAATAACATTAGTAATTCTAGCTTTTTTGAAAAGTTTAGTAAATGGCTCAAATATAATTATGACAATGATATTTATCCACAATTAAGTGAGAATGTTTTACCAATATCTATTGAAGCAACCTCCAATGGATATATTTTTATTGCTGAAACAAACGAAGCAATTTACAGAATAAGTTGTAAATTTACTTATTTAGAAATGAAAGGATAGTGATTTTATGAAGTATGTAAAAAGAACAGAAATTATGGGATTTTTAAATACAACTCCAACCGATAAAACTGCGAATTGGGGTTTAGTTGGTAGAGGTATGACAACAGGTACATATACCTATGATGCCTCAGAATCATCTGATACAGATATTATTCATGATACTAGCTCAACAGAAGTAGAGGGCTATAGTATTAATTTAGATAGTGAAATGAAATGTATTTATGGCGATCCTATATACGATTTTATCAATGATTTAAGACTTAAGTTGGCTGTTCATGATGAAGCAACAACTCAATTTCTAGGCGTTGATAAATATATGACTACTAAATCAGATGCTTTTAGAGCACAATTATTTGATTGTTCTATCTCTATTAAGTCTTACGGTGGCGATGGTGGTGCTACTCCTACTATTGGATTTAAAATTAATCTTAATGGTGACCCTAAGAATGGTACCGTTACTTTAACTGATGGCAAGCCAGTCTTTACTGAAACAAACGTATCTGCAACTGCAAGTAAATAATAAGTTTTGACTCCTAGAAATCTAAGTGTTTTTGGGAGTTCTTTTTTTATATGGAGGAAAAATGAACGATTATATTAAAATCAAAAAAAGAGATATAATAAGAATAGGAATTGAAAATCCTGATGGTACGAAAGTGTTAGATAAAAATGGTAACGAAGAGTATATAGAGTTTGACCTAGAAGATATCAATACAGCTGAAAATTATGATAAATGTGCTGAAATGGTTCGTACAGCTACCGCTAACTTGCGTGATGAATTTACTTTAATAAATAAAAAAGCTGATGCTAAGACTAAGGGATTAATGACTAGAAATGAAAAAGCCAAGTCTCAAGCTATAAAAAAATATTATAGAGAATTAGAAGAAGCAATGGATTTATTCTTAGGTGAAGGTGGCACTAATAAAATATTTGGTAAAGTTAGATATCTATCAATGTTTGATGATTTAACAGAAATGTTAGAACCAGTATTGCCTTTAATTAAAATGAATTACAAGAAAATTGAAGATAAAATTAAAGAAAAGTATTCTTCGCTAGAAGATAATGTCTTAACAAATGAATAAATATCCTGAATACATAAAAGTAAATAATATTAAGTATAAAATTAACACAGATTTTAGAATCGCTTTAAAATGCGATGAGATATTTAGAGATCCTAAAATAGGAAACTATGAAAAAACACTAGCTATAATTTACTTGCTCTTAGGGGAAGAAGGACTATCTGATTATAAAAATCAAGGTGAAATTATTAAACTACTAACTAAATATTTAACTTGCAATCGAACCGAAAAAGTTAATGATTATGATAAAGAACCATCAATGGATTTTGAGCAAGATGCAGGCTATATTAAAGCAAGTTTTATGAGTGATTATAAAATAGATTTAGATAAAGAAGAAATGCATTGGTGGCAGTTTCATGATCTATTAGAAGGTTTAACAGAAAACAGTGTACTAAGTAGAGTTAGAACTATTAGAGAAGAACCATTGTCTAATAAAAAAGGTCAAGAGAAAGCCCGTTGGGAAGAAGCTAAAGCCACAGTAGCATTAGTTCATAAAAAAACTGATTATGAGAAGAAAATTGATAAGTATTGGGAGGAAAAATTGAAATGAGGTGATATTAATTGGATGGACAATTAAAAATTAATACACGACTATATAATGAAAAACTTAAATATGACCTTAAAGAAGCTAAAAAAGAGCTAGATAAATTTAAGAGTAAAGAAGACAGACTAACAGATAAAAAAATCGAAATAGAAGCGAAGATTGAGCTTGATAAAAAAGATTATGATCGACAAATTAATGAACTTTTAAAAGAAAAAGAAGAAGCTATTACTTTAAAAAAAATTAATGGCCTTGATAATACCAAAACTATAAATAATATAAATACTGAATTTCAATCAAAAATAGATGAATTAGATTCAAAAAGTCCTTATATTAAAGGAATGAATGAGTTGTCAATTATTGAAAAACAATTAGAAAACAATAAGCTGAAAATTGAGGAATCTAGCAAAAAATATGCAGAAGTAGAGAAAAAAGTTAATGATGTAATTAATGCCAATAATAATTTGAAGTCTAGTTTAGATGAAGTTCCTAGCAAAGTTAATAATATAACTAATTCAAGTTCATCATTAAAAAATAGTGTTAATGATTTAGAAGATGAAATTGATGATGTTGATGATAAAGTTGATAAGGTTTCTAAAAACTTAAATAAACATTCTGCTAGTTTTATAAAAAAAGTAGGACAAATGGCAATGGCCGTATTTGGAATAAGAAGTGCTTATAATGCTGTGAGAAGCGCTGTCAGCACTTTATCAAGCTATAATAAGCAAATGGCAACCGATATAGAATATATAAAGTTCTCATTAGCTAGTATCTTGGAACCAGTTATAGAAAAAATGGTTTCACTAGTTTATAAATTGCTTTCTTATGCTAATTTTCTTTCTCAAGCTTGGTTAAAAGTAAATTTATTTGCTGGTGCTAGTGCTGATAAGTTTAAAAAAGCTAATAGTAATGCAAAAAGCCTATCTAAAACTTTAGCTTCATTTGATGACAATATTAATGTAATGGGTGACAATTCATCAGGAGATACTAATAATTTGTCACCATCAATGGATTTGTCAAATTTAGAAAATATAGAAATTCCCGATTGGCTAGTAAAAATACAAGAATTTTTTCAACCTGTATTTGATTTTTTTAATGAAGTAATAGAAAAATATGGTCCTGTGGCTGGTGGAATTTTAATTATTGTAGGAGCACTTTCTGGTTTCTTAATATTAAAAACCATTATAGGTTTAATAACTGGCCTTCTAAATCCTACAAAATCATTATCCACTAATTTCACAAATTTTTTTGATAGTTTAGGTAAAGCCATAGAATTCATAGCAATACTTGGTGGTTTAGCTTTGGTTATAGAATCTGTCACTGATTTAATAGATACATTTTCAAAAAGTGGTTTAACACTTAATGATGTTATTGGCTTAATGGCGACTATTTTTATAAGTATAATTGCTTTAATGGGTTCTGTGGCAATATTAGGACCTTTAATGACTGCTGGCTTAGTTCCGTTTTTAGGAGTTATCACTGGCATATGTGCGTTATTAATAACAATGTCGTTAACAATGCCTTTAATTGCAAATTCTTTAACTTTATTAGGAAAGTTAATTACAAATTTAATGCAATCATTACTTTGGTTTATTAATAATTTAGGACCATCAATTAATAACTTTGTTGATAATGCAATGAATGCTGTTACTAAGTTAATTAACTTTATGATTAGTGGGATTGAGTATTTAGTAAATATTTTGGTGGTTGATGGCTTAAACAAAATAATTAATGGCATAAATTCAATAGGAAAATATGTTGGATTTACAATACCAAGCATTGGAGAATTTAAAATAAAAAGGTTTAAACCAACTTACATGGCAACTGGTGGTATTATTGATGTTCCCAAGAAAGGCGTTGCATTAAGAGATGATATCATTGGTGGTGAGGCCGGTCCTGAGGGCGTATTACCTTTAACTAACGATAGCACAATGGAAAGACTGGGCCGAGAAATTGGAAAATGGGTAAGCGTTAATGTTGATTTGACTGGAAAAATTGATAAATATACTTTATTTAGAATTCTTAAAAAAATACAAAATAATGAAGAGTTTAATAGGAACGGAGGATAATTATGTTAATTGACGAAAATTTATTTTATTTTGATGGCGTTAAATTATCCCAGTTTTCTGTAAAAAAAATAATTTTTGGCTATTCTAAATTGTGGGGAAACGATACTGGAAGAGATAATTTAGCTGGTAGTTTTAGTGGAACATATATAGGCTTATTTTTAAAGCTAACTATTACTTTTGGAAGACAAACTCAAGATCAATTGGAAAAATTGATATCTCTATTGAATAAATCTGAGGCTAATATAAAATTTTATAATCCAATACAAAAGAAATGGATAGAAAAAACATTTACAGTAGGTGATTATTCATTAACTTATGACAATATTAAAAAATGCGATGCTTTTGATATTTCGTTAACATGTGAGGATCGTTTATGAAAAAGATAAGTAAAGATTTTAAAAAATCTTTGAGAGGTACAAGACAGTTAGATTGTCGTGCCTCTTTTTTATCTAATGATTTAAGTGATGCTATTTTAATGGAAAATGGCACTAATTTATTTTTAGAAGATAATAAAAAATTATTAACAGAAAGTGCTATTAAAGAGATACCACTAAAATTACTTAACAAAACATCTTTGATTTCTAATGCTTCATTGGGAAAAACCTTAATGAAACAACTTCAGATGGAAAGCAAGATATCAGTTCCGAAAATGAAGAAGATAAATATAAAGATAGGAATAATGGTTAATGAGAATTATGAATATCTCGACTTTGGCAATTTTCTTGTAAAGGATTGTCCTTATAACTTAGAGTCTAATTTATACACGGTTACTGGATATGATAAAATGCTTGAAGCTATGATTAGCTTTGATGATAATCCGTTAAAAGTAAAATACCCTATAACACATAGAAATCTTTTAATAGCTATGTGTAAAAAATTAAGGTGGAAATATGACATACCGAGTGTTTATCCTAATAGCAATAAATTAATAAAAAAGGATATATACTCAGGAAATAATATGACATATCGTGATGTTTTAGACGACATGAATACCGTTGTTGGTGGCGCTTTTATATTCGATATTAATGATATTTTTAAAATTAAGTTTATTGGAGATAGTATTTTTAATTCTACAAAATTGCCTTATGTTTTAACTGAAAATACAGTTCTAAATGTTAATGACGGTAGAAATCAGAATTTAGAAGTTAATGGTGTAGACATCAAAAGTGATAATGTGAGTTTTGAAAAATTGATTGGACCAATAAATGTTGTTAGCTATACTGATACCAATGGAATAGAGCGAGTTTTAGGTAGTATACCAGCTGCTGAAATCCATACTTATAATATAAAAGATTGTAAATTACTGGAAAATGATGCCGATGGCGAATTTAATGATGAGTTGTTTGAGGTATTAAAAGGAATGAAATATTACATTTATGATTTTAATACTAAAGGGATACTTAATATAGAACCATTAGACTGTTTCTATGCTTTTTATGATAATACCTATTATGACTGTGTAATGTTTAATAATATTATAACTGTTGATAATGGGCTAGAAGAACAATCCTATACTGATGATACAGAGGACGAACAAAATGATTATACTGTTAATACTCCATCATCTACAGCGATAAAAGATGCTGTTATTCAGACAAATAAAAACGCTGGTACAATAGTTTTAAAAGTAACCAGTGATAATAAATTAGCACAAGCAAAGCTTGATGCAAGTGCTGATGAAGGAACTAAGTTTGTGGTAAGTGCTGATGATATTGATTTTAAATCACATAAATTCAATTTAGCAACTGATGATATATCAATAGTTAGTAATAATGTATCTATTTCTAATAATGGCATTCAGTTGTCGAATGGTGCTACTATAGCTGGTGAAAATGGTCTTATAACAAACTTGTTTTATACAAGTGCTGGAGAAATGGGTGGCTATCAAAGATTAGGATTTACTGGTTATAGTCCATCAGGTTCAGATACACAAGAGATAGTGCATCAAAATGTATATCTTGATGCCTATATACCTGAAGACTTTACTATTTTACACGCATACTTAACAATGCAACATTGCCAAATAGAGTGGTATTACACAAATGGCAGTGCTTCAGAAATTAAAATCTATAATTCAAACGGTAATTATTTTATTAATAATTCTAGTAATAGCTTAATTATTAATGATAATGATCTTAATGAAATGCCTAGTGCTCTTGGAATTGAGAGCTGGTCTCCACAATCTAAAAATATGGAAAGTGTAACTGGTATTGATATTAAAAATTATTTAAAAAATGGCATGAATACAATTGTTGCTAGAAGTTCTGCCAGTGAACCTACAGATGAACAAAGTTTGGAGGCCAAAACTGGAGCTGGAAAACTAACTTTAAATGTAATTGGATTCGTTGCTTATGAAAGGTAGATGGTTTTATGAAGATAAGTGAACTTAATGATATAGAAAATGTGAATAAAGATGATTTAATTGTATTAGTATCTAATTCTGAAAAAGAAACTAAAAAGGCTTGCGTTAGTGCTCTATTAGACTTGTTTTATCCTATTGGCTCTTATTATGAAACAAGTAATGCTGAATTTGACCCAAATGAAAGTTGGGGAGGAACTTGGAACTTAGACAAAGATGGAACCGTACTTGCTTCTCAAAGTTTAGAAACAGGTAGTTTATTTAATAAAGACTTAGGTACTGTTGTCGGCGAAGAAAATCATGTGTTGACAATTGAAGAAATGCCAAACCATAATCACGCCACGTTATACTGGGATGCAACACAACTTGGATTAACTCCAACACAAAGTGGCTCAGGGAGTCCTAGATGTTTAAGTGTCGATGACGCAATTTACAGCGGAACCAATCCACAAACTGATTATGTTGGTAATGACACAGCACATAATAATATTCAACCATCAAAAATAGTAAATAGATGGCATAGGGAGGCTTAGATGTATAAAAAACAAATATGGGTTGATAAAAAATCAATTGTCAACGCCGAAAACTTAAATCATATAGAAGGTGGTATTGAAGAAAATAGCAACAATATTAATAAGATGGAAAGTAATTCTTACTTTATTGGAAGATATACAAAAGATGTAAAATTTGAACCAACGGGCGACCACTTGATATTGCTAAGCCCTGACAGTATAAGTATAAATAATATGAACTTTGAAAACAACACTTTGACTATAAATGAAGATGGACTATACTATGTTAATATTTATATTAGATTAGACAGAGGCTGTAAACGTTCATTTATTGACATTGATATTACTGATGGTGGCCTACTTGCTCCAGAAATTATTAGGTCGCAGGATACTCAAAATATGTTATTTGTTGAAGAACAACCTCAAGCAGGAGACCCTACTTACGAATTAAATAGACCAGTATATTTAAAAAAGGGTGCCAAATTAAATTTTGGCTTCTGGAATTCAACTGAAGTATCCATTACGGGTTGGGAGGACTTTGATGCTAACAGTTCTTGTATTTCTGTTATCAAAATAGGCAATTATCCAAGTGAGGTAAGTAATGAAAATAATTAATGCGATAGTAAATAATGTTGATGTTACTTTAGAAAATGTCGACACGATAATTGAAAACCAAGTTAATAACGCTAAAATGATTATCAAATTTGACGAGACTTGGGAACCTTTTGATAAGTATGTTATTTTTAAAGATGAAAATTTAATGACTTATAAAGTGGCTGTTATAAATGATGAAGTAATACTGCCTAGTGAATTAAAATCAGGATTTGTAGAATTTCAGATTTATGGCCAAGTTTTAAATAATAATATCTTAGAAAAAAGACAGCCTACTAGAATTTGTGGTTTAGTGGTAGAAAATTCATTAAGTCCAGATGGTTTAGATGTAAGTATTCCAACTCCAAGTGAGTGGGATAATTACATTAAGCAAATAGAGGATATTACAAATAGAATAGTATCGGACGAAGCTGCTAGAGTAAAAAATGAAAAAAATCGTGTATCAAATGAAGATACAAGGATTAAGAATGAAAATTCAAGATTAACAGCCGAATCAAAAAGAATTGGTGCAGAATCAGACAGGCTCAAAAATGAAAAGGCTAGAGTTGAAAATGAAAAGGCTAGAGTTGAAAATGAAAAGGCTAGAGTTGAAAATGAAAAATCTAGAGTATCAGCTGAAAACACTAGAGTTGATAATGAAAAGCAAAGAGTTTCTTCCGAAACCATTAGGATTAAAAATGAAGAAACTAGAGAAGAATATATTTTACAATTAAAAAAAGATGTTAAAGACGGAAAATTCAACGGCGAGGCTAATCTTGCCGTTTTTAAAGTTGATGTAAAAACTGGAAAATTATTAATGCTGAAAACTAAAAATTTAAAATTGATAGATTTTAGAATTAATGAAAAAGGAAGATTGGAGGAGTTGTTAAAATGGATAACACAGTAGAAGTGCAAGAACTTGGAAAAGTAATGATTACAAATAGAGGAGAGTATATTCCATCTAAAAGTTATGAAATACTTGATATAGTATCCTATAATGGTAGTTCTTTTATGTCAAAGATAGATGATAATACAAATGTGCCAGCAGAAGAAATTAGCCCAGATGAGTTATTAATTAATGAAAATTGGCAGTTGGTAGCTAAGAAAGGTGATACTTATAAAGTTACTGAAGAAGATTTACAAGCTATAGCTAAACAGATAACCGATAATGCTAATAGTGCTTTTAATCAAAATGTTAAAACCAAAACAAAAGAATTTAATACCAATGCGACAAATAAATTAAATGACTATGATACTAATTCTAAAAGTACAACCGAAACTTTTGATGCCAATGCAAAAAAGAAATTAGATGAGTATAATGCAAATGATACTAAAAAGTTAAAGGCATATAACGATAATGCTGACAATAAACTAAGTGCTTATAACACTAATGATGCAAATAAATTAAAAGCATATAATACAAATGCTGATTCTAAAATAGAAGAATATAACACTAATGCTAATAGTAAAATTCTCGAATACGACAAACATAGTGAAGAATTAAGAAATATGGCTATTTCAACTGATAATGAATTAGAGCGAGTAAAAAATGAAGTATTAGATACCGGAAGTGCTAGTGATAGTTTTATTCATGTTGAAGATAGCTGTATGGCTAAACTTAAAGAACTAGAAATTGAGGGTGTATTGCAACAAAAAACTACCAAAGGTAATCAACTTATTGACTTTACATCAATTGGATCTATATCTTGTGATGTTAAATTTGAAAATGATACATTGAAAATTACTAGTAATAAATCATATTCTAGAGCTTCAAAAAATATAACAGAATTGCTTCAAAATAATGTGGGGAAAGTTCTTAATTTTACTTTTGAAAGCATAAATTTTAGTAAAACTTTGGGGGGAAGGATACAACTAAACATTTTAAAAAACGACAGAACTCGTTTGTATCAAGGATTGGTTGAAACTAGCGGTAAAAAAGTTAACTATACAATTCCCAATGATTTTTCTGATATTACAAGTATAACGCTAGAGATATATTCAAATAATACTTCTGAAAATTCAGATACTGAGTTGACAATTTTAAAGCCATTACTTTACTTTGAAAATAACGATAGTTACGAACCATACACAGGTGGTCAGCCTTCACCTAGTCCAGAGTTTCCACAAGAAATTAAGACTATCACGGATAGTTTGAAAGTTACTAGTTGTGGGAAGAATTTATTCAGTGTAAATATTCCAACCACAACTCGAGGGGGTATAACAGTAAGTCAAGATGAGGACGGAATTCATGTTCAAGGAACATCTACAAATATAGTAAACTTTTTATTTCCAACAAAAATTCTAAATAGATTAGCAGGAAAAACTATTACATTAACCTGTGCAGATTTGACAAATAGCAATATACAAAATATTTCTTTTAAATCTCCAGCCACAAATACTGTCTACTGTGCTATTGACCAAAATGTCACATCTAGGACTTATACATTGCCTGTTAAAATAGCTGATGATACTGTATTTTCAATTTATATACTTAACAGCATGACGATAGATGTTACTTTGAAAATTCAAGTAGAAATAGGTAATAAAAGTGAATACGAACCTTATGTCGAAAGTCTAATAGAAGCCAAACTACCAGAAGGTGAGTTTATTGGAAAGTTAGATGACACATATAAAGACACATTGAGAACTCAGTATTTTCCAGAAGAAGGGAAATATCACTGGATGTTGGATAAGATGGTGGGAATGGGAGATACCAGTAAATATTTTGGGAAAACAAGCAGAATAGCTACCAACCAAAATAACTACCGTTTTACTTTTGACATAAAAATCGATAAAATTCCTAAGTCAAATACTGAACCAGGTGTAACTTATCCATTATATTGCAATAAATTTATAAAAGGTTCTAGGGCAACTTCATACGCAGAAATTAATTCTATTTCATATGGAACAACTACAACACCATATTCACAAATTGTGCTATATTATTCTGAAATTAAAGGCTTTACCATAGCTCAATTTTCTGATTGGTTGACTAACAATCCATTGATAATATTCTTCGCTTTGCAAACACCATACACAATAGATTTAGGACCAATAGATATGCCTTTGAGTTATAAAGAAATAACTAATGTTTTCACTGATAGCGACTTGCTTCCAACAATTAATGCAAAATATTATCGAACTTTTGAAAAGACAATTCAAAACTTGCAAATAAATGATAAAACTTTAAAACAAGAAATAACTGATTTGAATAATAGTATATCTGATATTTCTAAACGACTAGAGGCTTTAGAAAGTGCAAATGTCAACACAGTAGAAGAAAGTGAGGCTTCAAATGATTTACAAAATTAAAGATAAATATTACTTTAAAATAAATGATAATTTATATCAAGAAATTAATCCAATTAAAGTTCCGCGAGGCAATAGATACGATCTTGTTTTAACCGAAACTAAAAATACTATAACTTCCGAAGAAGCACAAGAAGTAACTTTTGATGAAGTAGAGAAAGAAATATTAGGTGGATAATATGGAATTTACACAAATAAAAGACTTTTTTATTGTTCTTTTAGCGGTTTTAGGTTTTTTAAGTGCTGGCGGCGGTGTTGTTAATTTATTTAGTAAGTGGATTAAGGATAGCAAAGTTACTAAACATGAAACTATGTTAGCCGACCACGAAAGCAGGATTAATAAGTTAGAAAATGCTACAAAAAGCCACGATGACTTTACGAGGATACTATGCAATAGTATCCTTGCTTTGTTATCAAACGAACTTAATGAGAATGGTAAAGAAGAATTGAAAAAGGCTAAAAAAGAACTAGAAAATTATCTAGTAGAAAAGTAGAGAGAAATAAACAATATGGATAATGATAAATTTATAAAATTAAGCAAAGAATTAGTTAGAGACTATGTAAATGAGCATTTAGATGTTACAGATAATGTTAAAATTACAGAAAATAATGTGTTTTGTGTCACATTAAGCAAAGTTTTAGGTAATAACAAAGGATTGTTTTCTACAACTTTACCAGACGGAATGTATTATGAAGTGACATATAATGGCAGTAATGGCAAAAATGAAATTTATATTGATGCGTATAAAAAATTTGAAAATCGCTGTATAAAATTAGAGGAGAAATAATTATGAAAAAGGTTATTGATGATTTAAAGAGTTGTATTACTTTATTGTTCGCACTTGCTTTAATTGTATTATTATTTGTTGCAGTTTTTAAAAGCGAAAATATGTTTGAAACTGTCTTTTTATTATTTACAAATGTATGTACTTCGGTATTTACATATTTTTTTGCTAAAAAGAAAGAGAATACAGGTGATATTAATGAGTGAAGTTGATAAAGTAATTAGTATGGCCATAAATGAGGTTGGCTATATCGAAAAAAAGGGTAATGTCAATTTAGATGATAAAACATTAAATGCTGGTAGCAAGAACTACACAAAATATGCCCGTGATTTAGATAAGATTTCTGGATTTTATAATGGAAAAAAGCAGGGCTATGCGTGGTGTGCTGTCTTTGTTGATTGGTGCTTAGTGAAATCCTTAGGAGTTGATAGAGCAAGAACTTTGCTTTGTTACCCTAAAAATTCTTGTGGGGCTGGGTGTAGTGAATCTATTAAGTATTATAAGAATAATAATAGATTTGTAACTAGTAATCCTAAAAAGGGCGACCAGATTTTCTTCAAACAAGGCCATACTGGTTTGGTTTATGATGTTGATAGTTCTAAGGTTTATACGATTGAAGGCAACACGACTAAATCAGCATGGGTTGTAGCCAACGGCGGAGAAGTATGTAAAAAGAGCTACAGCCTAAAAAATAGTAGTATTGTAGGTTATGGCCGTCCAGATTATAAAGATAGCGATAATACTTCTAATACCGCTACTAATAAAGTAACTGAAAAGTTCGGCTACAAGTTTGGTAGTTGCAATGCTTATTACAAAGCTAAAAAAGTAAAGGCTATTAGAAGAGAGCCTAACCTGTCTGAAAATGTAAAAAAAGTTAAAGAAATTTCAAAGGGTTTAAGACCTGGTCTAACTTCTAAGAATTTAAATTCTAAAGCACATATCAAGGTTGGTTGTACTTTAACTATTTTAGAAATATTAATGGATAATAACGGCTTGATTTGGGGTCGTAATTATGACGGTTGGCTAGTTTTATGTGAAAAAGATGGCACTAAGCAATTAGTGTTTGTGAGAAATAAATAAAATTAAAAGAGATAGTTTGATACTTTAACAAAGTATTAGCTATCTCTTTTTTTCGTGGAAGTATATATGTAGTCTTTGCCAAATGTTTTTATAAAATCATCTTTAGATCCAATATTAGTTTCAAAATAATTTTGTGCTTTACATTTCCAATCTAATAAAAATTTATTATCATTTGTTATATTCATATGACAGTTTAGACAAAGTGGTAATACAAAACCATATAACATAGAGTTTCTTCTATTCCTTCCTTCAAATATTTCATGCTTTGTTATTTGATAAGTTGAACCACATAAATAACATTCGTTCAAATTATTTGTAAAAACACTAGTACGATTTCTTTCTAATTTTGTTAATTTTTTGCTTTTATAACGCATAAAAAAATTACTGCAGATTTACTGCGACATATATATCATATGGCACTTTTTACAGTAATTTATACCAAAATATGCACTTATAATACTATAAATACATCTTATTAAGCCCACCACAGGCACCAAATAAGCCTTGCAAGTCCTTAGAAATAGGGACTTTTTTAATTTTTATGTTTAAGAAGGTTTTAAAAATAATAAATTTGACTTTTTCCAAAAAATATGTATAATAATCATCTAACAAAAGGGGATTACTATGGATAAAAATATTTTTTTTAAGATGTGTTGTAACATTGATTATAATACTTACAGAAAATTGTAAATAGCTTCATGTTTGTCTACTTTAGGACTTGCTGTTACAAATGAATTGATTTCTTCAACTCCTGTAGCAACTAATTCAATGAATGCTTTAGCTTATACAACTGGTGCTGCTTTTTTAATGATGACTTTTACTAAAGGCAGAGAACATACAAAAGATATTGCTCAAATTAAGGAATTATATAATTGCTTTTTAAATAATTATAATAAGCTAAATAAAATTTTTGATTTAAACAATCCAGTAGAAATTTATACTATGTTTAATTACTTATTAAATAATGGATATTTATCAAGAAATAAAGAATTTCAAAAGTCTGATAGCCAGTCAAGAGATGTAAGAGGTCTACTTGGAGCAGAGGTCGTTACTGGTCAAGCAGTTTGTCGTCATATTTCTGGTATGCTTACTGATATTTTAAATGCCAAAGGAATCGAATCAAGTCAATTAGGAGTATATTTAAAAACAATTTGTTTTGGAGTTAATTTTTTAAAGGAACCAAAATATACAGTTGACGAATTAATTGAGTGGGTCGAAACAAATAATTTAATAGACCAAAAAGCTTATGAATTTGCTATGGATGTAATTGCTGAATTAGTTATAGTTCAAAATCAAGGCGTCGAATTTTCTGCCGAATTTATAGATGATAAAAACATATTAGCAAGAATAATTGGTAATCATGCAATTACATTTGCTTATAAAGACGGAAAAAAATATTTTCTAGACCCAACTCAATCTAGAATTTATAGAATGGATGATTTGAAAGGTACATTATATGATAGTAAATATAATGACATTCAAATGCACTTTTTATCTTCCATAGCGCTAAATGGTCCATTATTTTATCCAAAAATAAAAAAACGTTTATCTGAATCTAACTCGAATATTTTGGAAGAAGAAGAGGAACAAATGGTTAAAGCTACATTGGAAAAATGTGAAAATAATATGGATGTATTTGAACAATTTTACACTGATAATAGCCAATTATACGATGATATTTCTGATAAGATATTAAGCATTAAAAAGTTAAAGATTCATAAATAAATCATTATAAATAAGAAGTCTTTCCCAAATAAATAGGAAAGCTTTTTTTAGCAAAAAATACAATAACGTTTAGAAAAACAAAATTCCTTACACACTCTTAGAAACTAATTGCTTGATTTCTAACAGTCTTTTCAATTCTGCTTAATTTCATATTCATATAAATCTTTATAACCTTTACACTTTTTTAATAAATTATCATGAGTTCCCTCATTAATAATATTACCATTTTGCATAAAGAATATTTTATCACAATTCATTATGGTAGATAATCTATGGGCAATTATTACTATTGTATAATCTTCTTTTAGATTATTGATTGCCTGCTGAATATTATTTTGAGTTTCATTATCCAGTGCTGATGTTGCTTCATCAAATAATATTATTTTTGTTTTTTGAATTAATGCTCTAGCAATTGCTAATCTTTGTCTTTGGCCACCAGAAAGACTAACTCCACCTTCACCAACAATCGTATCGTATTTATCAGGTAGGCTTTCAATAAATTCGTTTAAACACGCAAGATTGCAAGCATCTTCTATTTCCTTGTCCGTAATATTTTTCTTAACTAATCTTAGATTATCTTTTATACTTAAATTAAATATATAGGGATTTTGACTTATTATTGTAATGTTTCCTCTTATTGATTCTTCATCTAGTTCATCAATGTTTATACCATCAATTGTTATTGTACCACTTTTACAGTTATACAATTTACATAATAGATTAAACATCGTAGTTTTTCCCTCACCACTTTTTCCCACAATTCCATAAGTTTTATTTGCCTCTACTTTTAAATTAAGATTTTTTAATACTTGATTTTTATTATCGTAGGAGAAACATACATTTTTAAATTCAAAACTTCCTTCGATATTTTTAATGTGCTTTTTGCCAAAAGCTTCTTTTGCAAACTTTTTCCCATCAATAATATCAAAAACTCTATTACATGATATATTAAAATTCTTTGTTTCTTCTAATAACCTGGATACATTTCCCATCATATCAGCCATAATGTTGACTCTATAACCATATAAGGCTAGTGCGACAGCAACACTTAACACATTATTATGAATTAAATATATCAAATACATTAACATTCCAAATTCAAATAATCTTTTTGCTATCCCAATAATAAATTCATAAAGTATGTCAACATTTCTCATATCAAAATTTTTTTCATTTTGTAATACAATATTATTATCAAACTCTTCCATAAAACTATCTTTGGCATATAACATTTTTATGTCTCTTGCCCCTCTAACTAGTTCTCCTGTCAGTCCGGCAACTTTATCACTTTGATTTCTAAATTCCACATCTTTTTTGGCTAATACATTGCTTTTTAGAACACTAAGTAGAGTTAGAACTAATGCTGAAACAAAATAATAAATAAACATATGATAATCAATTATAAATACAGCGATAAAAGAACCAATATTCGATAAGACTCCTGTAAGTTCTCCCATCCCAACGGTAAACATTGATGACAACTTATCAGTATCACTTATTATTCTTTGAATAAATGTCCCGCTAGAATTAGCATCAATTGTAGATTGTTCTAATGATAAAACTTGGCGACCTAGTGCTTTTTGCAAATTTCTAACTGTTCCTCTTCTAAAAATTTGAGTATTCTTTCTTATTAAGACGGTATGCAAGCGATCTATTATATTAATAAATAACATTAAACATGCCATATAGATTGCTTGTTCCCAAACTGATGTTGTAAATTCTACTACAAATCTAGCATAAACTAACGGAAAAATAATATGAATTATTATTCCCATAATACATCCAACTATTTGCCAAATTAAACTAGATTTATATTGCTTCCCATATTTATATACTTTTCTAAGATTTTCAATTGTTTCTTTCATGTCGAACTCCTTTTTATTCCTGTTAGCTTCTAATTTTCAACATTTATATTGTACCATTTATTTTTTTGATTTTAAATAAATCGCCAACTTTTATGTGCCAGGGCACTTCTTTTTTTTAGGATTACATACTATATCGTAAACTTTTGCATTTTTAATTAGTACTTATCAAAAATTTATAAATAAAACTTTTTAGGAAGTGGAGAGCGGGTAGACTAATCCTAACTAAAAAAATATAGACATAGATCCCTAGGGGTATATAATAAACTTGCAAAGGAAAAATATATATGGAGTGTAAACATTGTAATAAAAGTACGCATCGTACAGAAGCAGAAAAAAAATACTTAGAAACCAGATTAAAAACTATCGAAGTTCAAGTAAGAGCATTGCCAAAATGGTTGCTGAAGATAAATACTGTAATGATATTTTAATTCAACTTCTAGCTATCAATAAATCATTAAAAAGTTTAAATAAAAAAATTTTAAAAATGTAACTTAGTTGTAACTTTAAATATCATATAATGTCTTTAAGAAAAGGAGATTATTATGGAAATTTTAAGAG